>CAZJKH010000019.1:0-2083 GCA_964546735.1 uncultured Methylococcales bacterium | reverse complement strand
GCATGCGCTTGATAAGCGCAGGGTCACTGGTTCGAGTCCAGTCACGCCCACCATCAAAGAAAAGCTTTTCGCCCGGTGCGGGTCAGAAAAATGTCCGCACCGGAGGTGTGCTCTTTGAAAACTGCGCATAGGTAATCATCAAGCTACTAAGGGCTTATGGTGGATGCCTTGGCGCCAAGAGGCGACGAAGGACGTAGCAAGCTGCGATAAGCCACGGTGAGCCGCAAGCAGGCGTTATCAACCGTGGATCTCCGAATGGGGCAACCCGTCCGGATTCACGTCCGGGCATCGCCGGAGGAATGCATAGTCCGGCGAGGCAAACGCGCTGAAGTGAAACATCTCAGTAAGCGCAGGAAAAGAGAACGAATGTGATTCCGTAAGTAGTGGCGAGCGAAAGCGGAACAGCCTAAACCAGGGAGACTTGTCTCTCTGGGGTAGAGGGGCCTTCATTACGATCGGGAAAGAGGTAGACGAACCTTCTGGAAAGCTGGGCCATAGAGCGTGAGAGCCGCGTAGTCGAAACCTCGATCCCATCCGAAGGGATCCCCAAGTAGCACGGAGTACGTGGAGCTCTGTGTGAATCCGTCCGGACCACCGGATAAGGCTAAATACTCCTTGGCGACCGATAGTGCACTAGTACCGTGAGGGAAAGGTGAAAAGCACCGCGCAAAGCGGAGTGAAAAGTCTCTGAAACCATAAGCCTACAAGGTGTAGGAGCCCTCCAAAAGAGGGTGACTGCGTGCCTTTTGCATAATGAGTCTGCGAGTTATTGTCAGTGGCAAGCCTAAGCCCTCATGGGGCGAAGGCGAAGGGAAACCGAGTGCCAAATGCGCGTCAGTCGCTGGCAATAGACCCGAAGCGGAGGTGATCTACCCTTGAGCAGGTTGAAACTGCGGTAACACGCAGTGGAGGACCGAACTCGTGGATGTTGAAAAATCCTGAGATGACCTGAGGGTAGGAGCGAAAGACTAATCAAACCCCGTGATAGCTGGTTCTCCCCGAAATCGCTTGAGGGCGAGCGTTGCAACTTTGGCCGACGGGGGTAGAGCACTGAATGGCTTAGGGGCCCCACCAGGCCACCAAAACCAATCAAACTCCGAATACCGTCGAGCCGGATTGCAGCAGTCAGGCAGTGGGCGATAAGGTTCATTGCCGAGAGGGTAACAGCCCAGACCATCAGCTAAGGTGCCAAAATGCAGTTAAGTGGAAAGGATGTAACACTGCTTAGACAGTGAGGATGTTGGCTTAGAGGCAGCCATCATTTAAACAGTGCGTAATAGCTGACTCATCGAGCGGTGTTGCGCCGAAAATGATTGGCGATCAAACTGCATACCGAAGCTATGGATTGCCGGAAATTTCTTTCCGGGAATGGTAGGAGAGCGTGACCGGCGCGGCGAAGCGCAAGGGTAACCGAACGTGGAGCGCCGGCCAGTGAGAATGCAGACACGAGTAGCGATAAGCCGGGTGAGAATCCCGGCCGCCGTAAACCCAAGGTTTCCTGGGCAAGGTTCGTCCGCCCAGGGTTAGCCGGGAGCTAACGCGAGGCCGTAAGGCGTAGCGGATGCACAGCAGGTAAATATTCCTGCGCTTGTCGCGGTTAAGGCAGGGGATGACGCATTCTTCAAAGATCGGCTAGGCAACTGAATGTCGAGCAGAGGCTTCGGCCAAAGCGTACCGATCTTGGGAGTGCCAAGAAAAGTCTCCTGTTGTTCCCTCGGCAACCCGTACCAGAAACCGACACAGGTGGGTGGGTGTAATTGCACCCAGGCGCGCGAGAGAAACCTCTCTAAGGAACTCGGCAAATTAGCCCCGTAACTTCGGGAGAAGGGGTGCTCCAGTTCCGGCAGCAATGTTGGAATTGGAGCCGCAGTGAAATGCGCTTAGCGACTGTTTAACAAAAACACAGCTCTCTGCCAAGTCGTGAAGACGACGTATAGGGAGTGACACGTGACCAATGCGGAAAGATTAAACCGCAGGGTTAGCCGGGCGCAAGTCCGGCGAAGCTCGGCGGCCAAGTCCCCGTGAATGTCGGCCGTAACTATAACGGTCCTAAGGTAGCGAAATTCCTTGTCGGGTAAGTTCC
>CAZJKH010000018.1:0-2459 GCA_964546735.1 uncultured Methylococcales bacterium | reverse complement strand
TCCATCGAGCCAATACGCTCGTTTACCGCCAGTTGATCAGACGTTCCTTAAGTAAGCCTAAAGCATAAGTTAATCTGCATTCCCCAGCCGTGGCGCCGCGAACTTGGTGCACCCGGGGAACACACGACCCTGTCGGAGCGGGTTCGCCACGCGCCCCGATCAAAGCCCTTGGCCCGAAAAGAACATGGCCCTATTGCTAAAGTGCCGCTCCCTAAACGGTCGCGGCTCGGTTAAGGCGTCCATCTTCGGAAGCGATATATGGCTCATGAATAGACCGGAATCAGAACGATTGTGCGGCTCTGTCAACGCCTCCATCTTCTGAAGCGATAGGGCGAGTCCTAGTGACTTACAGCTCGGTACAGCCACGTCCTACCGACAGATAAGACGCACACATACAAAGGCGGATCTACAACGTAGTGCTAAGCTCGTGCGCGAAGCCCCTGACAGCTCAATGCACAACGACTGCTGAAGAACTGTGTATAACGATCAGGCACCCATTGTACAAATCTACAGAGCCCAGGCGTCAAGCCACGCAAAGCGCCCATATCCATCTATGTTAACAGGCCTTCTTCCTTGTTTCATTGCGCCTTTGCGCCTTAGTGCCTCGTTCAGTGGATTTATCAGTGCCGCACGCGCTTGTATGGCTTTTCTGGTGGTCAGTCCCATTTCCGTTTTCCCTACCAGTGCGAGAGCCGGGAGTCGAACCCGGACCCCTTTCGGGACTGGATCCTAAGTCCAGCGCGTCTGCCAATTCCGCCACTCTCGCGTAAGCGCCCAAGCCGCCAACGGCTTCCCTTCTCAAAGTCTGCGAATCAAAGAATCGGTTGTCAAGCGATGTTCGCGCTGGTGCGATCCGACTTTTATCCGGGAATCGCTAAGCTGCTGCTCACCTGTTGCGGCGGGCTTGTTATGTCAAGTAACTGTCCACACTCTTTTTTCCGGTGCTTGTGCATTTATACACTCGGCCTGCCATCACGTCGTCTTGCGGGCACCGACGTTAAGCTGACAATGGAATGCATGGTGGCTGCATCGCTTGGCTGCGAAGACTCACGTGCTGAAGGCAGCCAGCGCGAAACTCGCAGTAGTTACCTCACTCGACACGTATAGCTTGGTTTTGCGATGGCTACCGATTTGGTTGACAAAGTCCAACGCTGTGGGGCGATATTTTTGAGGAGGCGGGTCATGAAATTGCGCTGCGTGCTGTGCCTTTGGTTCGCCGTCGGACTCTGCGTATTTGCCGTTGCTCAAGCAGAACCACCGCCAGTTCAGGACGCAACGCTTGGTCAGACGCCCAACGTTCATAGTTGTGGCTCGTTGCTCTTAGCTGGCCAACCGAGTCCTGAGGATATCGCCGCGCTTCGCGAGCGAGGGATCCATCGCGTGATTAGTTTGCGGACCCCCGACGAGATCACCTGGGACGAAAACCACGTCGCAGCCACCCAGGGACTCGAGTTCCTCCAGTTCCCATTGGGTAGCGCTGATGACCTGACCGACTCGGTGCTTGATAGGCTGCGTGCCTTATTGCGCCAATCAGAAAAAGTCCCTACCCTCCTGCATTGTGGATCGGCCAATCGAGTGGGTGCCGTGTGGTTAACATACCGGGTATTGGATCAAGGGGTGCAGCTTGATCGCGCTTTGGAAGAAGCGAAACAAGTGGGACTGCGCAGCACTGCTTTCGAGACCCGAGCCAAGCAGTATATTTTACGCCGACAGCGAGCGCCGGTTCCCGAAGGCATCAACTCGCAATTCCGCCGGACAGACCTCAATTTGGAGGAATGGGTTGGTCGTTTCGAAGCGGAAAGCCGCGAGTTATTCGCCGCCCGGCTAGATATCCTCAAGGCAACGGCCGTGCGCCCTGGCTTTCATGTGGCGGATATCGGTGCTGGTACCGGATTATTCACGCGTTTGTTCGCTGAAACGGTTGGACCGACAGGTTGGGTCTATGCGGTCGACATCGCCCCAAAGTTTCTTGAGCATATCGTACAGCGCTCCCGTACCGATGGACTTGACAATGTAACGGCCGTCCTATGTCCGATCGATTCCGTAAGCCTTCCACCTGAATCGCTGGACCTAGCATTCATTTGCGATACGTATCACCACTTGGAATACCCACAAGCCACCCTCGCCTCCTTGTATCGGGCGCTGCGCCCAGGAGGCAGCCTAATTGTAGTAGATTTCGAGCGAATCCCCGGTAAATCGCGCGAATGGGTCTTGAACCATGTTCGAGCCGATAAAGAGACGGTCCAAAGCGAGATAGAATCTGCAGGATTCCGGTTCGTGGAGGAAGTAAAGATTGAGCGGCTCAAGGAAAACTACTTCTTACGGTTCCGCAAACCGTGAAGTGCATCTTAGTCATTTCGCGGCGGGCCTGTCGAACATGCGTGGTTAATTGCTCTGATGCAATGCCTTAAGGAACGTCTGATCAACTGGCGGTAAACGAGCGTATTGGCTCGATGGAT
>CAZJKH010000017.1:0-15285 GCA_964546735.1 uncultured Methylococcales bacterium | reverse complement strand
CCAATCGTCCCTACATTCACATGCGGCTTCGTCCGCTCAAACTTCTGCTTGGCCACAACTTCACCTCACTTAAAATCTGATTTGCAATTATCTGGAAGCTTTTTTGACAACTGCTTCGGCAACACTCGCCAGCGCTTCTTGATATTTTTCAAACTGCATCGTATAGGTCGCTCGACCTTGAGTTAGCGAACGCAGGTCAGTAGCATAACCAAACATCTCTGACAACGGAACTTCACAGCGAATGACTTTGCCCGACGGGGTGTCATCCATTCCATGCACCATACCGCGACGGCGATTGATATCACCGACCACGTCACCCATATATTCTTCTGGCGTTACTACCTCAACTTTCATAATCGGCTCGAGCAATACCGGTTCAGCTTTCCTCGCGCCTTCCTTAAAGGCCATAGAAGCTGCAATCTTAAAAGCCATTTCGCTGGAATCCACTTCATGATAGGAACCGTCAAATAAAGTCACTTTGACGTCAACTACTGGATAGCCTGCTAATACACCGCTTTCCAAAGCCTCTTGGATGCCTTTGTCGACCGCGGGGACATACTCTTTCGGTACTACGCCACCAACGATCGCATTGACGAATTCGTAGCCAGAACCCCGTTCCTTAGGCTCAAGGCGTAGCCAGACATGACCGTATTGCCCGCGGCCACCGCTTTGGCGTATAAACTTACCTTCTTGCTCTATCGACTTACGAATAGTCTCGCGGTAAGCTACTTGGGGTGCACCTACGTTGGCCTCGACGTTGAATTCGCGCTTCATCCGATCGACGATAATCTCAAGATGCAATTCCCCCATCCCGGAAATAATAGTTTGACCAGACTCAGGATCAGTATGGACGCGGAAGGAAGGATCCTCCTGCGCAAGCTTCTGCAGCGCTATCCCCATCTTCTCCTGGTCAGCTTTACTCTTAGGCTCCACCGCCACCGAAATCACCGGTTCTGGAAACTCCATCTTTTCCAGCGTGATGATGGCCTGCGGATCACATAAGGTATCCCCTGTAGTGACATCCTTTAAGCCGATTGCGGCAGCGATATCCCCTGCACGTACTTCTTTAATCTCGTTGCGGTGATTAGCGTGCAATTGCACAAGGCGACCGATTCGTTCGCGCTTATGCTTGATCGGGTTATACACCGTGTCTCCAGAACTTAGCACGCCAGAGTATACGCGCAGGAAGGTCAAAGTGCCCACGAAAGGATCGGTCGCAATTTTGAACGCCAAAGCTGCAAACGGCTCGTCATCGCTAGCATGGCGTTCGGCTTGTTCTTCCTTCTCGTCTACACCTTTAATTGAAGGAATATCCACTGGTGAAGGGAGATACTCTACGACTGCATCCAAAAGCGCCTGCACCCCTTTGTTTTTGAAGGCAGAGCCACACAAAACGGGCACGATTTCGCCGGCAATGGTTCGCGCTCTAAGCGCACGCTTGATTTCCTCGGTAGTAAGCTCCCCGCTTTCGAGGTATTTCTCCATCAACTCTTCGTTAGCCTCGGCAGCAACCTCAACCATCTTCTCCCGCCACTCCCGGCACTGCTCCAACATGTCCGCGGGAATATCTTGCTCCTCGAAGCGATTGCCTAGAGTCTCTTCGTCCCAATAGATGGCTTTCATCTTGACAAGATCGACCACTCCCTTGAAATTCTCTTCTGCCCCGATGGGAAGTTGAATCGGGACAGGATTAGCGCCGAGCCGACTACGGATCTGATCGACCACGCGCAAAAAATTCGCTCCCTGACGGTCCATCTTATTGACGAAGGCTAGGCGCGGAACACGATATTTATTAGCTTGCCTCCAGACAGTTTCAGATTGAGGTTCAACACCACCTACCGCGCAGAAAACCGCACACGCTCCATCTAGCACCCGCAGCGAGCGTTCGACTTCAATGGTAAAATCCACATGTCCTGGCGTGTCGATAATGTTGATCCGATGCTCAGGGAAACTACGATCCATGCCGGTCCAAAAACAGGTCGTGCAAGCCGACGTAATGGTAATGCCTCGCTCCTGCTCTTGTTCCATCCAGTCCATCACCGCCGCGCCGTCATGTACCTCACCGATTTTGTGAGACACACCCGTATAGAACAGAATGCGCTCGGTAGTGGTCGTTTTACCAGCATCGATGTGCGCCATGATGCCGATATTGCGGTATCTTTCGATCGGAGTTGCGCGTGCCACAGCTTTAAATCCTGAAATTTAAATTACCAGCGATAATGAGAGAAGGCTCTGTTAGCTTCAGCCATCCTATGGGTATCTTCGCGCTTTTTCACCGCAGCGCCACGGTTTTCCATAGCATCCAGCAACTCACCTGCTAAGCGCTGGGGCATAGTTTTCTCGCTGCGTTTGCGCGCCGCTTCAATTATCCAGCGCATCGCCAGAGAGCGTCGTCGATCTGGACGAACTTCAACCGGCACCTGATAGGTTGCGCCACCCACTCGGCGCGACTTGACTTCAACCAAAGGTTGCACATTTTCTAGGGCTTTCCCCAGGACACCCAATAAATCCTCATAGCCTTTGCTTTGAACTATATCTAACGCGCCGTAAACAATTCGCTCAGCCAAAGACTTTTTACCATTAACCATGACCATGTTAATGAACTTGGCCACGGTTTCACTGCCAAACCGAGGATCAGGCATGATCTGCCGTTTTTCTGCTGGCCTTCTTCTCATTCTTACTTACCTTCAGCTTTTAGGTTTTTTGGCTCCATACTTGGATCTGCCTTGCCTACGGTTATTTACTCCCGCACAATCAAGTGCACCACGCACTGCGTGATAACGCACCCCAGGCAAGTCCTTAACACGACCACCTCGGATCAGAACTACTGAGTGCTCTTGCAGATTATGCCCCTCACCACCTATATAACTGGTTACTTCAGCGCCGTTCGTCAATCGTACACGGGCCACCTTTCGCAGCGCAGAGTTCGGCTTTTTAGGAGTAGTGGTATACACCCGCGTACAAACTCCACGTTTTTGTGGACAAGCATCCAACGCAGGGACATTGCTTTTTTCTTTCTTGCGTACCCGAGGTTTTCTAACCAACTGGTTAATCGTGGCCATACTTTAAAATCTTCCTCCAAGCTCTGAACGGCGCCCACAAAGATATAAGGCGTAGAAGCTTTTTAGCTTAAAACCTAAGCAGATCAAAAATCCAGGAAATCATCAGCTTTCTAGCTGGAAAGCTGAAAATTTTAGATTGGAAAAGGCTGACTGTCAACAAGACAGCCAGCCTAATTTTTAGCAATCGAAAATACCTTTTAAGGATTAAGCGCCTTCTTTAAGGCTTCCTCCGCTTTTTCGGCATCAATGGCTGTCACCTCGCGCTCCTCTAGAGGCCGAGCCATAGCACGCTTGCGCTTGCGCTCACGATGATAGGCCAAGCCGGTACCAGCGGGAATCAAACGCCCTACGATGACGTTTTCTTTCAAGCCGTGGAGATCATCACGTAGACCCCGTACAGCCGCATCCGTTAACACCCGCGTAGTTTCCTGGAAAGAAGCTGCGGAAATAAAGGATTCAGTTGCCAAAGAGGCCTTCGTGATCCCTAACAGTATAGGCTGGAAAATAGCTGGACGCTTACCTTGCCGTTCAAGCGCTTCGTTTTCCTCTAGGATCCTTGAACGCTCTACCTCTTCACCCACCAGGTACTGAGTATCCCCTGGGTCAGTAATTTCAACTTTGCGCAACATCTGACGGATGATCACCTCGATGTGCTTATCATTAATCTTGACTCCCTGTAGGCGATAAACATCTTGGATCTCTTTTACCAGGTAAGCGGTTAACTCCTCAATGCCACGCAGACGAAGAATGTCATGCGGGGTCAGATCCCCTTCTGCGATGGTCTCACCCTGCTCTACCCGTTCGCCCTCGAAGACAGTGATATGGCGCCATTTCGGGATCAGGATTTCATGCTGATTACCCTCATCGTCGGTGATAATCAGGCGACGCTTACCTTTGGTCTCTTTGCCAAAGCTTACTGTTCCGCTCACTTCGGCAAGGATCGCAGGATCCTTGGTTTTGCGCGCCTCGAACAGATCTGCTACACGGGGTAAACCACCAGTAATATCCCGAGTTTTGGTAGATTCCTGCGGAATTCGAGCCAGCGTATCTCCCACTGCTACCCGATCACCGTCTCGGATATTGACGATCGCCCCTCCAGGTAGGAAGTATTGAGCTGGAATCTCCGTATTTGGGATATACACGTCATTGCCATTTTCATCCACCAGCTTGATCATCGGGCGCAAATCGCGACCAGAGGCAGGGCGCAGCTTCGGATCGATGACCACCATCGAGCTCAAACCCGTCACTTCATCCGACTGCTCGCGCACTGTCAAGCCCTCGATGAAGTTCTCTAACTTGGCTATCCCGCTAACCTCAGTGATAACGGGATGGGTGTGAGGATCCCAATTGGCAACTACATCGCCCATTTTAACCTGAGAACCGTCTTCTACGCTGAGGACGGCTCCATAAGGAATCTTATAGCGTTCGCGTTCGCGCCCATACTCATCTATCACGCTAACTTCCCCTGAACGAGATACAGCCACCAACTTTCCTTCTTTATTCCGCACCGTTTTCAGATTAGTTAAGCGGATAGTGCCAGAAGACTTAACTTCGATGCTGCTGATCGCTGCCGAACGCGACGCTGCACCACCGATATGGAAGGTCCGCATGGTCAATTGGGTTCCTGGCTCACCGATAGATTGAGCCGCAATCACCCCAACCGCCTCTCCGACGCTGACCAAATGCCCACGCCCTAAATCTCGACCATAGCACTTGGCGCATACTCCGTAACGCGTTTCGCAAGTGATCACTGAGCGCACTTGAATTTGCTCGATACCATGGCGTTCCAGCAACTTCACATAACGCTCGTCTAGCAATGTGCCAGCCGGTATGATGACCTCTTGAGTACGAGGGTCTAATATATCCTTAGCTGCTACCCTACCAAGCACTCGTTCGGCCAAAGGTTCTACTACATCGCCACCCTCAATGATCGGGGCCATCGTGATCCCATTCGAGGTACCACAATCATGCTCGACCACCACTAAATCCTGGCCGACATCCACTAGCCGGCGAGTTAGATACCCGGAGTTAGCAGTTTTGAGCGCTGTATCCGCCAGACCCTTACGTGCTCCATGGGTAGAGATGAAATATTGGAGTACGTTTAACCCTTCCCGGAAGTTGGCAGTGATCGGGGTTTCGATAATAGAGCCATCCGGCTTTGCCATCAGACCTCGCATCCCAGCCAGCTGTCGAATCTGAGCCGCTGAACCTCGGGCGCCAGAGTCAGCCATCATGAAAATGGAGTTGAAAGACTTCTGCTTGACTCGGTTACCCTGGGCATCGATTACCTCTTCCTGACCCAACGCATTCATCATCGCCTTAGCCACTTGCTCATTGGCATGCGACCAGATATCCACAACTTTATTGTAGCGCTCACCGTCAGTCACTAATCCTTGTTCATACTGACGCTGAATCTCCATCACTTCCTGCTCTGCCATCTGGATAATCTTTTCTTTCTCTGGGGGGACCACCATATCCTCAATCCCAAACGAAACCCCCGCGCGAGTAGCATAGGAAAAGCCAAGATACATGAGCTGGTCAGCAAACACTACGGTAGTCTTGAGCCCTAGGTTGCGATAGCAGACATTGATCACATTGGAGATGGCCTTTTTGGTCATGTCTTGATTGATCAGGTCAAACGGCAACCCTTCCGGCACAATATCCCAGATCAGAGCCCGGCCTGCGGTGGTTTCTACGATTCGGCGCTGCTCGAGAGTGCTACCGTCCTCTTGTACAATTTTCTCCACAATGCGCAACTTGATCCTGGCATGCAGATCGACCACCTTGTGATCCAGCGCACGCTGTACTTCAGCTACATCGGCAAATATCATCCCTTCTCCACGGGCATTGATCCGCTCGCGGCTCATGTAATAGAGTCCCAATACAATATCCTGCGTCGGATGAATAATGGGCTCACCATTGGCCGGCGACAGGATATTGTTAGAAGACATCATCAGCGCCCGCGCCTCAATCTGCGCCTCTAGCGACAAAGGTACATGCACTGCCATCTGATCGCCATCGAAGTCGGCATTGAACGCGGTGCAAACTAAGGGGTGTAGCTGGATCGCTTTACCTTCGATCAGCACCGGCTCAAACGCTTGAATCCCCAACCGATGCAGGGTTGGCGCCCGGTTTAGTAGGACCGGATGCTCGCGGATCACTTCATCTAAGACATCCCAGACTTGGGGCTCCTCGCGTTCCACCATCCGTTTAGCGGCTTTAATGGTCGTAGCAATCCCACGCGCCTGAAGCTTGCCGAAAATAAACGGCTTGAATAATTCAAGCGCCATCTTTTTAGGCAAGCCACACTGATGCAGCCTAAGCGTTGGACCGACCACGATTACCGAACGGCCGGAGTAGTCTACCCGTTTGCCCAGCAGGTTTTGGCGGAATCTCCCCTGTTTGCCTTTAATCATGTCCGCCAAAGATTTAAGCGGCCGTTTATTCGTACCAGTAATGGCACGGCCGCGGCGACCGTTGTCCAAGAGCGCATCCACTGCCTCTTGCAGCATGCGGCGTTCGTTGCGCACGATGATATCCGGCGCATTGAGCTCAAGCAGGCGCCGCAGACGATTGTTGCGATTGATGACGCGTCGATATAAGTCGTTGAGATCAGAGGTAGCAAAACGTCCGCCATCTAAGGGCACTAATGGCCTAAGGTCCGGCGGTAAAACCGGCAACACAGTCAAAATCATCCATTCTGGCCGGTTATTGGAATTCAGAAACGCTTCGATCAGCTTCAATCGCTTAGAGAGTTTACGGACTTTAGTTTCCGAAGTAGATCCATTAATCTCTTCACGTAACTTAGCCGCCTCGGCCTTTAAGTCCATGGACTTAAGTAACTCCCGGATCGCCTCAGCCCCCATCTTGGCCTCGAAGTCATCGCCATATTGCTCAACGGCTTCCAAATACTCCTCGTCCGTGAGAAGCTGGCCGCGGCTTAAGGGTGTCATGCCGGGATCGGTCACCACGAAGGACTCGAAATATAACACCCGCTCGACTTCCCGCAAGGTCATATCGAGCATCAAGGCGATCCGAGACGGCAGCGACTTCAAAAACCAAATATGCGCCACTGGACTGGCCAACTCAATATGGCCCATACGCTCGCGGCGAACCTTAGACAAGGTCACCTCAACGCCGCACTTTTCGCAGATCACTCCCCGATGCTTGAGGCGTTTATACTTGCCGCACAAGCACTCATAGTCGTTGATTGGACCAAAGATCTTAGCGCAGAACAGACCGTCACGCTCGGGCTTAAAAGTCCGATAATTGATAGTTTCCGGTTTTTTGACCTCGCCATAGGACCACGACCGGATCATCTCCGGAGAAGCAAGGCCGATCCGGATCGCATCGAACTCTTCTACTTGACTCTGCCTTTTCAAAAACTTAATAAGATCTTTCAAAGCTACAACCCCCGCTTGGATGATAAGATTGGAACCGTCGGATTCAATCCTGCTCCAGCTCAATGTTGATTGCCAAGGCGCGAATCTCCTTGACTAGTACCTTAAACGATTCAGGCATGCCGGCCTCCATCCGGTAGTCGCCATCTACGATGTTCTTATACATCTTAGTTCGACCAACCACATCGTCTGATTTGACCGTGAGCATTTCCTGTAAGGTGTATGCGGCGCCATAGGCTTCTAGCGCCCAGACTTCCATTTCTCCAAAGCGCTGACCGCCGAATTGGGCCTTACCTCCCAGAGGCTGCTGGGTCACTAAACTATAAGGTCCGGTAGAACGAGCATGCATCTTGTCATCTACGAGGTGATTGAGCTTGAGCATGTACATATAGCCCACAGTCACGTCGCGATCGAACGGTTCACCGGTTCTGCCATCATAAAGCCTAGTTTGGCCGCTTTCCGGCAACTCCGCCAGCCTCAGCATAGCCTTAATTTCCTCTTCGGTAGCTCCGTCGAATACAGGCGTTGCCATCGGCACTCCGTCCTTAAGGTTATGGGCCAATTCCAAGATCTCCTCATCGCTGAGTGCTTCTAATTCCTCCTTGCGGCCACTATGGTTATATACCTTGTCGAGAAACTCACGGATCTCTTGTATCTTGGCTTTAGCCTCTAGTAGCTTGCCGATCTTGATACCTAGTCCTTTGGCTGCCCAACCCAGATGCGTCTCAAGTACCTGGCCGACGTTCATCCGCGATGGCACTCCTAAGGGATTCAAAACGATATCCACCGGTGTTCCATCTTCTAAATAGGGCATATCCTCTACCGGCACAATCTGAGAGATCACCCCTTTATTACCATGGCGACCGGCCATCTTATCACCAGGTTGGATCCGGCGTTTGACAGCCAAATACACTTTGACCATCTTCAGCACTCCCGGCGGCAGATCGTCACCCATGGTGATCTTAGCCTTCTTTTCTTCAAAGCGGCGTTCCATATCTTGGCGCTGCTGCGCTAACCGTTCCGCGATTGCCTCCAGCTGAACATTAAGGTCTTCGTCCTGAAGGCGGATCGCAAGCCATTGTTCCGGGTTCAATTCATCTAGATAATGTTCAGTAATCTGATCACCGGCTTTGAGGCCACCTGGACCTGATTCGGCTATCTTTCCCAGCAGCATCTGACGAACCCTCTGATAGGTATCTTGTTCAAGGATCTTGAGCTGATCGCCTAAATCCTTGCGCACCTTCTCTAACTGTGCTTCCTCAATGGCTTTAGCGCGAGCATCCTTTTTTACTCCATCACGGGTAAATACCTGCACATCTATGACTGTGCCAGCCATGCCGGAAGGTACCCGCAGGGAAGTATCCTTCACGTCTGAGGCCTTCTCTCCAAAAATGGCACGTAGCAGCTTCTCCTCGGGCGTCAACTGGGTTTCACCCTTGGGCGTCACTTTTCCCACTAGAATATCGCCTTCCTTGACCTCAGCGCCGATATAGACAATCCCAGACTCGTCCAATTTAGCTAAAGCCGCCTCTCCCACATTGGGAATATCAGCGGTAATCTCCTCCGGCCCTAACTTAGTATCACGGGCGACACAGGTCTTTTCCTCGATATGGATAGTAGTGTAACGGTCTTCCTGAACCACCCGCTCGGAAATTAAGATCGAGTCCTCGAAGTTGTAACCTTGCCAAGGCATGAAGGCAACCAACAGGTTTTGGCCTAATGCCAGCTCGCCTAAATCGGTAGATGCTCCATCGGCTAAGATATCACCCCGCGCAACCCGATCGCCCGGCTTAACCAGAGGCTTCTGGTTGATACAGGTATTCTGATTAGAACGCGTATATTTAATTAGATTGTAGATATCGACCCCAGGCTCCCCAGCCTCTGTCTCATCGTCATTGACCCGAACCACGATCCTGGCTGCATCTACAGAGACGACCTCCCCCCCGCGGCGAGCTACTACGGTAGTCCCTGAATCGCGGGCGACGATGCGCTCCATCCCCGTGCCCACCAAGGGTTTTTCAGCGCGCAGCACTGGGACTGCCTGGCGCTGCATGTTAGATCCCATCAATGCACGGTTAGCATCGTCATGCTCCAAGAACGGAATCAAAGATGCTGCCACCGACACGATCTGTTTCGGGGAAACGTCCATGTACTGGATCATTTCCGGCGAAGCCAAAGTAAACTCATTGTTATGCCGGCATGAGACCATCTCATCCAATAAACGCCCCTCTAAATCGACTCGGGCACCCGCCTGCGCAATGAAGTACTGGCCTTCTTCAATGGCTGAGAGATAGTGAATCTCGTCCGTTACTCGCCCGTTTTCTACTTTCCGATAAGGGGTCTCCAGGAAGCAGTAGTGGTTGGTACGGGCATAAACGGCTAGTGAATTGATTAAGCCAATGTTTGGGCCTTCTGGGGTCTCAATCGGGCACAATCGGCCATAGTGGGTAGGATGCACATCCCGCACCTCGAACCCGGCACGCTCCCGCGATAACCCACCAGGTCCCAACGCGGATACTCGGCGTTTGTGGGTCACCTCGGAGAGAGGGTTGTTCTGATCCATGAACTGAGACAATTGGCTCGAGCCGAAAAACTCCTTGATCGCCGCTACCACTGGCTTGGCATTGATCACTTCCTGGGGTGTCAGAACTTCACTGCCAGCCAATGTCAGGCGTTCCTTGACCGCCCGCTCGACACGCACTAACCCGACTCGGAACTGGTTCTCGACCATCTCACCTACGCTGCGTACCCGACGGTTGCCTAAATGGTCGATGTCATCCACCTGCCCTTTGCCGTTACGAATGTTGATCAGCTCTTTAAGCACATCGATGATGTCCTCTTTCGTCAGCACCTTAGGTCCTTGTTCTTCCTTGCGACCTAAACGCAGATTAAGCTTCATCCGACCTACTTTTGAGAGATCATAACGATCCTCAGAAAAGAACAAACCATAGAAAAGCTGTTCTGCCGCTTCCCTAGTTGGTGGCTCGCCAGGACGCATCATCCGGTAAATTTCAACCAGCGCTTCCAACTGGGTGGTGTAATCGACTTTAAGCGTATTGGAAATATAAGGGCCGCGGTCTAATTCATTAACGTATAAAGTCTCGATTCTATCGATGCCATGCTTAAGAAGACGGTCGAGCAGTTCCCCGGTGATTTCAGTATTGACAGCAGCAATTAACTCACCAGTTTTCTCATCCACTAAGTTGTGGGCGAGGATCTTGCCGTATAGATACTCACGCGGTACGATTAAATGTTTAAGTCCGGCTTTTTTCATTTGTTGGATATGTTTAGGCGTAATTCGCCGTCCTTCCTCGACGATCACCGTGCCATCCTCTAGCTTAATTTCAAACGGCGCAATTTCACCCCGCAAACGTTCCGGAACCAGGTCTAAAACGATCCCCTCCTGGCTCAGGTGGAAGGTATCGGTCTCAAAAAACATCCGGATTATTTGCTCGTTATCGTAGCCTAGCGCGCGCAGAAGAATAGTGGCCGGAAGCTTGCGTCGCCGGTCGATCCGAACATAAACAATATCTTTATGATCGAACTCGAAATCTAGCCAAGATCCCCGATAAGGAATGATGCGAGCATTGAATAATAACTTACCAGAAGAGTGAGTCTTGCCTCGATCATGATCAAAGAATACCCCAGGCGAGCGATGCAATTGAGACACTACCACTCGTTCGGTACCATTGATGATGAAGGTACCGTTCTCGGTCATCAAGGGCAGTTCGCCCATATAGACTTCCTGCTCTTTGATATCCTTGACTACTTTCGCAGAGGCGGGTGAATCCTTATCGTACAGAACCAAACGCAATTTGACCCTAAGCGGCGCCGCATAGGTCGCCCCCCTCAGTATGCACTCCTTAACATCGAAAGTAGGTTCTCCTAATCGATAGTTGACATATTCTAAAACTGCGTATCCGTTATGGCTTGCTATTGGGAATACGGATTTAAACACAGCGTGTAGTCCTATATCCAAGCGCTCCTGTGGAGATTTATCAGCCTGGAGAAAATTTCTATAAGAATCGATCTGAATGCTCAATAGATAGGGGACATCGAGAACTTCAGGGCGTTTTGCAAAGCTTTTGCGAATACGCTTTTTCTCGGTGAAGGAATAAGTCATAGCGGTTCCTTAGGTCCTGCGAAGTTGACAGCTCGGTGGATTTTAAAGCCCGCCCGCTAAAGAGAATCAAAACTTAAGTGAAACGGATCAGCTCACTACAGGTCTTATCTAGTTTCTTAAAAACATCTATCTCATACTACTTCAGCCAGCATTGAAACAGTCAAACAGGAAAAGGCCGGCAGCCGAAACCACCAGCCATTTTCCATCACATTTATAATGACCGTTATTTGATTTCGACAGAAGCGCCTGCCTCTTCTAACTGCTTTTTGATTTGCTCAGCCTCTGCTTTGCTAACTCCCTCCTTGACCGTCGCTGGCGCACTCTCTACCAAGTCCTTAGCTTCCTTAAGTCCAAGTGAGGTGACTGCACGGACAGCTTTAATGACATTCACCTTGTTAGCACCTGCATTGGTTAGAACAACATCGAATTCGGTCTTTTCCTCCACCGCTGGCGCTGCTGCACCCGCAGCGGCAACTGGCACAGCGGCTACCGCAGCCGCTGCAGATACGCCAAACCTCTCCTCCATGGCGGAGATCAAATCCACCACTTCCATCACGGTCATGTTAGCAATCGCATCTAAGATTTCTTCTTTCGACAAAGCCATTGTTTACTCCAAAATTATCACCAGATTTATCAAACCTAACCCAGACTCGAACTAAGCCGCTTGCTTTTGATCGCGCACTGCGGCAATTGTCCGCACCAACTTCGCGTGGGGTTCGGCCAGCGTCCGCACCAGCTTTTCCACTGGCGCCCGGATCACCGCCATCAACATGCTAATTGCTTGCTCTTTAGTAGGCAGGCTAGCTAAGCGCTCTAATTCGTCTGGGCTGTATAGCTTGCCTCCAAAGGCAACCAGCTTAGGTTTCAACTGTTCGTGTTCCTTGGCAAAATCCCTGATCACACGGGCAGCCGAACCCGGCTCTTCCAGCGAAAACGCAAGCAACAGTGGACCGGCTAAGCCTTCACTCATACAGGCGTAATTCGTCCCTGCAAGCGCACGCCGAGCTAACGTATTTTTCACCACGCGAAGGTATACCCCTGAGTCGCGAGCCTTTTTGCGCAACTCAGTCATCTCTGGCACCGTCAGCCCACAATACTCCGCTGCAACAGCAGAATGGGCTTGAGCGGCAATATTCGCGACCTCGGCCACGATAGCTTGTTTCTGCTCTAGTCTCAGTGCCACGTATTTCCTCCGATAATTACCCCAGGTTTGCTGGGAATCCATGTTTGCATCCTTGAAGGATGCCTTAAGTTGCGGCTCCCCGTCTTTTTAATCCGGTTCACCGTCTACGCAGGCTTTAGGTTTTAAGCGTTTTCACGCACCTGCGGTCTTTGACGATCACCGAATACACCGGTAATCCAAAGTCGTTTATATATTCAGACTAGCCTGATCGACGGTCAGGCCAGGCCCCATGGTAGTCGATAGAGAAATTTTTTTGATATATACGCCCTTGCTCGAAGCTGGTTTAGCTTTTTTGAGATCTGCCAACAATACTTCTAGATTCTCTCGCAAGGCTTTGACGTCAAAATTCACCTTGCCAATGGTACAGTGGATGATCCCTGCTTTATCAGTCCGATAGCGCACCTGACCAGCTTTAGCATTCCTGACTGCAGTAGCAACATCCTGAGTGACCGTCCCTACCTTTGGGTTTGGCATCAGCCCACGAGGACCCAAGATAGGACCTAACTGACCGACGATGCGCATCGCATCCGGAGTAGCAATGACCACATCGAAATCAAGATTGCCTTGCTTGATTGACTCCGCTAGATCTTCCATACCAACGATATCAGCACCAGCCTCCTTGGCTGCTTCAGCACTTTCTCCCTGAGCGAATACTGCTACCCGCACCGACTTGCCGATACCATGAGGTAATACGCTCGAACCGCGCACCACTTGGTCAGATTTACGCGGATCTATCCCCAAGTTCACACTCAAGTCCACTGACTCAGTAAATTTGACTGTAGAGAGCTCTTTGAGCAACTGCAAGGCTTCTTCAACATGATAAGCCTTGGCTGAATCTACTTTTGCACGAATCATTCGCATCCGTTTAGATAGACGCGCCATTATACGCCCTCCACCTCAATACCCATGCTGCGCGCTGTCCCTGCGATAGTACGCACAGCAGCGTCCATATCGGCCGCAGTCAAATCAGGCTGCTTGATTTTTGCGATCTCCTCTAACTGCTGGCGAGTAACTTTGCCGATTTTGTTTTTGTTCGGCATAGAACTACCTTGGCTTGCCTCGACTGCTTTTTTAAGCAAATAAGATGCCGGTGGAGTTTTAATAACAAACGTAAAGCTCCGATCCGTATAAACTGTAATAATGACCGGCAAAGGCAGTCCCTTTTCCATGCTTTGGGTTTGAGCATTGAACGCCTTACAGAATTCCATAATGTTAACTCCGTGTTGACCCAATGCCGGCCCTACTGGCGGGCTGGGATTTGCTTCTCCAGCCTTCACCTGCAATTTGATATAAGCTTTTACTTTTTTTGCCATACATTACTCTCCTATTGGGTACTAACGCCTACTGGCTCCCCGCTGATCAGGCCTTTTCTACCTGACTAAAGTCAAACTCCACTGGTGTCGACCGCCCGAAAATCAACACTGACACTCTTAATTTGTTTTTGTCATAGTCCACTTCTTCAACGACACCGTTAAAATCCTTAAACGGCCCTTCAATGATCCTGACTACCTCACCCACTTCAAACAGTATCTTAGGCTTTGGCTTACTTAGACCTTCCTCAACCCGGGCTAGAATAGCTTCAGCTTCCTTGTCAGAAATTGGCGCCGGCTTTTCCGCTGTTCCTCCAATAAATCCCAACACGCGCTGGATGCTGCGCACCAAATGCCAGGTTTCATCATTCATCTCCATCTGCACCAACACATAACCAGGGAAGAACTTGCGGTCAGTCTTTCGCCGCTGCCCCATGCGCATCTCAATAACTTCCTCAGTAGGCACCAGAATCTTGCCGAAAAATCTTTCCAGCCCCAGTTGTTTGATCCGCTCCTCCAGAGAGCGCTTGACTTGATTTTCGTAATTCGAATAGGTATGCACTACATACCAGCGCATAGCCACTGATTTATCCTCCCTGACCGGTCAACAGGCGCACTAACCAAAGGAATAAAGAATCCAAAAGCCACAAAATCAACCCTACCAGAAACACCATTACCGCTACCATCAATGTGGCATGAATAGTTTCCTGGCGGGTTGACCACACGACTTTGCGAACCTCAATCCGCGCTTCTTGAAAAAAAGCTAAAAAGTTGCGGCCGGGTACTGTGGTAAAAAACAAACCGGCAGATACCAAAGCGACACCGACCATCGCTAATGTTCTATACAGCAGCGAATATTCAGCAGAAAAATAAAAGCCCACTACGCCAACTGCTAGCAGGGCAACTGCTAAGATCAGCTTTACGGAGTCAAAAATAGAAGGTGGCGGCTCTTGAGAATGGATCTGCCCTGTCATGAATTGCTTACCTAAAAGCGAGGAAAGAAGTGGTAAATATGGCAGGCCAGGAGGGACTCGAACCCCCAACCTGCGGTTTTGGAGACCGCTGCTCTACCAATTGAGCTACTGACCTGTATCGCTTCAACTCAAACAAGTAAGGCGCCACCGAGAATCCGCAGCACCAGGAAACAGATAATTACTCAATGATTTTGGAGACCACACCGGCACCAACAGTTCGACCGCCTTCGCGA
>CAZJKH010000016.1:0-19690 GCA_964546735.1 uncultured Methylococcales bacterium | reverse complement strand
ACCTCCTTCCCTTCGGTATCAGCCAGTCTAGCACTCTAAAAGAAGTTGTCAAGAGCATCCGAGGCATATCCCATACCTGATTGCGGCAATTGCCTTACCCATCTCGGTTTAGGATCAGAAAAGCCCACTAATCCTACCGTGCTCATCGATATCGATCTGCTCAGCGACAGGTCGTTTGGGCAAGCCAGGCATGGTCATGATATCGCCGCAAATCACGACCAGAAATTCGGCTCCATGGGCAAGCTTAACCTCCCTGACCGGCAATACATGCCCAGTGGGAGCACCGCGCAAATTAGGATCACAACTAAACGAGTATTGGGTCTTAGCAATACAGATCGGATAATGACGGTATCTCTCGCCAAGCTGCTCCAATTGCTGCCTTACCTTAGATTCCGCAGCGACCCCAGCGGCGCTATAGAGTTTAGTGGCGATGGTTTCGATCTTTTCCCATAAAGAGAGATCGTCTTGGTAAAGATAACGGAAATCAGAAGGTTGCGCTGCCGCCTGCAATACCTCCCAGGCCAACTCTTCTGCACCGGCGCTTCCCTCTGCCCAATGACGACAAACCACTGCTTTGGTACCAAGCGCCGCAATCCTATTTTGGAGATAAGCAAGCTCATGCTCAGTATCGGAAGGGAAACGGTTGATGGCTACCACACAAGGTAATCCAAAATGCTCTGTAATATTCCGCAAGTGGCGCTCCAGATTCACCAAGCCAGCTTCAAGGGCAGCTAAGTTCTCCTGATGCAACGCCTCTTTAGCCACCCCACCGTGCATCTTCAATGCTCGTACGGTAGCTACCAATACTACTGCATCTGGCCGAATGCCCGCCTTGCGGCATTTGATGTCGATAAATTTTTCAGCCCCTAAATCAGCACCGAAACCCGCTTCGGTAACCACATAATCGGCTAGCTTGAGCGCCGTCTTGGTGGCGATGACCGAGTTACATCCATGGGCAATATTGGCAAACGGCCCTCCATGGATAAATGCCAGATTGTTTTCAAGCGTCTGAACCAGATTAGGGCGTATCGCATCCTTAAGCAGCGCAGCCATCGCGCTATGAGCACGCAGGTCTTTAGCAAACACGGGATCTCCAGCACGGGTGTAGCCCACTAAAACGTTGGCAAGCCGTTGCTTCAGCTCGCTTAGAGAGTTTACCAGGCATAAAATAGCCATCACTTCGGAGGCGACTACGATATCGAAGCCGTCTTCACGCGGCATCCCATGGGTTTTACCTCCAAGACCCACCAGGATGTGCCTGAGGCTACGATCGTTCATATCGATCACCCGCTTCCACGTCAGCCGGCACACATCTAGATCTAATGCATTACCGTGGTAAAGGTGGTTATCTATGAGCGCTGCAAGTAGGTTATGGGCAGCAGCGACGGCGTGAAAATCGCCAGTAAAATGGAGGTTGATATCTTCCATCGGCACAACCTGGGCACGCCCACCGCCAGCAGCTCCTCCCTTGATGCCAAAGCAAGGGCCTAACGCTGGCTCACGTAAGCAGATCAAGGCCTTTTTTCCAATGCGATTCAAGGCGTCCCCAAGCCCGATGGTGGTGGTGGTTTTGCCTTCACCAGCGGGAGTAGGGCTGATCGCAGTCACCAGAATCAATTTGCCATTTGGACGATCTTCCAGACTGTGGAGATAGTCCAATGACAGCTTAGCTTTATAGTGCCCGTAAGGGTCTAGATGGATAGAATCGATATTAAGCTTCTCCCTAGCCAGTTCGACAATAGGGCGCATTTTCGCCTGTTGAGCAATTTCAATATCAGAAAGCATGGTCTTCTGTCCTCCACGATGAGCCAGATATGACAGAGATTAACAAGGGAATGAACCGCTAAGCAAACAAAATGGGCCCGAAAATCTACGGGCCCGCTCGGACTTGGTGAGCTTTCTTGACCTCTCCCCGACCACAAGATAGGGGTTTACCGTGTACCAGCTCAAGTTTGTGGTGGTGGAAGTTTTAACGCTTCCTTTAGCCTTGCGATATGGCGTACGCCGTGGCCGTCGACAACTTCGATGCTGTGCAGCGCTTCAATATCGTCGTCGACATAGATTTCCTGTGGTCGGCGCACCAGATGATCTATTCCTTCCAGGACGAATTCGATCACATCGTCCTTTGGATCGTAACTCACCCCATACAAAGGTACCCATTCTGCTTCTATCTGATCCCCCAAATTCATCGCAGCGACTTCAAGTTCTGCTTGATTGGCCTGGAGGTGCTTAGAAATATTTTCGAAATAGATCTCCCATTGAGATTTGGGGATCGCGTGAGTTGCCATGGCATCTCTCCTTGGTTGTCAATATCCCCGTAGTATATAGGGGTTAAAATTTGAAATCACAACCTTCTAAATGCAATTGGGCGGCTTGGGTAGTCCTGCTAATTTGCAAGCGTATTTCAACGGTCCTTTAGGGAATAAGCGATGCAAATAGCGGCTGTTGCCTTTTTCCTCTCCCAGCGTCTGCCCCACCGCCTTGACGAACATGCGCATGTTGGGTAAGTGTTGAACGCGAAGATAATAGGTACGGATAAAGCGGATGATTTCCCAATGGGCATCCGTCAAGACTATTCCTTCGCAAGCAGCCAAAGCGGTTGCCACCGCCTCATTCCAATCCTGGTAATCGCATAAAAATCCATCCTCGGTCAACCTGACCGGCTGCCCTTCAACATCCAGCATTACCATGACAGAATACGCGTATAAGCAACGGTCAAATCCACAAATCCATCAAAATCCACTAAAGTGATTTGCGGTAGTACGCTTGTCAGGGGAATTCCACGTATCTGAAGGTCTGGAACAAGCGCATAGCATGCAGCATGGCTTGCCTGAATGCTGTCAGCCGCTGGGTTTTCACGACAGGCACCATATACCGCACTTGCAAGAAGCAGCAAGGCATCTCCATGTTCCAGCCGCGCCAAACACTGAGTAAGAGTCAAGCTGGTATAGGGCGAACGCGATACTAAGTGCAATACCCCCATCGTCAATCTCCCAGTACCCGATCGTACCTACGCAATAAGCCGGCTATTTCTGCTCGCCGTATCGGCTTGACCGGCAAGGCTAAGTCCGACATCTCTAGCCTGCGTTCGGCTAACGCTTCGCTTTCCACCCAAGGTAGATCGATACCGTAGATTTCCAATGCTTGCCACATTGCGGCAAGGTTCTTCTGTCCTAGAACCGCAGGCTGTTGGGATCGGTGTAGTTGCCAGACTCCATCATCTAACAGCAACACCTCCACTGTTTGATCGAAAGCAGCCAAGGTCAAAAGCAAATCCAAAGTTTCTTGGGCGCGTCCGCCTTCATAAGGGGCATGGCGAATGACAAACAACCAACGCATTCAGCCAAATGTCAGTAAGCGGTCAGTTTCGAGCATCGATTCTACCAGTAAAGCCAGACCAGCTACCCGAAACCCAGGCGCAAGCTGGGTTTGAGCTTCTGGTGTCCAGACTCCCCGCCGCTGAGCAGCGGCTGAGCAAATGACTAGATCCACGCCATATACTTCAGCTAGCTCAGTCCAGCGTAGCACACAGTTTGTTTCATCCGCAGGCGGAGCAGCCAATCCAAGCGCATGGTACACTCCATCATGGTAAAAGAATACTCGCCGCACTTGGTGCCCCTTGGTGAGCGCCGCGATTGTAAAACGGTAGGCAAGCTCTGCGGCTTCGTTGGCATAAGGACTCGCATTGACCTGGATCGTAAACTTAAGGAACTTGGAAGTTCTGCCGCTAGTCTCTTGTCCGTTCATTGGTTCACTTACAAAAGCTCGTTCATGCCATTTGCTCGTGCAATCATCCTCGCCTGGCTGTTTTTTCTCCCTCCTGGGGCTGCTGCTTTCTCTGAGCTACCCGACATAGGTTCTCCTTCCGATACGGTCTTCAGCCCAGAGGAAGAAAAGGAATTAGGGGAAACCTTTTATCGCAATCTATACCAACATTTATCCATCAACCAGGACCCAGAAATTCAAGACTATATCGCTTCTCTGGGCGGGCGGCTGGTCGCTCACAGCGAGACGGCTAGCCGACCATTCCACTTTTTCGTCGTCATGGACCCCCAGATCAACGCTTTCGCCGGTCCTGCCGGGTATATTGGGGTAAACAGTGGATTGATCCTGGCTACCGAGTCAGAAAGCGAACTGGCATCGGTGCTGGCCCACGAAATCGCCCACGTCACCCAACATCACCTACGACGAGCATTTGCCGCCGCCAAACGCATGACCTTGCCGCTGGCTGCAGCCACCTTGGCTGCAATCCTGATCGGCACCCAGATGCCGGAGTTGGGGCAAGCGGCTCTCATCGCGCTGCAGGCAGGAGGTATCCAACAGCAAATCAATTTTACTCGCAGCCATGAACAAGAAGCCGATCGCGTCGGTATCCAAATCCTTGCCGCTAGCGATTTTGACCCACGCAGCATGCCTGCATTTTTCGAACGCCTACAACAATCGACCCGTTTCCTAGGGCAAGATATTCCTGAGTTCCTGCGCACCCATCCGGTGACCAGCGCGCGCATCGCCGACACCCGCGCTCGTGCCGAGACTTTCCCTTATCGTCAATACCCTGATTCGCTCGGCTATCTTTTGACTAAGACTAAACTTCAAGTCCTAGCTGCCACCGACCTAGCGGCGTTGCAACGCAGCTTGCAAGCGCAACTCACGCGCGGGACTCAAGCCCAGAGAGCAGCAGCCAGCTATGGTTTGGCTTTGACCTTAAAGGCCCAACACCAACTCGAGCCGAGCCGGCAGCTCTTACAGAAGCTGCTTATCCAGTTTCCTGACCAACCCCAATTCATCCACGCCCTGGCCCAAGTCGAACTTGCCTTGGGCCAAATCGAGTCTGCCATCAATCGCTACCAAGCTGCGCTTAAGCGCTTTCCGGCCTCGCGCATGTTGCAACTGGAACATGCCAACGCCCTATTAGAACATGGCCATTTCCAAACAGCGCGCCAACTGCTGCAGCCTCTCATCGCCACGCAGGCGCTTACGCACCCGGTGCTGTTTAAGTTGCTGGCGCGTGCCTATGCTGGCCTTGACAATCTTGCCGAGTCTCATCGCTATCTGGCGGAGTATTATTACACCACCGGGGATCTGAAACAGGCGATTGAACACGCCACCTTAGCCTGCAAACTGGCTAACGGCGACCGCATTCTCCAGGCAATTACTGAGCAACGCTTACGCACCTTTCAGGCCGAAGACCAAGCCCGCAAGCAAAATTAAGCGATCAGAGGTTCACCTCTGGCCAAGCGCGGCAGGTTCCCTTCTAGCCCCATTGCATACCGCATCACCGCCAAACGTGCTGGCTGCAGCCTGTGGGCTAAACTCAATCCCAGGTTGCGCAGGAGCTTTACCGGTAAAGACGGTGTGCCAAATGCCCGATAAAACAGATCCATGGCGGTCATCATAGTCAGGTTAGCGCGGCGGCGCATCGTCTCATATTCCTGCAAGACGTTTACGTCGGCAAAATCTTTGCCCTGAGTCTGGGCGGTGACCACCACCTGGGCTAGGGCTGCTGCATCTAGCAAGCCGAGATTGACCCCTTGCCCAGCCAAGGGATGAATCATATGCGCTGCATCTCCGATCAGAGCTACCCCCTGTTTGACATACCGCTGGGCGTGCTGGCGCCGCAAAGGAAAGCTCCCCCACTTCAAGATCTGGACTACATCCCCCAGCTCGCGCGGGAACGCTTCATACAAAGCACGCAACAGCTCACCCTCATCGAGAGACTTAAGTCTGCGCACTTCCTCTGGACGCTCATACCAGACCAGCGAAGCATGCGGACCAGGTAACGGCAAAAACGCCTGCGGGCCATGTTCCGTAAAGCGCTGCCAGGTAATATCCTGTTGGCCATAGGCGGTTTCCACCGTCAACACCAACGCTGCTTGCTCATAGTCCCACGCCGTTATACCGATGCCAGCAGCCTGCCTGACCTGAGAGTGACCGCCATCAGCAGCAACTAATAATCTCCCCGCTAGTTGGTTGCCATCTTCCAGCTCGACCAGCGAACCCTTAGAGTGATAGTCGATGCGGACAGGTTTAGCCGGGCAGAACAGATCGATATTGCCAAATGCTTCAAGGCGCTCAAGCAACCCCAATTGGATCAGGCGATTTTCAATGATGTACCCTAATTCCGGATAGCGAACGTCACGGCTACGAAATTCAGTACCATCGGTGATCTCCCAAACCCGCATGCGCCGGAAAGGACACAACCGCATCGCTGCGATGTTGTTCCATGCCCCGACACCCTCCAAGATCCGACGCGAAGCGATACTGATCGCCGATACCCGTAAATCCAGCGGCTGTTCGGGGGCGAAAGGTGGCGGGCGCTGGCCTTCGATGACTGCAACGCTAAGGGGCGTATTCCCAAGCGAACAGGCCAGCGTAGCCCCCACCATTCCTCCTCCCACGACAATCACGTCATAGCGTCTTGCCATAGAAATCTCCCGGTCTTCAGCCAATCGTTGAAAGAAAAACCCGAAGACGACTTGGCCGGCTTCGGGTTAATCGAATCTCTGCCCACCTTCATGGGCAGATGTTTACGGAAGCTTTACGCGAACTGCCGCCGCGGTCTGGAATCTTCGCGGGGACGAGCTTCATTCACGCGCAGGGCACGCCCTTTCAGATCCTGACCATCGAGATTTTTGATCGCAGCCTCCGCTTCCGAATCCACCGGCATCTCCACAAAACCAAAACCCTTAGAGCGATCGGTATACCGATCTTTGATAATGCGGACGGAAGACACTTGTCCAAAGCGAGCGAATGCAGCGCGCAATTCGTCTTCGCTCAGTTGATAGGATAAATTGCCTACATAGATATTCTTCATTGCTACAACCCTATTGAAAAACCACGCCATTTTCATCATCAATCGTTAAGCTAGCCAATGGCGCGAAGACCAGCCTTCCGAGTCCAGGGCGGATGCCCAACTTTGGTATTTGTCCCGATAAACTAGCGCTGCATTGCCTTTTGAAAGACAAACAAAAGGCCGCTTGATGCACAGGTCGAGCGCAACAAACTGAAACAACGAGCAGGAGACGCAGCGATGTCTCTAAAGGCGAAGAGAACTCCGGCTTTTTGACCGGAAGTTCAAAGGCGAGAAAATCCATAAAGCATCAGATCGGGTCAGATAATAATAAGAGTATTGAACTTGGCAGATAAATGCAAGAATTATTTGTGGGAATTCAACAAAATTTCCTTAGCCCGATTGATTTGGGCGGCCAGAAAGTCTGAACCACCGCGATCGGGATGGACCTTGTGCATTAATCGACGATGGGCAGCGATGATCTCCGCGCGCGTGGCACCGGGTTTAAGACCTAAAACCGCATAGGCCTCGGCGACCGATTCCGGCATTGCTCCAGAGCGGCGACCAAAGTCTCCTACTGGCTGGTGCCAGACGCGCGCCAGCTGCGGCCACCAGCGCAGCAGGTGGGGTAACCCCCGGACGATTCCTACGCCGATCACCCCAAGTACAAGCAGCAGCCAGCTGTGAGCCAGCAATACTGCCAGGACCAACGCCACGACCAGCCAAGAACCGCGCGAGCGGGTCATCGCGATCCTCTTTTGAGGCGGCGTCTGGACAAGCCAACGTAAGCTCCAGAGCAGAAAAGAGAGCAACGCTAATATCAATAAGACGCGAATCATGGTTTCAACTCAAGCTGTGTCTAGATCAAAATGATATAGTACGCATCCATGACAATCCTTCGTACTTTCGCTTACTTAGGACTAGTTTGGACCACCCTGTTAAGCAGTTGTGGTATCCCTCTTAACAGTCCCTATCCTGCGTCCGAAGAGCTCGGCAATATTCTTTACTTCGCCTTTCCTGAACCTCCCAAACACTTAGACCCAGCAGTCGCCTACAGCGTCGATGAATACAGCCTGATCGCTCAGATTTATGAACCCCCCCTACAATATCATTATCTAAAACGCCCCTATACTTTAACGCCACTTGCTGCAGCTGAGATGCCTAAAGTCACTTATCTCGACCATCAAGGTAACCCCCTTCCCGAGGATACACCGGCAGAGGCGATCGCTTTCAGCGAATACCTAATCACTATTCGCCCAGGCATTTACTTCCAACCCCATCCAGCATTTGCCAAAGATGCGCAGGGAAATTTCCTCTATCACCGACTGACCGACCTACCAGCAAACATCCGCAAACCGTCGGACTTTCCCCACCAGGGCAGCCGCGAACTGACCGCTGAAGATTACGTGTATCAGATCAAGCGCTTGGTACACCCCCAGATTCATTCTCCGATTGCTGGCTTAATGCAAGGATACATCGTTGGCCTGGCAGAATTTGCCGCAGCGCTCGAACGCCGCTATCGAGAAGAAAAACCGAATAGGCTCTTGGATGTACGTCCTTATCAAATCAGCGGCGTTCGCGTGCTGGACCGTTACCGCTATGTGATCCGTATCCGCGGCAAATATCCGCAGTTCAAATACTGGCTAGCGATACCATTCTTCGCTCCGGTACCCTGGGAAGCCGATCAGTTCTACGCTCAGCGTCCGTTGATCGAACGCAACCTTACTCTAGACTGGTATCCTGTAGGCACTGGACCTTATCTTTTGGCTGAGAACAATCCTAACCGGCGCATAGTGCTGGTCAGAAACCCCAATTTCCACGGCGAAACCTACCCTGACCAAGGAGAACCCGAGGATACTATAAAAGGATTGCTCGCCGATGCCGGCCAGCCGCTTCCCTTCGCCGATGAGATCCAGTTCATCCTGGAACGGGAATCGATTCCTGCCTGGAACAAATTTCTCCAGGGCTATTATGAGGCTTCCGGCATCAGTTCTGATAGTTTTGATCAAGCGATTCGTTTTGGCAGCCAAAATCAGGTTGAACTAACCGAGGCGCTCAAAGCGAAGGGGATTCAGCTCCAGACTGAGGTTGCCCCATCTGTTTTTTATCTCGGCTTCAATATGCTCGATCCAGTGGTGGGGGGACTGGAAGAACCCAAGCGCAAACTGCGCCAAGCCATCTCCATCGCGCTCGATTATGAGGAATACATCGCCATTTTTCTAAACGGTCGAGGGATTCCCGCCCAAGGCGCATTGCCACCAGGGATCTTCGGCTATCTGGAAGGTCCTGCAGGCATCAACCCTTATCTATACGAATGGCGCAATGGCCAACCCCAGCGTAAATCTATCGACTACGCCCGCCGCCTGCTCGCCGAAGCAGGCTACCCAGGCGGGCGCGACCCCAAAACCGGTCAGCCTTTATTGCTTTATTTAGACACCCCTGGCGGAGGGCCTGAGGATAAAGCGCGTCTTGCCTGGTACCGCAAACAGTTTGAAAAGCTAGGACTGGAGTTGGTCATCCGAGCCACCGACTACAACCGCTTTCAACAGAAAATGCGGGTAGGACTTGCCCAAATCTTTACCTGGGGTTGGAATGCCGATTACCCTGACCCGGAAAATTTCTTTTTCCTGTTTTACGGCCCCAACGGTAAGGTCAAATATGGCGGTGAGAACGCAGCCAACTATGCTAACCCCGACTTCGATCGCCTATTTGAACAGATGCGCAATCTAGACGACACCCCAGAGCGTTTAGAACTCATTCAAAAGCTCCAAACCATCTTGCGCCGAGATGCCCCGTGGGTGTTCGGCTTCCATCCTAAAAATTTCACCTTGTACCACGGCTGGCTGACCAACGTAAAACCCAATCCGTTGGCGACGGATACCTTGAAGTATCTGCGCCTGGATCCAAAGCGACGAGCCACTGCACGCAAGCTTTGGAACCAACCGATCTGGTGGCCACTTTGGCTGCTCTTGCTCGGCTTGGTCGCCGCTTGGCTGCCAGCCTGGCTTAAGTATCGCCAGCGGATGCAGGAGGCTGCACTGACATGACCGCTTACCTGCTGCGCCGCATTTTATACGCCTTCCCAATCCTGATCGGGGTCAATGTCATCACGTTCGTGCTGTTTTTCGTCGTCAATCCCCCCGATGATATGGCCCGCATGCAATTAGGTCACAAACACGTCACTCAAGAAGCGATCGACAAGTGGAAGCAAGAACACGGTTACGATCTGCCTTTGTTTTTCAATGCCAACGCCCAAGGAACAGAGAAACTCACCCACACGATTTTCTTTCAGAAATCGCTCAATTTGTTTTTATTTCGCTTCGGGCGCTCTGACAGCGGCCGCGATATCGGCGCCGACATCCGCCAACGGATGTGGCCTTCGCTGGCTATCGCCGTCCCTACGCTAGGACTGGGTCTTGCCATCAACATTACCTTCGCCCTGCTTTTGGTATTCTTTCGCCGGACTTATCTCGAATTCAGCGGTCTGGCCACCTGCGTCGTTTTGATGTCGATCTCGGCTTTGTTTTATATCATCGCCGGCCAATATTTGTTCAGCAAAGTCATGAAACTGGTCCCAATCTCTGGCTATGCCGAGGGGCTGAGCGCGATCAAATTTATCGTCCTGCCGGTGCTGGTAGGGGTAGTATCTGGACTCGGCTCAGGCGTTCGCTGGTATCGTACTCTGTTTTTGGAAGAGATCGAGAAGGACTATGTCCGCACCGCTCGTGCTAAGGGATTAACAGAACCTCAGGTATTGTTCCGTCACGTCCTCCAAAACGCGTTGATCCCGATTTTCACTGGCGTCGTGGCTATTTTGCCGCTACTGTTTATGGGCAGCCTGTTAACTGAATCCTTCTTTGGCATTCCAGGGCTGGGAAGCTACACCATCGACGCCATCAGCCGGCAAGACTTCGCCATCGTGCGGTCGATGGTATTTTTGGGATCTGCGCTTTACATCCTCGGGTTAGTGCTGACCGATATTTCTTATACCCTGGTAGATCCCAGAGTACGCCTGCAATGACATGGGTAATTTTGTGGACCGATGCCTTGCTGTTCTTGCTCACCGCAAGCATCGCCTTGCTTGTGATCTACGCCCGCCGCCAAGAGCATCTGCGTCGGCCTTGGCGCAAGATTGTCCGCAGTCGAGCCGGCATGGTAGCTTTGACCGTGCTCTCCGCGTTTACCGCAATTGGCCTGCTGGATTCTATCCATTTCCGCAGCCTTGAAAACGGCCAAGTATTAAGCTTATTTGATCTATGGGCCAAGCCGCTTAGAACCCGAACTGAGAAGACTTATTCCGCGCCTCTTGCTATCCACCTTTACGTACGTGAATTCCAGATCCTGCCTGATGGCAGCAAAGCTTGGATCTATCCAAGGCTAAAATATGGTGGCGCTCATCTCCAAGATCCCGCCGCCCAATGGCCCGACATTGCCCGCACGGCATTACTTGGAAGCTTTAAAGGCTTGGGAGTCTGGTTACTTGGTCTGGCGGCGATGCTTCTATTACGCCGCGGCAAACCACCTTCCGATCTTCCCTGGCTAACCCTGGCGGTTACTTGCGGGGCAATCTTGATCGCAGGTTTTACCGTCGCTGAGCTAAGCCTCAAATATCACGTCTTGGGAACCGATAAGGTAGGCGAGGACGTGCTCTATCAAACTTTAAAAAGCATCCGCACTGGCCTGATCATCGGGACCCTGACCACTTTGGTGATGCTCCCTCTTGCCTTGAGCTTGGGCGTCTTGGCGGGCTATTTCCGCAGCTGGGTCGATGATGTCATTCAATATTTTTACACCACCTTAAACTCTATTCCCAGCGTGCTTTTAATCGCAGCGGCCATTTTGATGCTCCAGGTTTACATGGCTGCCCACGAGGAACAATTTACGAGCATCGCGGTGCGCGCTGACAGGCGGTTGTTTTTTCTGTGCCTGATCTTAGGGATCACGAGCTGGACTGGGCTGTGCCGGCTGCTGCGGGCCGAGACCTTGAAACTGAGGGAAATGGAATACGTTCAGGCAGCGCGGGCGCTTGGGGTATCCCACCTGACGATCCTGCTCCGCCATATTCTGCCTAACGTGTTTCATATCGTGCTGATCTCAGTGGTCCTGGATTTTAGCGAGCTGGTCCTGGCCGAAGCGGTATTGTCCTATGTCAATATCGGCGTCGATCCAACCACGCATAGTTGGGGCAACATGATCAACAGCGCGCGCCTGGAACTGGCCCGCGATCCCATCATCTGGTGGACCTTAGCGGCGGCATTTGGATTCATGTTTGCATTTGTGCTTTCCGCTAACGTGTTCGCCGATATCGTCCGTGATGCCTTCGATCCCCGCCGAGCCGAAGAATGAATCGCTTAATGCCCACTCAGCGTACTATCATCCACTGCTCCGAAATCCCAGCGGAATTCCAAGCGCGATTGATTCAGCTTGGCCAGCTTCAAAAGCGTTCAGGCTACCTGCTTTTGGAACACCAAGTCGCATTGGAATTGGAGGCTTGGCGCCGCGCTCTAAGTTGCGACGTCAATACCTTGCCGCCAGACTTTGAGCCAGCAAAAGTTCGCCTGCTGATCACTGATTTAGACTCTACCTTAGTTTCCATCGAAACCATCGACGAGATCGCTGCCATGGTCGGTCTGCGCGATCAAGTCGCTGCGATCACTGCCAAAGCCATGGCAGGGGAATTGGATTTTGCCGCCGCGTTAAAGGAGCGGGTGGCGCTGCTTGAGGGGCTACCGGAGGCAAAACTGGTTGAGGTCTTTGAAACGCGGATGAAACCTGCGCTTGCGCCAGGTGCTAGGGCGACTTTGGCCTGGCTCAAGCAACGCGGGATCACTACCGCAATCGTCTCAGGCGGATTTACCTTCTTTACTCAACGGCTCCAAGCCATGCTCCCCATCGACTACAGCCTAGCCTGCATGCTCGAAACCAAAGCTGGCCGGCTCACCGGGAAACTCCAAGGCCAGATCGTCGATAAACACGCCAAGGCTGAGTTTCTCACCTACCTTGCCCGTCAATTGGGCATCTCGCCTCAACAAGCGATCGCGATGGGGGATGGAGCCAACGACATTTTGATGCTAGAACTGGCAGGGTTGGGAGTGGCCTATCATGGCCATGCGATCGCCCGCGCTCACGCCGATGCCTTGATCGACTACGGCGATTGGCACGACCTGCGCTATCTTCTTCTGGCAGCATGATCGAACCTTTGCTGTCCGTCGAGCACTTAACCACCCAGTTTCAGCGGGCAGGCCATACTGTCACCGTCGTGGATGGTGTCAGCTTTACCATCCACCGCGGCGAGACGTTTGCTCTGGTAGGGGAATCTGGCTCAGGTAAGTCGATCACTGCCTTATCGGTGATGCGCTTATTGCCTCCCGAGGCGCGCATCACTGCCGGCAGGGTCTGGCTGGGCGGTGAGGATCTGCTCCGGCTGCCGGAGATACGGATGAATCGCCTACGCGGCAGGCGTATCGCGATGATCTTCCAAGACCCGATGACCTCGCTCAATCCAGTCAAAACTGTCGGTAACCAAATCGGCGAGGTCTTGACCCTGCACCTTGGTCTCACAGGTCAGGCCAGGGATCAACGTTGCCTAGAGCTTCTCCGGCAAGTCGGCATCCCCAATCCCGAGCAGAGAATCGCAAGTTTCCCGCACCAATTGTCAGGTGGGCAACGCCAGCGGGTGATGATCGCCATGGCTTTGGCGGGCGAGCCAGAACTCCTGATCGCTGACGAACCTACCACTGCCTTAGATGTTACCATTCAAGCCCAGATTCTAGAGCTGCTCGGCAAACTCCAGCGCCAGCGCGCTATGGCGCTGTGGCTGATCACTCATGATTTGGGCCTGGTGGCCGACTTGGCCGACTCGGCCGCAGTCATGCAGAACGGCCAGATCGTTGAAACTTTCCGCAAGCAAGGTGAGATTCTATTCGCCCACCCGACCCATCCTTATACGCAGCAGTTGCTTACCGCCCGGCCTAGGCTGGACAGCTGTCTCGCCAAGTTTTCACCGCGTGCTGAGCAAAAATCATCTCCTCCTTTACTCCAAGTGCGGAATTTCAAAGTTTGGTACCCCATCCGCCGGGGACTGTTGCAGCGCATCAAAGATTATGTGCGGGCAGTGGACGATGTCTCTTTCACCTTATCTCAAGGGCAAACCTTGGCTTTGGTCGGTGAATCTGGCTGCGGCAAGACTACCTTAGGCAAAGCGCTGTTGGGATTGATTCCAGTTACCGATGGCCGGGTTTATTTCGATGGCCAAGAACTCAACACCCTACCGGTCAAGGAACGCTGCCGCGCGCTTCAGATCGTGTTTCAAGACCCGTTTTCAGCGATGAACCCAAGAATGTTGGTAGGCGATATCCTAGCCGAAGGGCTTAAATCCTTACGCCCCGATCTCCCTGCTAAAAAGCGCGTTGAACGGATCGAACGCCTGCTGGAGGAAGTGGGACTGCCTGCCGAAAGCCGCCTGCGCTATCCACATGAATTTTCCGGCGGCCAGCGCCAACGCATTTGTATCGCCAGAGCGCTTGCAGTCGAACCCAGGCTGATCGTGTGCGATGAACCCACCAGTTCGCTCGACGTCTCGGTCCAACAACAGATCTTAAAACTGCTCAAGGACTTACAGCAGCGCACGGGGGTCAGTTATCTGTTTATCAGCCACGATCTGGCCGTGGTCGCAGAAATCGCACACCAAGTTGCGGTAATGTACCAAGGCAAAATCGTAGAACTTGGGGAAACTTACCAGGTCTTGTTCTCCCCCCGTCATCCTTACACGCAAAAGCTCCTGGCCGCGCTGCCCGGCAAACGCTTACGCCAAGCCCAGGAAGGGGCACTACCCCCAAACAACACTAGCAGATGGCAGCAAAGTCTCTAACTATCACGCCTAACCGGCGGATCTCGCCTGACAAGTAGCCTGCCGGTTGCTCCTGCTGAAACGCGAGTCAGGTCCAAATTATTCCTGGCAGGATAACCAGCCCGGGCTGCTATGACCCGCAAGCGCTGACCCACCCACAAAGCGTTGCTGCTTCTAAGACTATTTAGGCGGATCAACTGCCTGACCTCCATTCCATACCGGCGCGCTATCGTCCATAGGGTTTCCCCCGAACGCACCACGTGTACTTTCCACTGAGGTGGCGCCTGGAGTTTCTGTATCTGGCCTTGCATTTTCACTGCCTGCCTAATTTGGGCAGGCTCTACAGAGCGAGGAGCATTGGCTTTAGAAGTATCGGGATTAGAGGTGAGAGAAGCTAAGGTTTGTTTAGGAATTTGTTTCGGTTCAAAATTGACCCATTGAGATCTCGGCAATTGGGCTAAGCGTTCTTCAAACAGCTCGACTTTTTCCAACGGCAACACCAAGCGATGCGGGCCGTCTGGAGCAGTCACTCGACGGCGGAAACTAGGATTGAGCCTTTGCATCTCCTCCAGCGGTAGATTGGCCAGTTTGGCTGCTAACGCCAGGTCGATCTGCGAGCCCACATCGACCCGAGCATAAAGAGGACGGTTGGGAATAGGATGCAAGGCAATCCCAAATGCCTTGGCATGCTTGAACACTTGGGCGACTGCTAAGAGTTTGGGTACATACGCTTTAGTCTCCTCCGGCAAGTTCAAGTGCCAAAAATCCGTTGGCCGAAACAAAATCCGGTTTTTGATGATCTCCTGCATTACCCTGCCTTCGCCGGCGTTGTAAGCAGCCAAGGCGAGCAGCCAATCGCCAAAATCTGCGTGGAGTTTTTTCAAATAACGAATTGCCGCTCGGGTAGAGGCGTGGACATCGTGGCGCAGATCTACCCACTGGTTCTGCTTTAGGCCGTATTGTTCACCCGTTGAAGGAATGAACTGCCACAATCCCGCAGCTTCTTTGGGAGAGCAGGCAAGCGGTTGGAATGCGCTTTCTACAATCGGCAGTAAAGCCAGTTCTCCAGGTAGACCGTTGCGTTCGATTTCTTTTACGATGGTGTAGAGATAAGGCCTTGCCCGTTGTTGAATCCGCTCGAGGTAATCTGGGTTAGCCAGGTACCACTTTAACTCTGCCCGAACGCGGGGATGGTCGATTTTAGGCAGCTTATACAGGGCAAACAACCTATGCCATAAATCGTGGTGGTGAACATTGAGGTGTTTTTTTTTCGGCTTGACCAGGTGGGGAAGATCAGAATCGCGCAATTTAACATATAACGCAGGTGGCTTGTTCAGCCCACTAGTGACGGGTTTCACCGGTTGCTGGCTACACCCAGACAAAGTCACCGCAGTTGCCAAAGGCAACACGAGCACGGTCTTGTTCATCATTCTTCCTCCCTTATTCCAGCAATCCTACTGGATTATCGGCTATTATATTGCAAACTCCTCGATTGCCAACCCTAAAGGCGTGTTTCACCGTCGTTTACCCTCTTCCATGCCCTCTCGCGCTGTTTTATGCCAGTGGTACCAAACTCCTTTAGGACGCCGGCTGGGGCAATTGGAAGCTACTTTCTTGAACCGCTCGATCAAAGTTCCTTACTCCTTCACCTTAGCTCAATTGGGCAGAGTAGGTTGGGAAAGAAACTACTTGGACAGCGGTTACTTGCCCCGTTTTATCATCGTAGATGAAAATCCATCTGGATCTGGTCTGCCAAGCATCTGTGCTCACTTAAATTCCCTACCGCTGGCGTCAGAAAGCATCGACGTTTTAATTTTGCCTCATACCTTCGAATACACCCCTGACCAACATCAACTCTTGCGTGAAGCGGAGCGAGTGTTGAAACCAGAAGGTCAAGCGTGGATTCTAGGATTTCACCCCTGGAGTTTCTATCGCTTGTACGCTTACCTTCCGGGCAGACAGCACGCCGCTCCCTGGCGCGGCCGAGCGATTAGCCAATACATCCTGCTGGATTGGTTAAACCTGCTTAATTTCGCTGCCGAAATCTGCGTCCACTATGATTTCCACACGCTCTCTTATCCTGCCCAAAATAGGTGGCGGAACTACTGCTCTGCATTGTGGTCGCTAGGCTACGCTATCTGCGCCATCAAGCGAACTTATACTATGATCCCAATCAATCCAGTCGCAGAGCCCTGCCCCGACTGGGTACCAGGCATTGCGCCGACCATTCAGAGAAAAACCGATGGCGCAAAACGAAACGTTGGTTAGAATCTATACTGACGGTGCCTGCCGCGGTAACCCCGGCCCTGGCGGTTGGGGCGCCTTGTTGCGCTATCAAGATAAGCAGCGAGAATTATATGGGGCCGAATCGAATACCACGAATAATCGGATGGAATTGATGGCGGCTATCTCAGCCTTAGAAGCCCTAAAACGTCCCTGCAAAGTCATCGTGAGTACTGATTCCCAATACCTTAAACGAGGCATCACTGAATGGTTGCCTAATTGGATCAAGCGGGATTGGAAAACCGCTGCCGGCAAGCCGGTCAAAAACCTAGACCTTTGGCAGCGGTTACTCCAGGCGATAGCGCGCCATCAGGTTCAATGGGAATGGGTGCGTGGCCACAGCGGCCATCCGGAAAATGAACTGGCAGACCAACTGGCCAATCGCGCTATCGACGAATTGTTATTTCAATCCTCTAATCCTCAGGGAGGACTGCATGCGCCAAGTCGTGCTAGACACTGAAACCACAGGGCTTGACCCGGCTGCAGGTCACAGAATCATCGAAATCGGCTGTGTAGAATTAATCAATCGCTGTCTGACCGGGAATCACTTCCACGCATATCTAAATCCAGAGCGGGCCATCGATCAGGATGCGGTGAATGTCCACGGTATCGACAATGCTTTTCTCGCCGACAAACCCAAGTTTTTCGAGATTGTAGATGACTTTCTCGCATTCATCCGAGACAGCGAGGTCATCATTCATAATGCTCCCTTCGATGTCGGCTTCATCAATGCCGAATTGAGCCGCGCTGGTCCCCAATTCGGTCGCGTGGAGGATTATTGCACTATCGTCGATACGCTAATTTTAGCGAAACGCAAACACCCAGGTCAGCGCAATAGCTTAGATGCTCTATGCAAACGGTATCAGATCGATAGCAGCCATCGGGGTTTTCACGGTGCATTGCTCGACGCCCAGCTTCTAGCCTCGGTATATCTAGCTATGACTGGGGGCCAAATTACCTTGGGGCTAGACGGTGAGCAGGAAGCAATTCGCCCTCAGGTAATCTCAGGTAGCATCCAGCGCCCACGTCGGGCTTTGAAATTGGCAACCTGTCCGCCACAGGATCTCGACGCTCACCAAGAATGGCTCAAGCGGATCGATGAAGCTTCAGGCGGCAAATGTGTATGGCTCGGACACTAGCCTGTCATGTGACTTTCGGTTATGCTGGTTTTACTCTAAGGAGAGGTGGCTGAGCGGTTAAAAGCACCGGTCTTGAAAACCGGCGAGGGGAAACCCTCCGTGGGTTCGAATCCCACCCTCTCCGCCAAATCTTGAGCGTGATTTCGGTACCACAGTCAGGAGTCAAAGCCCTCTTTTAACCTTCTGCACCCAAATATCACTTGCTAAATGAGGGTGGTGGTTAAATAATAATCAGCCTGCCTCGGTGGTGGAATTGGTAGACACACGGGACTTAAAATCCCGAGGGAGCGATCCCGTGCCGGTTCGAGTCCGGCCCGAGGCACCGCTATCGACAACATCGAACATTCAAGGACAAATAACGATGGCAGGTCGCAACCATCTTTATGTTCCTGGGCCAACCAACGTGCCGGATTCAGTCTTAAGCGCTATGCACGTGCCCATGGAAGACCACCGTTCGCCGGACTTTCCTAAGCTGGTCAAACCGCTGTTTGAGGATCTGAAGAAAGTCTTCCAAACCCAAACTGGCCGGGTCTTTATCTTTCCTGCCACCGGCACCGCGGGTTGGGAAATTGCAATGTGCAATACCCTATCGCCTGGGGATAAAGTGTTATCTTACCGGTTTGGACACTTCAGCCACCTATGGATACAGTCAGCTAAGCGCCTTGGGCTGGAAGTTGAGTACCATGAGGTCCCTTGGGGCCAAGGAGTGCCTTTGGATCATCTAGCCCAGCGCCTGAAACAGGATAGCCACCGTGAAATCAAAGCCCTGCTCATTTGCCACAACGAGACCTCCACCGGTGTTACCAATGACCTGAAAGCAATTCGTCAAATCCTGGACGAGACCCATCACCCCGCCTTGTTCATGATCGACGGCGTCAGCTCCATCGGCAGCATCGAGTTTCGCATGGACGAATGGGGTGTAGATGTGGCCTTGACCGGTTCGCAAAAGGGCTTCATGTTGCCAGCGGGCGGCGCCTTCGTCTGCTTTAGCCAGAAAGCGCTGGAGAAACGCCACACGGCAAAACTCCCTCGCAGCTTTTTGAACATCGACGATCAGATTCAGGCCAACGATACAGGTTACTTTCCCTATACGCCGAATACCGCCATGCTGCACGGTTTGCGCCAAGTACTCGACCTGCTCTTGGCCGAAGGGCTAGAACAAGTATACGCGCGCCACCGCCGCCTGGCCGAAGGAGTGCGGCACGCAGTGCTAGACGGCTGGGGGTTAAAGCTGTGCGCTCAGGATCCCAAATGGTATTCGGATACGGTCTCCGCCATCGTGGTGCCAGAAGGTTTTGATGCCCGCGATGTGATCCACGTCGCTTACCATCGCTATAACCTGTCGCTTGGATCCGGTTTGTCTGAAGTAGCAGGCAAAGTGTTCCGCATCGGCCATCTGGGAGATGTCAACGAGCTCATGCTCGCAAGCGCCATTGTCGGCGCCGAGATGGCGCTGCGCGATGTGGGGATACCCGTTCAACCCGGTAGCGGTATCGCGGCGGCGATGGAATATTGGCGCGCCACTGCCCCGCCCGTGCCAGCTAGCTGATTCAACTTAAGCTTGGCTTTTGCATCGATTCTACTCCCGTAAAGCCCCTGGCATGAACCGACCTCGGGTCATTCTAACCC
>CAZJKH010000015.1:0-20904 GCA_964546735.1 uncultured Methylococcales bacterium | reverse complement strand
ATGGCAGGTAACCCCCCGCCCCCACCCGCCGGCTGGGAAGATACTACCCCGCCTGCAGGCAAATCTGTGGAGACGGAAAGCAAGCCAGAGGCTCCTGTGTCTTCTCCAGGCGTCAGCCCCATCGGAGGTCCTGCAGGACAGAACTAATCCTGAGTATCACCTATGGCAAACCCTGCCCCTTGCAGAAAGGGCAGGGTTTTTTAATGGGCGTGCGTTAAGGCTCTAGCCGATCGCTTATACTTACTAATAAGGTAAAAGATCAAAAGGGGGGGAATGCTGTGGCTAAGCGCTTTTTTGGCACGGACGGTATCCGTGGTAAGGTTGGCGAGGCGCCGATTACCCCGGATTTTGTTTTAAAATTAGGTTGGGCGGCAGGGCAGGTGTTTCGGGATAAAGGTCCCGCGCATGTGCTGGTGGGCAAGGATACCCGTATCTCAGGCTATATGTTCGAATCCGCCTTGGAGGCGGGTTTATCGGCTGCAGGCGTAGATACCCAACTACTGGGTCCGATGCCAACGCCGGGCATCGCCTACTTGACCCGCACGCTCAGAGCCAAGGCGGGTATAGTCATCAGCGCTTCGCACAATCCTTATCCGGACAACGGGATCAAATTCTTCTCGTCAGCAGGCAAGAAACTACCAGACGAGGTAGAGAAGGCGATCGAGGCGCAATTGGACCGGCCTATGACCACGGTCGCGCCCGATCAGCTGGGTAAGGCAACGCGCATCGTCGATGCGCGCGGGCGCTACATTGAGTTTTGTAAGAGCACCGTACCAGCCTGTATGGATCTGAGCGGCCTGCATGTCGTGTTGGACTGCGCTCATGGGGCTACTTATCACATTGCCCCCCATGTGTTCAGCGATGTAGGGGCACGGGTAGATTGCATCGGCGTCCATCCAAACGGCCTAAACATTAACGCCGGTTGTGGGTCCATGCACCCTGAGGCGCTGCAGCGAGAAGTGATGGCTCGCGGCGCGGATTTGGGGATCGCTTTCGATGGTGACGGCGATCGAGTATTAATGGTGGATCATACCGGCGTCTTGGTGGATGGTGACGAGATTCTCTATATTATCGCTCTTTCCAGACAGGCAGCAGGAAAGCTGGAAGGTCCAGTGGTTGGAACTTTGATGACCAATCTTGGACTGGAGCATGCTTTGGCTGAACGGGGCATTCCTTTGCTTCGGGCCCAAGTCGGTGACCGTTACGTGATGGAAATGCTAGAAGCCCATGGGGGGATGGTAGGGGGGGAAAGCTCCGGTCATATTATCTGTCTCGATCGTACCACGACCGGTGACGGAATTGTCTCCGCTTTGCAGGTATTGGCGGAAATGTGGCGTACCGGCAAGTCTTTGCACGAACTCAAGCAAGGCATGCGTAAGTATCCCCAGGTATTGCACAACGTGCGAGTAAGGACTAAACCTGCTCAGCTCGAGACGATCGCGTCCATATGGAACGCTAAGCAAGCAGTCGAGCACAAGCTCAATGGCACAGGTCGAGTGTTGCTTCGAGCCTCCGGGACAGAGCCTGTCATTCGGATCATGGTCGAGGGGCAGGATGCGGTATTGATCGATCAATTGGCGCAAGAATTGGCGGCCGTGGTCGCGCATACTTTGGCATAATTTGTCATCGACTAGGCAGCTGGATAAAATAATCAAAACTTTGGGAGGAAAAATGCGCCGGCCTTTAGTCGTTGGAAACTGGAAGATGAACGGCACGCGGGCAAATGTCCGCAAGCTTCTAGACGCTATTCTGGCTGGATTGCCGCAAAATATGGCGGTGGATGTCGGCGTATGCCCGGCGTATGTGTTCATTCCCCAGGCAGCCGAACAGCTTGCTGGGAGCCAAGTGCTGCTTGGAGCCCAGAATGTCTCTGACCGCGAGGTCGGTGCGTTCACTGGCGAGGTGTCTGCATCCATGCTCAAGGAGTTCGGATGCAAGCTCGCGATCGTCGGTCACTCCGAGCGCCGGCTGCTCTACGGCGAATCGGATGCGTTGATTGCAGCTCGCTATCAGAGAGCCATCGAGCACGGTTTGTGTCCGATCTTATGTATCGGGGAAGCCTTAGAGCAGCGCGAATCGGGTCAGACTTTCGAGGTCGTCAGTGCGCAGCTCGATGCGGTCATCAAGCAGGCTGGATTGGATTCTCTGTTGCGCGCCGTCATCGCTTATGAACCGGTATGGGCTATTGGCACTGGACGCACTGCGACTCCTCAGCAAGCGCAGGAGGTCCATGACTACATCCGTCAAAAACTGGCAGCTCAAGACAGAACTGTGGCTGAACAGGTCAGGATTCTGTACGGTGGGAGCGTGAACGCGGAAAACGCGCGCGCGTTGTTTGCCATGGCCGATATCGATGGCGGGTTGATCGGTGGGGCCTCGCTTGAGGCTTCGGCTTTTTTGGCGATTGTTCAAGCTGCAGGAAATTGCTGATATGTACCAGCTGGTAGTGATAGTTCATGTATTGATTTCGATTGCCATCGTCGTGCTTGTCCTCTTGCAGCAGGGCAAAGGTGCTGACATGGGGGCAGCGTTTGGCGCAGGCGCCTCAGGCACTCTGTTTGGGGCTAGGGGTTCGGCCTCGTTTCTGTCCCGCACCACAGCGATTTTAGCCGTTATCTTTTTTTTGACCAGTTTGTCTCTCGCTTATTTTGCTGATTTTCGGGATAATAAAAAGAGCTTCGTAGAAGTTCTCAAATCTGCTGAGCCTGTCTCGGACGCACCGGTGGTGATGCCGACAGAGACCAAGCAGCCAGAGGAAAACAAAAAATAAATCGATTCTAGCCGACGTGGTGGAACTGGTAGACACGCCGTCTTGAGGGGGCGGTGGCGAAAGCCGTGCGAGTTCGAGTCTCGCCGTCGGCACCAACCAAAAACTCAGTGGTCTGACCCCAATTTTTCTAGCTTCACCGGTTCTCGGCTGACCAGCAGGCCAGCGGTCAGGATCAGCAGCATGCCGGCAAGCCCAACAGGATCTGGCAGTTCGTCCCAGAACAGGTAACCGATCAGGCCGGCAAATAGCAAGCTCGTGTATCCCAAGGGGGCAACCTGGGAAGCCGGTGCCTGTGCATAGGCGAGGGTGAGCCCCAACTGGCCTAGGCTTCCGGCTAGCCCCATGGCCAGCAGCCAGAGCCACTCTTCCCCCTGAGGGACCAGTTTAGGGCTAGTGAACAGCGGAAGCGCTGAGATGGCAGTGGCCATCAGCGCGAACCAAACCACGATGCGCGCGCCTGGTTCAGAAGACGCCATGCGCTTGACCGTCGTCAACGCGAGACCTGCTAAGGCTCCTGAGGCAAGCCCTGCTAGACCAGCGAGCGAGAAGACCGCTGAGGAAGGGCGAAACAGCAACCCTAGGCCAGCCACTCCGACCATATAGGCAACGATCCGGGAAACGGTCCAGCCTTCGTGTAGCCAAAGAGTGGAAAACAGCGCCACAAACAGGGGAGAGGTAAAATTTAAAAGCAACGCGTCGGTGAGGGGCAGACGGGCGAGCGCGTAGAAGTACAGGTACATGGCCGCCAAGCCTGCACTGGCTCGTACGAGGTGCAGGCGAAAACATGGCGTGCGCAGCGATACTTTCTGCTTTATCAGAAGGGGCAACAGAAATGCCAGCGCCATCGCGTTGCGGAAAAAGACTAGCTCCGCCTGGGGGAAGGCTGTGCTCAGGTGGCGGACTAAGGCAGCCATGACGGCAAACCCTGCCGCCGACGCCAGCGCCCACAAAATCCAACCGGCGCAAAGGCTCATTCGTAGCGCAGTGCCTCGATGGGATCAAGACGGGCAGCGCGCCGCGCTGGGAAATAACCGAATCCTACGCCTATCGCGACTGCCATCAGGAAAGCGGTGGCGACGATGTTGCCGTTGAATACGAACGGCACCTCAAGTAGCCTGGCAAGTCCTAAGGAGGCACCCAGTGCCAGCAGGATGCCGATCGATCCTCCACATGCAGATAGGACCACCGCTTCGATCAAAAATTGGAGCAGCACGTCCCATTCTGATGCCCCGATAGCCAGGCGAATGCCGATTTCCCGGGTGCGCTCGGTGACCGACACCAGCATGATGTTCATGATCCCGATGCCGCCCACGAGCAAGCTCACCGCTGCTACTGTCCCCAGCAGCGCAGTCAGAATGCGGGTGGTGCCGGTGAGGGTATAGGCGACTTCCTGCATGTCCATCACGTAAAAGTCGTCCTCCTGGCCGCGGTCGATCCGACGGCGTTCGCGCAGTAACTGTTCGATCTCCCGCTGTACCTTAGATGTCGCAAACCCTTCTCGAACCGAGACTTGGATCAAGGTCACGTCGCGGTTACCGGCAACTCTGCGCCAGAAGGTTTTAAGGGGCATAAGCACGACATCGTCTTGATCTGAACCCATCAGACCTTGTCCTTTGCTTGCAAGCAAACCGACCACTTCACAAGAGAATTTGGCCAGGCGAATCTTTGCTCCAAGGGGATCTTGATGACCAAACAGTTGCTTGTGGACGCTGGCACCTAAGATACAAACCGCCTTACCAGCACGCAGTTCGCCCACGGTGAACGGGCGACCCCCTGCCAGCGGCCAGTTTTTCACGCTCAGGAATTGATTGTCTACTCCGTAAATCGTGGTGGACCAATTGCGGTTGCCGTAGATCGCGATCGTAGGCTCCATCGCGCTAGGCGCGACTGCTGCTACTGCCGGCACTGCGCGGCCGATGGCCAGGGCATCTTCTAGGCTGAAGGCTTTGGCGGTGGAACGTTGTCCGAAAGCCATCCGCTGTCCAGGTCGGACGACGAGCAGATTGCTGCCTAGGCTAGCGATCTGGTATTTTACTTGCAAGGTAGCGCCATCGCCGACAATGACCATGGTAATCACTGCAGCCACGCCGATCACTACCCCCAACATGGTCAGGGTGGATCTAAGTAGATTGCGGCGCAGTGCGCGCCAAGCCAAGATCCAACTGTTCCAAAACATCGGCTAAGGGTGACCGTCGCTCTCGAGCAAGCCGTCGCGGAAGCGCAGGAGGCGCTGGGCGAATTGGGCCGTCTCGGTCTCGTGGGTGACCATGACGATGGTGACTCCAAGATCGCGGTTGCAGGCGCATAGAAGCTCCATGATTTCCCGACTGCGCGCTGTATCCAGGTTGCCGGTTGGCTCATCGGCAAGGATCACTTTGGGTGCGGTGACTATCGCGCGTGCGATTGCTACCCGCTGCTGCTGGCCGCCGGAGAGCTCAGCAGGGGTATGGTTTTCCCAGCCGGCAAGCCCTACTTTAGCCAGCGCCTGGCGTGCCAAAGCACGCCGCTTGGCAGCGGGTACACCTTGGTAGATCAGCGGTAATTCGACGTTTTCCAAGGCGGTAGTGCGTGCCAGCAGATTAAATCCCTGGAACACAAAACCCAAGTAATATCGGCGCAGTCGGGCACGCTGGTTGCGGCTTAAGCAGCCGACCTCAATGCCGTGGAAAAAGTAGTGGCCGCTGCTAGGGGTATCTAGGCACCCTAAAATGTTCAGGCAGGTCGATTTGCCTGAACCGCTTGGCCCCATCACCGCGACGAACTCCCCCGGGTAAATCTGGAAACTCACTCCGCGCAGGGCTTGCATGGCAGCTTGCCCTCTACCGTAGACTTTGGTCACTCCGACCAGTTCGAGCAAGGGTTGGGGAGTGCCGCTCACGGTCCAGAACTGACCACGTCCACTGCCAGGGGGGTACCAGGTGAAATGTCTCCTGCGAGCACCTGGGTGAAGTTTCCATCGCTGATGCCGGTGCGCACTGTCACCGGCAGCAGGCGGCCATCCTGCACGATCCAAACCCGCTGCACATGAGGGTCGGCAGCTTCCACGCTGACGGTTTTTGGTACCGATCTGCGCGGGAACAATTTTGCCAACACCCCGCCGGATTCAGCGTTGGGTTCGTTCGCCGGAGGCGGACTGAAGCGCAGCGCTGCATTAGGTACCAAGAGCGCATCCTCGATCCGATTCACCACGATCTCAGCGGTTGCGGTCATACCGGGGCGCAGAGCTAAATCGGAGTTGTCCACTGCCAGCACGGTCTCGTAGGTGACAACCCCGTCTACGATTTGCGGCGCGTAGCGCACTTGAGCGATAACCGCCTGAAAGCGCCGGTCTGGATAAGCATCGACCGTGAAGGTAGCGGTTTGCCCTTCTTTCACCTGGCCTACATCGGCCTCGTCCACCGCCACGTGTAGTGCCATCTGGCGCAAAGTTTCAGCCAGGACAAATAATACCGGCGTCTGCAGAGAGGCGGCGACGGTTTGTCCCGGCTCGACTTGGCGCTGTAAGACGATGCCGTCGATGGGTGCGCGGATGACCGCTTTTTCCAGCATCCTCTGGTTTTCGTCGAGCTGCGCCTGGGTGGCTGCAACTTGGGCAAGGGCTGAGGCTAGGGCTGCTTCAGCGCGCAGCAAAGCCGCTTCCGCAGCCTCAAGTGCTTCCTGGGAAATAAGCTTGGTTTGGACTAGACGCTGAGCGCGCTGAAATTTTTGTCGGGTCTCTTTCAGCGTCGCTTCAGCCTCCCTGACGCGCGCCTGAGCCAATGCCAAGGAGGCTTCGGTCTGCCGCTTTTTGGCTTCGAGCTGGGCGGTATCGAGCCTCGCCAGTACCTGACCCCGTTTAACTTGGTCGTTGTAATCTGCTAGCACCGTTTCAATCGTCCCTGAAACCTCGGTGCCGACTTCTACCTGATTGAGAGGTTTGACGGTACCGGTGGCGGTCACCATGACGGTGAGATCTCCTCGCTTGGCCTCAGCGGTAACATAGCGCAGCTGGCCAGCGCGGTTTTCCATCTTCCATATCGCAAAGGCAAGCGTTGATCCAAAAAGTACTGCCGCGCCAACCCAAAAGCTCAGCCGCTTAGCTGGTTCTGGTTTCTGGCTTAATAGTTGATCGATGTTATCTTGGCTCATGCATGCCTTTAGGATGATCGCCACTTTAGCAGGGATGGGCGATCCCTCACTTCTGGCGTTGATCTTGCCTTGGCGTCGGTTGCGCAGGCAGTAGATCTTCGACTTTTACTTCGAAGCGGTGGTGTTTGCTGTCTTCTAGGAAGCTTTCCAGGGTTCGGCGCACGGTGGAGAAAGCCAGCTCCTGCCAGGGAATATCGGTCTCCTCAAACAGCTCGACCGCCAGGCTCTCTGGGCCAGGCGCGAAGCGGCTATTTAGCAGCTCAGCGCGGAAAAAGAGATGGATTTGATCCACGTGCGGCAGGCTGAAGACCGTATACAGACCTAATAGTTTGACCTCCGCTCGGGCTTCTTCCCACGTTTCCCGAAGCGCAGCCTGCTCTAGGGTTTCTCCCAGTTCCATAAATCCCGCCGGGAGGGTCCAGAGCCCATAGCGCGGTTCGATCGCGCGCCGACAGAGAAGAATTTTACCCTGCCAAAGGGGAAGGCAACCGGCGATGATTTTAGGGTTCTGATAATGAATGGTGCCGCAGCATTCGCACACGAACCGCTCACGATCCTCCCCGGCTGGGATTTTAACCACCAACCGAGCGCCGCAGTGGGAGCAGAATTTCATTTAAACATCGAAGCGATCAGTTGATCTTCCAGTTCGATTCGGGTGGCCAGGGCTTCTCCCAGTTTGGACAGTTCGCGCATCAGGACAGCAGGATCCGCCAATTGGCCAGCCTCGTACTGGTCGTTGAAACGGAGGGCGACCTCGGTAGCTTCAGCGATGGCTGGATACAAGGCTGCTGCAGCTTCAAGCATTTTCTGCCGACGCTCCGTGCCATCGATGATGCGCTGATAGATGCCGAAATGACCAAGGGAGAGATAATCGATCATGACCTGACAAAACCGACTTAAAACTTGATCCAAAGATTGTTTGGGTTGATCGAATGGTTTCAGCTCGGCCACTTCGCAGTACAATGCCCACATTTGCTTGCGCTCCTCAAGGAGCTCCTCGATCATCTGACCGCTGTTCTGACGGCGTTCGATGCCAGCATAATAAGAGGTTTCGGTCATAACGGCTGGTTGCTTATGAGGTAATTTTATCCATACTTTATGCCATCTTTCAGTTTGCGGCAATGCTCAAGTAGCTATCTAACATAGCAATGATTAAATTTACTGAGGGAGAGAGGAATGATCAGGCGCATTTTGCTTGCGCTGGGGTTAATGGGGCTGCTTGCAGCCTGCGTTACTTCCCCAACCGGGCGTTCTCAGTTGGTGCTCATGCCGGAGACCCAACTGGCTCAGATGGGGTTTCAAGCGTTTGAACAAATCAAGCGCAAAGAACGTATCGAAACGGATCCGGCCATCAATGCTTACGTCCGCTGTATCGTCGGAGAGTTGACCCGCGCCTTGGGAGGACAGTGGGAGGTAGTCGTATTCAAATCGGAACAAGTCAATGCCTTTGCACTGCCGGGCGGCAAGATCGGAGTCTATCGCGGGTTGCTCAAAGCCGCCCGCAATCAACATCAGCTCGCGGCGGTGATCGGCCACGAGATCGGTCATGTCCTGGCGCGCCACAGCAACGAACGGGTCTCCCAAGAGTTTGCTGTAGAACAGACGCTCGGCTTGATTCAATCCATCGCTAACCCTAAGTCGCCTGCTGGCCAGTTATTGCTAGGCGCCTTAGGACTGGGAGCCCAGTTCGGAGTGCTGATGCCGTTCAGCCGTATTCAGGAAGCTGAGGCGGATGTGATCGGCTTGGAACTGATGGCTAAAGCTGGCTTCGATCCGCGCGAGGCGATCCAGCTTTGGCACAACATGGCGCAAACCGGGCGCCCAAGCCCGCCGGAGTGGCTCTCCACTCACCCCTCGCATGCAAGCCGGATTCAGGAAATCGAGCGCCAGCTACCGCAGGCGATGCCCTTGTATGAAGCTGCCCGGGCGCATGGGCGGGTGCCAAGGTGTAGCATGGAGGCTGGAATGCAGCAGGTAATGGCTTTTATTTTAGGGCGGTCGCGATGCGTTCAGCTAGTTGTTCTATGGCCAGACCCATGGCAGCTACCAACGCTGGGTAACCTTGGCCCTGGACCGGCTGTTCGATGGTTTGGTGGTGCCAGGTTAAAGCTTCTTTACCGCGTCGCAAACGCCAGATAGCGGTGAGTACGCATCGACCGGGCAGGGCGCGAAAATCCTGAACTTGGATTTCCAAGATCTGTTCAGTCTCCGGGGTAGCAGGCAGGATGGCTTTATTCGGCAGACGAGCGGTTAAGGCTTTAGTTAAGACGCGGCTAAACCCTGCGGATAAAGGCTCGGCCCAGCGATGGAACTCGGCCAGCATGACTTGGCCACCTTCATCTATCGTCACGATTTGCGGCCGGTCCAGATAGCGGGGCAGGCTGATCGGGGTCAGGCCGATCGTCTCCCGGATAGCGGAAGCTGCTGGGGTAGTTGAAGCGCTGGGAAGAATGTAGAAACGGGTGGGTGGACTATTCCCAGTGATAGCACACCCGCTGATCCATAACGTAAGACTTAGGCTTGCAATAATAAGATGAAATCTCATCGGTCGGTCTCCTGTTTCCCGCGTAGCAGGGCTTCGGGCTGAATTTGGAGCATTTCCGTCAAGATTCGCATTTCGCGCGCCGCGCTGCGGATTTCTTCTAATGTGGCAGAGAGATCATTGACGATGGGGGTATTGGGGCCGAGCGTTTTGCTCAATCCGTTCAAAGTCAGTTCAACCTGCTGCAAGGTACCTTGTCCCTGTTGCAGCAGGGGAGTCAGTTCAGCTTCTAGCCGCTGGAATAGGTGCTTAGAGAGCATCAGATTCTGATCTAAGCGTTCGCTGATTTGATCTATGCGTGAGCCAAACTGCTCAGCGAGACGGCTGAAGTTCTCCAATGCCCGATCTAGTTTTTGTGCTGAGGTCTGCCATTCTGGTTGGCTGACCACTGTCTCGATGTGGGACAAGGCAGAATTGAGCGTGCGGATGGTTTCCTTCAAGGGAAGTTGGCGAACCTCGCGTACCAGCTCGCCGATGGTGTTTTCGATTTCCTCTTGGCTAGAAGAGATCGAAGGGATCTCCGCCAACCCTTTGTAAGTTCCAGCCAGGCGAATCGGAGTCTCAGGATGAAAATCCAAGTCCACGTAAAGTTGGCCAGTGACTAAGCTCTGTAACTTAAGCTGAGCGCGTAGGCCCGCTTTGATCAAATCGTCCAGAGCCGGATGCTTCCAAGGAAAGCCAGGTTGGTCTTCAATGGTAAGAGGCTTAAAGTCGACCTCGATCACCACTGGCGTGGTCAGCGTCCGGGCTTGGGGTTGATATTGGACTAAAATTTCGGTCACCTTGCCTACCTGGACGCCACGTATTTTGACTGGTGCGCCGATGTTTAGGCCGTTGACCGATTCAGAAAAATATACCACATAGCGTTCGCGCTCCGACCACAGTTCCCCTCCTGAGAAGAGGATCAAGGCAAAAAATAAAATCGCCAGTGCACCCAATACAAATGCCCCAATGAGAGTAGGATTGATCTGTCTCATAAGCTTCCTCCGCGGGTTAAGAATTCGCGTACCCTAGGATCGGGGCAGGATGCTAACAATTTACGAGGCGGTCCTTGGGCAAGGACGGTTTTGGTCTCAGCATCCAAGAAAATCGAGTCGGTCCCAATTGCCAAGATACTGGGCAGTTCATGGGTCACCATGACTATGGTTGCTCCTAAGCTCGCGCGCAGTTCTACAATCAGATCATCCAACCGCTTGGCGCTTAAGGGGTCCAAGCCTGCCGACGGCTCGTCGAAAAACAGCACTTCAGGGTCTAAGGCGATGGCCCGGGCAAGCCCGGCGCGTTTCTGCATGCCGCCGCTGATCTCGTAAGGATAGTAGTCTTCAAAGCCCGAAAGTCCTACTAAAGCAAGCTTAAGCGCGGCGAGTTCCCGGATCGTCTCAGCGTTCAAATCGGTGTATAGCGCAAGCGGGAGGCTGACGTTTTCGGCCAGCGTCATCGAGCTCCACAATGCCCCACTCTGGTATAGGACTCCGATCCGGCGTAGGATCTGCGAGCGCGTCTTAGGATCTGCACTCCAAAGGTCTACGGTTCCGTCGTAGAGCACTTGCCCTTTGGCAGGGCGAAGCAGGCCGATCAGGTGGCGCAAGAGGGTGCTTTTGCCGCAGCCGCTCCCACCCATGATGATGAAGATCTCACCGCGGCCGATGGTGAAATTCAAATCCTTGAGGATAATCCGATCGCCGTAAGCCAAGGTTAGGTCGCGCACGACCAGATGGGGTTCAGACATGGGTTAAAATCCCAGGCGGGTGAACAGAATCGTCAAGAGAGCATCGGCCACGACGATGGCGACGATGCTGGTGACTACTGCCGAGGTGGCTGCCTCGCCCACGCCCTGAGCGCTGCGTTGGCACTGAATGCCGCGCAGGCATCCGGCAGTGGCGATTAACACGCCAAACACCGAGGCTTTGATCAGGCCGACCAAAGCATCGTTCAGAGCCAGAGAAGAGCGCGTCTGATGGAGGTATTCCAAGAGCGTCAGATCAAACACGCTAACCGCCGCCAGCGCACCGCCTGCAATGCCGACTAGGTCAGCATAGACGGTCAACAGAGGTACCATGACGATCAGTGCCAGCATGCGCGGCAGGACCAGAAATGCCATGGGCGAAATGCCCAGGGTTTTGAGCGCATCGATCTCGTCGTTGACCTGCATCGTGCCCAGTTGTGCAGCGTAGGCTGCCCCTGTGCGACCGGCCATGATCACCGCCGTCATCATCGCGCCCATCTCGCGTAACATGCCAAGTCCCACTAAGTTGGCTACGTATACCTGGGCACCGAATAAAGATAGCTGCATCGCTCCGACGTAGGCCAAAATCAGGCCGACCAGCAAAGCAATCAAGGTGACGATGGGCAGGGCACCGGGACCGCATTCCTGAAGTAGCTCCCCTAAGTCCTGAGAACGATACCGAGCTTGGCCGCGTAAGAAACGCAGGAAAGTGATCGTAGCTTCGCCGATAAAGTAGATAAACGCATAGGTTTCCTCGGCAAGGGCGAGCAGCATTAACCCGGTGCGCGCTAGGAAAGCAGGCTGAGATCGGGCTCGCCCGGCACGAGGTGGAACCGTAGTAGAGAGTGCAAGCAGACGTTCGGCGCCTTCGGGAACTGCCGTCAGTTCTAGCGGTACTCCCTGTTTCTGACAGCGTTGGTAAAGCTGATATAAAAATAAGACCAAACTGCTATCCCAAGCACCTAGTTCTTTTCCTTCGACCAGGACTTGCTTAGGCGGCAGATTAAGTGCCGATGCAAGCTCTGTCGCTGCAGGGCGAGGGTGGCTTAATAGCCAATCGCCGCCTAAGCGAATGACCAAGCGATCGCTTTCTAAGTGCAGGAAAAGCTGAGCCGGGCGGTTAGAGTCGAGCATAGGCGAGCAGCAGGCGGAGAGACAATGTTATTATTTAGCAAAGCATCATAGCGGAGGTGCTAATGTTTAACAAGATGCGTGCCATGGTTCTGGATCGGCCCGGCGCTCCTCTTAAATTGGTCGAAATGGAGACTCCTAAGCCGCAGGCTGGTCAGATTCTGGTCAAAGTCCGGGCTTGCGGTGTCTGCCGCACCGATTTGCACGTCGTCGACGGCGAATTGCCTAATCCTAAGCTGCCGCTTGTCCCAGGTCACGAGATCGTCGGCGAGGTGGTGGCCTTAGGGGAGGAAGTCGATCAATTCCGAATCGGGCAACGGGTCGGGATACCCTGGCTCGGGTACACTTGCGGCGCCTGTCGGTTTTGCCAGATGGGGCGCGAGAACCTGTGCGATGCGGCTCAATTTACCGGCTACACTTTAGACGGGGGTTATGCTGAATACACTTTGGCTGATGCGCGCTACGCCTTTCTCTTGCCGGACAATTACGACGACCTGCACATGGCTCCTTTGCTGTGCGCTGGCCTAATCGGCTATCGCTCGTATGCGTTAGCGAAAGAGGCAGAGAAAATCGGCCTCTACGGTTTTGGGGCAGCTGCGCATATTATCGCCCAGATAGCGGTCCGCCAGCAGCGCAAAGTATACGCTTTTACCCGTCCAGGCGACCTGGCAGCTCAAGCATTTGCATACGCCCTTGGAACGGCGTGGGCTGGAGACAGCGACCAGATGCCTCCGCAGGCACTGGATGCTGCGATCCTCTATGCGCCGGTCGGAGCATTGGTGCCGCTAGCGCTGAGGGCGGTGCGCAAAGGGGGAAAAGTGATCTGTGCCGGAATCCACATGAGCGATATTCCAAGCTTTCCTTACGCTCTATTATGGGAAGAACGCAGCCTCATGTCGGTCGCTAATCTAACCCGCCTAGACGGGGAGGAATTCTTAAGCCTAGCTGCCGCTGTCCAGATCCGCACAAAGGTCCATCCTTATCCTTTGCTAGAAGCCAATCGGGCTTTGGAAGATCTGCGCCAGGGTAAGTTTCAAGGAGCGGCGGTGCTTGTGCCCTAGGATCATGTGGTGGTTCGTGTGGGCAATTGCCTTGCCCCTGTGGGCAGCGCCTAATCAAGTCGAAGAAGCGCGCTTGACGGTTGAGTTAGGAGAAAATTGGCGCCCGGGGCAGGTGGTGCGGATTTCGCTAGATACCGGAGACTTCCTGGCGGTGTATGATCCTGCCAGGACGAGCAGCGCCCGGGGGGCAGTGGTGTTTTTGCCGGAAGCTGGCGCGCGCGCCGATTCTCGCATTGCTGATGCGCTACGCGCATATCTGCCGGCGCACGGCTGGGAGGTCTTGAGCTTGCAACTGCCAGTCTTGGAGCCTGAAGCCGAGCCGAAAGAATATCAATCCCTATTGCCGAACGGCTTGGCTAGGCTAGAGGCGGCGGTGGACTGGCTGCAGTCGCGCGGAAGCGGCAGTATCGCTGCGGTCGGTCACGGCTGGGGCGGGCTGGTGCTGCTTAACGCTTTGGCTGGACAAGCACCTAAACTCAAGGCGGGAGTGTTGCTGAGCCTGGCCTGGCCAGAAGGGGCAGACGACCAGGTGCAAAGTTGGCTTCAGGCAGTACGGATTCCAGTATTGGATGTCTATGCCGAACAAGATCATCCGCAGATCAAAGCTGCGGCGCTAGCGCGCCATCTGCAGCTTAAAGACAAACCGGCCTATCGCCAGCTGCGATTTTCCGCGACCGATCATGCTTACTATGCCAGACTCGAATTGTTAGCCAAGCGGATCGACGGCTGGCTGCGGCGAGCTCTTTCGGAGGGGAACAACGATGAGTGAGGTTGACCAAATCACCGATGAGGAAGCTTTGTTTCGCCAAGCGATGGCAGATATTTGCCCGCTCACCCTCACCGATAAGCTGCCTTTGCCTAAGCCCAGATCGGCAACGCCAGGTCAAGCTTATCGCCGCGAGGCAGCCCAGCGAGCCTTAAGCGATCCAAATTTCCTGCCGATTACCTTTATCGAACCGGTTCCACCCGATGCCATCTTGAGCTTCAAACGCCCCGGGGTGCAGCACGGTGTATTTTTAAAGCTCAAGCGCGGCGAGTATCCAGTCGGCGCGGTGTTGGATCTTCACTGCCTGACTGTCATCCAAGCCCGGCTGGCTGTGCAGCGCTTTGTCCAAGAATGCCTGCAGGACGAGGTCCGTTGTGCCCTCATCATCCACGGTAAAGGTCGAAGGCATGAAGGAGAGCCTCGCGCTTTGCTCAAAAGTTGCCTGGCGCGCTGGTTACCCATGCTGTCTGAGGTATTGGCGTTTCACAGCGCCCCAGCTTGCGCTGGAGGGACTGGGGCAGTGTATGTCCTATTGAAAAAGGGAGAAATGCAGAAGGAACGTAACCGGCGCCGGTTTCAGCTAGCGGAGCGATGAACGCGCTTGAACTCGCTTCGCGCTTTGCGCTGCCGGGTCAGGTCGTAGCGGTTGAGCCTTGGGGAAAGGGACTGATCAATGTCACCTACCGGGTGGCTACCGAACAAGCCTGCGGCGTGTTACAGCGCATCAACGCCGAGGTATTTCCGCGTCCAAGCCAGGTCATGGCGAATCTTCGCCGGCTAGAGAACTATTGGCATGCGTTGCCTGTACCGGATCTGCGTTTGCCGCGTCTGGTACCCACTCGAAGCGGGGACGATTGCCTTATCGACAAACAGGGGCAATGCTGGCGCATGCTGGAATATCTAGACGGGATCACCTTGGCTAAGGTCGAAACTCCGCAGGTGGCTGAGGCATTAGGGGCAAGCCTAGGGCAGTTTCACCGCCTGCTGGCGGGCATGGATTGCTCGGCATGGCATGATCCCTTGCCGGGCTTTCACGTCACGCCGCGCTATCTTGCCGCTTTAGAGCGGGCGCGCTACCGGCAAAAGGTAGGAGATGCTGCGTCTTTGCGCGCCTTGTTCAGCTGGATAGACAAGCTTAAGGGCTGGGCGTCTGGCTTGGATCTGGCAAGGCAAGCAGGACGCTTGCCGCTCAGGATCGTCCACGGCGATCCAAAATTAGATAATTTGTTGTTTGACGCTAAGACCCTAAGGCCTGTAGCTTGGGTAGATTTGGACACGGTGGGGCCTGGACTGGTCCACTACGATATCGGCGACTGCTTACGCTCGGTTTGTCACCAACTGGGAAGGCTGGATCTAGACTTGGTCGAAGCTGTGCTTGCGGGGTGGTGGGCAGAGCTCAAAGACCTGTTAAGCGCTGAGGAGATCCGCTGGGTTCCGGAGGCGATCGCCCTGCTCCCGTTCGAACTAGGAGTGCGTTTCTTGACCGATCATCTGGAAGGCGATCGGTATTTCAAGGTGACCGCGCCCGGAGAAAACCTCCAGCGCGCCCTAGAACAATTTACCCTAGCGCGCACTGCGCTGCGTCGCAGGAGGGACCTAATCAAGCTCTGGAACAAGCTTACACGAGGGCTTTGAAGATCAGCGAATGCACTGCCGACTGAAGCAGGGGAAGCTCGTTATGCTCACGGCAGTAGGCGTTGATCTCGTCTAGATGCTCAAGTGCCAAACGGACGACTTTTTCCGTCACTCCCGGGCAATGGGCTTCGATCTCCATCAGGTTGGAGAAGGGCATAGCGTATACCAGCCGCGCGATGTGGTTGGCGAGGATAGCGATAGTGGTGGGATAGACCCGGTTGCCGGTGACTTGTTTTAAGGCGAGGACAGTGGCGGTGTAAGAGTCGCCGCAGCCGGTAGCATCTCTGCTGACAGTGCAGCCTGATTCTTGGATCAGTTGGTCGATCTTAGCGCCGGTTTCAAGATCGATGATCGGAATGTAATACTGGACCTTCTTACGTTTGCCAGTCTTTTTGTCTTCGTATTTGAAGCTGGCGATGGTGGGGTTGGAGCCATCGGTAATGAACACGCTTTCTTTTACCCCGATGCGGTGCAGGATGTCGGCGCAGCGCTGAGCAGCAATGCGGCGCTTTTCAAGGTCCTCAGGAAGGACTAAGGTTTTCTCTGTCTTGAGATCCGATTTGAAGATCCCAAAAATGCGCACGAAGCTGGTCCGCTCGCGCCTGGGCTTCTCGCCGTTGTGATACTCCTCAAGATGCGCCAGAAGTACGTCGTCATTGCGGATACAGGGGGAGTTGGACTTGCGGATCCAGGCTAAAGCCTCGCCTAAGTTCAAGGTCATGGTCTCGCACACGCCGATTGGAGACGCGTAGCGGTCGATCCCGTCGCGGATCTGGTTGGAACCGACGCTCCAGACCACCGAATGCTCGGCCAGATCATTTCTGACCCTGACTGCGACATCCCAAAAGATCAAGTCGTCTGGCTGGTTATGCAGGAGCAAAAAGCGCGGCGTGCGCAACGATGGAATGGGTCGGTTGGGATTGACCTGGCCGTAAGGGGTGCTAAAGTAAATTTCTTCGCCGCTTGTGCCGTTCTTGATGAACACCGATCGCCTGGGTTGGCCGTCTACCCACAGGATGTTGAGGTTAGGAAATGGACGCGCTTGTTGACGCACAAGCTCTAGCCTATCCTCAGGCAGAGTCAGATACAGGTAAGCCTTGGGCAAGTTGCTTTCCGGTAGGTCCAGAGCACGATATAAGGCCAGATTGATGATCGCGCTGTCTACCGTGGTGTTGAACGCTCCCCCGCCAAGCCCACGATGAATGCTCGTGGTAGCAGTGGCAAACGTCAGCGACAAAACCGCTGGCTGGGGATCGTCGCTGACGATGGTCAAGGCGATCTCGCTTGCCGACTCTTTAAGATCGATAGTGCGCGCCGGGAGTTTCGGAATACCCTGTTCGATCTTTTCTTGGATACTAGGCGAGCGCAAGGCGGCTACTTTCTGCTCTACCGTCCGAAACACTTCCTCTGGCACTTCGATGCGGATGTCTTCGACGGTCCCGCACTCGATGGAAGTGGAGACAACGTCGCAATCCTTCAGTTCGCGCTTTAAGATAAAGCTCAAACTGTCGGGAACACAGCCGACCGTCTGGGAAGTATGGGGGATGCGCTCTTGCATGGAGACAACCTGGTTTTTAAGAAGTAAATTAGCGTTTTTGAGTATTGATATAAATGAATTACGTTACCCCCGCAACTGTTAGATTGTCAAGGCGATGGCGGTAGGCTTTCGCGCCGCAATTTTTAATAAAGCGCCAAGCTAGGCTTGCTTGACTGCCCAAGCGTAAGGGTTGCAGTGAAGGCTTCCTTCGAGTAGAAAGGAGAGAGTCACTGGGTCGAATCCGGTTTCTGGAGCAGCCAATAGGTGATTCCCAACGCTAGGATGACGATGCCGGTGGCGGCGATGAAAGGTCAGTCGAGCTTTTTGAAGTCGAATACGATAACTTTTCTGGCTCTGGCCATGAGAGCGGTCGCAATCACCAGTTTGACCGGAATCACATCTTTGCGAAGATAGAAGGTGATGTTGACAAAGATCTCGATGGCAATTAAGACGGCTAGGACTTCGGATCGAACTTACGTCCCTGTAGCACCGGATTGAAGATCCGAAAGTAAGGTACGGCGTCAACTCCGCAGCCTGCCACCCACCGCCAGTTTTGGCTGTTATTGGCCAGATCCGCATCCACCAAGGTGTCCAAAAACCAGCGCGCTCCTTCCTGCCAAAGGATCAACAAGTGATTGACTAAAAAGGAACCCACCACCATCCGTACCCGATTGTGCATCCAGCCGGTTTGCCAAAGTTAGCGCAGTCTACCAGAGGGATGCCGGTTTCTCCGCGCTGCCAGGCAGCCAGAAGGTCAGCATATTCTTGGCGCCAGGGAAACCGTGCAAAGCGTTTGTCTAAGGGCGCTTGGGGAAGTTGTGGGAAATGGTAAAGGAGATAATGGGAAAACTCCCGCCATCCTAATTGACGCAAGTATTGGTAGCCGATCGCCTCTGGCACCGAAGCCAGCACAGAAGCGACGACTCGCTTTGGACTGATTTCCCCAAAGTGCAGGAAAGGCGATAACCTTTAAAGGGAAGTCCATCACGATTGAGTATAAGTATAAGTGCAGGGTTAAAAAGAAGCATATTGTGGTGGATAGAGACAGTAATGCCGCTAGAGCGTAAAGTTTTTGCAATCGATGAGTCCAGGCGCTGCGCGGCTCAGGTAGCCGGTTCCAGTAAACAGCTTTTGCTTTACTCTCCTGGCAAAGTTGTAACAAGGTTTCAGTAGAGCCGCGTTCGGCCAGAGAACCTGCCAAGCTGCTTTAGACTCTGGTGTAGCCACCAGCGAGAGGTACTTCCAGGAGGGCAGAGGGCTTCTTCCTCAGGCGCATGGATGTGGGCGGGAATAATGCTTGAGTGTCTAGTCAAAGCAGCCTGTAAAGCAGGATTGTCGGAAAGGTGCAGATCGCGGCGAAACCAGATCAAGGCAAGATCGGAGCTCATGATAATGAGAATTCTTTTTAAAATCTGGCAAAAGCTACGTGAAATTTTCGTGATATGCTCAAAACCTCCTCAAGTCTGTAGCTGCGTTCAATTTATGTAGATATATTGTTCAGGATTGTTCCAAATAAGCGTCATTGAAGATGTGCAGCCTACAGTATAGGAGTACATAATCTTATGTTTATAAAAATATTGACACTTTGTTTATGCATAAAATACAATAATTGTAAATGTTTAGAAAAAGATTGATATATGCAGTATCTTGGTCAGTAAAACTCAAACTATCCTCTACAACCCAGCGCGATCGACTGCTGAGTCTCTGCTAGCCGAAGATCCATACTTGAAGCAGCAGCAAGCAAAGTATAGGAATTTAGTCGATGTTTATCTTGACCAGGTACGGCGTTTCCCTAGACTCGATGCTAGCCAAGAAACGCTTCCAGGTTTCAGCCAATTGGCTCAAACCCATCAAAATTGGCAGAGGCTGATTCATTTACTGGTTCAGGCCAATTTGCGGTTAGTGGTCCACCATGCCCTGCGCTATCGGCGCCAACGTGACAGCTTATTGCTGGATTTGATTCAAGAAGGCAACTTGGGATTGCTTCGCGCCGCCCGTAAGTTTGATATTCGCATGGGTTGTCGTTTCTCTACTTATGCTAGTTTCTGGATACGCTTGTTCCTCGACCAGGCTGCAGTCAGGCGCCAGGGAGCGGTGCAGCGTCCACTTAAAATCGACTACCTGATGCGGCGATTTGGCTCTGTTCACCTTAAGCTTGAGCATACCCAGGGAGAACAAGGGCTTTCTCAATCGTTAAGAGATACAAACCTTTGCCCATCTCAATGGGATGATTGGCTGCAATTTGAACAGGCTGTGCTCTCGTTTGACACTTGGCTAGAGGATGGCGGCAAGGAATTTGCTGAACAATTATCGCAATCTGACGATAGCTTGTGGCAAGAGGAGCAACCGCACCGAGCTATCAGAGAAAGCTTGAAGATTCTGTCGAATCGCAAAAAGGAAATATTGCAATGTAGGTTTGGATTGGGCAACTAAAACCCTGTTACTCTTCAGTATCTCGCAAATCGTTTAGGGATAAGCTGAGAACGGGTGCGCCAGATCGAAGCTTCGGCATTACGCAAATTACGTAACCGATTCGCTTTAAAATGTAGAGAATTTTTAATGTAAAACCCAAACTTTTGAAAGCTCGGAATTAAGGAGCTAATTATGCGGTGTTTGATTCAATTAAATTTTTATCTTTCTGTGCTGTTGTCAGTAGTTGGTGGAATTGTTGTTTTATTCAAGCCAACTTTTATATTTACAGAAATGATGCAGATTTATGAGCCGCTTAGTCGTAATCTCTTATTGATTATTTTTTACTTAGTAGCGATTCAATTTCTGCTCTGGATCTTTCATTATCGGGGTAGCTGTTACTTAGAGGCACTGTTTGTTGGGGTTTTATTTCTTATGACCGCGGTTGGGGTCCCCGTGTATTCTAGGATCAACGGATTGCCGCTTAGCATGGAGTTGATTACTGCTTTGAGTTATTTTGGCCTATCCCATGTAATCTATTTTATTGATACTTATATGCGGCTTAAGAAAATCCAGGATGATAGTTTCTGTTAGTTCAGGTAGGAGGTGATAACATGATGGCTAAATTAAGACAATGGCTTCCTGATTGGAAACAGTTTTTGAAAATCGTCGGTTACGTTGTTCTTTTGTATGCATTGCAAATGTTCTTAGTTATACCGGCGGTGACTTACTTTATGAGCTCAGATTTTAATTCTGCCTCTGATATTAGCTTTGAACCTGTTGCTGGGGAGATTGAGCAGGCAGCTATATTGGAATGTGATGAATTTTTTCGCGAACAGTATGCTTCGGAGCAAGTTGAATTTTTAGATCAAAGCTATAAGGTCTGGAAAATAGGAGATAGTAGGTATCTAGTCAAAGCCAGTGCTATGGTTCCTGCTAGCTTGGGATTGGCTGAAAAAGTCAATTTTACTTGCTATATGAAATATCTTGGCGACGATGGTTTTAGTAAGTCAAGTTGGAAATTGAAAGGATTGGATTATCGATTCCAATCCGATACTGAATAACTGGGTTTTATAAGTCTGTACTGGGCGAATAGATATCTCGCCATGAAATAGATTGAAAGAGGGTGATTATGAATGACTTATTAAAAAATCTTTTACTTTGGGTTGTGGTAGCGGCGGTATTGATGGGCGTATTCA
>CAZJKH010000014.1:0-29314 GCA_964546735.1 uncultured Methylococcales bacterium | reverse complement strand
CCGCCCTAACCAGCGAGAAAAACCATACTACCTAACCAAAAAATAAATGTCAAGAAATCTAGGCGGAATTTTTACTCATTACTATCCACCTTGTACTAGACAACAGCGCTATGAACGCCTACCATTCCATTCCCATGGCCTGGTAGGCTAACAAGCGCTTGCCTAAAGGCCAGTGATCTAGTGCTACTAATCCAAGATTACGAGCCAAAGCCAAAGGCGGTATGAGAGGAGTAAACCACTGGACCAGTCCGTGGCTGAATCCAATAATCAGCCTATGATCAAATAATCTCATCTTAGCATACCGTTCCAGTAAGGTAAACTCCCCTGGATCCCTTCCACGACATAAATGTTCTCTCAGTAATCTGGCTAATACAGCGACATCTCTCAAACCTAGATTCAATCCTTGTCCTGCTACAGGATGGAGTTGATGCGCAGCATTCCCCACTAGAGCAACTCGCTCAGCAAAAAGGCGTTCCGCTAGAATTAAGCGAAGGGGAAAGCTGCAAAGCGGTGCAACCAGTTTTAAACGTCCAAGCTTCCAGCCAAATTTTTCCTGCAAGCGCTCTTCAAATTGACTAGAGGATAGTGTTTGAGCGCTTTTAGCCTCTTCTTTAGAACAAGTCCAAATCAAAGCACTTTGCCCTTTTGGCAAAGGTAACAAAGCTAACGTCCCGGAAGCAGTAAATCGCTCGAAAGCAGTAAAACAATGAGACCTTTCTGGACGAATCGTGCTAACTAAGGCAGTCTGATTATAATCATAAACTTTTTGCCCGATTCCAATCCACTTGCGTATTCTAGATTGTCCTCCATCGGCAGCCACTACTAAACGTGCACGATAGTTAAGTAATCTTTCATCCTGAACCAGCTTGGCTTCCACTGCGTTAGATCCTAGCCGAAGTCCAATAACACAGGCTGGACAGAGCATTTCTATCCTTTGCTCCACACAAGCAGCTGCAACAGCTTGTTCTAAACTCCTCGCTAACACTACTTGCCCAAAGGCATCAACATCCACCTCCTGAGCATCAAGACGAGTTTTGCCAAAATGGCCGCGGTCGGAGACATGAATATGCTTAATCGGCGTTGCTTTTTCCGCTACTTTTGCCCAAACTCCAAGATCATGGAAAATTTCTACTGATCCTTTAGCTAATGCTAAAGCCCGATCTCCCGCAGAGGAATTCCATCGCTGTTTAGAAGAGACTTCTTCTACTAAGGCGATGGCAAAACCTAAGCGCTTAAGTGCTAACGCCAAGCTGGCGCCTGTTAATCCCCCACCTACGATCAACACATCATAAGTTTGCACGCCCAGACTCCATTAGCGCTTCGATTTCTTCCACGGTCTTGGGAACTGCGCTTGTCAGAACTTCGCACCCGTTCTCAGTCACCAGCACATCATCTTCGATACGCACACCGATGCCACGCCACTTCTTAGCCACTTGTTTGCATTGCTGACTAATATAAAGGCCAGGCTCTACCGTCAATACCATACCTGGACGCAACTCACGCCACTCATCATTGAGCTTGTAACTTCCAACGTCATGAACATCCATTCCCAGCCAGTGACCAGTGCGGTGCATATAGAAATCCTTGTATGTCTCTTTTTTAATTAGACGAGAATAATTACCGTCCAGAAAACCTAATTTCATTAATCCCTTGACTAAAACCCTAACGGCTGCTTCATGAGGCTCGTTCCAGTGATTGCCTGGGCGAACCTTTTCAATTGCTGCCAGTTGCGCTTCTAATACCAACTCGTAGATAATTCGTTGGAAAGGGGTAAAACGGCCATCGACTGGAAAAGTTCTAGTAATATCAGCAGCATAGTAATCATATTCAGCACCAGCATCGATTAAAAGCAATTCTCCTGCCTTAAGTTGCTTATTATTACGCGTATAATGAAGCACACAGGCATTAGCACCGCTGGCAACAATGCTTGGATAAGCAGGCGAACGCGCACCAGCTTGTAGGAATTCGTGGAGAATCTCTGCCTCAATCTGATATTCGTACAGCCCCGGTCGGCATACTTGCATTGCGCGTATATGGGCTTTGGCAGAAATCTCTGTCGCTTGACGTATGGCAGCTACCTCTTCGGGAGACTTGATTAGCCGCATCTCATGTAACGTTCGATCCAGATCGATGAATTCTTCAGGTGCTTTCACTCCTGCCCGCGCTTGCCGCCTAACCGCACTGACCCAAGCTAATAGCTTCTGATCAAATTGGGGATTCTTTCCAAAGCTACAATGAATCCGTTCTCGGCCAGCTAAAAGCTTGGGCATCACCGCATCGACTTCATCGATCGAATAAGCTTCCTCAGCACCATAATTTTTTCTAGCCCCCTTCAATCCGGCGTGCAGCCCTTCCCAGATTGCCTTCTGCTCGTCGTATTCCTGGCAAAATAAAACAAATTGGCTTTGCTTGCGGCCGGGTAGAAACACAGCTATCGCGTTCGGCTCAGGAAAACCGGTTAAATAATAAAAATCGCTATCCTGGCGATAAGGGAATTCTACATCTCGGCTACGTGGTTGGGGCGGTGCAGCCGCCAAAATTGCAGCTTCCCGCTCCCCAAGCCGAGCTAAAAAATTAGCCCGCCGGCGGGCAAAAACCTCAGCCTCCATCGTCCTCCTCCCAAGCATTTTTCAAGGCTACTTGCTACGCAGTGATAACGACGCAAGCACTACAAACATTTAAGTGTTTTTATGACTAGATCTGATAACCTAAGCATCTTATGCTACCATTGTTCAAGTAATTGAATCTTCTTGATTAATCTGACGAAGTGACACTTAATCCAGATTTAGAACGCGCATTGGAGATGCTGACTGAAAAAGTTGAGCGCCTAGTAAAATTGTGCCGCAAGCTTCGCACTGAAAATCAACAATTGAAAGAGCAAATAACCCACCTGACTGTTGAACGTGATCAGGGCTTAGCCAACGCCCAAGCTGCTCGTAAGCGTGTAGAGCAAATGCTAAAGCATATACAATCAATAAGTCAGCGAACGTGAGTGACAGTAACTCATTTTCAGATTCTATTACTGTTCAAATTCTAGGCCGTGAATACAGATTACGCTGTAAGCCGGAAGAACGAGAGTCGTTAATTTTCGCTGCAAAACGGTTAGATACAGAAATGCGCACAATCCGTGCTACCGGGAAAACCGTCGGTTCCGATCGAATCGCTATCATGGCAGCTTTAAACATCGTCCATGAACTGTTACAACTACAGGCCTACTGTTCGGAGTTACAAAATCGCTTAGGCAAACAGCTCCACGAGTTGAATGAATTAGTCGATAGCATTTTAGAAGAAGAGGCTACCTAATCTAGGCAAATTTTCAAATTGGTATAAAATTACACCAGTATCTCCTGCGGCATTCGAAACGCCCTGGGTTACTTCTTGAGCCTAATTCAAAACCCAGGAGACGGTGTAGTAGCGATGTTGTGCATGTCCGCCAGTGAGTGGAAAGCCTGATTCGCTACTCGGAGTCTCCACTTGAACCGCCTGGTTCAAGAGCGAAAGGGCGTTACGGTGCAAGCGGGAGATACTAATTCACTTAAAGTCCGTGAATAATCCTTCACCCAATTACTGGTTATTCAAATCTGAACCTTTGATCTTCAGCATCGAAGACCTAGCTCGCTGTGTGGACCAAACTGCCTGTTGGGACGGAGTGCGCAACTATCAAGCTCGAAACTTCCTGCGAGATCATGTACGTTTGGGGGATTTGGCTTTTTTTTATCACTCTAGTTGCAAGCAGCCAGGGATTGTTGGTGTTGTTCAAGTTGTCCGTGGCGGTTATCCTGATCCTAGCGCTTGGAACCCCAATAGTCCTTCCTTTGACCCTACAAGCACACCAGAGCGCCCGCGCTGGTATGCTGTAGAGGTCAAATTAATTGACCGTTTTAACCAAGTGATCGGACTTGCAGAATTAAAACGCCATTTGCAGCTGATACGAATGCCACTTTTGCGGCGAGGTAACCGGCTTTCGATCATGTCTATAGAGGCTGAGCACTGGAAATACATCCTTTCCCTTACTAATTAAGGAGTTTTTTCATGAACGCAGCAGATAAGCTCAAACGCAAAGCAGCTGAAGCAGCGCTGCAATACATCGATGGAGTGTCTATCCTGGGAATCGGCACAGGTTCTACCGTTAATCACTTTATCGACCTTCTAGCCAACATCAAATCTAAAATCGATGGTGCAGTGTCCAGCTCGGAAGCAACCACCGAACGCCTAAAGAAACTAGGCATCCCAGTATTAGATTTAAATACAGTGGGCGATCTGGAGATTTATATCGATGGAGCTGACGAGATTAACCCTAGCCTACAACTTATCAAGGGCGGTGGGGGTGCACTGACACGGGAGAAAATCATCGCTGCTGCTAGCCGCAAATTCGTCTGTATTGCTGACGACAGTAAATACGTTAACTATTTAGGCAAATTCCCGCTTCCCATCGAAGTCATCCCTATGGCTCGCAGCTTCGTTGCAAGGCAAATGGTGAAATTAGGTGGAAGACCTCAATGGCGAGAAGGTTACATCACCGACAATGGTAATCAGATTATCGATGTGCACAACTTGGAAATCTTCAAACCTATTGAACTAGAACAAACTATCAACAACATTCCAGGCGTAGTAACTGTAGGAATCTTCGCCTTACGGCCGGCTGATGTAGTATTGCTGGGAACCGAAAGCGGAGTTAAGACCCTAATGGCTAGCTAACTAAGTTCGCTTTTGCCCAATCTTCCTTCCTGACGGGTCTTTTCTTCCAATAACTGGCGTAGCTTGTCAAAGCCTTCTTTTAAGGTGCGCTCCATGACAACCACCCCGCCCATAGAAACGATCACACGCATCAGCTGGGGAATCTTAGTCTGACTTGCAGAGATGATATAAACCGGTTGAACATACAGAACAGAGTGCCCGATCGGTAGGACAATAATCCTACCGCGGCGCACCTCCGAGCCTAGCTGGCCCCATAGAGTGAACGCTGCAGCAATCTCAGGATTCTGATCGATCAGCGCGCTGATTTGGGCTGGTCCTTCCACCTGAACTTCTTTGCCGAAACGATAGACGACTAATTCAGGAAGATAAGGACCCTCGTGTAAACCGCGCACACCAGCCAATGCCAGAGCACTTAGGTTATCCCGCCCTACTGGAGTCAACGGACAAATCTGGACAAACGGTTGGAGATTAGGATGCTCGCGTTCTACTAACTTTACGGTTAAATAATAAGGCTCCTTAGGGACATCCCCAGCACGGGCGAAACTCCAGGTTTCCGACTGTTGATAGAACAATTCCGGCTGGCGCTGATGATATTTAGCGTAAATCCGCATCTGAAGATAGAACAGATCCCTTGGATAACGTAACTGAGCTTGGAGTGCTAAAGGCATTGCCGCAATCGGCTTGAAAACGCCTGGATAAGCTCTAGAGTAGCCACGGATAATAGGGTCTTCTAGATCGGCAATATAAAAATCGACATGGCCATCGTAAGCATCTACTACCACTTTCACTGAATTGCGGATGTAGTTAATCTGAGCAACTTCATCCGACTCATTCCCAGCCATCGTTATAGTCTTAGAGACCGGGTACCACTTCGAGACAGTATAAGCATCCACGATCCAATAGAAACGTTCACGCGTCACAACGATATAGGGATCACTATCTAGAACTAAATATGGGGCGAGCTCTTTGATGCGTTCACGGATGTTACGCCGGATCCTAAGCCGACTTTCGTCGGTAATATTGATGGAAAAAAATACTTTGGGTTCTTTCAGATAAATAGCAGCGATTAGCTTACGAAATAACGATTTAATTTCTATCCCGCCACCGCCATGATATTTCTCCGGAGTCTGAGGGGTTGCAGCAATCTCTGTGATCCCTAATTTATTCGGAACAATCGCATAAGGAAGGTTCTCCTCGCCATAATAGATATCCGGATCGTCAATATGAAAACCCACTGGCGACTCTAGAGTAAGGTCGTAGATGTACCAAGTCATTGGCCGCTCACCTTCTTGAGCAGCAGGGGTCATCACCACCCCATAACCGTGGGTATAGCGCAAGTGCTTGTTTTCCCAAGTTTCTGCTGCTTCCGGAGGTAGCTTTGCCAGGTTGACTTCACGCGCAGCTAGATTGACCTGCTGAATTTGCCCCTGGATAGGATAGCGTGCTACATCTACCGCGGAGAATTGATAATAAGGACGCAACCCCTGAAGTTGTTGATAAACCTCAGCTAAAAACGTCTCATCCCAGACTGGGATATTGGCAATATAATTTTCTATTTCTTGGCCGATGATGTCCTGTTCTGGCCGGCGGCTCAGTTTAAAGTCTACCGTAGTCACTCTGGTCAGGTCATAAGCAGCTAGGGTCGCCTCAATGTTGTTTTGCATGAAGCGGCCTTCGGTAGTCACCGGATTAGCGCGAACAATGTATTTTTCCAATAACGTTGGAATTAATTCGAATTTGCGCAGTCCCCAAACCAATCCAAAACAGATAACTGCTGCAACCCCAACCGCAAGCTCACGCCTACGGTACGTATAGATAATGGCTGAAACAACAATTACTAAAAAAAACAATAAGGATAACCAAATTAAAGGAAGCTGGTAACGCATCTCAACGAAACCCGGTCCGTAAAATACCGGCTCGTGAGAACTGACGTAAAGCAGCTTAAACCGCTCGAGCATGAATCCCCATCCTTGGATTAAAGCCAATAAAATCGCCAGCAAAGTCAGATGGATTTTAGCACCAGCTGGAAAAGGGACTTTCTCTTCCCCAGCTATCCGATGCTCGATCCAATACAAAGAGAAGCTAGCAACCAGCAAGATTAAAAAAATCACTAAAAGCTCTTGCTGAAGCAGTAAAAAAATCGGCAGTCGAAACAAATAAAAGCCTACATCATTGGCGTAAAACGGATCCTGCATTCCAGCAGAGGGGCCAAAGAAAAACAGTAGTCCAGCTTCCCATTGCCGATAAAAAGGAATGGCTAAAATGACAGCCATGGCTAAGGACAAAGAAGCATAAACTTCCATGGCCCCGGTTTGAAAACGGTGAAGGAGCTGCAATTTGTTTGCAGCTTTGGGCTGAGCATAGACCCCAAGATAGCGTGAGGCGACCCAAAAGTTGGTAAAGAACAAAGCAAAAAAACCTAGCGTTACCCCGCCCGAAAGGATGTAACGGTACAGCAAACGCAACCAGAAATAGCCGCCTAAGTCGAGGGAAAGAAACCACCATAGATCAATAAGAAAGTGGCTCAAAGAAATCGCGACGACCAGCGCGAGCAATGCCAGAACGAAGATCCCGGCACTTAGCAGCAGCATTAGCCGTTTCCAGTTGCGCATAACATCTCCTATCGCCATCACACCTTGTTGACTACCGCTAAAAAATAGGGTAATACGCTCTTAGGGTAGAAACAAGGATGGCTGCCTTGCCAGCTTTAGCTTAGGTCAGAATTTATTGGCTCAGATCCAAGGCGAGGAATGGTCAATGGGCGTGACCGTGGGCCAGTTCTTCTTCAGTAGCTTCACGAACGTCAGTAATTTCCACCGAGAAATACAGGGTCTCACCGGCTAGTGGGTGATTTCCATCGACAATGACTTGGTCATCCTGAACTTCCAGGATTGTCAATATTTGACTGCCGGCTGGTGTTTGGGCCCGAAATTGCATACCTGGTTCAATTTCTTCCACACCTTCAAAAGCGCTGCGAGGTACTGCCTGGATCAGAGCTTCATTGCGCTCTCCATAAGCCTCCTCCGGGGTAATACTTACATCAACATGATCCCCTGCAGCCTTGCCTTCTAGGGCTCTCTCTAGCCCTGGGATAATGTTACCCATGCCATGTAAATAACTCAAAGGAGCACGTCCTATGGAACTATCGATCACCTCGCCGGCGCTGTTCTTCAATACGTAATGAATAGAGACAACTTTATTTTCAGAGACTTGCATGAAGAATCCTGTGGTGAATTGATGAATAAGTCTAAATCATACCTAACATACAGATAAAACCCAAATTTTGTTATTTGGCTCCTGATCGCAAAAGATAGACCTATTGATTTTGCGCGAGCTCGAGTACTGGCTTATTACAGCCGAAAGTGCCTTGCTACGCTAAGTCACGGCAAAAGTAGGATCGAAAGTCGGCGCAGGCCAGGCCGATGAAAAGGCTTATCGCAGCTCTGGCCAAAACGTCGATCAGCCAAGTGCGTTTAGCAAGCCGCGCTTCGATGCCGAAGTCCTAAATCAGGTGATTACGCTGCACGAATGGTATTAGCTGTAAGTATGACAACGCTCAGCACTGTTACCGATGCATGCGCATGAGCAGGTCATTTTTTTGTGTAGAGGTCTTGTGGATAACCCTGTGGATAACTTGTGGATAACCTGTGGATAACTTGTGGAAATTTTCATACTCGTAAAGTTATCCACAGGGTTATCCACAGGGTTTTATATCATAACTAATTGAATTAAAAGGAAAAACTCAACTTATCCACAGAAAAATCGCTTACTATTACTACTATATTAATAAATTAGTTATAGTAGTAGCTTGCGCTTTAAGTTTGCACTAACAATGAAGCGCATAGTGATCCCCTCAAAGTCAATGCAAACACTTCTGCTGGAGCAATGGAGTTCAAACAGTTCGATGTAATCGTCGTCGGTGGCGGCCATGCAGGCACAGAGGCTGCGCTAGCTGCAGCCCGCTGCGGCGCTAAAACCCTGCTTTTGACTCAAAACATTGAGACCCTAGGGCAAATGAGTTGCAACCCTGCCATCGGTGGCATCGGCAAGGGCCATCTGGTCAAAGAAATCGACGCTTTAGGTGGGCTCATGGCACGAGCTGCCGATCTGGCTGGGATTCAGTTTCGCATCCTAAACGCCTCTAAAGGTCCGGCAGTTCGAGCAACCCGTGCCCAAGCCGACCGAACACTATACAAGCAGGTCGTGCGAAAAGCACTGGAGCGACAACCTAACCTGTGGCTGTTCCAACAGACAGTCTCAGATTTGATCGTTGAAAATTACCGCGCTGCTGGAGTGGTCACTGACATAGGACTGCGCTTCAAAGCTAAGTGCGTAGTGCTAACCGTAGGAACTTTCCTAAATGGGGTAATTCACGTTGGACTAGCTAACTATCAGGGAGGACGAGCTGGTGACAGCCCTGCCAACGCGCTCGCCCGTAGGCTAAGAGAACTTGGTTTTAAAGTCGGGCGATTAAAGACTGGCACCCCTCCACGCCTAGATGGTCGCAGCTTGAATTACCGCGTTATGGAACCTCAACCTGGCGATACTCCAACCCCGGTGTTTTCCTTCCTGGGTCGCCGCGAGGAACATCCACCTCAAATGATATGCCACATTACCCGTACTAATCCCACCACGCATGAAATTATTCGTGCCAGTTTGGATCGCTCACCGATGTTTACCGGGATCATCGAGGGGGTTGGTCCACGTTATTGCCCTTCTATCGAAGACAAAGTCGTGCGTTTTACTGAACGCGACTCGCACCAGATCTTCGTTGAACCAGAAGGACTAAACACCCATGAAGTTTACCCAAATGGGGTTTCCACAAGTCTACCGTTCGACGTTCAGCTAGCTTTCATTCGGTCCATTAAAGGGTTTGAAAATGCTCACATTACCCGATCAGGCTATGCGATCGAATACGACTTCTTTGACCCACGCGGGCTCAAGCCTAGTCTAGAAACTAAAGCCATGGAGAACTTATTTTTCGCCGGCCAGATCAATGGTACCACTGGCTACGAGGAAGCCGCTGCTCAAGGACTCATTGCCGGTCTCAATGCTGCCCGCAAGGCTCAAGGCAAAGAACCCTGGTGGCCGCGACGGGACGAAGCTTACATCGGTGTTTTGATCGACGATTTAATTACCCGCGGGACTCAAGAGCCTTATCGGATGTTCACTAGCCGGGCTGAATATCGGCTCTTGCTACGCGAAGACAATGCCGACTTGCGGTTGACTGAGAAAGGTCGAGAATTAGGCCTGGTGGATGATGTGCGCTGGGAAGCTTTCCAGCGTAAGCGCGAAGCGATTGCGCGCTTACGTGAAGACCTAGCCCACACCTGGATCCAGCCGAATACCCCAAAGGCAACTAAGCTCGCCGAGGTCTTGCCTACGCCGCTCCAGCACGAGACTAATTTGCTGGAACTGCTTCGGCGGTCGGAAATTACTGTCCAGCACTTGTTAGAGCTAGGGCTGATAGAAACAGTCGATCTGGCACCTGAAGCAATGGAGCAAGTGGAAATTCAAGCCAAGTATGCAGGCTACATCCAGCGCCAGAAAACCGAAATCGATCGCACCCGCCGCTACGAAGATTTGATCTTGCCTAGAACGTTGGATTATCACCAAGTGGTAGGATTGTCCAAGGAAGTACGTGAGAAACTAGCCTCCCACAGACCGACCACTTTAGGTCAAGCAGCTAGAATTCCTGGCGTCACGCCAGCAGCAATTGCACTGCTTTTAGTTCATCTAAAGAAAAAGAGCGCCTAATGGATGAAAGAGTCGTTGATCTCTGGTTTAAACCAGCTAGGATTGACGCCGACCCCAGACCAGATTGACAAAATCCAGCAGCTTTATCAAGAGTTGGTACGCTGGAACCGGGTAGTCAACCTCACAGCAGTCGATGATGAAGCCGGTTTTATCACCATACATGTGCTAGACAGCTTATCGATTCATCCATACTTGCATGGCCAGAGAATCTTAGATATGGGAACAGGGGCTGGTTTCCCCGGCCTGCCTTTAGCTATCTTGTTTCCCCAGCATCGATTTGTGCTGCTCGATGCAATAGCCAAAAAGATCCGATTCGTACTGCAGATGGTGCTCAAACTAAAACTGACCAATGTGGAAGTAGTCCAGTCCCGAGTCGAACACTATACCTCTCCTCTCGGCTTTGATACTATCGTCACTCGAGCCTTAGCTGAGGCCGGTCATAGCTTTGCGCTATGTCGCCATCTGCTAGCGCAAAGGGGGAAATTTTTGGCGATGAAAGGGCATTATCCTACAGCAGAACTGCCTGCACTTACCGGTTTAAATTATCGCATTATCCCGCTCCAGGTACCTGGCCTTAAAGCAGAACGCCATCTGATCGAAATCACCCAAGCTTGAAACCTATGGCGAAAATCATCGCAATCACCAATCAGAAAGGTGGCGTCGGCAAGACAACTACTAGTATTAACCTAGCCGCTTCTCTAGCCTTGACCAAGCACAAGGTGTTGTTGGTAGACATCGATCCCCAGGGCAATGCTACCATGGGTTGCGGGGTGAATAAAAACGATCTGGACAAGACCTGCTACGACTTACTGCTTGAGGAGAGCGATACTGAGCAAGTCATCGTGCCGTTACCTCAGTTGCAGTTCGATCTTATTCCTGCCAACGGGGATTTGACTGCTGCCGAGGTAGAGCTGACTCAGATAGCACGACGCGAGCGCCGCCTAGCTGAAGCGCTGGCCACCAGTCGGGATCGCTATCAATACATCCTCATCGATTGTCCACCTTCGCTCAATATGCTGACCTTGAATGCCATGGTAGCGGCCGATTCCGTGCTGATCCCGATGCAATGTGAATACTACGCGTTAGAAGGGCTTTCAGCCTTACTGGAAACAGTGGCCAACCTCCGCAAAACAGTCAATCCGAAGCTGGAAATAGAAGGACTTCTGCGCACTATGTACGATCCTAGAAGTCGTCTGACCAAGGATGTCTCAGAACAATTGCAAGCCCATTTTGGCCCCAAGCTGTTGCGTACCTGCATTCCTCGGAATATCCGCCTGGCTGAATCACCAAGTCATGGGCTGCCGGTGATCTATCATGATCCAACTTCCCGCGGTGCCCTCGCATATTTAGCTTTGGCAGATGAAATCGTCGGCCGCTGCGGCGAGGTACGCCATGGTGATTAAAAAACGCGGGTTGGGACGCGGTCTAAACGCGCTTTTGGGCGATGCGGCCTTAGCTGAACCAAGCTCTTCTCCTCTGACCTTACCAGTAGATCGGATTGAACCGAGCCGTTTCCAACCGCGTAAGGATATCGATCTTGAGCGGTTGCATGAGTTGGCCGACTCTATTAAGACGCATGGGGTGGTACAGCCGATCGTGGTTAGGACTTCCGATAACGATCGCTATGAGCTGGTCGCCGGCGAGCGACGCTGGCGAGCAGCGCGTTTGGCGGGACTGACCGAAATTCCAGCAGTAGTTCGCGAACTGGATGACCAAACTGCCTTAGCGCTAGCTCTGATCGAAAATATCCAACGCGAGGATCTCGGTCCTCTCGAGCAGGCTGAAGCGAATGCATCGCCTGCTGGAAGAATTCGGCATGACTCACCAACAATTAGCTCAAGCGATCGGTAAATCCCGCACTGCCGTCACCAACCTACTTAGACTGCTGGAGTTGCATCCTCAGGTTAAGAGGCTATTGGTCGAGGGGCGGATCGACATGGGCCATGCCCGGGCCTTGCTCGGATTAGCAGGGGAAAAACAGGTTGAAGTGGCGCAAAAAGTAGCCGACGGTAAGCTTACGGTAAGAGCCACCGAGCAATTAGTAAAAAACTTGCAAAACTCTATTATCCAATCTAATCCTGTTGGAGTCGATCCGGATATCAAGCGCTTACAGGACGAGCTTAGTGACTTACTGGGAACTCGGGTCACTATTCGACATGGCAAACGAGGTAAGGGGCGATTGGTAATCAACTACAGCGATCTAGATGAGCTAGAAAGATTGCTGGAACGCTTCCGTTAGCGCCGTAGCTTCCTTGATTTTGGCTAGGTAGGCCGATAAAATTCTAAATTTGTGTGCGTTGAGAGCTGTGGGAAAGGAATGAATGTTGCTGCTGAAGCTGTCAGGATTCTGTGCATGCAAGCGGCAATGCTGATAGCGGTCTTTTTGGGAGGGCTGGCCGGATTCGGCTGGCAGGCAGCTAAATCAGCAGGACTTGGAGGAATGATTGCTTTTATTCCAAACGCTTATTTGGCTTTGAAGATCAGTCGAAGCCAAGGGAGAACCCCGCAACAAATCGTGCGTGGGCTTTACCTAGGTGAAGTTGTCAAATTAGCATTGACTGCAATCCTGTTTTTGATCGTGCTAGGGATGCCTGGAACTAGATTTGTGCCTTTATTTTTAGGGTTTACTGCAGTTCTAAGTGTGTTCTGGTTCGCGCTCCTGCTACAAACACAGTGAGGAAGTATGGCAGCCAAAAGCGCTACTGACTATATCGTTCACCATTTGACGCCATTGCATACGGGTGAAGGTTTTTGGACCTTACACTTGGATACTCTATTCTTTTCCGCTGTTTTAGGACTTGTCTTTGTCTTGACTTTTAAGTATGCCGCAGAACGTGCTACTTCAGGCGTCCCTGGGCCAATTCAAAATTTCGCTGAAATGTTAGTCGAGTTTGTCGACAGCCAAGTTAGGGACACTTTCCACGGCCGCAATCAGCTCATTGCCCCGCTTGCTCTGACGATCTTTTGCTGGGTGTTCCTGATGAATGCCATGGATCTCTTGCCAGTGGATTTATTGCCTGCCATCGCTGCGCTAGAGGGGATGCCTTATCTGCGGGTGGTACCTAGCACTGATCTTAACGCTACTTTTGCTATGTCGCTGACGGTGTTTGGCCTGATTTTGTATTACAGCTTCAAGGTCAAAGGGCCATGGGAATTTAGCAAAGAGATTTTGCTTCATCCTTTCGGCGGTTGGTTTATTCCGTTTAACCTAATCCTCAGGTTGGTAGAGGAGTTGGCAAAACCTGTGTCGCTGGCTTTGCGACTATTTGGCAACATGTATGCAGGGGAGCTAATTTTCATTCTAATCGCACTGATGCCTTGGTATCTTCAACCTCTGTTGAGTTTTCCCTGGGCAGTGTTTCACATTCTGATCACCACGCTGCAAGCGTTCATTTTCATGGTGCTGACCATTGTTTACTTAAGCATGGCGCACGCCTCTCATTGACCTTTAAACTTTATGCAATAAACGGAGGAAAATATGGAAAAATTGGCGTTAGTCGCTGACATTCAAGGGTTGACTGCAGTTGCGGTGGGATTGGTGTTGGGGCTGGGAGCTTTGGGAACCGCTATCGGCTTTGGTCTGTTAGGCGGCAAGTTCCTAGAAGGCGCAGCCCGTCAGCCAGAAATGGTGCCAATGCTCCAAGTCAAGATGTTTATCGTCGCAGGTCTGTTGGATGCCGTGACTATGATCGGTGTAGGGATGGCGCTGTTCTTTACGTTCGCCAATCCGTTTCTGGCACCGATTACAGGTGGTTGAAAGTTGCTGTTGGCCGAAAACGATCAATAAACGAGGCAAGGGATCGTGAGTATTAATATTACCCTTTTGGGGCAAATGATCACCTTCGCGCTGCTCGTGTGGTTCACCATGAAGTACGTGTGGCCACCGTTGATGGCAGCACTGGAAGAGCGTAAGCAGAAAATTGCTGAGGGCTTAGCTGCTGCCGAGCGCGGCAAATACGAGATGGAACTTGCCGAAGCGAGGGCTAAGAGCGTGATCCATCAGGCCAAGGAACAGGCTAACGAGATCATTAATCTGGCACAAAAGCGTGCCAACGAGATCATCGACGACGCTAAGGAAGCTGCGCGGCAGGAAAGCGAACGGTTAATTGCTGCTGCCAAAGCTGAAATCGATAAAGAATTCCAGCGTGCTAAGGAAGGATTGCGCGAACAGGTAGCGCAGTTAGTAGTAATGGCAGCAGAGCAAATTCTTAGGGCTGAGATTGACGAGGCCAAACATCGGAAAATTCTAGACAGCGTGACCCGGCGATTGGAACAAGCGTGATGAGCGAGCTGAAAACTTTAGCCAGGCCGTATGCTGAAGCAGTATTTCGCCATGCCCAGGAAACCGGTAGGATCGATCAATGGTCGCGGATGCTGGAATTTCTAGCCGTGGCCATGTCCGACAAAGAGTTGGCCTGGGCAGCGGCTAGTCCAAAAGTCGAGAAAGAAGCGTTTTTGCGCTTGCTTCTTGAGATAGGCAAGGGATATTTAGATCGGGAAGGTGAAAATTTCGTCAAGCTGCTGGTTCACAACCATCGCATTGCTCTGGTAGGAAAGATCCGAGAGCTGTTCGAACAATATCGAATCGAACATGAAGGATACGTGAACGCAAATGTGATCACTGCTTATCCTGCCAGCGAAGAGGATTTGGCTTCTTTAGCCGCGGCACTAGAGAAAAAACTAGGTAGGAAGGTCCGCCTGACTTCCCAAGTAGATGAAAGATTGCTCGGTGGAGTAGTGATTCAAGCTGGAGATAAAGTGATCGACGGTTCGGTGCGCGGGCAGCTAGAACGTTTAGCAAAAAGGCTTAGAGATTAAATAGGATAGGAATTATGCAACTCAATCCTGCAGAAATCAGCGATCTGATCAAACAAAAGATCAAAGAATTCGAAGCTGGTGCAGAAGTACGCACCGAGGGGACGATTGTCAGTCTCACCGACGGTATCGTGCGCATCCATGGCATAGAGGATGTAATGCACGGGGAAATGTTAGAGTTTCCAGGCAACACCTTTGGGATGGCGCTTAACCTAGAACGCGATTCGGTCGGTGCGGTGGTGATGGGTGATTATGAGCATCTGGCTGAAGGCGATTGGGTCAAATGCACCGGTAAGATTTTCCAAGTGCCGGTGGGTGAAGCCATGTTAGGCCGAGTAGTCGATGCTTTAGGGCGCCCGATTGATGGTAAAGGCCCGATCGAGACCGAGCATTTCTCGCCAATCGAAAAGATCGCCCCAGGGGTAATCGCCCGTCAGTCGGTTAGCCAGCCCCTTCAAACTGGCTTGAAAGCCATCGACTCCATGATTCCTATCGGTCGTGGCCAGCGCGAGCTGATCATCGGTGATCGCCAAACGGGTAAGACTGCGATTGCAGTCGATACGATCATCAACCAGAAAGGTACCGGGGTTAAATGCATCTACGTGGCGATCGGCCAGAAGCAATCCACGGTAGCCAACATCGTGCGTAAACTAGAAGAACACGGGGCAATGGAGTACACCACGGTAGTGGCAGCTACTGCGGCAGAATCGGCAGCGTTGCAGTTTATCGCCCCTTATGCTGGTTGTTCGATGGGCGAATACTATCGCGATAAAGGTGAAGATGCGCTGATCGTCTACGACGACTTAACCAAGCAGGCTTGGGCTTACCGCCAGGTATCTTTGCTCTTGCGTCGACCTCCAGGACGGGAAGCTTATCCTGGCGATATCTTTTACCTCCACTCCCGTCTGTTAGAGCGGGCAGCGCGCATCAACGCGACCGAGGTGGAGAAGTTAACCGGCGGTAAGGTCAAGGGCAGAACCGGCTCACTTACTGCGCTGCCAATTATTGAGACCCAGGCTAGCGACGTATCGGCATTCGTGCCGACCAATGTGATCTCCATCACCGATGGTCAAATTTACTTGGAAACTAGCCTATTTAATGCTGGTATCCGCCCAGCGGTAAACCCAGGGATTTCAGTCTCGCGCGTGGGCGGCGCTGCCCAGACCAAGATTATCAAGAAACTGGGCGGCGGAATTCGCTTAGACTTAGCTCAATACCGGGAGCTTGCAGCCTTTGCCCAGTTTGCCTCAGAGCTGGATGAGACCACGCGCAAACAGATCGAGCGTGGCCAGCGGGTGACTGAAATCTTAAAACAGCCTCAGTATCGGCCCATGTCAGTAGCCGAACAAGCAGTTTCTTTGTTTGCTGTCGGCCAAGGTTACCTAGACGATGTTCCGGTTAATAAGGTGCGCGATTTTGAGGATGCTTTGCAGGATTACATGCGGACTGAGCATGCTGACCTCCTGAATGAAATTAACCGGACCTGTGATTATAACGATGAAATCGCGGCTAAACTTGCTGCGGCTATCCAGAACTTCAAGCAGACCCATACTTGGTAAGGGCCTATGGCGGTAGGTAAGGAGATCCGTACTAAAATCCAGAGTATTAAAAATACTCAAAAAATCACCAAAGCGATGGAGATGGTCGCTGCCAGTAAAATGCGCAAGGCCCAAGAGCGCATGCAAGCGAGCAGGCCATATGCCAAGCGTATGCATCGGATCATTCAGCACCTAGCTCACGCTCATCCCGAGTACCGCCATCCTTTCCTACTTCCGCGCGACGGCAAGCGAATTGGAATCGTGTTGGTGTCTACTGATCGTGGGTTGTGCGGCGGTCTAAATGCTAACCTGTTCCGCGGGCTGCTGCGTCAGATGAAAGCATGGGAGGAGGAAGGGGCTAGTTTAGAATTCAGCGTTATCGGTCAGAAAGGCGTTTCCTTTTTCTCCAGTATCGGGGCCAAGATCGTCGCCCAGGTTACCCATCTCAAAGACGAGCCGCGCTTGCAAGACATCATCGGTCCGGTCAAGGTCATGCTAGACAAGTACAACTGCGCCGAGCTGGATCGGCTTTATTTAGTCTTTAACGAATTTGTCAATACCATGACCCAGCGGCCAGTGATTCAAAAACTCCTTCCGGTCGAAGTAGAAATGCCTGAAGATAAATTAAAACATTACTGGGACTATATATATGAGCCGGATGCTAGGGAAGTCCTAGATGAGCTTTCAATACGTTACATTGAGTCGATCGTATTCCAGGGGGTGGTAGAGAACAAAGCTTGCGAACAAGCAGCGCGGATGGTGGCGATGAAGAGTGCCTCTGACAATGCTGGCAAGTTTATCGATGAACTACAGCTTCTATATAACAAAGCCAGACAAGCATCTATCACTCAGGAGATTTCAGAAATTGTCTCGGGTGCCGCGGCTGTTCAGTGATTAACAATAGGCAACCAGTGAACAGCGGCAATAGTGCATACAAATGCGAAGGTAAAAAGCCATCTATCGATCCCCTATCCACATGCAAAATACAAGTCTTAAGAGGGATTACAAATGAATTCAGGTAAGATCGTTCAAATCATCGGTGCTGTCGTCGACGTTGAGTTTCCCCGCCAGGCACTACCTAAGATTTACGATGCTCTGAAGGTCGACGGTGTAGGGTTGACTTTAGAAGTCCAGCAGCAGCTGGGCGGTGGCGTAGTTCGAACGGTGGCTATGGGCAGCACCGATGGCTTGCGCCGGGGGCTCTCGGTAACCAATACCGGTGCGCCGATCTCGGTGCCGGTGGGTAAGGAGACCTTAGGAAGAGTCATGAACGTATTGGGAGAGCCCATCGACGAGAAAGGGCCGATCGGTAAGAAAGAGCGCTGGCCGATCCACCGCAAACCACCTGCCTATGAGGATCAGGTACCGGCGACCCAGTTGTTAGAAACCGGTATCAAGGTGATCGACCTGATTTGCCCTTTTGCTAAAGGCGGGAAAATTGGGCTCTTCGGCGGCGCTGGGGTAGGCAAGACGGTGAACATGATGGAGCTCATTCGCAACATCGCGATCGAGCACGCCGGGTATTCAGTGTTTGCCGGGGTAGGGGAGCGAACCCGCGAGGGTAACGACTTTTATCACGAGATGCGGGAATCCAACGTGTTGGATAAGGTCGCTCTGGTCTATGGGCAAATGAACGAGCCGCCGGGTAACCGCTTGCGCGTTGCGTTGACCGGGCTTACTATCGCCGAGCGCTTCCGCGACGAGGGCCGCGACGTACTCCTGTTCATCGACAACATCTATCGCTACACCCTCGCTGGGGTCGAGGTCTCAGCGCTGCTTGGCCGCATGCCCTCGGCAGTGGGTTACCAGCCGACCTTGGCAGAAGAAATGGGTATGCTCCAAGAGCGCATTACTTCTACCCGAACTGGCTCGATCACCTCGATTCAGGCGGTGTACGTGCCTGCTGACGACTTGACTGACCCCTCGCCGGCGACCACCTTTGCGCACTTGGATGCCACCGTAGTGTTGTCGCGTCAAATTGCGGAATTGGGTATTTATCCGGCAGTCGATCCTTTGGACTCCACCAGCAGGCAGCTGGATCCTCTGGTGATCGGTCGCGAACACTATGAAGTAGCACGGCGGGTGCAGTCCACTTTGCAGCGTTATAAGGAACTGCGTGACATCATCGCTATTTTAGGCATGGACGAACTGTCCGAAGAGGACAAATTGATCGTCTCCCGGGCGCGCAAGATTCAACGCTTCCTCTCCCAGCCGTTCTTCGTGGCGGAAGTATTTACGGGTACGCCGGGCAAATACGTCCCGTTGAAGGAAACGATCCGCGGTTTCAAAGGGATTGTGGACGGAGAGTACGATCACATCCCGGAGCAAGCATTCTACATGGTGGGAACCATCGATGAGGCGCTGGAGAAGGCGAAGAGACTTGCAGCCTGAGGTGAAGCCATGGCGATGACTATTCATGTCGATATCGTGAGTGCGGAAGAAGAAATATACTCTGGCCAGGCGGAGATGGTAATTGCGCGGGCTGAGCTCGGTGAGGTAGGTATTGCCCCGCGTCACGCCCCCTTTCTAGCTCGCCTGCGCCCAGGCGCAGTCCGGGTCAAAGTCAGAGAGGGCGAAGAGTTGCCGTTTTACGTCTCAGGTGGCCTGATCGAAGTTCAACCGCATGTGGTGACGATTTTAGCCGATACCGCCCTCCGAGCGCGCGATATCGATGAGGCAGCTGCTTTAGAAGCCAAGCGGCGGGCTGAAGAAGCCTTACGCGATCGTTCCGGCAAAATCGATTATGCCAAAGCACAGGCAGAACTCGTCGAAGCCGTCCGCCAGCTTCAGGTGCTGGAATATTATAAAAAGCACAAGGGCAGATTCGAAAAATAGGTTTTTCCTAGAACACGGGATAATCTTCTATTTTCTCCCTCACGAGTAAGCCGGTTGCCTTGATGAAGGACGCTGCCTTGGCCAAAAAGGCAGCATCTTGCTCTGGAAACTCCCTCGTTTTTGCTTCAAGGTGTTTTGCATAGTCTAGATACGCCCTGCAAACATTGCAGGGGAAATACTCGCGCGTAAAGTTGCTGCCATCTGGGCAAAGCAAGCTGAGCGTAATCTGCTTGGGTCTGTCCAGCAAATAGGCGCTGCGCGGCTTTCGATAGCGCCAGATACCTTCCTTGTCGATCTGCTCTGGCCTTTCCAGATATGCCAGAGCCCAATCTCGCGAATATTCAACCGGCGGATAACCTTCAAACTGAATCGTAACGCTCGGCGAAAATCCTCGCAGGTCAGCTAATTCTTGATCGATCTGTTTTAACCATTTCTTATAACGATCCCGATAGCGACACATGGTAGTCTCTACTTCCGCGTGCAAGCGATCCAGATCAGCACCTGGTGCTTTGGCCTGGCTTAGGCTCTTATGCCCCCCCAGTAGCCCGTTATATAAAGCAGGTTGTTTACGCTTGAGCATAGACCAATACGCGCTGCCTAGGCGACGGGCCTGGTCGAGAGGCAGGTGGCGAAGGGGGGCAAGCTTTTGGTACAGATCGGTAATACTGAGCGTGCCGGAAAGTTCCTTAAGCTTTAACCAATGGTCTGGACGTCGCTCCGGCGTGGTAAGCCAGATTTTACCGTCCATGGTGCCACGGGCGATGCGGCCGATGCGCTGCAGCAGGGCAGCTGCGTCTGGGCCAGGATCGAGTACCGCGTAACGCAGCCCTTCGATGTTGACCCCAGCCTCCAGGCAAGAGGTGGCGATGACGATCCGATGTTTTTCCTGGGGATACAGCCCTGCCTCGAAACCGGTACCGCCTAGGCTCAGGCCGCCTGCCTTGCGATCCTGACCGTTGATCAGAAAACATTCGTCGGGCTTGATGCCGTAGCTGGCAAATAGGTCGCGCATCGCCGGCTCGTCGCGGGTAAGCGCCCTCAGACTGTCATACAGAACAAGCAGACGAGCGCCTTGGCGGAGCGGTTCTGAAGCGTACTGTTTCAGGCAGGTCAGTATATTTCCATCGCCGATGTGCACCTCGACGTCACCGTGTAGGATGCGTAATCCTTCCTGAGGTTCGTTTTCGATTTCCTCATTGAAAAACGCGATCAGATCTTCTGGCAGGTAGGCCTCCTCTTCCTTGTCGGCGCGAAAAAACGCTTCGAATAGGTTGCTGTGGGTTGCAGATAGCAGGGTCAACTTTAGACTCTTATCAGGCTTGATGCGGTGCCGCCAAGCGGCAAGCACTGCCCAGAAGTGGAGGAAGCCGAACGCTCGGGTCGTCAGCGTATGTGCTTCGTCGAACACTAAGTGCTGAATTTGAGGAAGATCGACCAACAGTCGAGTGTGCTTTAGCTCCGGGTAGCCGAGTAAAACTTGAGCGAGAGTCTCTGGCGTGGTGATTACCATACCACCGGTTTGGAGCAGTCGGTCCCACTGCATTTTCCGATCGGTCCAAGGCTCCCCGCCGTTTGAACGAATCTGTGCGCTTTGGAGTCCATCCCAGCGATAGGCAGGCACTCCCTGCTGTCTGGCACTTTCTTCGATATCCCGTGCGAGCGCTTGCGTTGGCACCACAAATAATACCCGTTCTCCTCTTTCGGCAGCTCGAAAAAAAGCATAGGTTTTTCCAGCTCCAGTCGGAGCCCCGCAGACTCGAATCGGTTTGGTCTCTGTTAGCAATCGATGTTGAGCGGAAGACAATCCCTCGACAAGGCGAACGCCGTGGCTTCGGATAGTAAACATTTTTACTCTCCCTCGGGTTGGACCACAATTTCAGCAATTCCAGTCGGCAGAGGAACCTTGCGCTCGGCTTGGCGGGGCGCAGCAGAGGTTCGACGCAACCAAGCCTCTAAAAAGTCAGCATTCATCAGCGCAAGCGACTGGGCCATAGCAAAACTCAGTTTTTTGCCTTGAATCAAGCCGCCGAATTGATCTGCCAGGCGTTGTAGGGTTTGTGGGTCTTCGCAGAGGACGCTGAGCACAATTTGAGGGTCTTTTACAGGTGGCAGGTAATGACGGCTATCGTTTCCGGTAAAAGCGACGCGCCCACGTACCCGCGCTAAATTGATATGCATGATTTGACCGTTTTCCTCCCAAATGGCCAAATAACCTGAATCTGCGCCTGGCAAGGTGCGCAAGGGGATCCCGCGATGGATTTTAAAGGTAGGTGCTGCGCCAGATTGCGGCAAGGCGGCGTATTGAAACTCAACCTCAGCTTGAAGGTGCATCGCTAGTAAAAAGCAGCGGCAAACCGAAGAGGATAGCCTGGGTTTCAGCGGGGAAGGCAACCAAGGCTCACCTAGGAAATACCGAATCGCATCTCGGTTTGCATGGACGTTGATTTCGATCATTTTCTGATGTTCGCCGTAGACGAGGTCATCGCAGTGCTGGATATAACGTTCCAGGTCTAAACGCAGGGTCTGACGGCTAGGTACAGCTAGACCTGCCCGCTCTAACCAAGAAGCATACTCGCTCAGCTTCATGCGTCCATCTGAGGCGCGCCGTAAACCGCGTTCTAACACTTGTAGGCGCTTGCACACCTGAACCTCACAGCAAAAGCAGTCTGGGTCGAGATGGATGATCATTAAGTTATAATATAAAGTAAAATTTATTATTGTCAATTTTTCTTGACTTTAAATCAAAACTATTCTACCGTTTTACAGCAAGGAGGTAGCACATGATTCGGATTCGGATCGATTTACCATTCGATGCATTTGAGGCAGTGTGCCAGGATCGAGGACGGATCAAAAATGTCATCGACAACGCCTTGGCGCGACATGGCTATCGCCGGCTCGACAATCAACCTGTGCGTTACGGCTTTGGTGTGATTGCAAGACCTATCGGGAACGGTCTGCGCCGCATTGAGCGGATTTATTTAGGCAGCAGCGACCCTGTGATCGCTGAAGCGATCGCTAAGATTACGCCAGAAGATCTGATTGAGCCTTCGCTTACGCCGGGAGCTGGGCTAGATTTGCGGCGCGCCAGGTTCATCCGGGACGAGCGCTGGGTACCGACTGAGGCATTGGCGCTTTATGCAGTATCGCCGATCCGGGTATTGCACCGTTCCGAAGGAGGGCGGAGTCAAGCGCTTTTTACCCCAGGTGATGCGTTCGACGCAGCGCTCAACCGCAGCATGGCAACCCGCTTCGGCCGTCCATTCCAGCTGCGCTTTATCCCTGATCGCTGGTACTCTTTCGCCAAAAAGGGAAACTTGGTCGCTTCTATGGCCATAGGGGTTCGGTCAGATGGGCGTCTGATTTGCCTGCCTGGGATCGTCACGCCTTTTGTTCTGGTAGGTCCAAGCGAAGATTTGCAAGATGCCTGGTTTTCTGGATTGGGGACAGGCACGGGCATGGGTTTTGGCTGGGTTGAGGAGGCCAAATTATGACTGTGGCAGAATTTTTCGATTGCTGCGCGGAAGCTCCGGTCGCCAAAGTCTTCAACACGGTGCGCGCCTGTTTTCATCGACACATCGATGCGCTGGCGCGCGAAAAGCCTTATTCGGATTGGACGCTGCGGCTGGGTAAGGGAGGGCCAAAACCCGACGGCAGCGGCTTTTATGCGAGCCAAGAGCAGTCACTTTATCGCCATTGCATGGAAGTGGCGGTGTTTGCGACTTGGCTATTCTATTTTGCTTGGCAAAATCGCCGCTTACCTTTACCGCCTGAGGACGATCCCGGACCTGCGCTTTATACCTTATTTGCCATCGCTTTTGCCCACGACGCCGACAAGCGGGTAGGCGGCCGGTCGCGCAGTCCTTCTCTAGAAGACGTGCAAGTGGTTTACCGAGAACTGGCCATGGCCGACTGGTCTGGCCTGATGGTTGAGGAATTACACGCAGCGGTGAGTCGAGTAGAAAACCGCGGTATCGGCCAAGCCTTATTCGGCCATACCTTGCCCGATTCTCTGACCGCTAAACTGGCTGAACTCATTGCCCAAGCAGACAACCTACTGAGTCGGGTGGCGCGGCAAGGGGGCACTGCTCAAGCCTTCATCCAGGCTTACAATGAGGATTTGGCGCGGTTGCATCAACTATATGCGGTGCCCAACCGGCCTCTGCGTCTGGTACGCTTCCGTCACCATCCAATCGTGCTGTACCGACTGCAGCGCTTTCTCGGCCACCGGTTCTATGAGAGTGGATTTTATCCCTTGGTGTTCGTACGCTGCGGCGAGTGGCTAGAAATCGGCGTCACCGAAGAGATGGATTTTGCAGGCTGGCTGGATCGGTTCGAGTCAGTCCTTGCCGCAAGCAAACCTTCTCTGCAAGTTGTTCAGAACACAGGCACCACGACCTTATTCCACGTCACCTGTGCCGAGGACCTCATGACAGCGGTTCAAAGCGACCTTAAACAAGCCCAGCTCTTGCTTCGGGTAACTGCCAAGGATTGGGAAACCATCGCGCCGCTGGTGAATTTCTGGGTCATGCAGTGCGGCGCGCCGTTCAGTACGACGCCGAAGAGAGACAAGCTCTGCCGAGTACTCGAAGCCAAAGGCGAGGTTTCTCCTGCTCATCCTTTCTGGCACGCTGCTGCCTTAGCTGCGGCGCAACACGATCCGAAAGCCACGGCAAGGCTTTTGGCTGCCGAACAGGGGAAGGTAGATTCGGGCTTGAGGGAAAACGGCATCGATCCAAAACAACTTGACGGCCTGAGCCTGCGTACCGCATCGGCCTTGCAAGCTTCTCTGGTGGTCAAGGAGGAAGAGCTGCCGGCGCTTTTAGATTACGTGCACGGTCCTTGGGCGGAGAAAACCGACATCGATCCAGGTGCCCGCGCTATCGTGCAGAGCCTCAGAGCCCAAATAGGACTTGCCGGCAGCGATGACTCGGCACTCCCTTATACCCTACCCAAGCAAGGTGGAACCTGTCTCCTGTGCGGTGCGCCTACTGAGCAAATTCTTGAAACAAGCCGCATGAAACTAGCCGGGATCAAGGCTTCTAGCTTCTACAATGGGATCGGGCACAAAAAATCCCTTTGGTCGGAGACAGGCAAAAACTACTTGTGTCCAGCATGCGTGCGCATCCAGGGCCTGTTGTTGGAAGCGCGACCGACCCTGCGCGCCAACCCTATGCTGATCGCCACACCGGTACGTCATTTACTGGATACCCGAACTGGCGACCAAGAGCGAAATGTTCTGCGCAGCGATGCAATCTCCAAGGATCAGCGGAAAAAAATTCTACCCTGGGAAGCCGATGCGCGCTTCGACGAACCGCTGCTGTGTGAAGAACGACCCACTGACTTAGTCGAAAGCATAGGTCACATGCATCGGCTAGCCTGTTACGCTGCCCTCAGCGGTGAGCCAGTACATGCTTTCATAGCCAGCCAACGGGAATGCAAGGCGGCTTTCCTTTACGAGGGCATGCCCGAATTGCTGAAAGAATTGTTGGCCGATCTCATGAACGATGAAGGCGGTATTAGCCGAGGCCGTAGACCTGGACAAGAGATGACAGACCTAGAGCGGCTGATTCGCCGCTTAGACCTGTTTAAAGCCATGAGCGCTGAAAACGATGGCATGGCTGGCCTGCAGGCCATGGCACGCTTTGGCTGGTGGGCTGTCGCCTTCGTCTTGGGTCGGGCCGCCCTGCGCGAGAAGACCGGCTGGAAATCCAGAACCATCGAGTTTGTTGAACTTGCCCGCAAGGAGTACCCCATGAGCGACTACGATAACTGGCTAGATACATTGATCAAATGCGCTGCCGAAACTCATCGGCCGGGGAAGGACGCCAGCGGAGCTGAATGGACTTTGATGCTGCGGATTGCTCTAGAGACCTACCAGAAGCACTACGGGTTCGGGCCTGAAGCTGTCTGCGATGCAATCGCCCAGCGCCTGCGGGCGGGCTTGTCCCGCCGTTACCCGAATCTCTTTCAGAAAGACTTAGAAAAACGCCTCCAGGCCTTCGCTGAAGCTGCCTATCGCCTGCTTGCAAAAGCCGAGCAAGAGTTCGAGTTGGAGTCGGGATTTACCCGTTTCCTCTTAGCGGCCTATGAAGGTGGCTTGCGCCGGGCCGTGGCGGAATCCTGGACACACCGGGAAACTTCGGAGGCTTAATTTTTTGATCACCATCAGGAGGACCTTATGACCGCAACCATCGAAACCTTGTATGCCCAATTGGCTAAAGACCTGCAAACCCATTACGATCTAGCCAAAAAGCCTCATGACATCCCAGCCTTACCGGAAGCCCAATGCATCGCTATCCCGTTGATCCGGGAAGCTATTGCGCCTATTTTGGTGCGCAATAACGATGCCGATGAGATCACCGACATAGTACTTGGTGGCTGCAACCGAATCCGCATCATCGCCTCCAAGACCAAGGGCGTCGAGCGGCGGCGGGGCGCGCAAATCCTTAGGGCGCTTGGCATGGGCGGGCAGGCGGCAACCAACAAGGCCTTCGTACCCAAGGGCAAACGGCATAGCGATGTATTTGACCTGAACTCTTTTGTGTTTGGCGATTCAGGCACCGGCATCATTGGCGGTAAGGAGTTTGTGTTTCCCATCCATGCTGCAGTCCTCTACAGTGATGCGGTATCGATCCAGCCTAAACGCACCAGCATCCACAGCGTGTTCCGCCAAGGCGGCATTTCCGAGGACGGCGGCAATTTCGATGCTGAAGACAAAAAAAGCAGCAGTAACATTTTCACCACCTATGCGGTCAATCCTGGCACTTTGTTCGTGCAGTGTCTGGTGTTGCCCGGGCGCCGTCTTAACCGGGCAGCATTTGACCATCTGCTGCTTTCCATTGGCTTGGCCGGCGCCTATGGCGGGGCTACGGCAGTCACTGGCACCAATCTGCGCACCCATTTCGCCGGGATCTACTGGGGACGCCTAGAGCGCGCTATCAATGCGCCGCAGGAAATGCTCAAAGCAATTGACAAAGTCGAGACTGCAGAACAGACGGTGGTTGAGTTGGCGAAGGTATTTGCTAAAGCTTACCCGAACTCTATAGATCGTCAGGAGGTTGAAAAAGTCATTCAGACGCTAGTCGACCAGTTCGAACATCAGCGGCCAGAACTGTTGGCGCAGTATGCAGCAGCCAAAGAGCAAGTTGCAAAGTTGTTTGACGCCTGGTTCGGTGGCGGCAAGAACGCCGCGTGAGAGGGGGTCATGAAGGCTACCATCACTGCCTTTCGCGCAGAAACGCTGACACCGTTTTATTACCACGGACTGTATGCGGGAGATGGCGCTGCCACCCATCCAGACGTCATTTCTGATACAGCCTTGTGCTTTGCCTTAGCCTATGCTTTGGGCATGCCGCCTACCCCACACTTACGAACCCAGCCCAACTATCTCGAAGACTTGCGTCGCTTGCCGTGGCGTGCATCACTAGCGTTGGGCTCAAACCGCGCCCTAGGGCCAATGCGTCATATCATCGATGTCGAGCGAGAAGGAGGCTACCCAGTTGCGATGCAGAAGGCAATGGCGTCGGGCTTGTACAAAAAGACCTTTTACGTCCACGAAGTTGCCCCCGGAGCGATTTACCGGGGAATTTTGTACGGCCCTGATCCTTTTCGCTTAGACAAGGAGCTGATCGTGAGGGTTGGCGTAGGGCGGTTAGGGATGGTGCGGTTGGTGCGGACTGAAGAGGTTTTCGATTGCCGCTTAAACACTGCCACAGCCTGCTTGTTTGGACAGACGCTTCCGGAGGAAGGGCGGATTCTGGATACCATCCGCTTATCTCGACCTTATTCACCCGAAAAAGCAGCCGAGGTTCTGAGCTCATGGCGATAGATCCTCCTACTCCTGAAATTGAAATGCTTACTTCGTTCTTACAAGAAGCAGATGCGCTTGGCGTGCATGGTTTATCGTTTCAACACATTTTGCTGTGCCCGACACGCGCCTGGCTGCACTATCATCGCTTAGACTGCGCCCATCTCAACCGTCATATGCAACTTGGTATCTTGCTACACGAACAAGACAGTACCTTGAATCAAAGGCTGTACGGCTTGTCGCCCGACCGTATCGACTGGAGCAAGCGGGAAGTGAGCGAGATCAAGAAAAGTCGTTCTCATGAAGCCGCTTTGGTGAATCAACTAAATTTCTACCTGGCTGCGCTGGTAGCGGCGACAGGTTACCCCTGGCGCGGCGTGCTTCGGTATACGACGAGCAGGCGTACCAAGACCGTTGTGCTAGATCTAGCTGCCATCTTACAGCTTCAGGCTAGTCTTGCCAAGTTGCGCGAAGTGCTTAAGCAGCCCCGTCCGCCAGCGCAACAAAACAAACCGGTATGTCGCAGCTGTTCCTATCATCTGCTGTGTTGGGGAGAGTTTACCGAGGACGAGGATGCCTGATGGATACCATCTATCTGCTACGCGGCACAGAGATTAAGCGTGACCAAAATACGCTGGTCATCGTGACTGAAGATCGCAAGAGGAGACGTCTGCCAATAGAAACTTTGCGGCATATCGTAGTACTCGGAGCGACACGCCTAAACAGTGAAGTGGCGACTTTTCTCGGCAAGCATGGTGTCCGAGTCTCATTTTTGGATTACTATGGTTACTTTTCCGGAAGCCTGGAGCCGGCTCGCCATCATCACTCCGGCACGGTTCACTTGGCCCAAGCTAAACTGATTTTGAACCAGGCCAAGCGTCTCACGATGGCCTCTCGTATTCTGGAAGCGGGGGCACGCAATATGTTGCGTAATCTCAAATACTACGCTTATCGCGGTAATACGGAATTGGAAGCGCCAATCCATGAATTGGAACGGCAATTACACTCTGTGAAGGCTGAAACGATAGAAGGGTTGATGGGGAAAGAAGGGAATTTCCGCCAAACCTATTATGCTGCCTGGGGCAAGATCAATTCAGCTCTTACTATTACGAAACGAACACGCCGCCCTCCAGCAGATCGCATCAACGCTCTTATTTCTTTTTGTAATGGGTTAGTCTACAGCGCCTGTGCCCAGGCTATTGCCCAAACTCACCTAGACCCCACCTTGAGTTTTGTCCATGCGCCGACGCAGGCGCGCAATTCCTTGGCTCTTGATCTGGCAGAGGTGTTCAAGCCGCTTCTCGCCGATCGCATGATTTTTACCTTAGTGAACAAGGCAGTGCTGGATGATGTTTGCTTTCAGGAAGAAGGAGGCGTTTGCTTACTGAGTCGGGTCGGGCGGGAACGGGTGCTGAACGAATTTCGCGACCGCATGGACAATGTCCGTGTCGCTGGGGAAATCGGCTGGCGGCGGGTTCTGCTCAAGGAGGCTTTTGCCATCGAGGCGCATGTCCTGGAGCTTTCGGAATACGAACCTTTTGTGGTGAAGGCTTGAGCATATGTATCTGATCGTGGCTTATGATGTCCCGGCTGAGCGCACTGAGAAATACCGCAAGCTGTTGTCTCGTTACCTCCCGCAGCTACAATACAGCGTCTTTGCCGGCGATGTAACGGAAACGGCTTATCGAAAATTACGCCGAGATATCAAAGCGCTCTATAAAGAGACCGACCATTTGGTATTCATTCAAACTGCCAACCGACGGAACGTTCAAGTGGAAACATTAAGAGCAGGAATTAAGGAAGTAGATACCTCTCATTTTGGTAGCATCATCGCATGAATGACTTCGACCATCAGTTACTCTTT
>CAZJKH010000013.1:0-42598 GCA_964546735.1 uncultured Methylococcales bacterium | reverse complement strand
GTTTCAGTCCGCCATAGGCGGTAGAAAGAGAAAGAAGGTAGAAATTGACTTACTCCTCTGTTAAGATATGCATTCAGTCCGCCATAGGCGGTAGAAAGAGATCAGCTTAATACAAAGCTTTCGGCCAGGTAGCTCAGTCGGTAGAGCAGGGGACTGAAAATCCCCGTGTCGGCGGTTCGATTCCGTCCCTGGCCACCAAATATCCCATCGCTCATCCCCGCCGCCAGGCGTGATAATGTTCGAGTAAGCTAAACAGCCAGCGTGGGGTATGCGCCTGCCGCCACATCCCGGCGGCGTATTTGTTGGCCTCGGCTAGGGTCGGATAGATGTGGATAGTACCAAGGATCCGGTTGAGCCCGATGCGATGTTTTATCGCCAAGACGAATTCGGCGATCAGGTCAGAGGCCGACGCACCCACAATTGTCACCCCTAAGATCCTGTCCTTGCCCGGCGGGGTGATCACCTTGACAAACCCTGAGGTCTCCCCGTCAGCGATGGCGCGGTCAAGCTCCTTTAGCTCATACCTGGTGACTTCGTAGGCGATGCCTTGAGCTTTGGCTTCCTGTTCGTTGAGGCCGACCCGCGCCACCTCTGGGTCGGTGAACGTCGCCCAAGGGATGACCGAATAGTCGGCGCGGGTCTTCCAGAGGTTTCCGAACAGCGCGTTCAGTACTGCAATCTGCGCCTGATAGGCGCCGAAGTGGGTAAACTGATACGGGCCAGCCACATCCCCGCAAGCATAGAGATTAGGGTAGCAGGTTCTAAGAAGTTCATCGACTTCCACTGTGCCTTGCGGAGTGGTCGGAATGCCTAGAGTCTCAAGACCCAGCCCTTCGGTGTCGGCGCAGCGGCCAAGGGCTACCAGCACTTGATCGAAGGGAATCAGTACCTCTTTGCCTGCATGCTCGGCGAGCAGGACTTTCTCGCGGTCCTTTTTCAGGAACTTAAGCGCCTTGTGCGCTAGCCTGAGATCGATCCCCTCGGCGCGGAATCGGGCTGCGACCAGCTCCGAGGCCTCTGGGTCCTCGCGCCCCAGCAGGCGCGCCTGCCTCTCCACTAGGGTCACCCGGCTGCCCAGGCGAGCAAAGCACTGGGCCAGCTCGCAACCGATCGGGCCGCCGCCGAGTACGAGCAAGCGCTGCGGCAGCTCGCGCAACCCCCAGACGGTATCGGAAGTCAGATAGCCGATCTCCTCAAGTCCTGCGATCTTCGGCACGAGGGGGCGAGCGCCAGTAGCGATGACGATGGTGCGCGCCGCGAGGATGTGCTCGCCATGGCTTGTTTTCACACGCACTTCCCAAGGCGAAAGAAAGGTTGCCTTGCCCTCGATCACCTCCACTCCAAGGCTTAGGTAGCGGTCCGCCGAATCGTGGGGGGCTACGGCGCGGATCACCCGCTGTACCCGCTCCATCACCTCGGCGAAGTCAAATTCAGCATGTGCCTTTCGGATCCCAAGTTCGGGGGCGCGCTGAATCTGCGCCACCAGGCGAGTCGTTCGGATCAGCGCCTTGGAAGGTACACAGCCGGTGTTGAGGCAGTCGCCGCCCATGCGTTCCTTCTCCACCAAGGCCACTTTGGCTTTGAGCGCGGCGCCGAGATAAGCGGCTGAAAGTCCAGCGGAACCTGCGCCGACAACTAGCAGGTTACAATCAAAACGCTTGGGCTTGAGCCATCTGGCGTAGACCTTTTTGGCTTTGACGAGATCGACGATCTGCTTGGCGAGCAAGGGAAACACGCCAAGCAAAGCGAAAGCGCAAAATACCTGGGGGGAAAGGATATCCGCGAGCGAATTGATCTTAGCCAACTGAGTGCCAGCGTTGACGTAAACAATCGTGCCAGGCAACACGCCCAGTTGGCTTACCCAGTAAAAGGTACGAGCTGGCATCGCCGTCAGCCCCATCGCCAGGTTGATGACAAAGAGCGGGAACACCGGCACCAAGCGTAAAGCGAACAGGTAAAAGATGCCATCGCGAGCAAGACCTCGGTCGATCGCTTGCAGGCGGTCGCCAAAGCGCTGCCGAACAAAATCGCGCAGGACAAAGCGGGCGACAAGGAAAGCTAAGGTAGACCCAAGGCTTGCAGCGAACGAAACGAGCAGAGCGCCCCACACCAGCCCAAATACTGCCCCACCTGCTAGAGAAAGGACTGCAGCCAGTGGCAAGGACAAGGCCACCACTGCTACATACAGGGTAAAATAGCTCGCTGCCGCCAGGATCGGATGGGCACTGCGCCAGGCTTTGAGTGCCGTCTGCTGAGCCTTGAGAGTTTCCAGGGTCAACAAGTGCTCAAAGTCGAATAGAGAGAAAATGCCGATCAGGAGGGCGAAAAGCAGCAGGATCAAGATCCGGGATCGGTTCATAAAGTTTCTCTCGACTTCGTGGGCTAGCCTGCCGGATTGTCTGGAACTTCGCTAGAGTGCGTCGGCTCGAGCCAGAAAGACTTACAACATCGGCAGCTTCGAGGAAAGCCTTAGCGGCCGGAGAACTAACCTGTTGTTTAAGACACTGCGCGCTGGATTTTCACCGCCCAAGCGCATCGAGCAAGGCGATGTCTTCCGAAGCGAGGCGGACCTCGATCGCTTTGAGGCTGTCTTCGATGCTAGCAGGCTTGCTGGCGCCAGGGATAGGCAGGATATGCTCCCCCTTAGCGAGCAGCCAAGCGAGCGCGATGACGTAAGGAGAGACCCCATATTTGCGCGCCAACGGGTTTAACGTGGAGTGCTCCCTAAGCCGCAGGTGACCATAATGGCCGCCGACTGGACTGTGCGGAATATAAGTGATCTGATGTTGCCGGCAGAATTCCACCAAGCCGTTGTGAAAATCCCGCGGCTCGAGCACGTTGCAACGGTTCTGCACCGAGACGACCGCAGTCTTTTTAAGGGCGCGCTCAAGCTGGTTCTGATCGACGTTAGAAAGCCCAATATGGAGAATCTTGCCCTGCGCTTTAAGCTCGATCAGAGCGTCTAGACTGGCATCTAGCCCTACCTTAGGGTCTACCGCGTGGAGCTGGTACAAGGCGATGCAATCGACCTTAAGCGCCTTGAGGCTTTGTTCTACCGATTGGCGGAGAAACTCCGGCCGGCCGTCCACTACCCAATCGCCGTGAGGACGCCTCAGTCCCCCTTTGGTCGCTACGATGACCTCCCTTCTGCCGAGACGGTCTAAGGCCTTGGCGATCAGCCGTTCGTTGTGGCCCAGATCGCTGTCATCTAGGCAATAGACGTTGGCGGTATCGATGAAATTGCCGCCGTGTTCCACAAAAGTTCGAATCACCTCGAACGCTTGCGTTTCATCCAGATGCTCAGCAAGCGAGAGCGGCATCGCGCCCAGCCCGATCGCAGTCACCTGGATTCCAGTAGCCCCTAATTCGCGCAGCATAGCTACCTCCTTAGCTCATTGAAAAACCCGATAATCTGCTTGGGGAAAGAGGTTGTCCATCGCTTCTAACGCGGCAAGCTTTTCGGCATCGATTTCCCCTGTTTCGATCGCCTCGGCCAAATAGCAAAATCTGGCGACGTGGTCTCTTACCCGGCGCACCGCATATTGGGTCGAGGTTTCGTTGTTGATGATAAACGGCCAGTCAGAGCTCTGCGCCAACAGCAATTCCCGCAAAGCCTGGTTGAGCGCCCGCCGCATCAAGGGGGTCACCGGTTCCCGGTTAAGCTGCGCCAGCTTCTCCATCCTGGCAGCGCATTCGTAAAGCATAGGATAGATCCAATCGGTCTTGCCGTTCAGCCAGCCTTCCAAGTATCCCTTGTGCCCCCAGGTAGAAGTCGCCGGGGTTCCCACCGGATGGACCGGATGGCGGTCCAGGTAATCGGAAAGGGTAACCAGCTCCAGCGTGTCCTGGTCAAAGGCAGCCTTACGGATGACAAAGTCGAGCCATTGTGGTCCTTCGAACCACCAGTGGCCAAACAATTCGGCGTCGAACGGAGCGACCACGATCGGCGCGACCTCCATCGTCGAGGCCAAATACTCCAGGTGGGAAACCCGTTGATGAAGAAACTCACCGGCATGCTGAGCCGCCCGTTCCTTAGCCACTTCCGGGTGATAAGGCTCCTTCCAAGCAATTGGACCGGTGATCCGGTAATACTTGATCCCAGTATCTACCCGCACCCCGTCAGCGATATAAGGATGGATATAATCGAACGGCAAGTCGTGGCCGATGTCGCGGTAAAACTCGCGGTAGTCAGGATGGCCGGGAAAACCCTCCCGGGCTGACCAGACCTGCTTAGCGCTGCCCTGATCGCGACCGAAAGCGGCCACCCCACAAGGGGTATAAAGCGGGGCGTAGACCCCGTAAAACGGGGTCGTGCTGGCGTGCTCCAGCCCGTGCGATTCGAGGATGAAAAAGCGCACTCCCTCGCGGCTCAACAGCTCGTCCAAGCCCGGGTAATAACCGCATTCAGGCAGCCACATCCCGGATGGGCGAAAGCCGAACACGCTCTCGAAGTAATCGAGCCCGGTGACTACTTGCGCTTTGACTGCTTTGGGCTGGATCGCCAGCAAAGGCAACAGACCGTGAGTTGCCGCGGTGGTGATCAGATCGATGACCCCTTGCTCGTGCAAGTTTTTAAACACCAGGGCCAGCCGACCGCCGGCGCGCTCGAAAACCGCCTGGGTCTCTTTGAACAGGCGGTGGTAAACGCTCGCCAGATAGTGAAAATGCGGCTCGTGGTAGGTGCGCTCTAGTTCTTTTTCACTCAGCTCGATCAGCTTGGCCAAATGCGCAGCATAGCGCTCCATGAGCAGCTCGTCCTCCAGCATAGCGAGCAAGCTAGGGGAAATCGATACAGTCAACCTGCCTGGCACCCGCTCCTTAAGCAGGCGGTCGAAGATCTTGATCAAAGGAAGATAAGTCTCGGTGATCGCCTCGAACAGCCAACGCTCTTCCAAGAACGCATCGTACTCTGGGTGGCGCACATACGGCAGATGCGCGTGGAGGACAAACGCTAGATAACCTTTAGCCATGGCGCTCCCCCTGGAGATTCTGAAGGACGGTGGCGTAATACAGGTAGTGCTGAGCTACCACGTTGTCCCAAGACACTTTAAGATCCCGCTTTTTCCTGGCCGCAAGGCGCTGCAAATCGGCCTTGGGGGGATGGTGCAGGAGCTCCTCGATGCCCCAGATGAGGGAGCCCGGGTTGTCGTAAGTGAGCAAGCCGTTTTGCCCGTGGACGATGCAGCGGATGCCGGTCTGATGCGTGGTAAGCACGGGTTTGCCGGCCTCGATCGCCATCTGCGCCAGCCCTTCGTCCTGCCAGGTGCGCGCCGGGATCACCACGAAGTCACAAGCCGCCAGAATCGAGGCGAAAGTATGGCTTCCGACATCGCCCAAAAACCTCAAGCGCTGGCCGATCCCGCTGTGCCAGGCGCGCGCTTGAAGCTCCCCTTTGAGAGGGCCGTCGCCAGCGAAAATGAATTGGAAGCTTGGATGCTTGTGGCATACAAAGCCTAAAGCCTCTACCAACAGATCCGCGCCGGCCGCATGGGAGATCTCGCCCGCGAACAATCCCGTCGGTGCCTCCGGATTCAAGCCGAGGCCGGATTTGATTTGGCGAGGATCTTCGGCAGTCTCGGCGGTTCTCTCGGTTGGCATATCCGGGATGACCACGACCTTATCCGGATCAGCCCCGTACAGGTTGATCACCTGCTGCCGAGTGGACGAATGGGGGGTAATGATCAGGCAAGCTGCTTGGATCCCTTGCCTTTCCCAAGTACAAACGGCCTCGGCAAGATGGTCGGTTTCGTAACCGTGCGCCCGTTCGTACTCCGTGGAACGGAGGGAAAGAATCAGCGGCAAACGCAACTGGTTTGCCGCCATGGCGCAAGCGGCCGAATACCAGTCGTGGCAGTGGATCAAAGACAGGGGTGTTTGTCGATGCGCAGCGGTCAGATCCGCACCCAATCTTTCGGCAAGAAGAGCGATTTTGTCTAGCAGGGATTTACCCCCAACCCGGTCGGCGGCATCCAGAGCGATGGGGAACAAGCGGGCATGTCCACCGAATTTGCCGATCTCTTGGGCAAAGTTTCGAATAAACAGGCTTAAGGGGCTGTCTTGTCTCTTGATCTCGACGAACACCAAGGCAATGGAAAGTAAAGGCGGTGCGTAAGCTGCCCCTGCCTGTCTTTTGATCTCCGCCAGCGCCCGGTGCATTTTTTCGTAGACTGGCGCATCGAAAATATTTTCCACCGGAAACGTCCTCTGTAAGACGCTGCTTACGAATAGACCATCGGTTCGATAATTGCCCGCCGGGCGGTCGCGCTCGAAGAATACTGAATTGGAACGAGCAAGGACATGCCAACCCCCATCCCCTACGCGCAGGCCAACTTCAGCGAGGTAATTTCGGCCCTGCTTGGGAATGCCAAAATAATAACTGCCGGCGCAGCTTTGCACCTCGAGGTCGAAGAAGTGGTGTGCATTTAAGCCGTCGAACAAGATATCGGTGACATCGTAAACGCGAACCACGAAGGAGCAATCGCCCGCCGCAAGCCCAATTGCTTCGACCGATTCTTTTTTTTTACATGCCAGTGCACCTGACCTAGGTAGGGGTTGACCATGGCCAAGGCGATGTAATCCACCGAAAGCCGGGTCGGATAGTGCTGGCCGACCTCCCAGGCGATCTCTCTAAGCCGCAGCGAAGAAAGCATCATTGATCTTCCCCCTGAAAGCTTTGTAGGCAAAGCATTATACTCCTAGCGACCGCTAGGACGGCCGATGTGATCTGCTGGGAAACCCCATACGCCTAAGCCGCGGTGGCGAGCGATCCTCTCCAAGGCGTGATATTCGAAAGGCGCCTCCGGGAGAGCCACCGCCCATCCCTGGCTTAAAAGGTAGGCGGCCAAATCCTCGCCTGCGTCAAAAGCGCTGTAATTCACCCAGCAGACAGCAGCTAAGCTTCCGTCCTCGTTTCTGTTAACCACTTGGCAACGGACAAAGCCTTGAATTTTTATCTCCAAGGCCAGGGCTGCCCGGGAAGCGCAGCGGGTGGGCCGCAAGAAAAATAGGCAACTGCGGTCGGTGGGAGGCAAATAGACGCCGAACAGCCGAACAATGCGATCTTGAATCCGCAAGGAGGCATCGTCCTGGACCATAGCGTAACCGGAAATCTCCTCCGCCCGGGCGACGGGCGGGGCATTTAAGAGGGCGCTTAGTAAGGCCACGCCCATCACCCCCATCCGTCGATCTCTAGACATGGCTTGCCAGCGGAAATCGTCGCGCACCTGACCGCTTTCAAAATCTATGCCTTAAGCATGAGCGATGAGCACCTAGAGCTACGCAACGCCGAGCTTCTTGCTCCTTAAAGCTTTGTCACTGATCTGGAACCTGGCAAAACCCCTGGGGCGGCACATCCAAGGCGGCGTTGAACTTGCTTGAGAGATTCTGGAAAGCGATAAGCCCTGTCAGCTCGACGATGGCGTCCTCGGTAAACCAAGTCCTGAGCTTTTCCACCATCCGATCTTCCACCCCGCGGTCGAGATAGGTCATCGCCTCGGTGTACTCTAACACCGCTTTTTCCCGCGCGTCAAATAAGGAACTTTCGCGCCAGTTAGCCAGCGCCTGCACCTTCGCTTCGGAGCCGGTGCGCTGGGCCAACAGCCAGGAATTGATATCGACGCAAAAGCGGCAGCAGTTGATCTGCGAGACTCTAACCGTCACCAGGCAGCGCAGGGCCGGATTCAAAGGCGAGCGCCTTCGGTCCAACACGCCGTAGAGCAAAGCGACTGCGGCAAACAACTGAGGTACTCGCCCCCACAGCAGGGCAGGCAAAAGCACCTGGCCGTATTTGCGCCTCTGATTCCAGAAGAAAGGCCTAAGCCACAGAGGGTAGCGATTTAGGGGTTTGGGTTGGATGCGCATCTTTTTGCCTCAGTGGAGTGACGGGCTTTACTGCCCAGCCATTTCCCGGTGTATTCTGGCCATGGCCTTCATTTCTTCAGCGGCTTCCTTAAGCTTGTTAGCGATGGTCCGGCAATGGCGAGCGGAGTCTGCTGCCATCTTCGGGTTATCGGCACGGGCATAGAGCTCTGCCAGGCGTTCGTGATAGCGCGCCGACTTGAGCAGCTTGTTCGCCTTGCGCTCGTAGCGGGCTGCAATCTGCGCGTGATCTTGCGGCGTCTTGGCCTGTTCGATCGCCTACTCTAAGGACATCACGGCAGGTCTGGGATAAGGACCCTTGCCGCTCGAGTCGCTCTGTCCGCATACGCAACCAGCAGCAACGACCCAGCAATAGCTACGCTTGCGATCAATTTGTAGGTGTTCAGATGTGCTTTCATACTCATACCTCCTAAGATTGAGATCGACTTTTAACGTTTGACAGGCTCCTGCCGATCTTCCTTAAGTTGTCCTATTTCCTTCAAGGCAGCTTCTCTTCCCTCTGCTGCCCCTCCTGCCACTGGATCACTAGACTATAGAGTACCGGAAAGACAAGCAAGGTGGCAATCATCACTGTGGTCATTCCCCCAAGGACCGGCACCGCGATGGGGCGCGCTAAATCGGCCCCGGTGCCAGTGCTCCAGAAAATGGGAAACAAGCCGATGATGTTGATGATAGCGGTCATCACCACCGGGCGCACGCGCTTCTTAGTGGCTTCCTCTGCCGCCTCGAGGATTTCTCGGGCGGTCAAAGGTCCATTTTTCTGCGCCCGCCGCTCGGCGAGCTCCATATCGATGAAGCTGAGCACTAGCGCGCCGGTTTCCGCCCCCATCCCGGCCAAAGCGATGAAACCAGCTGCCACCGCCACCGAGAGATTGATACCATTGAGCCAGCACAGCCAGATACCGCCGACCAGCCCGAAGGGGACGGTCAGCATCACCAGCAAAGGTGCAGTGAAATTACGGAAATTAAAATACAGAAACAGAAAAATCAGCCCTAAGGTAACCGGAACCAGCCACTTGAGCCGTTCAGCTGCCCGCTCTAGATATTCGAATTGGCCTGACCAAGCAATGGCGTAACCGGGCGGAAGCTTGACGGTTTCTGCCAGCTTGCGTTTGGCTTTGGCCACAAAACCGCCGAGATCTTGCGTCTTGATATCTACGTAGATCCAAACATTGGGGCGAGCGTCCTCGGTTTTGATCATCGGCGGGCCGCGTCTGAGCTCTAAGCTCGCCACCTGGGACAGCGGAATTTGGACCCCGGTAGGGGTGGGAATCAAGACCCGCCGAAGCATCTCCAGGTTGTCGCGCAGGGCTCTGGGGTAACGCAGGTTGACCGGATAGCGCTCCAGCCCTTCCACGGTCCAGGTGACGTTCATCCCGCCGATGGCGCTTTCGATCACGTCCTGGATGTCGCCCACCGTGAGCCCGTAGCGCGCTGCCTCGAAGCGGTCGATGGCGAAATCGAGATAGTAGCCACCTACTGCCCGCTCGCCAAAGGCAGACCGAGTCTCGGGCAGAGCCTTGATCGCCTGTTCGATGGTTTCGGCAAGCTGCTGCAACACGTTCAAATCGGGGCCTGAGACCTTGATGCCAACTGGGGTCTTGATCCCTGTCGAAAGCATATCGAGGCGGTTCTTGATCGGCATGGTCCAGGCGTTGGCCAGGCCTGGGAAGCGGATCGCCCGGTCCATCTCTGCCATCAACTGCGAGGTGGTTTTGGTCGGATCGGGCCACTGGGATTTGGGTTTGAGCTGGACCGTGGTTTCGATCATCTCCAGCGGCGCCGGATCGGTGGCGGTTTCAGCCCGCCCCGCTTTGCCGAAGACGTGATGGACCTCAGGAAAGGTCTTTAGGATCTTGTCGGTCTGCTGCAGGATCTCCTTGGCCTTGGTAATGGAGACGCCGGGGAAAGTGGTGGGCATGTAGAGGATGTCCCCCTCATCCAAAGGCGGCATGAATTCGCTGCCCAGTTGCGAGAGCGGATACCAAGTCGCGGCCAAGATCAGCGCCAGCAAGCTTAAGCTGGCCAGGCGGTGGCGCATCGCCAACCTCAGGATTGGGGTATGCAGGGCGTGGAGGAGGCGGGTAGCGGGATTTCTCTCCTCCGCTAAGATCCGCCCGCGGACAAAATATCCCACCAGCACCGGTACCAGGGTCACGGTCAGCACTGCCGCCGCCAACATGGCGTAAGATTTGGTGAAGGCCAGCGGCCGAAACAGCCTGCCTTCCTGAGCCTCAAGCGCCAGGATGGGCAGAAACGATACCGTGATGACCAACAGCGAAAAAAACAGCGCCGGCCCCACTTCGCGCGCGGCCGCCTCGATCACTTTCCAGCGCTCAGCATAGGTGAGATGAGCGCCTTTGGCGTCCTTCGCCTGCGCCAAGCGCTTGTGGGCGTTCTCGATGATCACGATCGCCCCATCGGCCATGTCGCCGATGGCGACTGCGATCCCGCCTAAGGAGACGATGTTGGCGCTGATCCCCTGAAGCCGCATCAGGACGAAGGCCGCCAGCACCCCAAGCGGTAGGCTGATGACTACCACCAGGGTGGAACGGGCGTGGAGGAGAAACAAGCCGATGATCAGGCTGACGATGAAAAGCTGCTGAACCAAGGCATCCTCTAGGGTAGCCACCGCCCGTTCGATCAGATCGCCGCGGTCGTACACGGGCACGATGTCCACCACTTCCGGCAACCCCGCTTGAAGTTCCTGAAGCTTTTGCCGCACCAGGCGGATCGTCTCTAAGGCATTTTCTCCAAACCGCATTACTACGATCCCACCGGCCACTTCCCCCTCGCCGTTCAATTCCACCAGCCCCCGGCGCAGCTCTGGGCCTAGGTGAACGTCGGCTACGTCCTTGAGGCGGATCGGGGTACCGTTCTCATCCACCCCCACCGGGATGCTTTTCAGGTCCTCCAGGGTCTTGAGGTAGCCTAAGCCCCGAACCATGTACTCGGTCTCAGACAGTTCGATAAGCCTGCCGCCGACGTCGTTGTTAGAGCGCGCAATCGCCTCCTTGACCTTAGCCAAGGGTAAGTTATAGGCGAGCAAGGCGTTGGGATCGACCTCTACCTGGTACTGCTTGACATAACCGCCGATCGAGGCCACCTCAGCCACCCCCGGCACCGCTTGGAGGGAGTAACGCAGATACCAGTCCTGGAGCGAGCGCAGTTCGGCCAAATCGTGCCTGCCGGTCCGGTCCACTAGAGCGTATTCATACACCCAGCCCACCCCGGTGGCATCCGGTCCAAGGGAAGGCGTTACCCCGCGCGGCAAGCGCCCGGCGACATAGTTGAGATACTCCAGCACCCGGCTGCGGGCCCAGTATAGGTCGGTGCCGTCTTCGAAGATGATGTAAACGAAGGAGAGGCCGAAGAAAGAATAACCGCGCACCACCTTAGTTCTAGGCACCGCCAGCATGGCTGTGGTCAGGGGATAAGTGACCTGGTCTTCCACCACTTGAGGGGCTTGACCTGGATATTCGGTGAAGACGATCACCTGGACGTCGGAAAGATCCGGAATCGCATCCAAGGGGGTGGTACGCAGCGCCCAGAGCCCGACGCCAAACAGCAGCAAGGCCGAAAGCAACACCAAAAAGCGCTCCTTGAGGCATAAGCTGATCAGTTTTTCAATCATGGCTGAAGTGTCCTTGGTGTCCGCCAGCTGCCTCTCCTGCGCCGGGTTGCGTGAACCTGAGCATGGCCTCCTTAAGCTTTGATTCCGAATCGAGCAAAAACTGCCCGGAGACGACTACCTCCTCCCCTTCCGCAACTCCTGCGAGCACCTCGACCCAGCCGTTTGCAGACACTCCTAAGGTGACCTCGCGCGGTTCGAACCGGCCGACATCTTTCCTCACAAACACGTGCTCTTTGATCCCCGTGCGCACTACCGCTTCCAAGGGAAGCGTCAACACTGCAGGTTTAGGTTGAGCATGGATGGTGGCATCGGCGAAAAGCTCCGGCCGAAACACCAAGTCTGGATTGGGAAACTCAAGCCGCACCTTGACCACACGAGTCTTGGGGTCAGCGTAGGGGTAGACGTAGACTACCCTGCCCTTGAATACCCGGCCGGGTACAGCGGTCAGGCGGATCTCAGCCGGATCGCCTACCTTAATCCAAGGCAGCTCGTACTCGTAGATGTCGGCGTAGACCCAGACCTTGCTCAGATCTGCGATCAGATACAGTTCTGTCTGGGGGCTCACGTATTGGCCTTCGCGCACCCCTACTTGGATGACGTAACCTGCCACCGGCGTATGGATGTGCAGGCTCTTCATGATTTGGCCAGTGCGTTCCAGCTCGCGGATTTGATGCTCGGGCACATCTAAAAGCTCAAGCCGCTCGCGCGCGGCGCGGACCAGTTCGCGAGCATTGCGGCGGATGTCGGCAAACGGGATGGCCTGCAAAGCTTTAAGGTTTTCGAGCGCCAACAAGTACTCCTGCTGGCCGGCCACCAGTTGGGGAGAATAAAGGCTTAAAAGATCGGTGTCTCTGGCGACGAAAGCGCCGGTTTGGCTCACGTTGAGCTTCTCCACCCAACCTTCGGTTTTGGGGTGAAGACGGACGAGCAGGTCTTCATCGTAGCTGACCCGGCCTACCGTCCGGATCGGATGGAAAAGATCGCGCCGTTCGACTCTAGCGGTGCGTACGCCGATGGTCTGGACGACCGCAGGATCGATCACCACTGTCCCGGCAGGACCTTGGGCAACATCCGCGCCAGGGCAACCAGGGGGATAGACCGGCACATAGTCCATCCCCATCTCGTCCTTGGCTGGGGTCTTGGAGGTAATAGTCGGATTCATGGGGTGGCGGTAGGCGATCGGCTCGCAGCCGCCAGTGGTAACTGACGTCCCGCTTTGGGAGTGCCGGGTAGCCAACCAGTAGCCTGCGCCAAAGCCCAAGGCCGCGCTCACGGCGATCGCTACCCACTTCATGGAGCTTCTCCTGGCGCGGTGGCGATCGGACCGCCCACTGCGGCTTCTAGGCGCGCTAGGGACTGCCTAGTCTCAGCCAGCGTCTTCCAGTATTGGCTCTCATAGTTGTAGAGGGTGATTTGGGCGCTGACGAGGTTGAGGAAATCTACTTTCCCCACCTGGTAACCGGCGAGCATCGAGGCCACCGTCTGGCGCGCTTGGGGGAGGATGCCATGCTCGAACAGCGTGACCTGTTCGCGGGCGCGGCGGTAGTCGGCCAAGGCTGAGGCAATTTCGGCCCGCACCTGGTTCCAAGCATCTTGCCATTGGAATAGCTCGCGCAGCAGTTCGCTTTGGCGCTGATCCACCGCCTTGGCCTGCTTGGTGGCAAAGTACAAAGGGAGGTTCATGCTCAGGCCCAAGGTGAGAAAATCCGGGCGGCTTTTGCCGTCTGGGGTCTGGCCGCGGCGGAAACCATGAAACGCCCCGAGGGTAAAATCGGGGAAAAATTCCTTTTTAGCCAGTTCGACCCGGATTCTAGCCGCTTCGATCTGTTTGCGCATTTTAGCCAGAAGCGGCCTTTGCCGCTCGGCGTGGACAAACAACTCAGCCTCCTGGGGAAGCTCGATCAGGGTCTGTTCTACCTGATCTGGAAGCTTGATCGGAATATCGGCCGGCCGGCCTAAAATGGCATTCAGCTGGGCAGCTTTCTGAGCTCTTAAGCCCTTCAGCTTCAACTGCAAGTCCACCAGGCGCGACAGCTCAAGCTGCGAGAGCAGCACGTCTTGCTGCAACCCTTGGCCGACGGTGTATTTGGTCTTGGCGATCTCGACAAACTGGCGCAACAGATCCTGGTTGCCAGCGACGATCGCGAGCGCCCGGTCGAGATAATACAGTTGCCACCAAAATACCTCCACGTCGCGCCGGAGTTTGAGCCTTAACTCCTCGACGTCGTCGCCTGCTGCCTGCGCCTCTTGCTCAGCCGCTTCCTGTTTAAGGCGCAATTTCCCCAGAAAAGGAAATTTCTGGCTGATCCCGAACTGGAGCTGGGTCATGTCTTCTTGCGCGGTGTCGAAGGTATCGACCGGCAAGCTCATGGCGCTGAAGCTGATTTCTGGGTCGGGGAGACTCCCCTCTTGCAGCGGAATCGCCTTAAGCGCTTCATAGCGAGCGCGAATCGCTAAAAGCTTTGGACTGTCGCGTTCGGCCTGCGCGAGCGCAGCGTTTAAAGTAAGCACTTCATCTTGCGCCCACGCCGCCAAGCCAAGGCCAAGTGCCAAGCTGGCAGCCAGCCAGGGTTTAGATCTAATCATTGAACCCTTAAGCGTTAGTTGAGTTACCACTAAGGTGCGCCCAAAGACTTACCAGGCCTTCTAAAGAAGGCAAGTTTCTAGTTTCCAGTTTCTAGAAACTTAAGCGAACTTAGGCAGTCGGTGGCTTGGAGGGCGGAGGGAGAGAAATTCCAAGGATGAGTCCAGATGGCTCACCAAAGTATTGGACCGCCGAGGGGACTGGCGAAATCACCGCCAAGCACGGCGGCGCCATCGCGCAACAGGCGCTACAAGAACCGTGGGAAACCGCACCGCCGGAGCAATGGGAGCACGGGGGAAAGGAATCGGCCGGTTTGGCAACTAGAGCAGTACAGTGAGCGTGGGACGGTGACAATGCCCGACTTGAAATGCTGCGGTGATCTCCTGGGTCCTTATGAGCTAGGCTGCCGGCAAAAACAAGATGCTGCCATGCCAACCATACCATCAAAACTGACCACCCAACTCGAACTGCAACGGAGCAAAATCTTGTCACGACATCGATCCAGCACAAATTGAATTAAATATATCGCCTTCGCTCACCCCAAATCAAGGTCGAGGACTTCTTAATTGCTAGTTGCCCAAAGTGTGTAAGAAGGAAGCAGGAAGCCAAGCGCTATCGACTAGCGGCTAATGAGAAGGCAGTTTACTGCTGCTTGCCACTATCTACCGTCTAGATCCCTGCCTTAGCGTACTGCTTAATTTTATAGAACGCTAAGCTTGCAACCGATAGATAATTCGATTATTTTAAAAAAATGGAATTGAACCAAGCCCTCCAAACGCTCAGCGCCCTCGCCCAAGCGACCCGCCTGACGGTCTTTCGCCTATTGGTCCAAGCAGGCCAAGATGGCCTTTGCGCCGGCGAGATCGCTCGCCAGCTCAAGATCCCAAACGCCACTTTGTCCTTTCACCTGAAGGAACTGGCCCAGGCGAATTTGATCTGCGCGCGCCAAGCAGGGCGTTTTTTGTATTACACCGCCAACTTTGCCGCGATTGGGGACTTGATCGCCTTTTTGACCGAAAACTGCTGTCAAGGCAAACCGTGTTTAACGCAACAGGAAGACGCACATGCGCATCTATAACGTTTTGTTTTTGTGCACCGGTAACTCCGCCCGCAGCATCATGGCGGAAGTCTTGCTCAACGCCTTAGGGGGCGGGCGATTTCGCGCTTTTTCTGCCGGCAGTCATCCGGCCGGATTCGTCCACCCTTTGGCTTTGGCACAGCTTGCGCAAGAGGGCCTGCCGACTGAGGGGCTTGCCAGCAAGGGTTGGGAGGAGTTCGCCAAACCGGATGCACCGCCGATCGATTTCGTCATCACCGTCTGCGACCGAGCTGCCGGCGAAGTCTGTCCGGTCTTTCCCGGCCAGCCGATCACCGCTCACTGGGGTGTGCCTGACCCCGCTGCAGTCACAGGTTCTGAGGAGGCAAAGCGGTTGGCGTTTGCCAATGCCTTTGCGTTGCTTAAGCGCCGCATCGCGCTATTTGTTAATTTGCACCCTGAAAGCCTAGAGCGCTTAGCGCTAGGACAAGCCTTGCCAGAATTTTTCCAAACCCTCGGCAAGCTTGAAGTCGCCCACATTAACCTACCGGTGGCAGCGCTGGTCTGGCTGATGATCTTTCCCATGCTGCTTAAAATCGATTTGCGCGAGATACGCGGCGTACGCCGGCATTGGCGCGGAGTCGGGGTGACGTTGTTCGTTAACTGGCTAGTCAAGCCGTTTTCTATGGCGGTTCTGGCTTGGTTGTTTTTGAGCTTATGGTTCAAGCCTTGGCTTCCCGCTGAGCAGATCGCAAGCTACCGCGCTGGGTTGATCCTCTTGGCAGCTGCGCCGTGCACGGCGATGGTATTCGTCTGGAGCCACCTGATGCGGGGCGAACCGCATTTTACCCTATCGCAAGTGGCGCTGAACGACCTGATCATGATCTTCGCCTTCGCTCCCATCGTGGGCATACTACTCGATATCTCAAACGTCCACGTCCCCTGGGACACCTTGTTCTGGTCAGTCATGCTCTACCTGGTGGTGCCATTAGCGCTAGCGATTGGATGGCGACACCTACTACTGCGCCGCCCGGGCGGTTATCTGCGCCTGTTGTTATGGTTGAAAATCCTCGGGCCGATCTCAATCTTGGCTCTCCTGCTCACGTTGATCATACTGTTTGGCTTCCAAGGCGAGCAGGTCATCCGCCAACCGCGCGTCATCGCGCTGCTTGCCGTACCGATTATCGTGCAAGTCTTTTTCAACGCAACCCTGGCTTATGGTCTGAACTTGTGGCTGCGCTCACCGCACTGCATCGCAGGCCCTTCGGCCTTGATCGGGGCGAGCAATTTCTTCGAGTTAGCGGTCGCCACAGCGATCTCGCTGTTCGGCTTTGAGTCGGGGGCAGCGCTAGCGACTGTGGTGGGGGTGCTGATCGAGGTACCGGTGATGCTGCTCGCCGTACGCCTAGTCAACGCGACGCGCAGCCTTTACGAACAGCGCCCGGGAGTGGTGCCTTATGCTGTCTGCTGTCCAGAAAGCCTGCACACCCACTAATCCCGACTGCATGCTGCATGGAACTTTTAGCTGATCTCGAGCGCTGCAATCAGCGGGCAGCGAACCTGATGCTGGGCTTCGCCACAGCGCTCGGCCAGTTCTGCCAATGCGCGCTCGATCCGCTGGAGATGGGCAATTTTGGCGCGCACATCCTCCAGCTTGCGCTGCGCCAGGTCGCGGGCTTCGGCGCAATGGGTCCCATCTTCTAACTTGAGCAACTGAGCGATCTCCTCTAGGCTGAACCCTAGACGTTTGGCGGCTTGGATAAATTTAAGGCGGGCAATCATCTCCTGGCCGTAGCGGCGAATGCTGCCATACGGGCGCGCCGGTTGAGGCAATAGCCCTCGGCGCTGATAGAATCTGATGGTCTCCACGTTGACCCCACACACCTTAGCGACCTGACCGATGGTCAAAAGTGGTTCCGCCGCTGTGCTACGCGCACTGATTGCATTGGCCATGCTGGTCATCTACCTCTTCACGCCGCACAGCACGACAATTGGCTCACATCTTTGCGGAAGGTCTGGGCGCAGAGTTTCAGCCCCTCCACCATGGTAAGATAGGGGAAGAGCTGACCCGCCAATTCGTCTACGGTCATGCGCTGGCGGATCGCGAGCGCTGCGGTTTGGATCACATCGCCGGCGTTAGAGGCTAGTATTTGAGCACCGAGCAGCCGGCCGGTGCCCTGTTCGGCGACAAGCTGAATGAAGCCACGGGTGTCGAAGTTCGCCAAAGCGCGCGGCACGTGGTCTAAAGTCAACATCCGGCTTTCCGCACGCAGGCCTAGACCGGCGGCTTCTGCTTCTGTGAGGCCGACGCTGGCTACTTGCGGCTCGGTGAAAAATACCACCGGCAAGACGGAAAGGTCGAGCTTGGCCTCGCCGCCCATCATGTTGATCGCCGCGCAGCTGCCTGCTGCTGCGGCCACGTATACGTATTGGGGCAAAATAGTACAGTCGCCGGCAGCGTAAATGTGTTCGGCTGAAGTCCTAAGGTATTCATCGACGACGATTGCGCCTAAAGCCGAGGTTTGGACCCCGGCTTTAGGCAAATCCAGCCCAGCGGTATTGGGCCGGCGGCCGGTTGCAATCAGGAGTCTATCCCCCACGATGGTCTCGCCATGATCGGTGGTCACGGCGAACTTGCGCCGGTTCCAAAGGCGCCCTCCGAAGCGCACCTCTTTGAGTTGGGTGTGGAGCAACACCCGCATGCCTTCCTGTTCCAAGATTTCCTTAAGCCGGACCCCGAATTGGGGGGCTTCCTTGGATAGCAAGGTAGAACGCGCAATCAAGGTGACTTTCGAACCCAAACGCAGAAAGGCTTGGGCCAACTCTAGCGCGACCGCCGAGGCGCCGTAGACGATAAGATGTTCAGGCAAGGTTTCGGCAGTCAAGGCTTCGGTCGAGGTCCAGTAGGGGGTGTCTTGTAGCCCCGGCACCTCGGGAATCGACGGCGAAGCACCGGTGGCGATCAGCACCCAGTCGGGACGCAAGCGTTGCTCGCTGCCGTCATGTTTCGTGACCACCAGCGTGCGGGTATCCGCGAAACGGGCAACGCCCCGCACCAAGTGCAGATTGGGATCAGCCGCCAAGATGCTTTCGTACTTGGCATAGCGCAGCTCCTCTACCCGTTTTCGCTGCTGGATAAGGAGCGCCTTGCGGTCTACCCTTGGGGCGTTTTTGTCGAGGCCGTCGAACGGATGATGCGCTTGGAGGTGAGCGATATGCGCCGCTTGGATCATGATTTTGGACGGCACGCAGCCGACGTTGACACAGGTGCCTCCCACTGTGCCTGCCTCGATCAAAGTCACCTTAGCCCCCACCTCAGCGGCGCGGATGGCGCAGGCAAAAGCCGCCGCTCCAGTGCCGATGATGGCAATGTCTAGGTTGGCACCTCGCTTGGGTGTCACTGCCGGCGCACAGCCTGCTCCCTGTTCCTGGAAGCGTGAGGAATCAGTTTCCAGCTGCCCTGACTCGCTGTTGAGCAGTTCAGCGCGGAAGCCTTTGGCGGCTACCGCTGCAAGCAGCGCCGAGACCGGTACCGAGGAAGCCGTCTCTACCTGCGCTAAGCCCTCGGCATAGGAAACCTTCGCATCGGCGACACCGTCTACATGCCTGAGCGCCTGCTCAACAGCCTCGGCGCAGTGGTCGCAAGTCATGCCGCCGATGCGCAAAAATCGGACGCTCATAGCTGCACCCAATTATCGGCGCACTGTGGAAGGATAGCCAGCATCGGTAGTCGCCTGCACCAGCGCCTCCGGCTGGGTTTGATCGGGATCGTAAGTGACAGTAGCGGTTTTGGTGGCAAAATCGACTTCGGCCTTAGTGACGCCAGCCACTTTCTCCAGCGCTTTTTTGACCGCCAGCGGACACAACTGGCAGGTCATGTTTTTGACCTCCAGGGTGACCGTCTTAAGCTCAGCAGCCAATCCTGTCAAAGACCAAACCAGCAATCCAGTCGTCATCAGCTTACGCATCGCAACCTCCTTTCAGGTAAACAAAAAGGCCAACCAAGGCATAGCCAACAGCCCTAGCACTAGCCCGCTCACGACCCAAAACACTACCCTCTGGCGCTGGCGCACGCGCAGGTCAGCACACGCCTCTTTCGGCTGACAGGCAGCAGGTTTGAAATATAACTGGTAAAAAGCCAGTCCCAAAAATACCAAGGTCAAGCCGATAAAAAACGGGCGATAAGGCGACAGGCTGGTCAAGGTACTGACCCAAGTGCCACCGATCCCAAGCATCACCAACACCAAAGGTAAAACGCAACACACCGATGCTCCAACCGCAGCCAGAACACCTGCGATCAGCGATCCTTTTTCAGTCATCGCACCCTCTCCGCTTAAGATACACGAGCCAATTTAAACCCCGTACCTAAGTACAAAGTCAAGGGAAAATTCAATTTTCTTCATTTGTGCCGCCTGCCCGCCACCACCGCTGAGAGCACCAGAGAACCCAACGCTGCTGCATAGGCGGCCCACTCGCTTGCATGCCACTTAGCCGGTGTTTTCAACGTCGCTAGCCAATAAGGCCAGTCCCCCTCCACCTGCTTAAAGCGCACTCCTAATCCTACCAGCAGAAAAACCAGAGCCAGGAATAGGAAAACAACCCACCAGGGAAAAGGCGGAGCAAGATGGGAAAGCGCTTGATTGCCGGGAGAATGACCGCAGACAAGAGACGGCTCATGAGCTTCGATCAGGCAAGCTAACCCGCCATCTGCGCTTTCGAATTCGAATTCCAGCGTCGAGTGCCGGATTTGGTAACGCTGGGCGAGCTTGCGTTTTAGGCGCTGCTTGATTTCCTCGATCCGGCTGGCGTCTTTAAGATCGATCACCACGTGACTTTCCAGCGAGCGACGATGCTCGTCGATCTGCCACACGTGCACATGGTGGACGCCTTTGATTCCTGGCTCGCTCTCCAAGGCGTGAACTAATTCGGCCAGGTCAATGTCGAGCGGGGTGCTCTGCATCAGGATGCGGACGGTTTGCTGGATCTCGTTCCAGCCGTGATAGAGCACATAGGCTGCGATTAGCACCGTACAGATCACATCGGCCAGGGTCCAGCCGTACAGGAGAATCAGGCTGCCTGCAGCGATCACTGCCACCGATCCCAAAGCGTCGGCGAAGTTGTGGAGGAAAGCGGCGCGGATATTGAGGCTATGCTTGGCGCCAGCATACGTCAGAAGCGCTGTGGCCACATCCACCACCAGCGCCAATTCACCCAGATACACGACCAGCCAGCCCTCGATGGGCTGCGGGTTGAAATAGCGCACCGCTGCCTCGTAGAGCAAATACAAGCCGATCAGGATCAAGGCAGTCAGATTGATCAGCGCGCCGATCAACTCAGCTCGCTGGTAGCCAAAAGTGCGCAGGGTATCGACCGGACGCCTAGCAATCCGGCGCGCAATCAGCGCCACCCCTAAGGAACCGGCATCGCTTAGATTGTGAAGGGCATCGGCTACCAAGGCCAGGCTGCCAGCGAGCACGCCACCGACGATCTGGGCGACGGTCAACAACCCATTGATCAAAAGCGCTAAAATCAAGCGAGTTTCACCGCTCTCGGCAGCGTGATCATGATCGTGACGATGAGACATATCACTTAGACGCCGAGAGCGATTGGCCCTTCCCCACCATCGCCTCGAACACACAAGAATAATCCTGGCGTCGATGGGTAGCTAGAGCGCGCTCGTAGAGCGCGCGTACAGCTTCGATCCACTGGAGATCGATCGCCTTGGCTTCCTGCCTGAACAAGTCGATGTCTTTGAGCAAATGCTCCGTGGGGAAATTGGGATTTTGGTAATCGTGTTCTAGCATCCGCGCCAGTTTCTTGTCAAAGGTGGGCGCATAGAGCGCGCTTTGGCGCAGGATGTTCATAAAGGTCTCTACCGCCACCTGATGCTCCTGCACGAATGCCAGGCTGGTAGCGAACGCGACAGTCAACGAGGCGATGAGTTGATTTAAGGCGAGCTTCAACGCGGCCGCCTTGCCCACCTCACCGATCCAATGCAGCTGACCCAAACAGGCCAAGATGGACCGAAGCGCCTGAAACAAGCTATCCGGGCCGCCGACCATCAGGATCAGCGCCCCTGCCTTGGCCTCCGGGATACTGCCCAAAACTGGCGCTTCCAGATAAGCGCCTTGGGCTTGCGCCACTTGTTCAGCCAGTTTGCAGCTCTCCTGCGGGGCGATGGTCGCCATCTGCACTAGGGTTTTGCCGGCTAGATCCACGCCTTGCAAAACGGCTACGGTGGCTGCGTAATCGCTCAGCATCGTCAGGATGATTTGGCTGTGCGCCACCGCCTCGGCCGGCGTTGCTGCAAGCTGCGCCCCTTGTTCCCGCAGCGCCTCAGCCTTGGCAGGCGTGCGGTTAAAGACCCAAAGGGGATAGCCTTGAGCGATCAGGCGCTCGGCCATGGGCTTGCCCATCAGCCCCGTGCCGAGCCAGGCGAGGGTTGGCTTTGAATCCAGCATACAATTTTCCTCAAGTCAGTAAAATACCTGACGGAATTTAACTCCAACTGCCAGGCAGAATAAATAGACCAGCTATGTGCAACTTCCGCCGCTTGAAAAATCTGAATTCTAAGCGCCGAGATCATCCTCCGCCTTCAAGTGCCAAACGATTCTCCAGCGAGGCGCTGTTTCCAGCCCTAACCGCTTACAAGGCGATGGTTTTGCCATCGGGCGGCGTTTTGCCTTTGGGCTGCTTTTCCAGTTCCTCGTGCAACCGTTCGATTTCCTGCCTAAGGCGAGGCAAGACGTCTTCCTGGAGTTTTTCCTCGGCCTCTCTCATCTGCCGCGCCAATTCCTGCAAACTTTGCTCAAGATCCCGAAACTGCGGTGAGGCAGGTAGCTTTTCCAATGCCTGGCTGAGGTCTTGGAACTCCTGCTTAAGCGCCTTCAGGCTCTTTCCAAATTCTTTAAGCAGTGGGCTAAACAAAAAGGCCTTAGGCTCGCCGCCTTCGACAATGGCACCATCCTGAATGGGCTCGCACTTAGGGTCAGGTGTGATCTGGATGCTTTGCCGCGCAGGCGCAGCAGGGTCGGTTGCGATGGTGTAGCGCGCACCGCGCGTGACCTGATGGCGCAGCGGCGCATCGATTCGCACCGCCACTTGTATACCGCCATCCGTCGGCTGGATGGCTTCTACCTTGCCGGCTTCCTGGCCAGCCAGGAATACTCGATCGCCAGTCTGAAGCCTATGGAGCTCGTCAAACCGGATATAAAAGTTCAGATCCCGGCTTTGACAGGCGCAGAGGAATGGGATCAGCAGCAACGACCAGCGCAGAGGTTTCATCAGGTAGTTCCAACAGTTAGCAGGTGTTGCAATTCTGCCACCGATTGAGGCCGCTGGACAGGGTTTAGGCACAACGCTTGATCGATTGCCTTGAGCAACCCGGGTGGATATTTGCTCCGATATTGGTGTAGAGCGGGTTTGAGCGAATCGCGCTGGAGGCGGTCGAACGCCGGAGGGGGAGGACGAAGGTCAAGACAGGTCCTCAAAGTGGCCCCGAGCGCATATAAATCGCTCCAAGGGCCCAAGGGAAAAATCCGGCGGTATTGTTCTGGGGCGGAGAATCCGGGCGTTCGGACTTTACCGGGGCGATGCCAAGCGTAACCTCCTCCATACGGCTGAGCGGCTCCAAAATCTAGCAGCAGCGGATCTACCCCGGGGCGAATTAGAACGTTCTCCGGTTTGAGGTCCAGATGCAAAAACCCGCTTCTGTGCACGACTTCAAGCCCCTTAAGAAGCCCTTGAGCTACCTTGAGCAGAAACCCAGCGTCCAGGCGCTGCGGCTGATGCTTTAAGTACCATCCTAGGTTTTTACCATAGTCGTAAGTCATCACCATGTAGACAGTGTCATTGGCGTGGAAGAAGTTGATCACTTCGACGATATTGGGGTGCTTTAAGGTAGCCAGCATCCGCGCTTCTTCCACGAACAGGCGGCGGCCGCGCAGAAACAGCTTTTCCACTTTGGCAGAGCGCGGAACCACCTGCCCCTCCCAGTTGCGATAAGCAAGCTGGCGCGGTAGATACTCTTTGATCGCCACTTGGATTTGGTCGCCCAATTGGCGAGCAAGATAGACCACACTGAAACCACCATGGGCCAACGGTCGCTCGATGATATAGCGATCGATTACCGTCCCCAACGGCAAATAGGTAAATCGCTCAGCAGTTAACAGTTCGTTCTTGGGGGTTTCATCCAATCGCGTTTGCGCTTACTATGCTTTATATCTGAAGCATAGTTTAGGTTTTAGTATGGCTCGTAGCATGACTGCCTTCGTTGCGCACGAAGGTCAAACCCAGCAATATGCGTTCCGCTGGGAGATTCGCACGGTGAATTCGCGCTATCTGGACTTAATCTTACGCTTGCCTGACAATCTCCGCGTGCTTGAACTTGACATCCGCAGTCTAGTCACTCAGTACCTCACGCGAGGCAAGGTAGAATGCCTCCTTAAGCTAGAGCCGCTGCCAGAGGCTACCCTTAGTTTTGAACTCAACCGGCCGCTGGCAAATGCGATGATCCGAGCGCTAGTCGAGTTGGAATCTTTATTGCGGGTACCGGCTTCTGTTGCTCTCTTGGATCTGGCGCGCTGGCCTGGAATATTGCAGGAGCCGAAATTGGATCAGGGAAGCTTGCGCGAAAGCATCTTGACAGGATTTGAAGCAGCCCTCATGCAACTGGTGGCGATTCGCCAGCAAGAAGGGCAAAAACTGGCCGAATTTTTAAAGCAACGCTTGCAGCTGCTGCGCGAGCAGGTGCACCAAGCTCGCCAGCTCCTGCCCCAGGCCTTAAGTGCCTTGCGAACAAAACTCCTAGCTAGAATTGAGGAAATCAGCATCCAGCCTGACCTCGACCGACTGGAACAGGAGTTAGTCTATCTGGCTCAGAAGCTAGACGTGAGCGAAGAACTCGATCGGCTCGACGCGCATCTGGATGAGGTCGAACGCTTGTTGGACCAAGATCAACCGATCGGCCGCCGCTTAGATTTCCTGTGCCAGGAAATGCACCGCGAGGCCAATACCTTAGCCGCCAAAGCAGCCTCGACGGCGCTAACCCAGTGCGCCCTTGAGAGCAAAGTGATCATCGAGCAGATGCGTGAGCAAGTGCAGAACCTCGAGTAACTATGACCAAAGCCACGCTTTTCATCGTCTCCGCTCCCTCGGGTGCAGGCAAAACCAGCCTGTTGAAACGGCTCAAACAAGAATTGGACCAGGTGGTCATCTCTGTCTCTCACACGACCCGGCCCAAGCGGCCAGGGGAAATCGATGGCCAAGATTATTATTTTGTCAGCCAAGAAACCTTTATCAGGATGCTGGCCGAAGATGCCTTCTTGGAATACGCGAAGGTCTTCGACTATTACTACGGCACTTCCCGCAGGCAGGTCATGGAGAATCTAGCACGAGGATTGGATGTGATTTTAGAGATCGACTGGCAAGGAGCTCGTCAGGTGAAGGCCAGGCTCCCTGCCAGCCGCTCTATCTTTATTCTGCCGCCGTCGCGGGAAGCCTTAGAACGACGCTTGCGCCAGCGCGGCCAGGACAGCGAAGCAACCATCGCCAAGCGCTTGGCTGGCGCACGCACTGAAATTTCCCACTATGCCGAGTACGACTATCTGGTGGTCAATGACGATTTCGAACAGGCGCTTGCCCAGCTCAAGAGCATTCTAATCGCCGACCGCTTGCGCCTTGCCCGCCAGCAAGGAAAACTGGCAAGCTTGCTGCATGATCTGCTTGCCCCTGATGGACATCTCAACGGAGCAGGTTAAGCACTTCCTGGATTTGAGCTTTGGCATCCTGCAACACCTTGAGGGAATATTCCGGCGACAGGCTGCCATCGCGCAGCTTGCAACAAGCTGGGATAGCATTGATCGCTGGCAACTCAGCCGTGCGGGAGGTTTCCAGACAGCGGTGAAGCTTGGCTAGCATCACGATATCGCTTAAAGCAAGCTCTGGGCCTGAGTCGTAATGCCAGACGGTAGCCAAGATAGGAACCTTGGCCAATTCCTCAGGGAACTCTAAGCGTTTAAGCAAGTAGTAACCGACCGGACCGCAGACTACGGAGATAGCCGCTTCGATTTCTTCGGGTTGATAATGGGTCTTGGGAAACTCTTCTGTAAAAGCCAAGAAAGGAATCGCGCCGAGGTCGCAGACCAATCCCCCCAACAGCGCTTCCTCCGGATCGTGCCAGCGATTATCCTTGGCCAAAACATAAGCCAAGGCAGACACGTGCAGCGCCTCTTGCCAGAGGGCGCGCATTTTCCGATGTAAAAACTCATCCTTAGATCTAAAAACGTTGCGTAGGCATAGCGCCATCACCAAGCTTAAGGTGGTTCGAAGTCCCAGCCGGTTGATCGCTTCCAAGTAGCTACGCGCCGGCTGCACCGCAAGATACAAAGGGCTGTTGGCGATGTGCATCAATCTGGCGGCGATAGCAGCATCTGCCTGGATGATCTTAGCCGCTTCGGCGGTACCGATATCTTTGCGTTCGATCGCATGACGCAACCTCAAGGCGATATCCGGCAAAGTAGGCAGGTTAAGCTCTTCGCTCTGGAAGCTTTGACAAAACGATTGAAACAGACGGCTGTTTTTAAGCTCTTGGGGAATTTCCCAAAGATTCGGATCGAGCAGCCGGTCTTCTTTGAGTTGCGCGCTTGGGTTTTTATGCATGACTTTGGCCGAGACGCGGATAACCTCTACGCCGGTCTTGGCGATCGCCGTAGCGGTGTGGAACTCCCCATAGGAAAGAGGAAAGCGCGCTTTGGCAGTGCCTGCGGTCACGTCATAACGTTGGTCATCATTCAGTACCATGCTGACAGTACCGGCTAGGAGATACAAGACATGGACATCTTTTTCGCCGCGTTCGAACAAGATCGACCCGGGACCGTAAGTTTCGGTCTTTTGGGTTAAGGCAAACGCGCTTAATTCTTCTTCGCTTAAGTTTCTGACTGGGATTAACTGACGCAGCTCCGCTACGGTGATCGGTCGCGGCGAGAGATTCGATGGTTTAGAGCGAGAACCGCCGATTTGGCGCAGAAATCGCTTGAACATCAACCTTATATTCGGTCAGACGACTCGTTTTTCATTCTATCACTTTGCAGTATAGATCGCAGAATCAGCACCGAAGAACAAGCGGATCCCAGCGATCCCCTGAGCGCCTAAGCTTTGTGCTTGGGCAAGATCGGAGCGTTTAAGACCCCCCATCAGATAGACTGGCAAGCCCACAGATTGAGTCCAAGCGCTGGCGGTCTCCCAACCTAAAGGCGGGCGGTCTGGATGGGTAGGGGTCGACAGCACAGGAGATAGGACGGCAAAATCCAGCTCCAACGCCTCGGCTCGCTGCAGATCTGCCAAACTGTGGCAAGCGGCGGAAACCCAGCGCCAGCCTTTAGGGCGCGCGCGCAACGTCTGCAGCTGACGGCTGGTCACATGGAGACCTAACTCGCTTGCAGCCTTCTTCCAAGCGGGAGGATCAGCATTAAGGTCAGCGCGGACCATCAGGCAGCCTGCCTCTCCCAGCGTGCGGCTAAACGCCTCTGCGAGCCGCCAATACCTCAGCTCGGTCAGGTCGCGCCCGCGCAGGTAAAGCAAACGGTGGCCTTCCTTATACAGGTGCTGAAATCGTTGCCGATACACCTTGTCTTCGCCAGCATGCTCGAGCACCGGGTAAAACGCTGGCAACGCCAACGCGTTCACGATCGGGCGGTCGGCGGCTGGCAATTCGTAATACTTAAGCTCGGAGGATGCTACCCACGCCAAAGGTTGATTTTCCCGGCTGGAAGGCGTGCCCTGAAAATCGGTCACCTCAAAGGTTTCCAAAAACACTTTGCAATCCGGATAGGCGTGGCGGACGCGGATCAACGGACGGGCGCAGGTCACCTTGATCCCAAGCTCTTCCCACAGCTCGCGCACCAGCGCTGAAAATGCGCTCTCCCCTGGGTTGACTTTGCCACCTGGGAATTCCCACTTTCCTCCTTGATGGGTGTCCAAGCGGCGGCGGGCGATCAGAATCTGGCCGCTTGCATTGCGGATCACCCCTGCCACCACGTGCAATTCAGCTTCGGTACTCCGCGTTGATGCGGACATATTCGTAGGATAGATCGCAGGTCATCACTTGGGTAGAGGCCATCCCTCGGCCTAACCGGATGCGCACGCTGATCTCATCGCGGGCCATGACAGCTCTTCCTAAAGCCTCGCGATATTCTGGCGCTCGCCCGCCGGCAGCGACTACGCACACCTCATCGAGCCAGATCTGAACCTTGTCGATCGCCAGGTCCTCAAGCGCGCGACCGACTGCGGCTAGAATCCGTCCCCAATTGGGATCGCTAGCGAAAAAGGCGGTCTTGACCAAAGGCGAATTGGCAACCGTCAATCCCACCCGGCGCGCTTCGGCGACATCCTGCGCCTCCTCTACCTGGATGCGGATCAATTTGGTCGCCCCTTCGCCATCCCGGACGATGGCTTCTGCAAGCGTGGCGCAGACTTGAGCTAACCTGTCGAGGAAAGCGGGAAATTCCGGATGAGCTTGGTGCAGGATCGGATTTCCGGCAGCCCCTGTGGCCATCAAGACACAAGCATCGTTGGTAGAAGTATCGCCGTCTACGCTGATGGCGTTGAAAGTCGGTTCGACCACTTGGCGTAAAGCGAGCTTTAAAGCGTTCGGCTCAACCGCGGCATCGGTGCCGATAAAAGCCAGCATGGTGGCGAGATTCGGAGCAATCATCCCAGACCCTTTGGCGATGCCAGCGATAGTCACCTCAGCTCCTGCCAAGTCGATCGCTACCTTTGCTCCCTTGGGATGAGTATCGGTAGTCATGATGGCATGGGCGGCTCGGTCCCAACCCAATTCGCTCAGGTTCTGCAGCGCGTTAGGAAGGGCCGCGCAAAGCTTTTCTACCGGTAGCGGCTCGCCGATGACCCCGGTAGAGAACGGCAGAACCTGTTCTGGCCTGCCCCCTACTAGCTCTGCTAGCGCCGTACAGGTAGCGCGCGCATCTTGGATCCCATGGCTACCGGTGCCAGCATTGGCATTGCCTGCATTGATGAGCAGCCAACGCGGGTTGGCTGCAGCCAGATGTTCTTTGGCCACGCTTATCGGCGCCGCACAAAAAGCATTGCGGGTAAAGACCGCCGCTACCTGCGAGCTCGGACACAGCTCGATTACAGTCAAATCTTCCCTAGTGCCGGAGCGGATTCCAGCATGCGCCGTCCCGAGCCGAATCCCAGCCACCTGCAAGTCTTTTGGAAAAAGAATAGGTAACACCGCCATTAGCTTAGCTTCCCATGACAATGCTTGTACTTTTTACCGCTGCCACACGGGCAGGGTTCATTGCGGCCGATCTTGCGCGTCTGGCGCATAAAAGGCTTTTGGGCAACAGCGACCTCTCCTGCCTCTTCTTCCACCAACCCCAACGGATCATCCTCGGCCATCGCATTGACTTCGGCGTGTTCGTAATGGACTTCAGGAGCGCTCCTGCGGCGCTGTGCCTCGACGGCTTCTACGTCCTCGGCGCCGTGGATCTGAACCCGCGACAGGATACTGACGACTTCGTGCCTGATGTTGTCCAGCATCGATTGAAACATCGAAAATGCCTCGCGCTTGTATTCCTGTTTAGGATCCCGCTGGGCATAGCCGCGCAGATGAATCCCTTGGCGCAGGTGATCCATCGCCGCCAGATGCTCTTTCCAAGCATTATCTAGGACTTGCAGCAAGACCGATTTTTCGAATTGGCGCAGGATTTCCGGACCGATTTGCCGTTCCTTATCCCGATAAGCCTGCTCGGCAGCCTCTAGAATCTCGCGCTTTAAGTCCTCAAGCTGGAGGTTAGGATCCAATGCGAGGCGTTTTTGAACTGGGAAGTACAATCCAAACTCGGCTTCCAACGTTCGTTCCAACCCCTCGATGTCCCACTGCTCCTCAAACGTGTTAGGCGGAAGGTGTTTGTCCACCACTTCCGCTAACACATCCTGCCGGATCGAGTCGAGGATGGCGGTGACGTCCAAAGCCGCTAAAATCTCGTTGCGCAGCTCATAAATGACTTTGCGCTGATCATTGGCGACGTTGTCGTATTCCAACAAGGTTTTGCGGATGTCGAAGTTGTGCGCTTCCACCTTGCGCTGAGCATTCTCGATCGCACGGGTCACCCAGGGGTGCTCGATCGCCTCCCCTTCCTTCATCCCTAACTTCTGCATCAGAGCGGCGACCCGATCCGAAGCGAAAATCCTCAGCAGATTATCCTCTAAGGAAAGATAAAAGCGCGACGATCCAGGATCTCCCTGACGGCCAGAGCGGCCGCGGAGCTGATTGTCGATTCGGCGCGATTCGTGGCGCTCAGAGCCGATCACATGTAAGCCGCCGGCCTTGACCACCAGATCGTGACGCTGTTGCCATTCCTGGCGTACCTTTTGTTTTAGTTCTTCAGGCGCATCTTCGCCCAACTCGGCCAGTTCCGCATCCAAGCTGCCTCCCAAGAGGATATCAGTACCGCGTCCGGCCATATTGGTCGCGATCGTCACCGCCCCGGGTCGGCCAGCCTGAGCGATAATCTGGGCTTCGCGCTCGTGATGCTTGGCATTGAGCACCTGATGCGGGATACCTTTGCGTTTCAGGAGTGCAGAAAGGCGCTCGGAGTTTTCGATCGAAGTGGTTCCAACCAGTACCGGCTGCTGCCGTTTTAGGCACTCTTCGATGTCTTTGACAATCGCGTCGTATTTCTCCCGCGCGGTCAAGTAGACCACATCTGGCAAGTCCTGGCGGATCATCGGCCGATGGGTAGGGATCACCACCACTTCCAAGCCGTAAATCTGATGAAACTCGAACGCCTCGGTGTCGGCCGTCCCAGTCATCCCTGCCAGCTTTTCATAGAGCCGGAAATAATTCTGGAAGGTAATCGAAGCCAAGGTCTGATTTTCTTGCTGGATCGGCACGCCCTCTTTAGCCTCGATCGCCTGATGCAATCCTTCTGACCAGCGCCGCCCGGGCATGATGCGACCGGTGAACTCGTCTACGATGACGACCTCCCCATTGCGCACGATGTAATCTACGTCGCGGTGATATAACGTATGCGCTCGCAAGGCAGCGTTTAGATAATGCAGAAGGCGGATGTTAGCCGCATCATACAGGCTTGCCCCAGACGGGATCAGGCCAGCTTGGACTAAAAGCTGCTCGACTTTTTCATGACCGCGCTCGGTGAGGAAGACCTGCTTGGTCTTCTCGTCTACGGTATAGTCGCCTTCGCCGTCTTCTCTTTCCTGGCGCGTCAGATAAGGCACCAGTTCGCTCATCTTCAGATATAGATCGGTGCGCTCTTCGGTAGGGCCAGAGATGATCAGCGGGGTACGCGCCTCATCGATCAAGATCGAGTCTACCTCGTCGATGATAGCATAAGCATGGCCGCGCTGGACTTGGTCCTCTTTACTGAAGGCCATGTTGTCGCGCAAGTAGTCGAAGCCGAACTCGTTGTTGGTACCGTAAGTGATATCGGCGGCATAAGCTTGCTTACGTTCCTTTTGACTTAGCCCGCTGACGATTACCCCAACGCTCAACCCTAGGAAGTTATACAGCTTACCCATCCACTGGGCGTCGCGGCGGGCTAGATAATCGTTGACTGTCACGACATGCACGCCCTTCCCCGGCAGGGCATTGAGATAGGCCGCCAGCGTGGCCACCAGCGTCTTACCTTCACCGGTTCGCATTTCGGCGATCTTGCCGTCGTGGAGGACCATCCCGCCGGTCAGCTGAACGTCAAAATGACGCATCTGAAGCACTCGCCGGCCTGCTTCTCGAACGGTAGCAAAAGCTTCAGGAAGCAGATCGTCTAAAGTTTCACCGTTTGCCAGACGCGCTCGAAATTCATCGGTCTTAGCGCGTAATTGCTCATTGCTTAAAGCCTGAAGCTTCGGTTCCAGGGCATTGATTTCTTGAACTAGCTTATACTTGTGGCGAATGATCCTGTCGTTTCTGGAACCGATGACTTTTTTAACCAGCTTGCCTAACATTATGTTCAAATCCCAAGACGATTGAGACAATATAAATTAGACTATTCTACCTTAAAGAAGACATGGCGTTTGCAAACCACACCTTTTTTTGACACTAACCTCTAGAAATCGTTCAGGATAGGTCGATGACAGAGTCCAAACCCTTTGCGCCACAGCCCATCGTCAAAACCTTTGAGCAGGATTCCACACTCGCTGCGCTGCTGGCGCAAGCTCGCTTGCACGAACGCCTGCTGGGCAAAATCCGGCAAATTCTACCGCCGCCCCTCAACGCTCATTGCCTCTACTGCGTCCTGCGCGGGGGCGGTCAGTTGATCCTCTATACCGACAGCACAGCATGGGCCTTTAAGCTGCGTTTCTACCAGAAAGAACTGCGCAAAGCTGTGGGTGAAATTGGGCCGCTCAACTCGATTCAAGTCCGCCTCCTGCTGCCGACCAGCAGAGTGAAAAAACCGCCGCCACTGACAATCCCCGCGCCCGAGGTTTTAAATCAATTAGAGCGCGATGCCGCTATGGTGTCTGACCTCCAAATCAAGCGCGCTTTGCAGCGCTTAGTCCACACCTTGCGGGCAGCGCGATCAAAGTTCTAAGGATTAACCTGCAGGTGTTACCAAATCAGGATCGCGCCACCGGCAAGGAACTGTAGCCCAAATACCCCTGCTACATACTTGCCTATTAATCTGCCTCCGATCGCCAGCGCCATCACCCCTTTTACTGCCGTATTCACCGCTGCCGCGAGCAGGATTCCCAGGGCTGCGATTTCAAGCCCGGCAAAATCGCGTGCCAATTTGGCCAATGTCAAGGTAATGGCATCTACATCAGTGATGCCTGAAATCGCTGCAGTCAGATAAATCCCAACTGCTCCTAGCCATGCTTGGAGCACTTTTGCTAGCCAGAAGATCAGCGCTAACAGGGCACCAAAACGCAAGGCAGTGCCGAATTCAAATGGATTGGCCAAATCTAGTATCGGACTGACAGTGCGGGAAGGGATGTGGTGCACCAGCCACCAGGCAGAGGTGTAACCGACGGCCATCATGACCGAAAGCGGCGGGAGGAGAAGCTTGGCTAGGGGAGGGAATAAGAAACCTGCGACGACCAAAATCCGAGGGAACATAGTACTAGAGGCGATGATTACCCCGGCAGCTAATAGCTTACATTCCTCGCTGCTGTCCCGGGCCAGACGTGCCAGGCTCAGCGTTACGGCAGTCGAGGAAGCAAGCCCGCCGAACAAACCGGTCAGCAGGATTCCAGCGCGCGGACCGATGAGACGAACAGCGAAATAACCAGTGAACGAAACCGCCGAGATCAACACTACCATCCACCAGATCTCATAGGGGTTAAACGCTGCCCACGGATCATAAGTGCGGTCAGGCAGGATCGGCAAAATCACTACCGAGATCAGTAGCAGCTTGAACATCGCATAAATTTCTTTCGGTGCTAATCGGTAGACCCAGCCGTGGAGCACCGGTTTAAGACCCAACAGAATCGCCATGATCACGGCGGCAGTGGCGGCCAGTTGGACGTACGGCGTCATCGCCAGCGCTCCCAGCGCGAAAGTCACTAGCGCTGCGACTTCGGTGGTGACACTGTATTTTCCGGTTTTATCCGCCTCGACGAAGGTAGTAGCCGCAAGAAGTATGGCTAGCCCCCCAACGCCAAGGCCGCTATCCAAGCGCTGATCGCCTTAGCTAGCACAATACTCAAAGCGCCCAGCAGGCTAATCAGACTGAAAGTACGAATGCCGGCGACGCGACTGCCGGGTTCCAACTCCCGTTTCGACCAGCCTCGCTCCAAGCCAATCAACAAGCCCAACGCTAGCGCGATGACTAGATTGCGGAACAAGATAGGATAATCTTCCAAGGGAAAAGCTAGTAATTCCATTTTTTCAGCATAAAGCAAACGCGCAGCCGGCGCATGATACAATGGCGAAAAAACTAACCCCAGAACAACGATGCGACCTGTTGCCCCGCTGCCACCTGAATGCTTATGCGCTAGGGTAGACCATAGTGATCTCGATTTTCAAACCACCGCCGAACTGCCCGATGTACCCCTAGTATTTGAACAGCATCGGGCGCTAGAGGCGTTAGGCTTCGGGATTGATATCGATGATCCCGGCTTCAATGTCTTCGCGATGGGACCTGCTGGCATCGGCAAACTGACTGCCGTATGGGAGGTAGTCAGCGCCCACGCCCTGCATAAACCAGTCCCCAGTGACTGGTGTTATGTCCACAACTTCCAGGACCCAGTCAAACCCAAGGCACTCAAGTTGCCCGCTGGCCAAGGTCGCAAGTTGAACCAAGACATGGCGCATTTGATCGAAGATCTGCGCACTGCTATTCCAGCTGCCTTTGAGGGAGAGGAATACCGGGCGCGGGTAGAAGAATTGGAACAAGAAGCCAAAGCGCGGGAGATCAACGCTATTGAAGCGTTGCGCGAACAGGCCCGGCAACGCAACATCGCGCTGTTGGAGACGCCGACCGGATTTGCTTTTGCCCCCCTTACCCATGAAGGACAAGTGATGAGCCCGGAGGTGTTCCATCAACTTCCGCCTGAGGTGCAAGCGCGTATCGAAGCGACGGTAGAAGACCTCCAGCAGCAACTGCAGAAAGTACTGCGGCAATTTCCCCGCTGGCGCAAGGAGGCGCGGGAAAAGCTACGGCAATTGAATCGAGAAATCACTCAGTACGCTGTCGGGCCTTTGATCGAAGACGTCAAGCAGCGCTATTTAGGACTGGAGGAAGTATTAGCCCATTTGGAGGCAGTACAGCAGGATATCGTCGATCACGTAGAAGATTTCCTGCCTCAACCTACGCCACCGGTTCCCTTGCCTTTTTTTGTCTCCAAGGCAGAGGAACGGCTCAAACGCTACCAGATCAACCTGTTGGTCGATCACAGTGACCAGAAAGGCGCCCCGGTCATCTACGAGACCCTCCCCAATCACGCCAATCTGATCGGACGGATCGACTACCACGCCTTTATGGGCACGCTGGTGACCGACTTCAGCATGATCAAACCGGGTGCCTTACACAAGGCCAACGGGGGTTATCTCATTCTCGATGCCCTCAAGGTATTGTCCCAACCCCACGCCTGGGACACCCTCAAGCGTACCCTGAAAGCGGGGAAAATTAAAATTGAGTCGCTGGAAAAAACTCTAAGCCTGATCAGCACCATGCCGCTGGAACCCGATCCGATCCCCTTGCACGTGCGGGTCATCTTGATCGGTGACCGGCTGCTGTATTACCTCCTAGAGGCGCTCGATCCGGAATTCAAAAATCTATTCAAGATCCCTGCCGACTTCGAGGAAGAATTGCCAAAAACCCCTGAAACCTTAAAGCGTTATGCGCAGGTACTGGCTACTTTGGCACGTAAAGAGGGCTTGCTCCCGCTGACGCGAGATGCGGTGACTCGCGTGGTCCAACAGGGCGCGCGCGAATTGGAAGACGCGCGCAAGGTCAGCACGCATTTGCGTACGATTGCCGATTTACTTAAAGAGGCTGACTACCGAGCTCGACGCTCCAACCGTGAGGTCATCACCCAAGCCGATGTTCAGGCTGCGATCGATGCCCGCACCTATCGCAACGACCGTCTGCGCACAAAGCTCCAAGAGCTGATCGAACGCGATGCTCTGCTGATCGATGTCACCGGCCGCCGGGTTGGCCAAATCAACGGGTTGACAGTCATCCCTCTAGGATCGTTCAGTTTTGGCCGGCCAGCGCGCATCACCGCTACCACTCGCCTGGGGGAAGGAGAAGTGATCGACATCGAACGCGAGGCAGAGCTGGGCGGCGCCATTCACTCCAAAGGCGTTATGATCCTATCCAACTTCCTGGCCGCCCGCTATGCCCGCATCCAGCCTCTGTCTATGGCCGCCAGCTTAGTATTCGAGCAGTCTTACGGCCCGGTAGAAGGCGACAGCGCCTCGCTGGCAGAGCTATGCGCGCTGCTTTCTTCTCTGGCGGATCTGCCAGTGTGCCAAGAATTAGCCGTGACCGGTTCGATCAATCAACACGGGCAAGTTCAGCCGATCGGAGGCGTCAACGAGAAAATCGAGGGCTTCTTCGACATCTGCCAGCGCAAAGGACTGACGGGAAACCAAGGTGTCATCATCCCTTACGCCAATCTCCAGAATCTGATGTTGCGCCAAGATGTGGTCACCGCAGCTGCGGAAGGCAGATTTCACATCTATGCAGTCAAGTCGGTAGACGAGGCGCTTGAATTGTTGCTGGAGACCCCTGCTGGCGAGCGGGGCGAAGACGGCAGCTTCCCACCGGAGACGGTCAACGGGCGAGTAGAGCGGCAGCTTGCGCAGTTTGCCGTGCTTAGAAAACGCTTTGCAGGTCATGAGAAGGAGGAGAGCCAATGAGCGAAGCCAAGCCCAGCGTCATGGTCGCCTTCGATTCGGTGGGCTTTAAGCAAAAGGCGCTGGAGCTCGGTGCCAGGATAGCAGTGAGTGAAGGACGGCAGCTGACAGTCTTAGTCGTAGAAAACATCGAACTTTGGTATGCAGCTAATCTGCCTTACGTGCAGGAAATCGACCGCCTCTCTGGGATTTTACAGCCGCTTGAGCTTCCCCGGCTGGAAGCGTGTTTCCAGCGGAGGCTAGCGCAAATCCACCGCTGGCTGATAGAGATCGAAACCCGACTGGCGCTTCCCGGCGGTTTAGAGATTCGGCGTGGCCGTTATTTGGAAACGGCTTTGGCTGCTGTTCAGGAAGGCGACCTCTTGATCTTTGGGGCCTATCGCGAGCAGCTGTCGGTTCGCCGCCTGCCGGTCTGGGTCTGGTACGATGGCGGACCCTTGGCTGAGCAAGCTTTGGCAATAGGCCGCGAGCTAGCCTGCGAGGAGGGCTGCCGGCTGATGCTCGCAGGGACTGCGCTTCCTCCCGCAGGCGAGCTCACCACCACCGATCCCAAGAGCTTCTTAAATCTGGTCGAGCGCCAAGGATGCACGGCGGTGGTCTGTCCCCGCACCAGCCCGCTGGCTGAACAACTGCCTTTGCGAGCGCGTTGCCCGGTGATTTTGGTGTGACCTTTAGCGCTCAATCCCGCTGTGGCGCAGCAAAGCGTCAATCCTAGGTTCGCGGCCACGGAAAGCGACAAACGATTCCAAAGCCGGACGGCTCCCGCCGGTTTCTAGAATGTGCTCTAAGAAGGCGCGGCCGGTGACCGGATCGAAAATCCCCTCTTCCTCAAAGCGTGAAAACGCATCTGCCGAGAGCACTTCCGCCCATTTGTAGCTGTAATAACCGGCAGCATAGCCCCCCCCGAAAATGTGTGTGAAGCTGTGAGCGAAGCGGTTGAACTTAGGCGGCTTGAACACCGCAACCTGATCGCGGACTTGGTCTAAAATCTCGTAGATCCGCCCGCCCTCGGCCGGGTCGTATTCTAGATGGAGAAGAAAGTCGAATAAGGCAAACTCAAGTTGCCTGACCATCAGCATCCCAGCCTGGAAGTGTTTGGCCGCAAGCATCTTATCGAACAGCTCAACAGGTAGCGGCTGGCCGCTTTGATAATGGCCAGAGGCAAGGGTAAGCGCTTCTTTCTGCCAACCAAAATTCTCCATGAACTGGCTGGGAAGCTCCACCGCATCCCATTCCACCCCGCGGATACCGGAAGCTGCAAGATAATCCACCTGGGTCAGAAGATGATGGAGGCCGTGGCCGAACTCGTGAAACAGCGTCAAAACCTCATCATGAGTGAGCAAAGCGGGAATTTCTTCAGTCGGCGGCGCGAAATTACAGGTAAGAAAAGCCACTGGAATTTGTACCCGGTCTTGTAGTTTGCGCCGCGCGATGCATTCATCCATCCAGGCACCGCCGCGCTTGTTTGGCCGCGCATACAGATCCAAATAAAACCGGCCGCGTACCCTGCCTTGCGGATCGCAGATTTCATAGCAGCGTACCTGCGGGTGCCAGACATCGACGCCTTCCAGCTCGCGGATCTTGAAGCCATATAGTTTTTCTACCACCTGGAATAATCCAGCAACCACCCTGGGCGCCGGGAAATATTGCTTGACTTCCTCCTGAGAAAGCTGAAAGCGCATCCGGCGCAGCTTTTCCGAATAATACATCAAGTCCCAAGCTGCCAACCCTTCAACCCCATAGTGCTCGCAAGCGAACTGCTCAAGCTCCGCCAGATCCCGTTGCGCCACCGGCTTGGAACGAACCGCCAGTTGATGCAAAAACTCGAGTACCTGCTGCGGCGTATCGGCCATCTTGGTCGCTAGGGAAAGTTCGGCGAAGTTGGCATAGCCTAAAAGTTGGGCTTTCTCGTGCCGCAGGCGTAAGATTTCTTCCATAATCAGGGTGTTATCGAAGCGCCCACCCAAGGGACCCTGATCGGAAGCGCGGGTAACGTAAGCCTCATACATCTCTCGGCGCAAGGTACGGTCATCTGCGAAAGTCATCACCGCTGCATAGCAGGGAAACTCCAGGGTCAAAAGCCATCCGTCTAATCCCCTAGAAGCTGCCGCTTGACGGGCGACGGCCTTGGCGGTCTCAGGCAAACCGGCCAGCTGTTTTGGGTCAGTGACGTGCTTAGTCCAGGCTTGGGTGGCATCGAGCACGTTTTCCTCAAACTGATTCGAAAGCTGCGATAGCCTTTGCTCGATCTCCTTAAAACGGTTTTGTTTTGCTTTTGGCAATGCAACTCCAGCCAGGCGAAAGTCACGCAGGGCATCTTGGAGGATTTTTCGCTGGGCTCGGTCGAGCTGTTGAAACTCCTCGCTTTCAACGAGCGCGCGATGCGCTTCATAGAGGCGTAGATTCTGCCCCAACTCGGTGGCATAGTCGCTCAATTTAGGCAGACAAGCCTGGTAAGCCTGGCGCAGAGGTTCATTGTTGACCACTGCGTGCAAATGCCGTACTGGTGCCCACGCTTTATCTAGCCGATCTTCCATGTCCTCCAGCGGACGGATCAGGCTATCCCAGGTATATCGAGTGGTCTGCAACAGCTCTGCTAAGCGCTTGCGGTTTTCCGCCAAAATCTGGTCAATAGCAGGCTCGACGTGCTCAGGCCGGATTTGCGAAAAGGGAGGAAACTCATATGCTGTGAGTAAAGGATTCATAAGATCGCTTCAATGAGCTTTTTGGATAGTTTCACGTGCGATGGAAAACACAACTAGAGCAAGGCATAATAAAGGCATAATAGCATAATATAAGCTTACTTTTGAGTTGTGCCTACCCTCATGCATAGACCGCCAGTAGAACCTGGATCGCTGGAAGAATTATGCCGCTGGTTTCAACTTCGCCTGCAGCAAGACAAAGTTCGCTTTGACCGCACGGACTTAAGCTATGATGGTAATACCCCTTATGATTTGCTGTTTTATCGCTTGCAGGCAGAAGCCGCCCGCCATTGGCGAGAAACTTACGGATTTGAGCCGACCCCAGGACAGTTAAGCAACGCGTTCTTCACTGCTGAATTCGAGCGTTTCCGAGACAGCCATCTACCATTTTGGCGTCAGCTTCGCAAGCTTAAGTGTTGGTTAAGATTTTTCTTACTCAGTATCTGGGGATAAAAGACTTCTCTTTTGTTCATCGAGTTGACCTTGGAAAACAGGCTTGCGAAAAACCATGACTGCCTCAAAACACGATCGCCTGTGTCAACTGGGACTGGAAGTCATCCGCTTGGAAGCTGAGGCAGTAAGCGCCTTGGCCTCGCGCATCGATGAAAACTTCAGCCGTGCTTGCCAGTTGATGCTGCAGTGCCGGGGGCGGGTGATCGTCACCGGCATGGGCAAATCCGGTCATATTTGCGGCAAAATCGCTTCGACCCTAGCTAGCACTGGCACACCGGCTTTTTTCGTTCATCCGGGCGAAGCCAGCCATGGCGACTTAGGGATGATCACCGAGCAGGATGTCGTGCTGGCGTTATCCAATTCTGGTGAAACTACAGAGCTGATCACGATCATTCCGCTCATCAAACGCTTAGGGGTACCGTTAATCGCGATGACTGGCCGTCCTGACTCTACCTTAGCGCAGCAGGCCACCGTCCACATCGATGTCAGCGTGCGACAGGAGGCCTGTCCTTTAGGGCTTGCGCCTACCGCCAGCACCACGGCCGCCCTAGCGATGGGGGACGCCCTAGCGGTGGCATTGCTGTCAGCGCGCGGATTTACCCGCGCGGATTTTGCCCGCTCCCATCCTGCAGGTAGTCTGGGGCGCAGGCTGCTCCTCAAGATCGACGATGTCATGCACACCGGTGATGATATCCCCGCAGTTCACAAAACCGTCAGCTTGAGTGAAGCGCTGATCGAGATGACTGCGAAAAAACTCGGCATGACTGCAGTGATCGACGAACAACGCCGGGTAAAGGGTATCTTCACTGACGGAGATCTAAGGCGTTTGTTTGAGCACGGCAATTACGACCTTCGCCATACGCCGATCTGCGAGGTCATGACCCGCAGCTGCACCACTGTTCCAACTGGCATTCTGGCAGCAGAAGCTGTCAAATTGATGCAGGAGAGGAAAATCAACGCCTTGCTTGTCGTCGATGCCAACGGCTGCTTAGTAGGCGCGCTCAACATGCACGACCTACTACGCGCGGGAGTATTTTAATGTACGACCCAAAGGTTTTGGCGCGAGCATTGGCTATCCGGCTGGCGATCTTCGATGTAGACGGAGTGCTAACTGACGGACGCTTGTTCTTCGATCACGATGGACACGAGCTCAAAGCATTCCACGCTCGCGACGGACATGGCTTGAAATTGCTGCAACAAAGCGGGGTTGAGACCGCAGTGATCTCAGGGCGGAACTCGCACGCGGTGGCGCTACGCTGTGATAGCCTGGGAATCCGCCACGTCTACCAGGGCTATGAGGATAAGCTAGCTGCGCTCTCAGCGCTTTGCCAAACCACCGGGATCGGATTGGCGCAGATCGCCTACGTCGGCGACGACGTGTTGGATTTGCCGATCATGCGTCGGGTTCATCTGGCGATCGCGGTCCAGGATGCCCACTTTATCGTTAAGCAATATGCCCACTGGATTACGGAAAATCCGGGCGGGTTAGGCGCAGCGCGAGAGGTGTGCGATTTGATCATGCACGCCCAAGGCACGTTCGAGACTATCATTAGCCGTTACCTGGCACGATGAGACGATTGGCTGCGCTTTGCCTGTTGAGCGGTCTAATTCCTGCGCTGGCGCTTGAGGAAGACTCAGAGCAACCGGTCTATATCGAAGCCAACAGCGCCTATTACGACAAAAAAACCGACCAAAGCACTTACACCGGTAATGTGATCCTAATCCAAGGAAGCCTCCATTTAAACGCCGATAAGCTGATAGCTTACAGCCCGGGCGGCAAAGTGGATAAAGTGATTGCCTACGGCAATCCGGTGCGTTTCCGACAAAAACCTAAACCCGATGCAGAAGAAATACGCGGCCAATCCAAGCAGGCTGAATACTATATGGAGCGTAAATACATCGTGCTGATCGGCGATGCGGTCGTGTGGCAAGGCAAAAACGAATACGCCAGCGACCGGATCGAATACGATCAGGTCAACGACATCGTTAAAGCCGGAGAGGCCAGTTCCGACACTAAACGGGTCAAAATCATCCTGCATCCCAAAACCGAAGCATCTACTCCCTCTACTCAAAAGAAAAACTAGGCCAATTTATGCCAACCCTCAAAGCCGAAGGGCTGGTCAAACGCTATCGCAAGCGCACCATAGTCAATGGAGTATCGCTGAGCGTCAATGAGGGCGAAATCGTGGGCCTTTTAGGGCCTAATGGAGCTGGCAAAACTACTTGTTTTTATTTGATCGTTGGACTGATTCAGCCAGATGCAGGACGGATTGAATTAAACGGTCAAGAGATCACAAAGCTTCCGATCCACGGGCGCGCCCGATTAGGGGTAGGTTATCTGCCTCAGGAGGCGTCTGTGTTTAGGCGCTTGACTGTCATCCAGAACTTGCTCGGCGTGCTTGAGCTTAGGCCAGACTTAAGCCCCAGTCAGCGCGAATTGATCGCCTCCGAGCTGCTCCAGAAATTCGGTCTGGGATCCGTCCACGAGCAGCCTGCGGTGAGTCTTTCAGGCGGGGAGCGCAGGCGGCTGGAAATTGCCAGGGCCTTGGCTTTAGAGCCACGATTCATCCTCTTGGATGAACCCTTTGCCGGAATCGATCCAATTTCTATCCTCGATCTTCAGAAAATCATCCGTCACTTGAGCGAACAGGGCATCGGCGTGCTGATTACCGATCACAACGTGCGCGAAACCCTTGGCATAGTCGATCGCGCTTATATTCTCAGCCATGGTCAGGTGATCGCAGCCGGAGCGCCGAAGCAAGTTCTCAAACACCCGCAAGTGCGCCAGGTTTATTTGGGAGAGGATTTTCATCTTTGAAGCGGCACTTGGGTGCAGAAGAAAATAAAACTCACTACAATAAACAGCCTCTCAAGTTTTGCAACGCAAAACGGACCGCCATCATTGGAAAACAGCCTGATTATTTACGAGTTCCCTCTCAATGAACGGATGCGGACCTTTATCCGACTCGAGCATCTGTTCTCCCAAATTAGCTATTTTGTCAAAGGCACCTCGGAATGGGAAAGCCGGGCGGCAGTTCAGGCCTTGTTAGACGCTTTTACTATTTTCAGCCGCAGCGATGTGCGTTCGGAGTTATTGAAAGAACTTGAACGCCACTACAAAGTACTTGCCCGCCTCGCTCGTAGCCAAGGAATTGACCGGGAAAAATTGCAAGCTATCGTAGACAGGATCAACCTTTTAACTGACCGGTTACGCGAGGTCAACAGCAAACTGGGCGCTTATCTGCTCGACTGTGGCCTGTTCAAAAGCATCGTCCAAAGAGGGGCAATCCCTGGGGGAACTTGTTGCTTCGATTTGCCTGGGTATCATTTTTGGCTGCAACAGCCTCCTGACCATCGCCAACAGGATCTATCCTTGTGGCTAGAACCGCTTTTGCCAGTGGAAGAAGCTATCGCCTTTGTTTTAGATACCATCCGAAAAAGCGCTTTGCCTAGCCATGAATATGCTAGAGCAGGATTCTTCCAACAGAACTTAGATCGCTCGCTACCGTTTCAGATAATCCGCATCAGCCTAGATCGAAGCCTCCCTTATTATGCAGAAATTAGCGGTGGGAAACATCGCTTTACGATCCGTTTCATGGAGCTAGATTTTGTCGAAAAATCTAGACAAACTCACTTCGATGTGCCTTTTCAGCTGACTCGTTGCCTGTTTTAAGTCGATGAGAGTCAATTGTCCTCAATGCGGCAAGCCTGTCGAATGGGATCGAGAAAATCCAGACCGGCCATTTTGCAGTGCGCGTTGCAAGCTGCTCGATTTGGGCGAGTGGGCTGCTGGCAACCGCTATATCGCTGGCGAACCAGCAGACAAGATCGAACAAGACAATTGGCAAAAAAATTTTTCGGAAGGGAACTTTTCTGATTAAAGTTTGTCATTAGTTGTGTTCCTAACAAGAGAAGGAGGTATATATGGCTGCGACGACACAAGCGGTGAGTGTAGCGGAGGCGCCGT
>CAZJKH010000012.1:41023-54294 GCA_964546735.1 uncultured Methylococcales bacterium | reverse complement strand
GCGAACGAAGAAGTCGCATATCAACGTCTGCGTCTACGACAGCACCTGGGAAGCCTCGGACGCCTTCGCGCTCGACAATGACGACGCCGTGGCCGCGTGGGTAAAGAACGACCATCTGGGCTTCGAGGTGCTGTATCTCTATCGCGGCGTGGTGCGGAAGTACCGGCCCGACTTTCTGGTAAGGCTCAAGAGCGGCGATATGCTCGTGTTGGAAATAAAAGGGCAGGACACCGAGCAGGACCGGGTGAAACGGCGTTACCTGGACGAATGGACTCAGGCCGTGAATGCGCACGGTGGATTTGGTCGGTGGGCGGCGGCGGTGGCGAGGAGTCCCGGAGAACTACGGGATGTCCTTGCGAAAATAACATCCTATGGGTCTAGCGCGCCGGCACCTTGAGCAGGATCCCAGCGCCTGCTGTAAACAAGACCAAAACGCTCAAAATCGAAGCGCGCGGATCTTCGAACCCAAGCGCGGTGGCGCCGACTAGAAACGGCCCTAACACGGCAGCAAATTTACCCAGCATGTTGTAGAAGCCGAAAAATTCAGCCGCGCATTCGTTTGGGATCAGGCGAGCGTATAGGCTTCGGCTAAGGGCTTGGACCCCACCCTGCACTAAGGCAATCATCGCCGCCAACGCGTAAAACTCAAAGGCGCTCGCAAGGCGTGCGGCAAAGACGGTCACACCGATGTATACTGCAATCCCAAGCAAGATGGCCTGCTTGGACCCTATCTTTTTTCCTAACTGGCCAAAGACGAGCGCAGCCGGAAAGCCGATGAATTGAACCAAGAGCAAAGCCAGAATCAGGTCTTGCCAGGCAAGCCCTATCCCTAAACCGTAATCGACCGCCATGCGGACGATGGTGTCTACTCCGTCGATGTAAAACCAATAGGCAAACAAGAACAGGAGAGCGGTACGGTGGGCGCGGAGATTGCAGAAAGTCTGCCTAAGTTGCTGCCAGCCCCGCTGAATGAGCTGCTGTCTTGGGCGGTTTGAGGGACGCTCGTGGACCCAAAAGAGGAGGGGCAAAGAAAACACCAGCCACCAGCCGGCTACGCTAGCAAAGGACAGACGGATGGCCTCGTCGGGTGAAGCCAGGCCGAAGGCCTGAGGGTTTAGGGTCAGCCATACGTTGGCGGCGAACAACAGTCCCCCGCCTAGATAACCCAAAGCGAACCCAAGGCTCGAGACCCGCTCGTATTCATCCGGTTTGGCCACTTCCAAAAGCAGCGCGTCGTAAAAGATGTTGGCTCCGGAAAAGCCGATCAGCCCTAACCCGTAAAGCACTGAGGCAGCTAGCGCCAGGCCCGGTCCAAGCGTGGCAAGGAGAAAGGTCGCGCCGATGCCGAAGAGGGAAAAAATGGCTAAAAACGCTTTATGCAGCCGGCCTTGATCGGCGATCGCTCCAAGCAGCGGCGCGCTGAGTAAAATCAAGGCGCTGGATGCAGCGTTGACCATTCCTAACGCAAAAGTGCTTGCGCTTGAGCTGCCTAAATGCCAGTACTGTTTGAAAAACAGCGGGAAAAATCCGGCCATGACCGTGGTGGCAAACGCCGAGTTGGCAAAATCGTAGAACGCCCAGGCGATTTTTGGGGAGATTTGCATGGGTTAGAATAGTGTTAATTTCTTAAATTCTAGAAGATTGCGGGATCATCAGCCATGGCGAGTAAGACATTCCTAATTACCGGGGTCAGCAAAGGGCTTGGGCGGGCTTTAGCCGAGGAGCTGCTGGCCCAAGGGCACCGCGTGTTAGGCGGTAGCCGAAATCGGGAAGCGATCGAAGCGCTTAAAACGCGCTGGCCACAGGGCAGGTTTTCGGTAGTGGACGTGGCCGATCCTAAGGCGGTGGAGAGATGGGCCAAGGAGCTTTTAGGCGCAAGGGAATGTCCAGAATTTCTCCTCAACAACGCGGCCTTGATCAATGCCAACGCCCCGCTTTGGCAGGTTCCGGTCGAAGAGTTTTCCGCGGTCGTCGACGTGAACCTCAAAGGGGTCTTTTATGTGATCAAATATTTCTTGCCAGCGATGCTCGAGCGCCGCAGCGGGGTAGTGGTCAATTTCAGCTCTGGCTGGGGGCGCTCGACTTCGCCGGAAGTTGCCCCCTATTGTGCTACTAAGTGGGCGATCGAGGGGCTCACGCAAGCGTTAGCCCAGGAGCTTCCGTCGGGAATGGCGGCAGTGGCACTCAATCCCGGGATTATCCATACCGATATGCTCGATAGTTGTTTCGGTGCCTTGGCGCACCAGTACCCAAGTCCGCAAGAGTGGGCCAAACGCGCGGCCCCGTTCATCTTAGGGCTGGGGCCTAAATATAACGGCCGTTCGCTGACGGTGCCGGGTTTTTGAGGAGGCATAGCGATGGTGTCGGAGGCTGAGTTAGAACAAGTGGCGCGGGATTGGAAAGCGCGCGGGTTTAGCTGCGACCTGTGGGTAGATCCGCCTGGGCGGCGGTGGGAGGACTTCGTCCACGCGGTAGATGAACTGGTGATGGTGATGGACGGCGAGATGGAGTTTGAAATAGACGGGCAGGTTTTCCATCCCAAACCCGGCGAAGAGCTGTTCATTCCCAAAGGGGCGGTGCACTCGGCGCGCAACATCGGCAACCGCACCGCTCGCTGGCTGTACGGTTACCGGCGGTCGTGAGCGCTTTGCCGGTGCCGGCGGTGGGGGTGAGCGTTTTGGTTTTCGACCAAAGCGGACGGGTGCTGTTGGTGCGGCGCCGATTTCCGCCTGCCCAGGACAAGTGGCACGCCCCGGGTGGGCGGGTGGAGCAAGGGGAATCTTTGATCCAAGCGGTGCAGCGGGAATTGCGCGAGGAGACCGGGATCGAAGGCGTCCGCCTAGGGCCGATCGTCGCCGTGGTGGAAAGGCAAATAGAGGGGTTTCATTATCTGATCGTCGATTTTTTAGGGTTTCTCGACCTGCCTGACCCCCCAAGTCCCAAGGCGGGTGACGATGCTGCCGAAGCCAGATGGGTCAGCCCTAAGGAGTGGAATCAATACGCCTTGGGTGATGGGTTGTTGCCGATTTTGCGCCGAGCGCAAAAGCTGCATCAGGGATGGCGCGGGGGCTTGGCGGAGGTCAGCGGGCAGGGGACGGATTTTGTGGCAGAGGTTTGGAGGGAACAATGCGTGCAGTAGTTGCTGAGCATTCCGGAGGCGCTGAGGTGCTGCGCCTTGAGGAGGTGGCAGAGCCTAAACTGGCAAAGCCCAATCAGGTCCTGGTTCGGCTCAAGGCTGCAGGGGTCAATCCGATCGATTATAAGATGCGCCGCGATCTGGAGAAATTTCCAGTTACCTTACCGGCGATTTTAGGCTGTGACGGGGCAGGGATCGTGGAGGCGGTCGGAGCCGAAGTGGAGCGTTTGCAAGTCGGCGATGAGGTGTATTTTTGCCAGCCGGGGTTCAACGGCCGGCAGGGAACGTATGCCGAATACGCGGTGGTGGATGAAGCGCTGGTGGCCAAAAAGCCCAAGTCGTTAGATTTCGTCCAGGCGGCAGCAGTGCCTTTGGTGCTATTGACCGCTTGGGAATCCCTTTACGATCGGGTCAGGCTCGAATCCGGCATGAAGGTGCTCATCCAAGCTGGTGCTGGAGGAGTGGGGCACCTGGCGATCCAGCTAGCTAAACTGGCAGGGGCGCAGGTGGCGACGACGGTCAGCACCCAGGAAAAGGAAGCGTTTGCGCGCCGCTTGGGCGCCGATGTGATGATTCGCTACCGCGATCAGGACGTCGCCGCCCAAATTGCGGCTTGGACGTCGGGCCAAGGGGTAGATGTCGCTTTCGATACGGTCGGAGGGCAGGTGTTTTCCCAGTGCTGCGCCTGTACTAAGGTCTATGGGGAAGTCGTCACGATTCTCCAGCCGCCAGAGGGCGTGGATTGGACACCGGCGCGAGTGCGCAACCTCAAAATCGCCTTAGAAATGATGCTGACCCCGGTGCTGTTGGAACTGCTTAAGTGGCAAAAACATCAGGGAGAGATTTTGACCCAGGCAGCCGAGTGGTTCGATCAGGGTAAGCTCAGAGTCCAAGTGGCTAAAACTTTCGCGCTTGAGCAAGCAGCCGAAGCGCAACGCTATCTCGAGGCGCAAGCGCCGCTCGGCAAGGTGGTGTTAACGATCGCTGGATAGAGAAAGGCGCTTGGGCCAAAGCTCGGCGAACCACTGACCTTGAGGCCACAAGCGCGTTTTGAAAGAGGCATAGAGGTGTTGGCTGTGAGCGCGTTGGATGAGCAACCCGGGATCGGGGAGGGTAGTAGCCAATCCTAGGGTCAGCAGCCCCATCGCCAGGGAAGACTTAAGGTTTTTAAAGTCTATCGGTTTGAGCGCAGTGCCAAAAGAGCGCTTCAACCTTCTACCGGTAAGGTCGAAGCTAAACAGCTCATCCAACATCAAATGGGTCAGATACCCTATCCCTAAGCATACTCCATGGAGCCAAGCAAGCATCGGAGGCGATCCCGCCAAATGCCAAGAAGCGCTGGCGGTAGCCAGGGCAAAACATACCGCTGTCAACAGCGAATGAAATATGCCGCGGTGTTCAGTTAGGCGCAGGAACAGTTCGCAAAGGCCGAAGCGGATCAATAAGAAGGCAGCAAGCCCGAGCAAAAACAGCTCGACGATGCTAAAGCGGACATGCTCAAGCGCGTAAAATACAGCCAAGAATCCGCCGATCAGCCCGAGCAGGCTGAACGCAAGCCGAACCGGGGTAGAATTGTCGGCATCGAGATCGGGCATCAGTCCCCCAGCTATCCCCAATCCGAACAGGATCGGGGCGTGCTCGGTCGCGGTCAGCTTGAGGGTAACGGCGGTGATTGCCGCAGCGCCGCTGACCAGCGCTGCGCCGATGAGGTGGGTTTTGAAGTTGGCCATGATTTAATTAAAGCCCAAGCTAAGGAGGGAAGCAATGTTAGAGATCTTGCAACTTTCCGCCTTGAGCGATAATTACGTCTATCTTTTGCATGAACCGGAATCTGGACAGACCGCAGCGGTGGATCCGGCTGAATCCGAGCCAGTGCTAGAAGCATTGGCCAGCCGCAGTTGGCGCCTTGCTTATGTGCTCAATACCCATCACCATTGGGACCATGTAGGTGCCAACTTAGCCCTCAAACAAGCCACGGGCTGCCAAGTGGTGGGGTTTTGCGGCGATGCTGCCAGGATTCCCGGTATCGACCGCCTGGTAAGCGAGGGAGATACTGTCGAGCTTGGCGCAAGCTCAGCAAAAGTGCTGGAGGTGCCGGGCCACACCCGCGGGCATATCGCTTACTGGTTTGTCGAGGAAAACGCTGTGTTCTGCGGGGATACCTTATTCGCCTTGGGGTGTGGGAGGTTATTTGAAGGCACTGCCGAGGAAATGTGGAATTCCCTGTGCAAGCTTAGGGACCTGACCGATGCGAGCCGGGTTTACTGCGCCCATGAGTATACTTTAAGCAATGCGCGGTTTGCACTGACGCTCGAGCCCGATTACCCGCCCCTGTTGGCAAGAGCGCGCCAAGTGGAGCAGAGGCGCGCCGAGCATCGACCGACGGTGCCCTCGCTGCTCGCGGAAGAAAAAGCCACCAACCCGTTTCTGCGCGCCGACGATTTAGAGTTTCAGGCGCGCTTAGGGATGCGCGGGGAGAAAGCAGTGGCTGTGTTTGCCGAGGTCAGGCGGCGTAAGGACCGGTTTCGCGGATGAGGATCAAGCTCATCTCCGGTGGCCAAACCGGCGTCGACCGGGCAGCTTTGGAAGTGGCATTGGGGGTTGGGCTCGATTGCGGCGGGTGGTGCCCGGAAGGTCGCCTAGCTGAAGACGGACCAATTCCTGAGCGTTATCCGGTGCAGGTTCTGCCTGGCGGCGATTACTGCGCCAGGACGTTAGCCAACGTGGTAAGCAGCGACGGCACTTTGATGGTCTACTTTGAGTCCCTAGCGGGCCGGACCGAGCTGACTTTGCGCTTTTGTCTGGAGTTTGGCAAGCCTTACCTGGTAGATGCAAGCGAAGTTCCACCGCCGCAAGGGGCACAAGCGCTGGCCCGCTTTGTCGCAAAACACCGGATTCAAGTGCTCAACGTTGCCGGTCCCCGCGCTAGCGCCTGGCCTGAGTATGCTTATACCTGCGCGCTGCTTTCCGCTTGGCTTCAGCGCATCCCATAGACGACGATGGTCTTGCCGCGGGCATGGATCAATCCCTCCGCTTCTAGGGCTTTTAACACTCTGCCGGCCATTTCTCGAGAACAGCCGACGATGCGCCCCAGTTCTTGACGGGTGATGCGGATCTGCATCCCGTCCGGGTGGGTCATGGCGTCAGGTTCTTTGCACAGATCCATCAAGGTGCGGGCGATACGGCCGGTAACATCTAGGAAAGCCAGGTGCCCTGCCTTGCGGCTGGTCTGCAGTAAGCGTTTCGAGAGCTGCCGCCCGAGCACACGTAGCAGCTCGACTGCGTAAGGGGCAAGCTCGTTTTCTAGGCACTGGTGAAGGCGTTTATAACTGATTTCCGCTAGTTGGCAGGGTCCGCGCGTTCGCACGTTCACAGTGCGGGTATTCTCACCTAGGAATACGCCTATCTCGCCGATGAATTCACCCCGATTTAGATAGCCTAAAATCAGCTCGCGGCCGTCTCCCTCCTGGAAGCTGACGCTGACCGAGCCTTCGATGATGTAATACAGGGTGTCGCCCGGATCGCCCGGTTGGATGATCGCGTGGCGGGCGGGGTAGCGGCGACGGTGGCAGCAATGAAGAAAAGCTTCCAGAAAGCTCTGGTTTACGGCAACATGCGTTGCTGATGGATACATATTGTTCTGGGTCGGTATTGACGATGTTTTAAGTCTAGCCAATTTTGGCGACTGCGAAAAAACCAAAGTAAGCTTAAACGGTATCTTTGGCAACAGGTTGTGGGATCTGGAGGATAAGATGTTTGACCGGGCGCGAGTCGATGGCTTATATCCGCACTGGGTAGCACTGAGGCGCGCTTTTCACCGCGAACCGGAACTGGCGTTTGAGGAGGTGGCGACTGCTAAAAAGATCATCGCCGAGCTTGAGCGCCTGGAAATCCCATATGAATATCAGGGCCAAGGCGGCGGGGTCATCGGCCGGATCGAAGGAAAGCCAGGGCCTGCGGTGGCGCTGCGCGCGGACATGGATGCTTTGCCTGGTAACGAAGCGACTGGCTTGCCGTTCGCGTCTGCGATCCCAGGTAAAATGCACGCCTGCGGCCACGATGCCCATATGACTATGCTGCTGGGCGCAGCAGCGCTGCTCAAAGAAAACCCTCCGCCGGGGCGAGTGTTGTTGGTGTTTCAGCCAGCCGAAGAGAAAGGCGGCGGTGCCCAAGTGATCCTCCGCTCTGGGGTACTCGATGGCGTGCGTGGGATCTTCGGCGGGCATGTGACCCATCATTATCGGGTCGGGGAAATCATGGTCGGGGACGGCGTGGTGACCGCTCAGTCGGATAGCTTTACGATCCATGTCCGCGGCCGCGGCGGTCATGGGGCGCGTCCACATGAGGCGATCGATGCGGTGGTGATCGCTGGGTTTTTGATCACCGCGGTTCAGACTTTAGTGTCGCGGGAAATCGATCCTCTGCACCCTTCCGTTATCACTATCGGCCGGATCCAGGCCGGCAGCGCCCCCAACGTGATCGCCGAGGAGGCAATTCTAGAGGGGACGATCCGGACGACTTGGCCTCAGGCACGGTGCCATCTCCATGCCGGTCTGGCTCGCATGACCAAAGCGTTGTCCGAGCTACACCGGGCTGAGATCAAGCTGGAGATCCGGGAAGGGTATCCACCGGTGGTCAATTCTCCTAGGGAGACTGAGATCGCTCGCCGGGCAATCGTGGCGGTAGTCGGGGAAAACGGCCTAGTTCCGATGGAACATCCCAGCATGGGATCGGAGGATTTTGCCTTTTATCTGGAGGAAATTCCTGGCTGCTATGTGCGTTTTGGCGCGAGGCGGCGGGAAGACGAATTTATCCCTTTACACAACCCAGCATTTGACATCAACGAAGAAGTGCTCAAGGTAGGTGCGCTCTATTTCGCCCAAGTGGCTTGGGAGGCGCTGTGCGAGTATGGCGGATGATGTTTTGATCTTTAAGGGTTCAACGCAAGCGACGATCGGCCTGGAGTGGGAGCTGCAGATTCTTGACCGCCATAGCCTGGATCTGAGCAACCGAATCCAGTGGCTGCTTCAGGCTTTGCCTGAGCTTCCCTGGATCAAGCCGGAGTTTATTCAAAGTTGGGTGGAGATCGCTTCCAAGGTGTGCACCAGCCTGGAGGAGCTCAAAACGCATATAGAATCGCTTTTGACCGAGCTGAAGCGGATCTGCCAACGGCTCGACCTTGGTCTATGTGGGGCAGGGACCCACCCTTTTTGCCGGCGGTTGGCTCTGATCACGCCCTTGCCGCGCTATCTCCAGCAAAAGTCTAAGTACCAATATCTCGCGCGCAGCCAAATTACCTTTGCGACCCATGTTCATCTTGGGATGCCGGACGCAGAGACCGCTTTGGCCTTGATGCGGGAGCTAAAATCCTATCTGCCGGTGTTGATCGGCTTGAGCGCTAATTCACCGTTCTGGTGCGGGCACGAGACCGGGTTTGCCTGTTACCGCCAAAGAATTCTGGCTACTGGGCGCAGTTACGGAATTCCACCGTCTTTTTCCGATTGGGCGCAGTTTTGCCGTTTTTTTGCCGTGATGAAGCGGGCTAGGGTATTTGAAACCCTGCGCGATATCCATTGGGACATTCGTCCGCGCCCAGATCTTGGCACACTGGAAGTTAGGGTGATGGATGCCCAATCCAACCTTTGGGATACGCTGGCTATCGCAGCCTTTATTCAGGGGCTGGCTGCCTATTGCTTGGAGACGCCACCAACGCTTCGGCCTTCGATCCTGCCGCGACCGCTGCCTTGGTGGCTAGAGAAGGAGAATTATTTTCAGGCTACCCGGCTAGGTGCGGATGCCCGTTACGTCGACGCTCAGGGGAGCGTTGGTTCCCTGCGCAGCATCATCGAAGCGCTGTTCCACATTCTGCTGGCTAAGGCGAAGGCAGAGCAGCGACCGTATCTTTGCCATTTGCACCGGCGTTTGCAGCATGGCTTAGGTTGGCAAAGGCAGCATAAGGTGTTCCGCGCCACTGGACGGTTCACTTCGGTCGTCGACGAATTAGTGGCAGAGTTGTGTTAGTATTCAAAACCTTAGCTTGAGGATCAGCGCATGCCTACCAAACAGATTTTTAAGGTGATTTTCGTCAACCAAAACCAAGTCTATGAAATATATGCTAAACAGGTGTATCAGGGCGATCTATATGGGTTTGTGGCGGTGGAAGATTTCGTGTTTGGGGAAACTAGCGCCATTGTCGTCGATCCCTCTGAAGAAAAGCTCAAAGCCGAGTTTGGTAACGTCAAGCGCAGCTTCATCCCCATGCACGCGATTATCCGCATCGATCAGGTAGAGCGGCGGGGTGCAGCCAGGATCTTGCCGCTTGCGTCTGAGAGTTCCGGCAAGGTGACCGCTATCTATCCCCTAGAGCGGAAGTGAAAGCTTATTTCACGACTTTCAAGGTAGGGCGTTTAGGCTTTTCGTCCTTTTTAGGGGCAGGCCCTGAAGGCGGGGAAGTGCCATCCATGTCTTCGTCGAAGATCATACCTTTGCCGGTCTCTTTAGCATAGATTGCCAGGACCGCATTGACCGGTATTTGAACCTGCATTGGCATCCCGCCGAAGCGGGCTTGAAAGGTGATGCTTTCGTTGCCCAAGTGCAAGTTGACCACGGCTTCTGGTCTTAAGTTCAAGACAATCTTGCCGTTTTGAACGTATTGGTGCGGTACATTGACTCCCTTGCGTTCAGCATCTACCAAGAGATAAGGGGTCATCTCGTTGTCGATGATCCATTCGTAGATGGCGCGGATCAAATAGGGGCGAAGCGCAGTCATGATCAGGCAGATAGACGTTGGGGTAAGTCAGCGATTTCTTTTTCTTGCTTGCTCAGGCTCTGACGGAAAGCCGGGCGAGCAAAGATCCGCTGAGCATAGTGGTAAATCGGTTGGGACTGTTGGGGTAGTTCGATGCTAACTAAAGGTAGCCGCCACAACAGAGGTGCCAGCATACAATCGATGATAGAAAACTCGTTGCTGAGGAAATAAGGCTTGGCAGTAAACAAAGGCACAGCTGCAACCAATTCTTCCTGAAGCCGCTTGCGCGCTTGGGCAGCCTTTTTCTCGCTGGCGTTTTGAATCTCTTCTAAAGTCTGATACCAATCGTGTTGGATGCGATGGATCACCATTCTTGCCTGAGCTCGAGCGATCGGTTCAGGCGGATAGAGAGGCGGATGAGGAAAACGCTCATCCAGGTATTCGATGATGATTTTAGGCTCGTAGAGCACTAACTCGCGATCGACCAGCGTTGGGGTATTGCCGTAAGGATTAAGATCGACTACCTCCTTCGGTGGATTGGCTGGGTCGATGAAGCGGATGTCTGCATGAATGCCTTTCTCATGCCAGACGACACGCACTTGGTGGCTATACGGACAAATGGGGGAACAGTACAGGATCATCGCTGCCTGATAGTACTAACTCAAACTGGTAATATTAAATATCAGTGCACGTCTTTCCAATAAGCTTTCTTCAGACGGTAGGTGACGAGCGCCAGCACGATTAAAAATCCAATCACGTATTTGCCTAACCGGCGCCGTTCAAGCTGGGTTGGTTCTGCCGCATAAGCGAGAAAGTTCACCAGATCGGTGACCTCGCGGTCAAACTCTTGTGGATTCAGTAAACCGGGTTTGACCAATTCCAGACGATCAATCTGCCGACCACGCTTGCCTTGCAGGATGGCTTTTTGGGTACCTTGCAGATCCCACAGCACATTGGGCATGGCCACGTCTTTGAACACCCAGTTGTTGACTCCAAATGGGCGTGAGTCGTCCTGATAAAAGCTGCGTAGGTAGGTGTATAACCAGTCAGTTCCAAGGGCTCTGGCGCGTTCAGACAGATCCGGTGCGGGCGCGCCGAACCAGAGGTTGGCATCTTGATCGGCCAGGTTGGTTGTCAAGGTACCTATCAGGCGTTTCAATCCCGGGAATAGGGCATTGAATTCGGCCTCGCTGAATTCAAGATCTTGCTTGAGGCGAGTGTAACGCAGGTGTTTTAGGGAGTGACAGCCTAAGCAGCGGTCGACATAGAGTTTGGCGCCACGACGCAAGGAGGCGGTATCGGTCAAGTCGATCTTTGGTTGGAGCAAGGGGGCGCTAAGTTCTGCCGCACTCAAGACCGGCCAGAGGAGGAATAAGATCAAGGCAAATCGCTTCATAGAAACTTACTCAAAAGCTTATTGTTTTTTATCGCTTCCTGGACTTGCTGCCACTTGGTAGCGATGGCTTGATAGCAGGTTGTGGCTTTGAGATAAGCTACGCCTTGGCGGATCAGGTCCCAGTGCCAGCCTTTCCGTTCCAACCACGGCTTAGGTGGCCAGACGACTCTTTCCGGCACCGGATAAGTGACTTCCAACCGCGTATAGATCGGCATCAGCAGAAAAAAACCGAAATAGATCAAGGTAAAAACGACGCCGAACATGGCTACGGTGGGAGTCGGTGGGATCGTCCCTAGATAGCCTAAGCTGATAAAGCTTACAGCAAACAGCGTTAGGGCGATTTTGTAACTCCTGCCCCGGTAACGGATCGATTTAACCGGACAGCGGTCCAGCCAGGGTAGAAAAAACAGGATGAAGATCGCCGCAAACATCGCTAGCATTCCCCCGAACTTGCTAGGAATCGCGCGCAGAATAGTAAAGAAGGGGGTGAAATACCAGACCGGCTTGATGTGCTCAGGGGTCTTGAGCGGGTCAGCGGGGATGAAATTCGGCGGTTCTAAGAACAACCCTCCCACCTCCGGCGTATAAAACACGATAAAGGCGCAGATCGTTAAAAACACACACGCCCCAAACAAGTCCTTGACGGTGTAATACGGATGAAAGGGGATACCGTCGAGGGGCACGCCGTTGGCGTCTTTGAGCTGCTTGATCTCGATCCCGTCTGGGTTGTTGGAGCCTACTTTGTGTAGGGCGACGATGTGAAGGAATACCAACACGACTAGGACCAGCGGGATGGCGATCACATGCAGGGAGAAAAAGCGGTTTAAAGTGGTGTCAGAGACGATAAAATCCCCCCGAATCCAAGTGGCAAGCGCTTCACCTATTCCCGGAATCGCGCTAAACAGGGAAATGATCACGTTAGCCCCCCAATAGGACATCTGCCCCCAAGGCAACAGATATCCCATGAAGGCTTCGGCGATCAACGCCAGAAACATGCTCATCCCAAGCAGCCATACCAGCTCCCGCGGTTTTTTGTAGGAGCCGTACAGCATGCCGCGGAACATATGCAAGTAGACCACGATGAAGAACATCGAGGCGCCGGTTGAGTGCATGTAGCGAATCAGCCAGCCCCAGTTGACATCGCGCATGATCGCTTCGACCGAGTCAAAAGCCAATCTCGCATCTGGCTTGTAGTTCATGGTCAGCCAAATCCCGGTGACGATTTGATTGACCAAGACCAGTAGGGCCAGCGAGCCGAACAGATACCAGAAGTTAAAATTTTTCGGCGCGTAATACTTGGCAAAATGCTCGTTCCAGACCTTGAGCAGCGGAAAGCGCTCGTCGATCCAGGCGATGAGAGAGTTGTGCTTTTCATTCATGATCATGCCTCGTCCTGTGCTTCGCCGACGATAATTCGGGTATCAGTCACATAGCGATAGGGAGGAACCACCAGGTTAGTCGGAGCAGGGACTTTTTTGTACACTCGACCGGCAAGGTCGAAGCGCGACCCATGACAGGGGCAGAAAAATCCTCCTAACCACCTTTTGCCCAGATCGGGTGGGGCGACCTCCGGGCGGTACGTCGGCGAGCATCCCAAGTGCGTGCAGATCCCGACAGCGACGAAAATTTCCGGCTTGATCGAGCGGTAGCGGTTCTTGCAGTTTTCCGGCTGGATGGATTGATTAGAGTTCGGATCGCGCAGGAGCGGCTCTAGTTTCTCTAGGGTGGCAAGCATCGCGTCGGTACGCCTGAGCATCCAGATCGGCTGACCGCGCCATTCTACCCGGATCATCTGGCCCGGCTCGAGTTTGGCGATGTCTACCTCGATCGGGCTAGCAGCTTCTAGCGTCCCGCTGTTCGGCTTGAGGTAACTGATAAACGGGACGGCTGCAAACGCAAAGCCCGCAGCGCCTAAGACGGCAGCGGTTTGGGTCAGAAAACGGCGTTTTTCAAGATCGATGGTATTTTCTTCATTCATACAGGATTTCTCC
>CAZJKH010000012.1:0-40923 GCA_964546735.1 uncultured Methylococcales bacterium | reverse complement strand
ATTTTCTTCATTCATACAGGATTTCTCCCCCTCCGCAGGCTTGACGTCCGTTCTTCTAAAGATGCGATTTTGCCGTTATTTGGCAATAGGGTCAACGCTTGACGGCTTCCCCAGGCAGCCTAGGCATTGTAAAGCGGTGTCTAAGGCGCGCAAGAACGCTTGGTTTTCCGCCGGAGTACCTACTGTCACTCGCAGGCAGCCCTTAAGTATTCCCCCTAGGGGATTGAAGTTCTTAATTAAAATCCCTTGCTGTCGCAGAGACTCGAATACCCGATCTGCATCGGGTACCCTAAGCAGGATGAAGTTGGTGGCGCTGGGAAAGACCTCTACTTGAGGCCAAGTGTTAAGCTCGCTCACAAGCATTCCCCGGTCGGCGCAGATCCGAGCCACTTGCTGCTCTAAGACTTCGCGGTGGGCTAGAGCAAACTCGGCGCTAAGTTGGGTCAGCACGTTGATATTGTAAGGCAGGCGCAGCTTGTCGAACTGCTCCAGCCAAGCGCGAGGGCCAGCGAGAAAGCCGAGCCTAAGCCCTGCCAGTCCAAGCTTAGACAGGGTCTGCATCACCAAGAGATTGTCGAACTGACCGATCTTGTCCATGAAGCTGGCCTGAGCAAACGGCGCATAAGCTTCATCGAGGATCACCAGCCCCGGCGTATGCTCGATAATCTGGGCAATGACGGAAGCATCAAACAAGTTGCCGGTGGGATTATTTGGGTAAGCTAGAAACACCACCTTAGGCTGATGGCGTTCGATGGCTACCAACATGGCCTGCAGATCGAGGCTAAAATCCGCTCTAAGCGGCACCCCGATGAAATCGAGCTTTAGCCATTTAGCGATTTGCCGATACATCACAAACGTAGGCTCAGGGGCCAGAACGGTCGCACCCGGTTGACCTACTAAGGCCAAAAGCAAGATCTGGATGATTTCATCTGAACCGTTGCCCAACAGCAGCTCAGCCTCCTCGGGAACCTTGGCATAAGCGCGCAGCGCTGCCTTTAAAGCCGGCGCCTGCGGGTTTGGGTAGCGGTTAGGTTGGACCTGACGTAAGTGATTGAGCCAGGCTTGAACCATTGTTTCAGGCCAAGGGTAGGGATTTTCCATCGCATCGAGCTTGATCATCCCTTCCGCAGAAGGGACGCAGTAAGCCTTATCGGCTAGGATTTCAGGGCGAAAAAAGCCCAGCGGCGTTATCAACATGGTGAGCTCCGGTAAGCGGCTGATTGAGCGTGGGCGATCAAACCCTCACCTTGGGCCAAAACCTGCGCGGTTTCAGCCAAGTAGGCAGCGCCTTTTGAGCTACAGCCGATGAGGCTAGCGCGTTTTTGGAAGTCGTATGTCCCCAAGGGGGAGGAAAACCTGGCCGTGCCAGAGGTAGGTAAAACGTGGTTAGGGCCGGCGCAGTAATCGCCTAACACTTCAGCCGTGTGCGCCCCTAGGAAGATGGCGCCGGCATGACGCAGCTTAGGCAGCAGCCGCTCAGGATCGGCCACGGCCAGCTCCAAGTGCTCCGGGGCGATGCGGTTGGCAAGCTGGCAAGCTTCATCCAGATCTTGGACCTGGATCAGCGTGCCGTGTTTCTCGAGCGAGGCGCGGATGATGTGCTGCCTTGGCATCTGCGGCAACAGCTTAGCGATGCTGGCACTGACTTGGTCGAGATAGGTGCCGTCTGGGCACACTAAGATCGCTTGGGCATCTTCGTCGTGTTCGGCCTGGGAGAAAAGATCCATGGCGATCCAGTCGGGGTCGGCGATGCCGTCGGCAATGATCAAGATCTCCGAAGGGCCGGCGATCATGTCTATGCCCACCTGGCCGAAGACGAGCTTTTTAGCAGTGGCGACATAGACATTGCCAGGGCCGACGATTTTGTCCACCTTAGGGATGGTTTCAGTGCCATAGGCAAGGGCGGCGATCGCTTGCGCGCCGCCGATCCGGAACACCCGATCCACGCCGGCGACGGCAGCAGCTGCCAGCACCAGCTCGTTGATCTCCCCAGCCGGGGTGGGAACCACCATGATCAGTTCTGGCACTTCTGCGACTTTGGCTGGGATCGCGTTCATCAGCACCGAGGAAGGATAGGCCGCTTTGCCGCCGGGAACATACAGGCCGACTCGGTCCAAGGGGGTAACCTGTTGCCCGAGCAGGTTGCCGAATTCATCGCGGTACTGCCAAGAGGACAGCTTTTGCTTTTCCGCGTAGGCGCGGATGCGGGCAGCGGCAGTGGTGAGCGCCTCGCGCTGGATAGGGGCGAGATTAGCCAAAGCTTCCCGCAGGCGGGCTTGAGGTAACTCCAGCTCGGCCACCGAAGAGGCAGAGACGCGATCGAAACAGCGGGTGTAATCCAAGACCGCGCTATCGCCTTCGCGGCGCACGCGGGTTAAGATATCGAGCACGCGCTGGTAGACGCTAGGGTCGAGCTCAGCATTCCAGACAGTCAGCTGTGCAAGTTGGATTGCAAAGTTTGGATCGTGGCTGTGCAAACGGCGAATATTCATAGGACTCACCTGTGATTAACCGCCCTCTCCAAGTCATCGATGAGGGCTTTGATGGATTGATGTTTTAGCTTCAGCGCCGCCTTGTTGACCACTAGGCGGGAGCTGACTTCCATAATTAGATCGCGCGGCTCCAACCCGTTAGCGCGCAGGGTATTGCCGGTATCGACCAAATCCACGATGCATTGAGCTAAGCCCACCAGCGGCGCCAGCTCCATCGAGCCGTAGAGCTTGATCATCTCGGCCTGGATGCCGTGCTCGGCAAAATAGCGCTTGGCAGTGTTGACGTATTTGGTGGCGACTCGGATCCGGCGCCCATGCCAAGTTTCCCCTACTGGACCTGCTGTCATCATACGGCAGCGCGCGATCTTAAGATCGAGCGGTTCGTACAAACCTTCAGCGCCGTGCTCTACCAGCACATCTTTGCCGGCGATCCCCAAATCGGCAGCACCGTATTCCACATAGGTGGGCACATCGGCTGCCCGGATGATCAAGAGACGCACATCGTCGCGGCAAGTAGGTAGGATCAGACGGCGCGAGTCTAGATCTTCAATCGGTGTAATCCCGACCTGCGCTAACAGCGGCAGGGCCTCTTGGTAGATCCGACCTTTAGAAATGGCGATGGTTAACGCTGCTTTGCGATCTGTCATTCCGTGATGCGGTAAATGGTCGCGCCAAGTTGAGAGAGTTTGGCTTCGATGCGCTCGTAGCCGCGGTCGATATGATAAATTCGATCAATGATAGTTTCACCCTCGGCTGCCAGAGCAGCCAAGACCAAGCTGGCCGATGCGCGAAGATCGGTGGCCATGACCGGTGCTCCTTGGAGTTTTTCAACCCCTCTGCAGATGGCGGTATGTCCTTCGAGGGCGATATCAGCCCCCAGGCGTCTGAGTTCAAGCGCGTGCATGAAGCGGTTCTCGAAGATGGTCTCGGTGATCACGCCCACCCCTTCCGCAAGGCAGTTTAACGCCATAAGCTGGGCCTGCATGTCAGTCGGAAAGCCAGGATAAGGGGCGGTGTGGAAGGAAACCGCCCGCGGCCGGCCAGCCATAGTCAATTCGATCCAGTCCAGCCCGACAGCGATCTTCGCGCCAGCTTCTTGCAGCTTCTCCAGCACGGCATCGAGGAACTTGGGACAGGTATGCGTAGCGCGGATACAACCGCCGGTGATCGCAGCGGCGGTGAGATAGGTGCCGGTTTCGATTCGGTCGGGTAGGATTCGGTAGCAGAGACCATCTGCGCCTAGGCGATCGACCCCTTGGATCTCCAGCACATCAGTGCCAATCCCGCTGATCTTTGCCCCCAGCTTGACCAGAAAATTGGCCAGGTCAGCAACTTCCGGTTCGCGCGCAGCGTTTTCGATCACGGTGGTTCCTTGCGCCAACACCGCAGCCATCATCAGGTTTTCCGTGCCGGTGACAGTCACCTGGTCGAGCACTAACCGACAGCCTTTAAGCTTGTGGGCGCACGCGTGGATATAACCGCTTTCCACTCGGATGTCAGCGCCTAGGGCGGCCAGCCCTTTCAGGTGTAGATCCACTGGCCGAGCGCCGATGGCACAGCCGCCGGGCAGGGAGACTACCGCCTCACCGCAGCGCGCCAGCAGGGGCCCCAGGACTAGGATCGAGGCGCGCATGGTGCGGACTAACTCGTATGGGGCAAGGTGGCTGTCGAGACGAGCGGCCTCGATCTCGACGGTCTGCTCCCCGCACCAGCGATAGGTGACGCCAAGGCCGCGCAGCAATTTGAGCATGGTGGCGATGTCGCGCAGGTCGGGCACGTTCTCCAACACGACGGGGGTCTCGGCCAGCAGGGTAGCTGCTAGGATAGGTAAGGCGGCGTTTTTAGCGCCGGAGATTCGGACTACGCCGTTTAGAGGGCGGCGGCCGATGATGACGAATTTATCCATGGTCACCAGGCAGAAGCAGTTGCAGGTTGTAGGTTTTGGCCATCGTGAGAAGTTGGCCGGGGAGGTTAGTGAAGATCAAGCGCCGGTGGTGCTTGCGCGCCAGGCGGAACCATTCTACCAAGAGGGCAAGGCCAGCGCTGTCGGCGCGGCGGATGCCAGAGAGATCGATGGTGATTTCCGTTGGAGCACTGGTGAGCAGGCGCTGGGAGGCTTTCCACAGCGCAGTGACAGTGGCAAAAGTCAAATCTCCCTCGACTCTAATACAACCTGGGGCAATTTCCTCAAGGACGGGAGAGTCACTCATCGGGGCCGGTTTGGTCATTTTTTTCTGAGCTTTTTACCAGGAACTTGCCGATGAGTTCCTCTAGGACTAAAGCAGACTGGCTGATTTCGATGGTGTCTCCGTCTTTGAGATAATCTGGGCTGCCGCCTGGTTCTAAAGCGACGTATTGTTCCCCGAGTAGGCCTGAGGTGTAGATGCTAGCGATGGTGTCATCCGGCAACTGATAGCGGGGATCGATACGCAGCTCTACGACTGCCTCGTAGCGATCGTTATCTAAGCGGATATCCGCTACCCGCCCAACGACTACCCCAGCGATCTTGACTGGGGCGCGGATTTTTAAAGTGCCGACATTTTGAAAGCGAGCGATCAGCCGATAACCCTTCTCCGTTTCCCTAAATTCGCTCAGGTTGCTGACCTGCATGGCGAGCAGGAATAGAGCAGCGAGCCCCAAAGCCACGAACACGCCGACCAAAATTTCAGTGAGCCTGGAATTGTCCATCTTATTCTCCGAACATCAGCGCAGTGAGGATAAAATCTGAACCCAACACGGCAAATGCCGAGTAGACCACCGAGCGCGTGGTCGCACGGCTTACCCCCTCGGAAGTTGGGACCGAATCGTAGCCTTCGAACACCGCAATCCAAGTGACGATCACTCCAAATACCAGGCTTTTGATCACGCTGCTCACAATGTCTTCCCGGAAATCGATGGTAGCCTGCATCTGTGACCAGAACGAACCTTCATCTACGCCTAACAGGCCTACGCCGACGAAATATCCCCCATAGATGCCGATATAGGTAAATAGTGCTGCCAGAAGCGGCATCGCTAAGATACCGGCATAGAGTCTAGGCACAATCACGTAGCGCATCGGGTCGACCGCCATCATCTCCATGCCGGAGAGCTGTTCAGTCGCTTTCATCAGCCCGATTTCGGCAGTCAAAGCCGATCCTGCCCGACCGGCGAACAACAGTGCCGTGACCACTGGCCCAAGTTCCCGCACGAGCGAAGCGGCCACCATGACCCCTAGGGATTCCTCAGCGCCGAAATCCGAGAGCACGTTATAGCCCTGCAGGCCAAGCACCATGCCGACGAACAGACCAGAGAGGGAAATCAACAGGATGCTTAATACGCCGATCATATACAGCTGGCGGATGAATAATCGAAACCGGCGCACTACCTCGAAGCTGCTTCCCAATGCTTGCAGCAGGAACAGATTAGCCCGACCCAATTTAGCAAAGCCAGACAGGGTGATGTGCCCAATTTTCTGTAGGCCTAGCATTGCAGTAGATCCTCAGCGTACTGGGAAGCGGGATAATGGAAAGGGGAAGGGCCGTCGGGAAGCCCATGCAAGAATTGCTCAACCCAAGGAGAATTAGTGTTTTCCAGTTCTTCCGGGGTGCCTTCGCCGACCACTTGACCCTGGGAAAGCACGTAGATGTAATCGGAAATCGAAGCAGTCTCTTGAACGTCATGCGAGACGATGATGCTGGTCAATCCCAGCGCATCGTTTAAAGTCCGGATCAGCTTTACCAAAACGCCCATGGAGATGGGATCTTGGCCGGTGAACGGTTCGTCGTACAAGATGATTTTCGGATCTAAGGCAATCGCCCGGGCCAGCGCGACGCGGCGCGCCATTCCGCCAGATAGCTCGGCGGGCATGAGGTGTTTGGCGCCGCGTAGGCCAACAGCCTCTAGCTTCATCAGCACCAGCGTGCGGATCATGGATTCAGGAAGATCGGTATGCTCGCGTAACGGGAAGGCGACGTTTTCGTAAACGTTAAGATCGGTGAGCAATGCCCCGGTTTGGAACAGCATGCCGATGGATTTACGCAGCTCATACAGCCGCTGGCGGGGCAGCTTAGGAACTTCCTGGCCGAAGACTTGGATACTGCCAGAATCCGGTTTTAACTGTCCACCGATGAGTTTGAGCAAGGTAGTCTTGCCGGTACCAGAAGGTCCCATGATGGCAGTCACCGAACCGCGCCGGATGGTGAGGCTGATCCGATCGAAGATCTTGCGCTTACCGCGCGAGAATACTAAATCCCGGATCCGAACGATGCAGTCTGAGGAGTCCTGCATGAGGTCTTGGTTTGTTCCAAAAAGCAAAAATTTTCTCTGCTCAGCCGAGCTAAGTCAAGGAAAGGAACCTGAGATTTCTTGATGCAGGCCAAAGAGTTAGAGATAATTAAAAATTACCCTAGCTTCGCGGGTTAGTTATGTATGTTACTCTGCTGAAAGCCAAACTTCACCGGGCGCATGTGACCCACTCGGAACTAGAATACGAAGGTTCGTGTGCGATCGACAGCCAATTGCTGGAGCAGGCGGGGATTTGCGAGTATGAGCAAATTCATATCTACAACGTCACCAACGGTGAGCGCTTTGCAACTTATGCCATCCGCGCCGAAGCTGGCTCTGGGATCATCTCAGTCAACGGCGCAGCCGCCAGGCGGGCAGCTGTAGGGGATATTCTAATCATCTGCGCCTACGCTGTTTTTGACCAGCAAGAGCTGGCTGATTACCGCCCGGTTTTGCTCTACCTCGATGAGCGCAATCGGATCGTCCGTACTGGCCATGCCATCCCGGTGCAGGTAACCTCAAACCTCAGCGCCGCAGGAAAAGGTTGAGGATCAAAGTGAGCAAGAGGCTGACGATGATCATCGAGGTGATGGGGATAAAGATGAATTTGTGCTCGTCTTGGATCCGGATGTCGCCTGGTAGGCGCCCGAACCAACTGAGTAGACCGGGCGCATAAGTCACGATCAGGCCGATCAATACCAAAATCGCACCTAAGACGATAAAAAATTTACCGCCGCTCATCTTCTCCTCGCTAGAACAACCACCACGTTGCCAGTCCCAGAAAAACCATAAAACCGACCACATCGGTGGTAGTTAGGAAAATGCTGCTGGCAATGGCAGGATCTACTTTGAGTTTGCGCAGCAGCAAGAATCATTATACCAGCCAGCGCTGCCCAAAGTAGCCCGTTGAGTGAAGCCACTGCCAGTTCTTTGACGAACAAAGCACGGAGGTTGGATTTTCCGATTTGCTTGAGGGCCAATCCTCAAATGACCAGGGTTTGGGTTTGAATCCCAGCATTTCCACCCATGCCGGCGATGATCGGCATGAGTACCGCCAAAGCGACTTTTTGTTGGATAGTCTATTCGAATAAGCCGATGACCGAGGCAACCAGAAATGCCGTGACCAGATTGATTCCCAGCCACACTGCCCGCTGCCTAGCGCTCTCTAAGGCGGGCGCAAACATGCTCGCGCTGCCTGGATCAGATCTTTTCTTCAATCGCTTTGATCGGGCTGGTGCGGACTTTATCGCCTAGTTCGACCAAAACTTCTCCAGCTCTCTCTGCTGGCAACAGGCCCTAGATCCTAAGCCGATCGCTCGGTTTGAGAGTTCCTAAAAGATCAGCGATTTCCGCTGGAGTCAGCGCCTTAAAGCAGCTTAAGTCCATCTAGTCTGCCGCTTGCCAGGCCTTCATTTAAGGCTTGTAAATATTGCTCGGTATCGTCGCGTTCGGCGCTGAAAGGCTTAGGGAATATTCCTTGGAGGCAAACGCAAAATTTGCAAATTCTAACAAAATTGGCTATTTCTGTGGTTATTCAATGCTTATACTTATAAATTTTTCTTAAGATGGTGTTGTCTTGAGCCGCAGATTATTCAAATCGACTGCTATCGTTGGTGGCATGACCTTGATCTCCCGGATGTTGGGCTTTGTTCGGGATATGGTGATCGCCATGGTCTTTGGCGCCGATGCTGCCACCGATGCGTTTTTTGTGGCATTCAAGATTCCAAACTTCCTCCGCCGCCTGTTTGCCGAGGGTGCATTTTCTCAGGCCTTTGTACCGGTGATGGCCGAATACAAAGAACAGCGCGGCCAGGCCGCGCTGAAGGAATTTCTAGACCGAACTGCCGGTTCTCTGGCGCTGGTGCTGATGGGGGTGACAGCGCTTGGTATGCTCGGCGCACCTTGGATCATCCTGGTGTTTGCCCCTGGCTTTGCCCAAGCTGGCCCGCAGTACGAGTTGGCGGTGGAGATGCTCAGGATTACCTTCCCTTATTTATTTTTCATCTCTTCGACGGCGTTGGCAAGCGGGATCCTCAATACCATGGGCTATTTCGCCGTCCCGGCGCTGACGCCAGTGTGGTTGAATCTAAGTTTGATCGCTGCCGCGTGGTGGCTAGCGCCTAAGCTGCCAGAGCCGATTACGGCGTTGGCGTGGGGGGTGTTTGCTGCTGGCGTATTGCAGCTTCTGTTTCAGTTCCCCAGCTTGTGGCGCCTAAAGCTGCTGCCGCGGCTGCGCTGGTGGTTTCACGATCCCGGCGTGCGTAAGATTCTAAAGCTCATGCTCCCTGCGCTGTTTGGCGTTTCTGTGACGCAGATCAATTTGCTGGTGGATACTTTGTTTGCTTCGTTTTTGCCAGCCGGTAGCATCTCTTGGCTGTATTACTCTGACCGGCTAGTAGAGTTTCCCTTAGGGGTGTTTGGAATCGCGCTGGCGACGGTAATTCTGCCTAACCTGGCTAAAGATTGGGCGGGGGGCAGGCGAGAGCTGTTTGCTGCGACTTTAGATGTAGCTTTGCGTTGGGTAGTGCTGATTGGACTTCCAGCGACCCTGGGGCTGGTGATTCTAGCTGAGCCGATCCTGATCACTTTGTTTCAGTATCGCTCGTTCACTGCCTATGATGCGCATATGGCGAGCTTGAGTTTAATGGCCTACGGTGGTGGGCTGTTAGGGTTCATCTTAGTCAAGATCTTAGTTCCTGGGTTTACTTCGCGCCAAGACACCCGCACGCCGGTGCGGTTTGGCGTCTATGCGATGCTGGCCAACATCGGTTTGAACCTTGGCTTGATCCAATATTTAGCCCATGCTGGATTGGCCTTGTCCACTTCTTTGGCGGCGTGCCTGAACGCTGGGCTCCTGCTTGGGCGATTGTACCGAGACAAGGTCTATCAACCCAATCGAGGTTGGGGGTGGTTTCTGCTGCGGCTAGCATTGGCCAATACAATCTTGAGTGGATGGTTGTATGTTTCTACCGGCCAGGATTGGCATGCCATGTCAGGACAGCAGCGTTGGTTGATGCTTGCTCTAAGCATAGGGATAGGAATCTTGGCCTATGGAGGCAGTTTGTGGCTTAGCGGAATGCGTCCGCGCCACTTGGTGACTGTCTTGGCTAAGAGCGCATGAGGCCTAGATATCCATGGTGGTGGCTCTGTGGCTATGGCCTGCTTCTGGTCTATGGCGGCTTGTTCCCGCTAGAGCACATGCCATGGGATACGGCGGTCGATCTGCGGCGCTTGTTTGACTGGGAAGCCGCGCAGCGCAGCTACTCTACGACAGATATCTTGATCAACCTGCTGGTCTATCTCCCCTGGGGCTGGTTAATGGTCAGCCAGCTGGCATGTTGGCCGCTCTGGCTCGCTTTGATCATTACCTGGCTAAGCGGCTTTGGGTTGAGCCTTACCCTTGAGTATCTGCAGTTGTTCTTCCCGGCGCGGGTCGCTTCTCTGGGCGATATCCTGGTAAATACCCTGGGAACGGTGTTGGGATCCTTGGGGGGCGCAGCCACCCATCGGCTGGTGCTGGGAGCATGGCTGAGAGCAGCTTATCGCCGTCTGGTGCGAGCTGACGCTTTGGCTAATCTTGGAGCCTTGGCGATCGGTTGCTGGGCATTGTCCGAATTGATTCCTCTTGTGCCTTCTTTAGATTTCGGGAACCTTAAACAGGGGATTAAACCGCTATGGGAGGTGTGGCAAGGCACAAGGGGATGGTCGGAGGTCAAGGCTTGGATCGCGTGCTTGAACTTTGCCGCCTTAGGATTGGTATTACGCCGAATCCTTCATCCCCAAGCGCCTTTTTGGGCAGTGTTCTGTGTGCTTTTTACAGGGGTGCTCTTGGCTAAGATTCCAGTGGTTGGCCGGCAATTGAGTTTGGAATCCTGTTTAGGATGGATAGGAGCTGGATTGGCGGTTGGCTGGTCGGTTAGGTTGCAGGAAACTAGCCAGGCCCTGATCGGCATCGGGTTGGTGGTCGCTGCGCGAGTCTTGGATGCCTTGATGGTTGGCGAACACTTGACTACCTACGCGTTCAATTGGATTCCCTTTGCCGGCCAGCAGAACGGGATCGTCGGTTTGATCGATATCCTGGTTGGGATTTGGCCCTATCTGACTTTAGCCTTTTTTAGCTTGCTTCTTGTGGGCAAGCACCGCCTTTGGGCAGCAGTTTTCGGTGGCGGCCTGGTGTTTGCGCTGGCGCTTTATCTGGAGTGGCAGCAGCAGTTCATTCCTGGGCGTTATCCCGATGCCACTGACGCTTATCTAGCGTTTGCCGCTTGGTGGTTTGGCTGGTATTGGGGTTGGACTGCTTTCGCTAAGCATAGCGACTGCCTGAACCACTTGCCTTTGCAGGGTAAGCCTGAAGCTCACCGAGACAAGCGCAACTTGGGCTGGCTCTACGCGCTGCTGATCACAGCAGCGGTATTCGGCGCCAGCCGCCTTACCTCGAGGTACCAAACTCATCTGGTTGCTTACGAAGGCTCAGACAGGCTGCTACCGCGCCCGGAGGAACTGCCGCTGCCGGTACTGCCAGGATTTCGCTTGGCCCATCCGCGCCTGCCAGCTCCTTCTGCCTCCGATCTTTGGCAGCTAAAACGGCGCAATCCGGCTTACCTTAGGTTCCACGAGCGGAAAGCCGAGAGGGACGGCGATTTTTATTCGATCGCGCTGACTGCGCTTGCCGAACCTGGAAGAGTAGACCTCAAGCGGGTCGTCGAGCGCCTGGTGGGGCTTCAATACACTTGGCGTGGGCACGAGCAAGCAAAGCCTGTCGCTTTGATCTACGATTGGCTTTACCCTTATCTGTCCGCGGATCAGCGTGAGAGGCTCCAAGCCAAGCTGGCTGAGGGCTGTCGGTATCTTGCTGATTATATCCGTAAGGAGGCGTTGTCGCCGTACAACGTGTATTTCTACAACTCTCCTTTCCAAGCCCTGATGGCGGTAGCGCTGGCGCTGTATGGCGATCATCCAGAAGGGGAGCAGTGCATGGCATTTGCCTATGATCTTTGGCAACGGCGGGTGCTGCCGGTGTGGCGCCAGGTAATGGGGAAAAATGGCGGTTGGCACGAGGGCGGTGAATACGTCGGCATCGGGATCGGGCAGGCGATCTGGAGCGTGCCAGCAATGTGGCGCAGCGCGACCGGCGAGGATCTGTTTAAGACCGAGTCTGGAATCCGCGGCTTTCTGGATTTTTTGATCTTCCGCCGCCGTCCCGATGGGACGCACATGCGTTGGGGAGACGGTGCCTACTTCGACCGCCAGGAACTGGAGCGCTTTGCCTTGGCGTTGGAGTATCGCCATGCCGCTGCCTACAGCGTGTTTGGGTGCCTACGTCAATTTGCGCCTACTGCTTGGCCGTGGGGACCGTTACCGGATGACTCCTTGTGCGATCCTGCGGCGATAAACTCGCTGCCGCTGGAAAAGCTGTTCGATGGCCTCGGGATGGTGATTGCGCGCAGCGACTGGAGTGAGCAGGCTACCTATGTTGCGTTCAAAGCGGGAGATAACTACTGGTCGCACTCGCACCTAGATCAAGGCGCCTTTACCCTCTACAAGGGCGCAGAGCTGCTCATCGACAGCGGTCTATACGGTCCCTTCTATGGCTCTGACCATCACCTCAATTATGCTTACCAAGCTATCGCCCACAACGTGGTGACCGTCGCCGATCCAAAGGACACTGCCCCGCTGCCGGGCAAGGACAAACAGCCGCCGCGCCCAATCGCCAACGACGGCGGCCAGCGTCGGGTTGGGTCGGGATGGGGTAAGCGCGCGCCGATTGACCTTGAAGAATGGCAAGCGGATTACGAGACCTATCATACCGGCCGCATCCTGCGCTATTTCGCTGGGGATGACTTGGTGGTGGCGGTAGCCGAGCTCACTCCAGCCTACACTAACCGCCGCTGCGGCAAGGGCAATTTTTACGACCGCACCTGCCGGGTCGAGCGGTATTTTCGCACTTTTATCTACGACCGCAAAGAGGACGTTGTCGTCGTGTATGATGATATCACCTCAACCGATCCCTCGTTTATCAAGCGCGCTTTGTTCCACCTGCAGGAACGGCCGCTCATCCGCGGCCACCGATTTACCGTAGAGGTGCTGCCTAACCCAGCGCAACACCAGCCTGGAGGACGCCTGGAAGGGGAGGTGGTATATCCGAAGGAGGCGTGGCTGAACCTGGTCGGAGGAAAGGGCGCAGAATTCTGGGTAGACGGGGTCAACTACGACGAGGGCGGCAAAATATGGGAAATCGTAGCGAAACGGGTTAAACATCCGCCAGAGCCTGGCCGTTGGCGCATCGAGGTGGTGCCGCCGGTTGCCCAGAAGCGGGATCGTTTTTTGGTGGTGCTTAAGCCCTCGCTATTTGGAGAGGACAATCCGACTCAGATCACCTCTAGGCATTTAAAGGAGGGGCTAGAGTGCCAGCTTCAGGGGCCGACCCGGCAGCTTGCGCTGATTTTCCCGCAAGCGCGCGAGGGCGTAGAAGTTCGATTTGAAAACAGGCGGCAGTTGGATTTGACTATCCCGCAGGCAAGATGACGATTTTGTTAAAATGCTGAGCTTGTGACTAAAAACGACCGCATGCGCTTGATCCGAGGGTTACACCGCCTCCCACCGCCGGGTACAGTGGCCACGATTGGCAATTTCGACGGGGTTCACTTAGGCCACCAGCATCTTCTCCAAACCCTTGCTGACCAAGGTAAGCGGTCGGGTTGGCCGGTGACGGTAGTGTTGTTCGAGCCGCAGCCGCTTGAGTATTTTCTGAAAGAGAAAGCGCCCGCGCGGCTGACTCGCCTGCGCGAGAAGCTGGTGCGGCTTAGGGAATTACCGGTGGACCAGGTCCTGCTATTGCGCTTTAACCGGCAGCTTGCTGCGCTTTCTGCCTGGGATTTCATCGAAAAGGTATTGGCCAAAGGGTTAGGGGTGAAATACCTGGTGGTCGGGGAGGATTTCCGTTTTGGCCGCCACCGGGAAGGAGATTTGACGCTGCTTCAGGCGGCCGGGGTGCGCTATCGGTTTGAGGTGGCTGCGGTGCCTACGTTCGAATGGAACGGCATGCGGGTCAGTAGCACCCGTGTCCGCGAGGCGTTAGAACAAGAGCATTTGACTTTGGTGGAACAGATGTTGGGCCGACCCTATTCCATGTGCGGGCGCGTCATCGCCGGCCGCCGGCGTGGGCAAGCGCTGGGTTTTCCAACCGCCAACCTCGACCCTAAGCGCTTAAAGAGTCCAATACGCGGCGTGTTTGCGGTCACGGTCAAAGGGGTGATGGACCGACTTTGGCCCGGCGTGGCTAACGTTGGCATGCGACCTACGGTGGAGACCGGCGGCAAAGTGCTGTTGGAAGTGCATTTGTTCGATTTCGAAGGGGATCTCTATGGCCATTATCTGGAGGTGTTTTTCCATTATAAGCTGCGCGATGAGATGCAGTTTCCTTCGATAGCGGCGCTGCGCGAGCAAATTCAAAAGGATACAGCCATCGCTAGGAAGTTGTTACAAGCCTGAGTAAATCTATGGACTACAAACATACTTTGAACCTACCTAAAACCGATTTTCCCATGCGCGCTAATTTGCCTAGCCGTGAACCCGAGCGGCTAGCCAAATGGCAGGCGTTGAATCTGTACCAAAAGCTGCGCGAGCTTTGCAAAGGCCGGCCCAAATTCATCCTCCACGATGGCCCGCCGTATGCTAATGGCCCGATTCACATCGGCCATGCGGTCAACAAGATTCTCAAGGACTTCATCGTCAAGTCTAAACTCCTAAGCGGCTTCGATGCACCTTATGTGCCGGGTTGGGATTGCCATGGGCTACCGATCGAGCTGATGGTAGAGAAAAAGATCGGCAAGGCTGGCGTCAAGGTGTCTGAAGCTGAGTTTCGCCAAGCTTGCCGTGAGTATGCCCGTTCCCAGGTCGAGTTACAGCGCGAAGATTTTATCCGTTTAGGCGGACTGGGAGATTGGCGGCATCCTTATCTAACCATGGCGCCTCGCTTTGAGGCAGACATTTTGCGGGCGCTGGGCAAAATTTATGCCCGTGGGTACATCGACCGCGGCTTGCGTCCGGTGTATTGGTGTACTGACTGCGCTTCGGCGCTGGCGGAAGCAGAAGTGGAGTATGAACTCAAACGCTCGCCTGCGATCGATGTGCGCTTTCCCGTCGTAGACGAGCTGGCGTTTTTAAGCCGTTGCCACCGGGTGCCAGGACACGAGGGGGAAGGACCGGTGTCAGTCGTTATCTGGACGACTACGCCTTGGACCCTGCCTGCCAATCAAGCAGTTGCCCTCCATCCGGAGCTGGACTATGCCTTGGTCCAATGCCGAACCGCGCAAGGTTTAGAGCGATTGCTGCTCGCTGAAGGTCTGCTCAAGGACGCCATGGGCCGGTATGGGCTTGCCGATTACCGCGTGGTGGCCTACTGTCGCGGCCGAGACCTAGAAGGCGTCAAGCTGCGCCATCCATTTTATGCGCGCCAGGTATCCATCGTTTTGAGCGAGCACGTCACTTTGGAGGCTGGTACGGGTGCCGTCCATATTGCGCCTGCTCACGGTCAGGAGGACTACGCGGTGGGAAAACAGTATGGCTTGCCGGTGGATAACCCCGTCGGCAGCGACGGCCGTTTCTTGCCTGGTACTGAGCTGTTTGCCGGAGAGCATGTGTTTGCTGCCAGCGCACATGTCATCGAGGTGCTCAAAGCGCATTACGCACTCCTCCACGAGGAGGTGATCGAACATAGCTATCCTCATTGCTGGCGGCATAAGACGCCGATTATCTTTCGGGCGACGCCGCAGTGGTTTATCGCGATCGATCGGCAACAGTTGCGTCAGCGCGCTTTGGCAGAAATTAGCAAAGTTCAATGGATCCCCGCTTGGGGTCAGAGCCGGATCGAAGCGATGGTAGCGAACCGGCTCGATTGGTGTATCTCGCGCCAGCGCAACTGGGGCGTGCCGATTGCGGTCTTCATCGATAAACAGACCGGGCAACCTCATCCGCGCACCGTCGAGCTGATCGAGCAAGTCGCTTCGCGGATTGAAGCCCGTGGGATCGAAGCTTGGTTTGAGTTAGATCCTAGGGAGTTGCTGGGCGAAGAGGCTGGGCAATACGAGAAGGTTACCGATATCCTAGACGTGTGGTTTGACTCTGGGGTCACCCATGCGTGCGTCCTCAAGACGCGCGAGGAGCTGGGTTTCCCGGCGGACTTATACTTGGAAGGTTCGGATCAGCACCGCGGCTGGTTCCAATCCTCGCTTCTGACTTCGGTCGCGATGGAGGATTGCGCCCCTTATCGCGCCGTGTTGACCCATGGGTTTGCCGTGGATGAAAAGGGATATAAGATGTCCAAATCCCGCGGCAATGTGATCTCTCCCCAGGAAGTCGTCAATACGCTTGGCGCGGATGTGCTGAGATTGTGGGTGGCGGCTACCGACTATCGGGGGGAAATGGCGGTTTCTCAGGCGATCTTGACCCGGATTGCCGACGCTTATCGGCGGCTGCGCAATACTGCCCGTTATTTGCTCGCCAACTTGACCGGGTTTGATCCAGCGTGCCATATCGTCGCTTATGCGGATATGCTGGCCCTAGACCGCTGGGCGGTAGATCGCGCTTTTCTCCTCCAGCAAGAGGTGATCCTGGCCTACGAGTACTATCAGTTCCATCAGGTCTATCAGAAGGTCCACCACTTCTGTTCAGTAGACATGGGGAGCTTTTATCTAGACATTATCAAAGACCGCCAATATACCTGTCAGCCAGATAGTTTGGCGCGGCGCTCGACCCAGACGGCGATGTACCACATCGCTGAAGCGCTGGTACGCTGGTTGGCGCCAGTGGTGAGTTTTACCGCTGACGAGATCTGGGAGTTTCTACCTGGGCAGCGCGAAGCATCGGTATTTTGCACCACTTGGTATGAAGGGCTTGAAGCTTTGCCAGAAGACTTTGCAATGAACCGGGGGTTCTGGAAGCAGGTGATTGCCGTGCGCGAGGAGGTTTCCAAAAAGCTGGAGAAGCTGCGCGAGCGCGGTGGTATCGGTTCTTCGCTAGAAGCTGAGGTACGCCTTTACTGCGAAGACGGGCTGTATCAATTGCTGCGGCAACTGGATGATGAGCTGCGCTTTGTCCTGATTACTTCTAAAGCTGAAGTATTTCCCTTAGCCCAAGCGCCGGCTAGCGCTGAGCCGGCAGAAGAGATAAAAGGTCTGAAAATTTTGGTTGAGCCTTCCCCGCACCCCAAGTGCGTGCGCTGTTGGCATCGCCGCAGCGATGTAGGCAGTCATCCAGATCATCCCGGCCTGTGTGGACGCTGTGTGGAAAATGTCGTCGGCCCAGGGGAAATAAGGCGGTATGCGTAAGCGCCAAACGGTTGATCGGAGTAAGCTTTGTTGGCTAAGTTTGGCAGCAGTCGTGGTAGCTTTAGATCAGCTGACCAAACAGTGGGTAGAAGCTTGGCTGCGCCTGCATGAGAGCGTGGAAGTCCTGCCGTTTTTGCACCTGACCTATGTGCGTAACCCCGGTGCGGCGTTTAGCTTTTTGGCCTCAGCCTCCGGTTGGCAGCGGTGGTTTTTTCTAGGGTTAGCAGCAGCAGCCAGCGGGGTTATTTGGGTCTGGCTATGGCGGCTTGATACCGAAAAGGTCGCCCAAGGCGTTGGGCTTTCCCTGATTTTGGGAGGGGCGATCGGGAATGGCATCGACCGGGCGCGGTTTGGCTATGTGATCGACTTTGTAGACGTCTTTTATCAACATTGGCACTGGCCGGCTTTCAATCTGGCGGATGCAGCGATCACGATAGGGGTGGCGTTGCTGATGTGGGCCAGTTGGCGGCATGAGCAATCGATCAGATGAGGAAAATTCAATGGCGGTAGATCCATCGAGACGGAATTACAGCGCAAAGCACAAAAACGTAAGCAGAAAATCGCCGCAGCAAGAGGTAAGGGGCAAAGGGGCCTTAGACCGGAAAAATACCTTGAGTATCCGATCCTCGATTGCCTGCTCGGCGAGAGTATCGATAAAGTGGGGATGGGTAGCGTGCTCCTTGCGCGCGAGACCCCTTACGCTGAGGTAGCAGTCAGCGCCTTCGTCGTGGATGTTTACTGCTTAGGGGTGAGAGAGGCGTTTTTCACCGTGATGCGCAAGGCTGACTATCTGGGCAAGCTCAAACCCATGTTGATTAAGACCCATGGCGATCTTGGCGTACGCCCGGTCGACCCGGCCTGTGCGCGCAAGCTTTTGCAGAGGGCCGTGGCCTATGCCAAGACGCTCAATTTTGATCCAGCTGAGGATTACTGGCGAGCGGAAAAACTATTTGGCGCCGCCGACCCTGCTCAGTGCCAGACCGATTATACCTACGGCCGCGACGGCAGACCCTGTTACATTCAGGGACCTCACGACGATATGAAGACAGTGCGCTATGTGCTGGATCAGCTCATCGAGCGCGTTGGAGAGGGCAATTTTGATTATCTCATCGAGATCGATGGCAAGCAGCAAGCCAGTCGGCCGGAATTGCTAGGAAGCCCTGCTGCCGACAGCGCTTAACAGCCGATAGAGCCTAGCCCAGTCGAAGCTTGGGCCAGGGTCGGTTTTACGCCCAGGGGCGATGTCGCAGTGGCCGACGATCCGGTCGAGAGACAGCCCAGGATAAGTATCCATCAAAACGCGTGTGACTTCAGCCAAAGCGGTGTATTGGGCAGCGGTGAAAGGAATCGTCTCGGTGCCCTCTAGCTCGATGCCGATGGAGAAATCGTTGCAGTTTTCTCGTCCTTGAAAGCAGGAGGCGCCTGCGTGCCAGGCACGCCGGTGCAAAGGGACGTATTGCGTGAGGTTTCCTTGGCGGTCGATGAGCAGATGAGCTGACACTTTAAGGTCGGCAATCTTGGCAAAATAAGGGTGCGCCTTGGGATCCAGCTGGTTGGTAAATAACTGGTCGATAAATCCGCCGCCGAACTCACCGGGTGGCAGGCTGATACAGTGGATCACCAAGAGTGAGATTTCCTCCGTTGGACGCAAATTGTGGTTGGGGCTTGGAACTTTGCGCGCAGGTTCCAGCCAACCGCCATAGATGGTCAGTTTTGTTCCCATGGTGTCAAAATTTACCATCGATTTACCGTTTTGCGATTTAAGTCACGGCATCTCTATCTCAGGAAGCTTACGCTTAAGCTCAAAGCTGCGCTAACCATAGTGAGTTTCAAGCAGTGATTGTTCTGGAGAGTGCTATGGCGCCTGAGAAAAAAGTCATCGACTTCAATGCGGCCAACCGGATACCCAATACTAAGCTCAATGGTCCTTTGGCGGCTGAGTGCCGTTCTGTGTTTGAAAACGGATTTAAGCCTATTTTGATCCGCTTTTTCGAAACAGTAGATGATGAGCTGTTTTCGTTGTCAGACAAGGCCACGAGTTTTGCTTTGCAAGAATTGTATTTCAATGCGATGCGGTATTTGCGCCGCGAGCGAGGGCACATTGAAACCGGCTATCTCAATGCAGTCCTTAAAGGCTACGATGAATTTTTGACTTCTTACCCCAAGTTAACAGCGACCAAGCAGGCAAACCCTAAGCGCTTAGACGAGGATGATTTGTCGCTGGTGGATCACGAAGCGCTAGAAGAGGATTTGGCAGTTTCGACCCTAGTCAGCAAGGGCAATAACCTGCATTACCAAAACCTGTATGCGCTCAATCAGCGTTTTGCGAAGTTGCTCGGATGCGTAGAAGTGACTGAGGAGGAAAATCCTTTTGGGCCATATCAGCTCGGACATAAATTTGCCGAGGTGCTTAGACCCTTAACCTTGGAATTGAAGGTCAGATTGATTCTGTTCAAGCGCTATGAGCACCATGTTATCGGCAACTTAGAAGGAGTTTACGACCGTCTCAACGAAACCCTAGCCAAAGGCGGCATCTTGCCGGAAATCCCAAGGAGAGCCAGAAAACAGGCTGCAGCTTGCGATCGCTCTCTGGACGAGGCAGGTAAAGAGCCAACCGCTTCTTCTGACCAGCTTGCTTATATTCAAGCGCTGCAAACCATGCATTCGCTGCTTACTGCCTGGCGCGCGCAAGTGGGATTGCCTTCGCTTGCCGCTAGCGCTCATGAACCGGGCGTGGTTGTCAGCAATACCCAGGAAGTCATCGGGGCATTGTCGGCGCTTCAGGATCCGATGCTTGCGGCTAAACTCACCGATGCCTTACAAAACGGTGAGGATGCCAACTTGAAACGAATGCTCATAAGCCGCTTGAGCGAAGTAAGCGGAGGTAAGAGAGCGTTGACCCAGATGGATGAGGATATCATCGATATGATCGGGATGATCTTCGATTTTATCCTTGAAGATCGAGGACTGCCAACCCCGATCAAAGCCCTCATCGGACGCTTGCAGATCCCCATTATCAAAGTGGCGATCCTGGATAAGTCGTTCTTTTCCAAAAAGTCCCATCCCGCCCGCTTGCTTTTGAACCATTTGGCTCACGCCGGCATCGGTCTATCCGGGGACGAGGCATTGGAGCAGAACCCAATATTCTGCCAGATCAAAACCACGGTAGAGCGTATCCTGCTTGAGTTCGAGCAGGATGTTAGCCTGTTTGAGAACTTGCTTCAGGAATTCACTCAGTTTATGGAGCAGGAAGGGCAGCGCAGCCAACGGCTGGAAGAGCGCGCTCGCCAGGCCACCCAGAGCAAGGAACATCTGCTGTTGGCAAAGAAACAAGTCGCAGATGAACTCGCCGCCCGCCTGCAGGGAAGGCAGCTTTCGCCGCGCCTTAAACACTTTTTCGCAACGACTTGGAAAGACGTATTGTTATTGGCCTGTCTGCGCAAAGATAAAGCCCCTGAGGATTGGCAAGCCAAGCTAGCGCTGACTGACAATTTGCTTAAGACCCTGACTGCGCCTAAAAACCCCAGCGAATCAAGGCGCATAGCACAACAGATTCCTGGGCTGATGCGGGCGCTGCGCCGGGAGTTGGAAGCGATCTCCTTGGATCCAAAACAGATAGCGTTGTTTCTCAGGGAACTGGATGCTGCCCATCAAGCGCTGCTTCGCCCCTTGGGAGAGGTGGTAGATCCTCATCTTAGGCGGGAACTAGAGGCGATTTCTGCCAATTTGCCAGAGGTGGACGAGCTTGAGGTTTCCTACTTGACCGATGTTCGGGAAGAGGATATCGAAGAGGAAATCATCCTAACGGCAGAAGCGCAAGTTCAGGAAGAGGAGGATGAATTCTTGGCGCAGGCTAAGCGTCTAGAAGTTGGCGAGTGGCTCGAGTTGACAGATCCCCAAGGCAAGACCGTGCGGGTCAAACTGTCTTGGATCAGCAAGGTGACGGGGCTTAGGGTGTTTGTCAATCGCCGCGGTATGAAAGTCGCAGAATACACCTTGCAGGGATTGGCAGCCGAACTGCGCCGCGGTAGCGCAAAGATCATCGAGGGCAAAGTCCCCCTGATGGATCGAGCCCTAGCAGCGATGATGAGTACTTTAAAGCACCCGGCCAGACAGACTAGCAATGAGGATTTGCTCGCTGCGCCGCTGTTACAATAAAAATGGCGCCATCAGTACCGCTACTAGGCTCAGGGCTTTGCTCATGATGTTGAGAGCAGGGCCGGCGGTATCTTTATAAGGGTCGCCGACAGTATCGCCGGTGACTGCCGCATGATGGGCGGGTGACCCTTTGCCGCCAAAGTGACCAGCCTCGATGTATTTTTTAGCATTGTCCCACGCACCGCCGCCAGTTCCCATGGACAGCGCTAGGATCAGCCCAGTCGTGACTGACCCGATCAACATACCTCCGACCAACAGTGCCATGCTTCCAGGTGGCAACCACGGTGCAGCGCAGGCGGCTATCACCGGCACCAGGATAGGTAGAATGCTTGGAGCGATCATCCCGAAAAGCGCTGCGCGGGTAAGGATAGCTACTGCTCGTGCATAATCCGGCTTAGCTTTCCCAGCTAAAATGGCGGGAAAAGCTCGAAACTGGTGCCTGACTTCTTCCACGATTCGAGCCGCCGCTCTGCCTACGGCATCCAGCGCCATGCCGCTGAATACAAACGGCAACAGAGCCCCTAAAAACAGACCTGCTACCACATAGGGATCATCTAGCGTAAAGCTAAGCCGAACGCTTTCGGCTCCAAATTCTAGCTTGTAGGCTACAAACAAGGTCAAGGCTGCCAGTCCAGCTGCACCGATAGTAAAGGCTTTAGTCAGAGCTTTGGTGGTGTTGCCGGCAGCATCGAGGGCATCAGTACCCCCGCGGACTTCATCTGGCAATTTTGCCATTTCGACCAGACCTGCAGCGTTGTCTGCTACGGGACCGTAGGCGTCGATGGCGGTAATGATGGGGGTCAAAGCTAGCAGGGCAGTGGTAGCGACTGCAATCCCGTATACTCCTGCCAGCTGGTGGGCAGCAATTATGCCTGTGGCTACCAGCAAGGTAGGAAAGGCAGTGGATTGCATGCCCACTGCCAGCCCAGTGATAAGATTGGTCGCGTGTCCTTGGCAGGAAGCGGCGGCGATGCGTCGCACCGGGCGAAAGCGGGCACTGGTAAAATAGGCGGTGTTGATGACTAACCCTAATCCTACCCCTAGGCCGATCAAGGTAACACCAAAGAGCGCATGTTTAACCTCTGCCTGACCCTGCAGCAACTGCTCTCCAATCCAATAATAGCTAAAAGCTGCAAATAAAATACTAAAAGTGACCACTCGCAGCAGCGCAAATCCGACGCTAGCGTTTTGGGATAACCAGATCAATTGCCCGCCGAGCAGTTGAGCGAGCAGGGCCGCACTCCCTAATCCTAAGGGATAATATTGAAATACTGGCTCTGGACTGAGTTTGGAGGCGACAAAAACAGCTGCTGCAAGACTGACAGCATAGCTTTCGAATACATCTGCCGCCATTCCTGCGCAATCACCTACATTGTCGCCGACGTTGTCAGCGATGACTGCAGGATTGCGGGGATCATCTTCGGGGATGCCTTGTTCTACTTTGCCGGCTAAGTCTGCCCCAATGTCTGCGGCCTTAGTGAAAATTCCACCGCCTAGACGAGCGAAGATACTGACTAGGGAAGCACCGAATCCCAGCCCAGCCAACGGGGTTAAATTTTCGGGTTCAGGGCCGGTGCGTAAGTAAAAATAAAAGCCTGCCACGGCTGCCAACGCTAGGCTACCGAGTAAAAACCCGGTGACCGACCCGCTCCGATAGGCGATCTTGAATGCCCACGGCAATCGAGTTTGAGCAGCTGTGGCAACCCGCACGTTGGCCTGCACGGCAATCGTCATACCTAAAATGCCAGCGGTAGCTGAACATACTCCCCCGAGAGCAAAGCCCAAGGCAGTAGAAAGGCCGAACTTAGGCGTCAACCATAATAAGGCAAATATTGCCACACCGACGCCAGCGATGGTGATATATTGAACTTTAAGGAATGCCGCCGCGCCTTCGCGAATGGCCAGATGAGGGCTTCGCAGAGTCTCATTCCCAAGCGGTTGACGCAAGATCCAAACAGCGCATCCAAGCGCATACACGGCGCCAAGCCCGGCAGCCGAAAAGCACAGTTGAATAGGCCACATGCTTTTTTCCGGTTAATTTGTTTGAACTCCAAGGGTAAGGAAGCGTCATACGGGCAATCCTATTTACATAGCTTAAGGCCCTTGAAATAATGCACCCCTTGCACCCTGACTTTACCATTTATTTATGCTGACGACTCCCATGAGTATCGACACTTTTGACGATCTCAAGCTACTTTTGAACACCTTACCTGACTCATTGCAGGAAAAACTGGCCGAGCTCCCTAACGAAGGTTTATTGGAAATCGTGATGGACTTAGGCCGCAAACCTCAGGCGCGCTATATCGAGCAAACGATCATTTTATCTGAAATACCGGTAACCCGCGCCGATCTCCAATATGTAGTGAATCTGGTGGGGGAGTTCGGGGCCGATAACCGGGCGGGCATCGAGGGTACGTTGCACCGGATTTCGGCTATCCGCAACCGCAAAGGGGAAATCATCGGTTTAACCCTAAGAGTTGGGCGGACAGTGACCGGAACCATCGATCTGATCCGGGATTTGATCGAATCTGGCCGGAGTCTCTTGCTCTTAGGTCGGCCCGGAGTAGGCAAGACTACTAAGCTACGTGAAGTAGCGCGGGTTCTGGCGGATGATTTCGGTAAACGGGTCATCGTGATCGATACCTCCAACGAGATCGGCGGCGACGGGGATATCCCTCATCCAGCGATCGGCAGCGCCCGAAGGATGCAGGTGGCTCATCCTGACAGGCAGCATGCGGTGATGATCGAAGCAGTGGAAAACCACATGCCGGAGGTGATCATTATCGACGAAATTGGCACCGAGGCCGAGGCTTTAGCTGCCCGCACCATTGCCGAACGCGGCATACAGTTGATCGGCACTGCTCACGGAAACACTTTGGCCAATCTGATTCAGAACCCGATCCTGGCGGATTTAGTAGGAGGAGTGCAGACGGTGACCTTAGGCGACGATGAGGCGCGCTTGCGTGGCACTCAGAAAACTGTCAGCGAGCGCAAGGCTCCACCGACGTTTGAACAGGTAGTAGAACTGATCAGCCATGACGAACTGATTGTCCATAGAGATACCGCGGCGGCGGTAGATGCTATCTTGCGGGGTGAAGAGGCTGGAGGGGTACGGCGTACGCTTGACGGTGAAACCCCAGTTAGCGCAGTACAAGGCTTAAGAGAGCCGATCAATCAGCCGTTATCTCCTGAAACGCTAAAGGGAGAGATTCGCATCTATCCTTATGCGATCGACCGCGATTTGGTCGAACGTGTGATCCGAAGCTTTCGCTTCGATGCTCGTACTGTGGCCAATCCTGAACGAGCTGATATGGTGCTTGCACTGCGCTCGCGCGCCGACGATGCGCGTCTACGCCGGATCCTCAATGCTTATGGTTTGCCGCTGCACTGTGTCAAGAAGAACACCACTGCCCAGATCCGGCGGTTACTCAATCACATTTTTAGCCAGCCAGAAGCAGTCCTAGACGAGGATGTGGATGCAGCGGTGAACGAGGTAGAGGCAGCGGTGCGAAAGGTGTTGGAAGAGTCAGTAGCAGTAGAACTGACTCCCCAGCCACGCGAAATCCGTAAAATTCAACATCATATCGTTAACCGTTATCACCTAGTAGCCGAGAGCGTCGGCTGCGATCCTTTTCGGCGTTTGGTGATTTATCCCAATTGAGAGGGAAATTAAATCTGTCAATAGATTGAGCATTTTGTCGAATGGCTTACCAGGCGTGGTTGAAAGGAATAAAATAGCGGCCCATTTACTGAGTAATCCATCAACATGGTAACGGTAGCCGCGGAAACGATGGACAAGCAAGAAGCCAGGGAAGAAATTATGAAAGCTGCGTTAAAGTTGTTTGCAGAAAAAGGATATTTCAATACTTCAATCGCCGATATTCGCAGGCAAGCCGATGTTAGCACAGGCACGATTTATCATTATTTCAAAAACAAGGAATGTATCGCAGAGGCTTTGCTACAAGATGTTTTTCAGAGCCTGAGCGATTCCATCGCAGAGATAAAAATCAAGACCCACCATACTTTTGAGCGTCTGCAGGCAATCGTTGAATTATTCTTCGCTTTAGCGGAGGATGCACCGGAGGTCATGCGGTTTCTGGTGAGTCTGCACCATCACGAGTTTTTGCTTGGCAAGCCTTTAAACCTATCTACACCATTTCAGCAGCTAACCCAGATCATGGAGGAAGGGATCGCTGCTGGAGAGCTCAGGCGAATGGATCCGATAGTGGCTAATGCTTGTTTTTATGGCACCGTGGTCCAGATGGTTCAATGGCATCTGGATGGAGTGCTCAAACGGCCGTTGAACCGGTATTTGTCAGACACCTGGACAGCTATCTGGCAGTCTCTGTCACCCCCGTTGACGAAACCTTAAAAAGGCAGTTCCGAGTGACCCATTAGGTACTCATCCACCGTCCGAGCTGCTTGGCGGCCTTCCCGGATCGCCCAGACGACCAGCGATTGACCGCGGCGCATATCGCCGGCGGCAAAGACTTTCTCGATAGAAGTCCGATAACGATAGGTATCGGCTTTGACGTTACCGCGATCGTCTAGCTCGACTTTAAGCTGCTCTAGCATGCCTGTATGGACCGGATGGACAAAGCCCATAGCTAACAGGACAAGATCGGCATCTAGGGTAAACTCGCTGCCTGGAACTTCCTGCATCCTAAATCGGCCGTGCTCATCTTGATTCCATTCAACTTGAACGCAGTGAACTTTAGTCACCTGTCCGTGCTTTCCTTCGAAAGCTTTCGTACTGACGCTGAACAGCCGCTCACAGCCTTCTTCATGCGAGGTAGAAGTGCGCAGCTTGTTTGGCCAATAGGGCCAAGTTAGCAGTTTATTTTCCTTTTCCGGGGGTTTGGGAAGAATCTCTAATTGAACTACCGAGATTGCTCCCTGGCGGATGGAGGTGCCGATGCAATCAGAACCGGTATCACCACCGCCGATGACTACGACCCGCTTGCCTGTCGCGAGGATGCTTTCCTCAGGTGGGATCTCATCCCCGGCCACACGGCGGTTCTGTTGGGTCAGAAACTCCATCGCGTAGTGGATGCCTTTAAGTTCTCGTCCTGGAACCTCGAGATTACGAGGTTTCTCTGCGCCTCCGGCAAGGACGATAGCGTCGTATTGCTCCAGCAGGGAATGAACCGAAATATTCACCCCTACATGGGTATTAGGGCAGAACACCACTCCCTCAGCGCGCATTTGGGCCATGCGCCGGTCGATGTGATGTTTTTCCAGTTTGAAATCGGGAATGCCGTAGCGCAATAGCCCGCCAATGCGATCGTTCTTCTCATAGACTACTACTCGATGACCAGCCCGGGCCAATTGTTGGGCGCAGGCCAGCCCTGCTGGTCCTGAACCGACGATGGCGACCCGTTTGCCAGTGCGTGCCCTGGGGATCTGAGGCTTGATCCAACCTTCCTGCCACGCGCGATCGACGATGCTGCACTCGATCGTCTTGATGGTGACTGGATTATCCTCCAGGTTGAGGGTACAGGCGGCCTCGCAAGGGGCAGGACAGACGCGGCCGGTGAACTCGGGAAAGTTATTGGTCCGGTGCAGTTCTATGATCGCTTCACGCCATCGATTCCGGTAGACGAGATCGTTCCAATCTGGAATGAGATTATTGACCGGACAGCCGTGATGGCAATAGGGGATGCCGCAATCCATGCAGCGTGCGCCTTGCTCAGAGATCTCTCTCTCCGGTAGAGGGATGACGAATTCGCGAAAATGCTGAACCCGATCCGCTACCGGGGCATAACCGCGATCGCGGCGCTGGATTTCTAGGAAACCGGTAGGTTTACCCATGAGTACCTCTTTTGCAAACGTTGTCTTAAGCAGTCATGCGCATCTGGGTGCGTTGCTGTCTCTGCTGCAGCTGTTCTAGCGCGCGCCGGTAATCAATCGGCATCACTTTGACGAACTTACTCCGAAATTCAGACCAGTTTTCCAGAATCTGGCGCGCGCGTTGGCTGCCTGTGTAGTATTGATGGGTTTGAATCAGGCTTTTAAGCCGCTGTTCATCATAGCGAGTCATGTCGTGAGCCACTTTGACCCAGCCATGGGTTTCCAGATCACCGCCTTGGTGGTCTAATGCCTCTAAGGCCTCATCTTCAGCCAACACTGGCTCCAGTTCCACCATGGCTAGGTTACAGCGTTTTTCAAAGTCACCGCGTTCGTCCAACACATAGGCGATTCCGCCAGACATGCCGGCAGCGAAGTTGCGCCCGGTCTCACCCAAGACCACGACTATACCACCGGTCATGTATTCGCAGCCGTGATCGCCTACTCCTTCGACGACTGCGATAGCGCCGGAGTTACGTACCGCAAAGCGCTCGCCTGCCACGCCGCGGAAGAAGCACTCACCGCTGATGGCACCGTACAAGACTGTATTGCCGACGATAATGTTCTCCTCTGCAACGATTGGCGTTTCTTGCGGCGGATAGATGATGATGCGGCCACCCGATAAGCCCTTACCGACGTAGTCGTTACCTTCCCCTTCCAGTTCCAAGGTTACCCCTTTCGCCAACCAGGCACCGAAGCTTTGGCCAGCAGTCCCTTTGAGTTTGAGGTGAATAGTGTCATCGGGTAGCCCTTCATGGCCAAAGCGCTTGGCGATTTCCCCGGAGAGCATGGCACCGACTGAGCGGTCAGTGTTGCGCACCGGCAGATTGATCCGCACTGGCCTCTGCTCTTCTAAGGCAGGCCTTGCAGCAGCGATAAGCTGATGGTCTAAGGCGCGGTCGATCTCATGCGGTTGAGGCTCGCAGTGGTAGATCGCAACCTGAGGACCTGCCTTGGGCTTAGCTAAAATCTTGCTAAAGTCAAGCCCTTTGGCTTTCCAGTGGTCGATGGCATCGGCCATGTCCAACCGGTCAGACTGGCCGATCATCTCGTTGAAGGTCCGGTAACCTAATTGGGCCATCAGGCGCCTGACTTCCTCGGCGACGAAGAAGAAATAATTGATCAGGTATTCCGGTTTGCCTTTGAACCGCTTGCGCAGAACAGGGTCTTGGGTTGCGACTCCAACCGGGCAGGTATTGAGGTGGCATTTGCGCATCATGATGCAACCTGCCACGATCAAAGGAGCGGTGGCAAAACCGAACTCATCTGCGCCCAAAAGCGCTCCGATCACCACGTCACGGCCGGTACGCAGTCCACCGTCCACTTGAACACAGATGCGACCGCGCAGCTTATTGAGCACCAAAGTTTGGTGAGTTTCGGCTAATCCGATTTCCCAAGGAAGTCCAGCGTGTTTGATGGAAGTTAAAGGGGATGCCCCGGTGCCTCCCTCGTAACCGGAGATAGTGACGTGATCGGCGTGGGCTTTGGCGACGCCCGCAGCGATCGTTCCAACCCCAAGCCCTGAGACCAATTTAACGCTGATTCTGGCTTTCGGGTTGACGCATTTTAAGTCGTAAATCAACTGTTTTAGATCTTCGATGGAATAAATATCGTGGTGCGGCGGCGGCGAGATCAGGCCCACGCCCGGAGTGGAATGGCGCACTTTAGCGATGATCTGATCGACTTTGTGACCAGGCAGTTGCCCGCCTTCGCCCGGTTTTGCTCCCTGACAGATCTTAATCTGGATGTCGTCTGCGTTGACCAGATATTCGGTCGTTACCCCAAACCGGCCCGAGGCCACCTGCTTGATGGCCGAGCGCATGGAATCCCCATTCGGCAGCGGCCTAAACCGTTCCGGTAGCTCCCCGCCTTCGCCGGTGTTGGATTTGCCGCCAATACGGTTCATCGCGATGGCGAGCGTCGTATGGGCCTCCCAAGAAATGGATCCAAACGACATCGCACCGGTAGCGAAGCGTTTGACGATCTCGCTGGCCGGCTCGACTTCTTCTAGCGGGACAGGCGGGCGGTCGAATTTAAAGCGCATCAATCCCCTTAAGGTGAAGAGGCGTTCGTTCTGGTCGTTGATCAGGCGGGTGTACTCCTCATAGGTTTGCCAGTTGTTGCTACGCGTGGCGTGTTGGAGTTTGGCGATCGTATCCGGGGTCCAGGCATGCGCTTCGCCGCGCAGACGGTAAGCGAATTCGCCGCCCACATCGAGGGATTCACGTAGCTCTAACGAATTGCCGAAGGCACGTTGGTGCCGGGCGATTGTCTCGGCAGCGATTTCTTCAAGACCTGCCCCTCCGATGGTGCTAGTGATGCCGGCGAAATAGCGATCGAGAAAGTCCTGATTTAACCCCAACGCATTGAAGATTTGGGCACCGCAATAAGATTGATACGTGGAGATGCCCATCTTCGACATGACCTTAAGGATGCCTTTAGCAACTGCTTTAATGTATCGTTTTTGCGCTTCCTCCTCGCTGATAGGGTCAGACAATGACAAGCGTAGATAGGAGATGGCATCGAGCGCCAAATAGGGATTGATGGCTTCGGCACCATAGCCAGCCAAGGCGCAGAAGTGATGAACCTCGCGCGCCTCACCGGTTTCCACCACCAATCCGGTTTCTGTTCTAAGCCCCTTGCGAATCAGATGATGGTGCACCGCCGAGGTGGCCAACAGCGCAGGAATGGCAACATTGGCAGCATCTACATCCCGATCGGACAAGATCAAAATGTTATTTCCATCGAGTACGGCTTGTTCGGCTTCCTGACACAGGCGTTCTAATGCTCTGGCCATGCCGGCTACCCCTTCAGCGACTGGGTAGCAAAAACTTAAGGTTTTAGTGCGAAAAGCGCCTTGAGTACGAGGTTCGATATAACGAATTTTTTCCAGGTCGGCATTGCTGAGAACCGGCTGCTGAGCCTCCAAACGCATGTGCGACCCACCTTGATTCAGGCCCAACAGGTTGGGACGATGGCCGATCATGGTCACTAGCGACATGACCAGCTCTTCCCGGATCGGATCGATAGCGGGGTTGGTCACCTGGGCAAAGGCTTGTTTGAAATAATCGTACAGCAAGCGCGGGCGTTTAGACAGAACCGCAAGCGCGGCGTCATTACCCATCGAGCCGACCGGATCTTGACCGCTAGCTGCCATCGGCTGGAGGAAGAATTTTAGGTCTTCCTGGGTATAGCCGAATGCCTGTAGCCGCTTGCGCAAGGTGGTTTCGTCCGGCTGCATAGGCGCCACTTCCGGTTCCAGTTTTTCCAACCGGATCTGAGTCTTGGCGAGCCATTCCTGGTACGGGGCTTGGTGTGCCAATTCTGCTTTCAGCTCAGCATCGTCGATGATCCGGCCCTGTTCTAAATCGATCAGGAGCATCTTGCCTGGCTGCAGGCGCCATTTCTTGATGATCTTCTGCTCTGGAACCTTAAGCACCCCCATTTCCGATGCCATGACGACAAGGCCGTCTTCGGTGATGAGGTAACGCGCCGGGCGCAAGCCGTTGCGATCCAAGGTGGCGCCGATCCTCACCCCATCGGTAAAAGCGATGGCAGCTGGACCATCCCAAGGTTCCATCAAAGCCGCATGGTATTCGTAAAAGGCGCGGCGTTTTTCATCCATGAGTGAGTTGCCAGCCCACGCTTCGGGGATCAAGAGCATCATCGCGTGGGCGAGAGAGTATCCGCCGGCGACCAGCAATTCTAAAGCGTTGTCAAAGCAAGCTGAATCCGACTGACCCTCGGCGATCAGGGGCCAGAGTTTGTCTAGGTCTTCCCCGAGCAGATCGGATTTCATTGCATGACGGCGAGCAGCCATCCAGTTGATGTTACCGCGCAAGGTGTTGATCTCACCATTGTGAGCGATCATACGGAATGGCTGCGCCAATTCCCAAGATGGGAAAGTATTGGTAGAGAAACGCTGGTGGACTAATGCTAAGGCCGATACCATACGCTTGTCATGCAGCTCAGGATAGTAATGAGCTACCTGAGCTGCCAACAGCATTCCTTTATAGACGAGGGTACGGGAAGAAAAAGAGGGCAGATAGAATCTAGCCGGATCATTAAGATCGAGCGCGCGGATCTGGTTTTCCACTTGTTTACGGATGACAAACAGCTTGCGCTCAAAGGCATCCTGGTCGGGGCAATTCTTTCCCCGACCCACGAAGACCTGGCGTACCACTGGCTCGACTTCTTTAACCGACTCAACCGACTCGCCAAGCCCGGTATTATTAGTCGGAACATCGCGCCAACCAAGAACGGTTTGGCCCTCAGCGAGGATGAATTGCTCCAAGATTTGTTCGCATCGCTGCCGGTTTTCCAGCCGCTGGGGTAAAAATACCATACCTACTGCGTAATGGCCTATAGGTGGGAGATGAATCCCTAATTTTGAACATTCCTCACGCAGGAACCGATCCGGTATTTGAATCAAGATACCAGCGCCGTCCCCTGCTAAAGGGTCGGCTCCTACCGCGCCACGGTGAGTCAAATTGGTGACGATCTCCAAACCTTGCTCAATGATCGTATGGCTTTTACGCCCTTTAATGTCGGCGACAAAACCGACGCCGCAGGCATCGTGCTCGTGGTTGGGATCGTACAAACCCTGTTTGCGTGGTAATCCGCGATTCATACTCGACCTCGTCTAGACAGTCCGAAACGAAGGATACTTAAAAGGGAACCGGCACCGCGATCGTCCTATTTGCAGAAAAGTTCTAAAGCATAGGAGACTTGGCTGCGATTTGCAAGGTCTTCAGTCGGTTTTAGTGGGTGTGTGCTGCGCTAAAAAATCCTAAAGTTTTCTTAAGACTAGCCGCTAAAAAGGGTGAGCATTGGCTAAATGCAGATCCCACTCTACTTTAGCTCGATGGGAGGGTATGGGGATGATGCTAGAGACGATAGAAGTGGCAGACATACTCGACGATGAGACAATCTCGGATTGGGACGCGCTCAGTTTTGCAGAGGAGCAGATTCCAGTTGATCATGCGGTCCAGTTCGATGCCACCCAAACTTATTTAAAAGAGTTGAGCCAGTCTAAGCTGTTGACCGTTGAGGAAGAGAGATATTACGGGGCACTAGCCCGGCGCGGTGACGAAGAAGCAAAGCGGCGCATGATTGAAAGTAATCTGCGCTTGGTGGTCAAAATCGCTCGCCGGTACTTGAACCGTGGTTTACCGCTGCTAGATTTGATCGAGGAAGGTAACCTAGGGCTGATCCGAGCGGTGGAGAAGTTCGAACCGGAACGGGGCTTTCGTTTTTCTACTTACGCAACTTGGTGGATACGCCAAACCATCGAACGCGCATTGATGAGTCAGACTCGGACTGTGCGGTTGCCGATCCATATCGTCAAGGAAATGAACGTTTGCCTGAAGGCGATGAGGTATCTGACGCAGAAGTTAAATCGCGACCCAAGTCCTGAGGAAATCGCCGAATACCTAGATAAGCCGGTCAAGGATGTAGAGCGGATGCTTAAGCTGAATGAACGTACCAGTTCGGTAGATGTCGCCTATGGCAAAGAATCGGACAAGCCGCTCTTGGAAGTAATGACTGATGAGACTGTCAGCGGTCCAGAGGATCAGCTGCAAAATGAAGCGATGCACGGGCACGTCGACCGCTGGCTTAGTCAACTGCCAGACAAGCACCGAGAGGTTTTGCTGCGTCGCTATGGCCTGTGGGGTTATGAGGCTTCGACCTTAGAGCAAGTAGCACAGGAGATGGGAGTTACCCGCGAACGGGTGCGCCAGGTCCAGATGGAAGCGATCAAGCGGCTGCGTGAAATTTTAAGAGACGAAGGGTTCTCAGCGGAGGCGATTTTTCACTAATTTGGCTGAGGGCTAGAAAACTCAGCTATACAGGTGGGTTTTATTGGTGGTATCCTATTAAGCTGTCAAATTTGACAGTTATCCGGTAGCCCCGATGCCTTAGTGCCTTTGAAGACACAAGCGGCGTAAGCTGCATCGAGCTGCTTGTTTGTCTTAAGACCCTAAGGTATTTTTATGTCCGTTACGAACTCAAACACGCTTAGTTTTCATGCTTTAAATCTGCCAGATCCTGTGCTTTGCGGGTTGGCGGCAGTCGGCTATGAATCTCCCACGCCGATTCAGGCGGCTACGATTCCCCACGTTCTAGCTGGTCGAGATGTGATTGCGCAGGCCCAGACTGGGACTGGCAAAACTGCGGCATTTGCTTTGCCGCTCCTTGCCCGCTTAGATATCCAGCAAGCCCAAACTCAAGTTTTGGTACTCGTACCAACTCGGGAATTGGCACTCCAAGTCGCTGAGGCTTTTCAAGCCTATGCTGCCGCGTTGCCTGGACTGTATATCGTACCGATTTACGGTGGCCAAGAATACGGCCGTCAGATCCGTGCTTTAACCCGCGGCGTCCACGTAGTTGTCGGGACGCCTGGGCGGGTGATGGATCACATGCGGCGCGGCACTTTAAACCTAAACAGCCTGAAAACGGTGGTCCTGGACGAAGCGGATGAAATGCTGCGCATGAGGTTCGTCGAGGATGTGGATCGGATTCTTGGGCAGACCCCCTCCGAGCGGCAAGTAGTGCTGTTTTCTGCCACCATGCCGGCCCCGATCTGCCAGATAGCAAGGCGCCATCTGCGCGATCCTAAAGAGATTAAGCTTCCGGTCAAGACGACCACCGCTGAAACTATCCGCCAGCGATATTGCGTGCTCGCTTCTCATGCCAAGCTGGATGCTTTGACCCGCATCCTGGAAGTGGAGGATGTCGATGCTGCCATTTTGTTCGTGCGCACCAAGACCCAAACGCTAGAGTTAGCAGACAAACTGGCGGCGCGCGGATTTGCAACTGCACCGCTCAACGGCGATATTCCTCAGAGCCAGCGTCAGCGCACGGTAGAGCAACCAAAGCATGGTCAATTGGATATCTTGGTAGCCACCGACGTGGCGGCGCGCGGATTGGACGTGCAGCGGATCAGCCACGTGATCAATTATGATATCCCTCTGGATGCTGAATCGTATATTCATCGGATTGGGCGGACTGGCCGCGCGGGCCGCTGTGGTGAGGCGATTTTGTTCGTAACCCCTCGGGAAAAAGGGTTGTTGATGGCTATCGAACGGGCCACTGGTCAAAAAATCCAACTCATGCAGCTGCCTACTGCCGAAGTCATTCACCGGCAACGCATGGTTAGATTGCAGCAGCGCATCACAGATGCCTTGGCGAATCCAGACCTGCCGTTTTACCGTGATTTACTTATCCAGTATCAGCGTGAGCATGGCATAGCGGCGATAGAGATTGCAGCGGCTTTGGCAGTCCTGATGCAGGGGCATCAGTCCTCAGTGACAAGCGCAGATCTGATAGCTTCCAATGAGCCCTCTCGGCAACAGGAGACGCAAAAATGTGGGTCGCAAGGGAAAGCGAGGATGACCAGCTACCGCATCGAAGTTGGGCGCCGCCACGGGGTCAAGCCTGGCCACTTAGTCGGAGCAATCGCCAACGAAGTCGGACTGGATAGCCGGTTCATCGGTAAGATTCAGATTCAGGAAGAGTTCAGTACAGTGGACTTGCCTGATCAGATACCAGCAAAGGTTTTCCGAACCTTGCAGAAGGTCTGGGTAGCGGGCAGGCAGCTCAATATCTCGCGGTGCAACTAAAGCGTGACGCTAGGCTGACTTCACCAATACGCCTGTCTGCGGGTGTGGTGGTAGTCAGGTTTATCGATCGCATTCCTTATTATCTTTTACTGCGAGCATTTCGTTACTGGGACTTTCCCAAAGGCTTAGTCGATCCCGGGGAGGCGCCGCTGGAGGCGGCAATTCGGGAGGTGACGGAAGAGACTGGGCTGACTGACCTTGTATTCCGTTGGGGAGAGGTTTATTTTGAAACCCCTTCTTACGGGCAAGGAAAAGTAGCCCGTTATTATCTGGCGGAAGCACCTCAAGGAGAAGTCCGGTTGCCGATCAGCCCCGAACTTGCTCGCCCGGAGCATCACGAATTTCGCTGGCTCCCTTATGCTGAGGCACGTGCTCTCCTAGTACCTAGGATCAAAGCAGTCCTTGAGTGGGCACACGCAATCGTCATGCGCGAGGAGAGGCCAGGTGGATGTTCCCCTTGAAGCCAAGTTAACGTTTTTGCGGTGTCCCGAGCGCTATCCGGATCGGCCAGCTCGGGTAAAGATAATTGAGACCCACCTGGCGTGGGTGTTTTTGACTGACCGCTTTGCCTACAAGCTCAAAAAACCAGCCCGTTATCCTTATCTGGATTTCAGCACGGTGGCGGCGCGGGAATTTTTTTGCCGCCAGGAGCTTTACCTCAACCGGCAGTTGGCTGCGAATGTTTATTTGGACGTTATCCCGCTGACCTTAGAGAATCACGGCAAGCTGGGGTTAGATGGGCAAGGCCAGGTGGTGGACTATTTGGTCTGGATGCGGCGCTTGCCGCACGAGGAGATGTTGGATTGCCGGCTTAGGGAAAAGCGCTTAGAGGAACGGCAGCTTAAGGCTTTGGCAGAGGTCTTGGCCGATTTTTATCGAGCCTGCGCGTATCAGGAATTGAGCGGAGAGACCTACCGGGATCAGTACCGGGAAGCGATCGCGATCAACCTGCGCGAGCTGGAATCGCTGCATTTTGCCCTGCCGGGCGTGGATGGAAGAGCGTTATGTGAGGCGCAGTTGGAGTTTTTGGATCGGCAGGCGGACTGGTTCGATGCCCGGGTAGCTGATCGTCGGATCGTGGAGGGGCACGGAGATTTAAGACCTGAGCACGTGTGTTTTGAGCCCCCCTGGCCTAAGGTCATTGACTGTCTAGAGTTCAGCCGTAAGCTGCGCCTGTTGGACCACGCAGATGAAACCGCTTATCTAGCGCTAGAGTGCGAGTACTTAGGATACGGCGAGGTCGGCAGGCGATTCCTTGAGCTGTTTGACCGTGCGGCCAGAGATTCTGTACCACCCCGCCTGCGGGACTTTTACCTAGCTTATCGGGCGACTTTGCGCGCCCGCTTGTTGCTTTCTAGGATACGGGAGACAGATGCCTCCTGCTGGCCGCGCTTCCAGCGCCGGGCGGGGCGGTATCTTAAGCTGGCAGCCGCCTACAGCCAAAGGATACAGGCGAACTAAGCCGCCAGACGTTTGATCTTTTCTAGCACTGCCTGGGCGTGGCCTGCTGGATTGACTCCGTATTCGACGTCGACCAAGTTACCGTTTTTGTCGATGATGAAGGTAGAGCGAACAATGCCCCATTTTTTGACTCCATTTTTTTCCTTTTCTTGCCAAACCCCGTAACGCTCACACACAGTGCCGTCGGTATCGGCCAGAAGATCCACCTTAAGGCCGTGCTTGGCGATAAATGCCCGATGCATATCGCAAGGGTCTTTGCTTACGCCGATGACAACCGTGTCGTATTTGGCAAACTCATCTGCCAGTTCAGTAAATCCCTTAGCTTCAGTCGTGCAGCCTGGAGTATCGTCTTTGGGGTAGAAATAAAGCACTACGTTTTTTTTGCTGCGGAAGTCAGCCAAGCTGACGAGTTTTTCCTCCTGATTGAGGGCGCTGAAGTCTGGAGCCGGTCGGTTTGTGGTCAGCATAATTGACTCCTCGATTGAAGTGGTTGGAAGATGATTTGGATAATGTTCCTCGATTTGGCCATCGGCAGCGATGAATACGACACTTGCCAGATTGCGGAAGATGCCGTGCTCTAGTACGCCTGGAAGATCGTTTAGCAGGCGGTCGATAGCGGCCACGTCCACTGGATCCTTAAAGCGGGTATCTAAAACTACACCGCCGGAGGAAGTCACCGCCACGCCGCCTTCTTTCAGGCGCAGGGTAGGACAGGCGCCGGAAGCTTCCAGCTGAGTTTTGACCAGCTGCCAGGCAAATGGCCAAACTTCTACTGGGATCGGGAATTTTTCTCCCACCCGATTGACCAGCTTGGAGCGGTCTACTAAGACCCAAAACTGGGAAGCTGCACGGGCTAAGAGCTTTTCCCGCACCAAGTCTTGTCCCCGGCCTTTAAGCAAAGTCAGGTCCGCCGCGACCTCGTCGGCGCCGTCTACATAGACATCCAGCTGAGCCAGCTGCTCCCATGGAAGAAGCGGCAGCCCCAAAGCGCTAGCTTGGATAGCTGAAATCGGCGAGCTGGCCACGGCAGTGATTTTCAGGTTCTCTTGGCGGCAGCGTTCAGCCAGGGCCTCGATGAAACAGCTGGCAGTGTAACCTGTTCCCAGGCCGACGGTCATGCCGTCCTGAATCTTCCTGGCGGCGGTCAGCCCAAGCAGCTGTTTGTCGTCCATCAGGTCTCTCCGCAATCGGCGCTATAGTTGAGAATAATACTCGGAAAAAAGGCGGCGTCAATGGTCAAATAGCTCGGTTAGCGAACCGCCTGCATCGATTTTTCCGATTGCCCGGGCGATCAAGCTCGTCGTATCGAGCACGGTTAGTTTATCCTTGACAAGCTCACTGGTAAGCTGTGAGGAAGAGATAGTATCGGTGACCGCGATCCGATCCAACGCCGGGTCAGCCAAATGCTGGTTGGCGCTAGGATGGAACAGACCATGGGCAGCCAGTGCCCATACTTGCTTGGCCCCTTCTGCCTTACAGAGGCGAGCAGCGTGGGCGAGGGTACTGCCGGTGACGATCATGTCGTCGAAGATCAGCACGGTGCTACCTGCCACCTCGCCCAGCAAGCGACCGTGATAAAGCTCGCCTCCGCTGCGTAGCTTTTCCGTCACTGCAATTCCAACCTCGCTGCCTAATCTGGCCGCCAGCTGTTGGCGGAAACGCTGGGCACGCTTATAGCCTCCTGTGTCCGGGGAAAGGACGGTGATAGGTTCTTCTGGCGTTAGGATAGGGAATAACCAGTCCAGGAATACGGGAAAGGACTCTAAGTGTTCGGTAACGCAGCGAAAGGCGTTTTGATAAGCGGCCGGGTTGTGGACCTCTAGAGTCACCACGCGATCGGCACCGACTGCCTCGATCATCTCCGCCAGATAGCGCAAGCTGACCGGGTCGCGCGCTTGTGTGCGGCGATCCTTACGGGCATAGGCAAGATAGGGCAGAACCAAAGTGATCTCGCGCGCTGAAGCATCGCGTAGGGCGCCGGTGAACAAGAGCAAGCGCATGAGCTTATCGTTGACACTGAGCTTGGGTTCTGAATAGAGAGCGGCGAGCAAAAACACATGCCGACCGCGCACGCTTTGGAGGGGACGGATCTTAAATTCCCCATCTTCAAAAGCGCGCTCTTCGTGTTTCCCTAAAGGAACGTTTAGATGGGCGGCAACGCGGCTGCCATATTGGCTGGAAGCTTGGAGGGTAAACAACAACAGTTCAGTCATGGCGTTTGGCGGTGGAAGTTTTGCTTGCGTGGTATTGTCGGTGACTTGGCAGAGAGGAGCAATCCTGTTTTCTACTATGCTTGACAGTAGAGAACTTAAGTGAGAGGAAAATGCCATGCTTGTCCAATCGTTTGGATTTTCGCAGCTGCACATCGATGTGGCCCGTTTTGCGACCGACGATTTCAATTTGTTCCACGATTCCCATAAATGGCAACGCTTGCACGGTAATCCATTTGGCGGACCGATCGTGCTTGGCTTCCAGACCGAAACCTGGCTAGCTGAAGCGCTGGCTGACTACCGCCGCGCGTACGATGATCAGGCAATGTTGGAAGGGCTGCGTTTCAGTAACTATCAGGTCAGTTTTGCTGCTGCCCTCAAACCCGGTCAGAGGTTTAGCCTGAGCATCAAGCCTTCGCAATGGGATCAAACCCACCAAGTGTTGAGCAACCGGGTGGTGCTGCGTAGCGACCATGGCATCGTGCTGGTAGGACATCACAAGCTATCTAGGAGACCCCTGATCCTGCCCGATTGCTGCCTGGATGACCTGCCTGAGCTGACTGCCTGTCCGGATCGCTGCATGCTTGCAGGGGATTATTTCCTTAAACGCAAGTTCATGATGACTGCTAATGCCAAAAATTTTCTGGTGGGCTCTTTAATAGAGCCGATTCGGTATTTCGATGAACTGGAAGGACAGGTACAATTCCCGGAACTGTTTCCGGTAAGTTATATTTCTTGCGCTTTGTTGGAAAGAGCTCGGTACTGCGGTCATGATTTCGAGCGGGCGCCGATGGTCTACACCCGACATGAGATCAGCATTGACCGCAAGCGGGTCGCGGAGATTTTAAGCAATGATTGTTTACATATCCTGATTGCACCCAACGGCGCAGACGGGGGACAGGTCTGGTTTCGCTGCTTGGGCCTTATCGGCAGCGGTGTGTTGTTTCGCGCGATGGTCGAGCTGATGCCGCTTGGTAATCATCGTTAAAGTGAGGACCTGCCCAAAGGGGCTTTGAGGTCTGTTAAAATTTTTATTTTTAAATTTGAATGGAATAGCCTGAATGAGCGTACGTACCCGGTTTGCTCCCAGCCCGACCGGCTACCTTCACATCGGCGGCGCCCGCACCGCATTGTTCAATTGGCTCTATGCGCGCAAGCACGGTGGGCAATTCATTCTGCGCATCGAGGATACCGACCGCGAACGCTCTACCCGTGAGTCGGTGAATGCCATTTTAGAGAGCATGGCGTGGCTTGGCCTCGACTATGAAGAGGGCCCTTATTTCCAAAGCGAGCGTTTTGACCGCTATCGGGAAATCATCCAGCGCCTGTTAGATGAGGGCAAGGCTTATTATTGCTATTGCACCAAAGAGGAGCTAGAAGAGATGCGTCAGCGCCAAATGGAGCGCAAGGAGAAGCCGCGCTATGATGGGCGCTGTCGCCACCGTCGCGAGCCTAGGCCAGGGATCGAGCCGGTAGTCCGATTCCGCAATCCGGATACAGGCGAGGTCGTGATTGAGGATCTGGTGCGCGGTCGCGTTGTGTTTGCCAATCGGGAACTGGATGATCTGATCATTGCTCGCTCCGATGGAACCCCTACCTACAATTTGACCGTGGTGGTAGACGATCTGGATATGCGGATCACGCACGTGATTCGGGGGGATGATCACCTTAACAATACACCGAGACAAATCAACATCATGCGCGCGTTAGATGCAGATCCGCCTCGCTATGCCCATATCCCTATGATTTTGGGCGAAGACGGCACGCGCCTGTCGAAGCGGCATGGTGCGGTGAGCGTGCTCGAATACCGCGACCGTGGCTATTTGCCTGAGGCGCTTTTGAATTATCTGGTGCGCTTGGGGTGGGCGCATGGAGATCAGGAAATTTTCTCCATCGATGAGATGATCCATCTATTCGACCTCAAGGACATCAATAAATCCGCTTCTACTTTCAACCCCACCAAGCTGCTATGGCTCAATCACTATTACCTCATGCACTCTAATCCGCTGCATGTAGCGCATCACTTGCGCTGGCATTTGGGGCGTTTGGGAATCGATCCGGCGCAGGAGCAGGGACCAGATTTAGTCGATCTTGTCCTAGCGCTGCGGGAGCGCTCTAAGACGCTTGAGGAAATGGCCCAAAGCAGTGCTATGTTCTATCGGGATTTTACCAGCTATGACGAACAGGCGGCGGCGAAATATTTGATCAGGGAGGCATTGGCAGCGCTGCAGGCTTTATATGAACAGTTCAGACAATTGGATGACTGGGATCAGGAGAAGCTGCACCAGATAGTCGTGGCGACCGCCGAAGCATTAGGGCAAAAACTAGGAAAAATTGCCCAGCCGTTGCGAGTGGCTCTGACGGGAGCGGCCGTCTCGCCGCCAATCGACGTGACTCTTTACTTGTTGGGGCGAGAAAAGACCCTAGCGCGGATTGCTCGGGCGATCGATTATATTCAAAACGCTAGACAGTAATTTAAAAGATTGGCATAATAATTTTTTTATTTAGTCCCCATCGTCTAGTCGGCCTAGGACACAGCCCT
>CAZJKH010000011.1:0-56152 GCA_964546735.1 uncultured Methylococcales bacterium | reverse complement strand
GGGATCCTCCCCCGCGAAAGTAGGTCACCGCCAGGCACCCTCTCCTCACCCCCCCCACCACCACTAGGGGGGCTTTCCTAATCCCTATAGAAAATAGCACAAACGCCAAACTGACTGTCTAAAAATCTGCTGCCTAATCATAGGCTTACGAACGCGGCAACGGCCAAGCAATGATCTAAGCTAGATTAAAGTAGAATTTAAGAGTGTAAAAACTCTGGGGAAAGCGATGTCAGTTGGGGAGATTTGCGGTCGAGAAGTGGTAATTGTGCATCGGGAAGAAGGGTTGATTGCCGCTGCTAAACTCATGCGCCAGTACCGCGTTGCAAACGTGGTAGTGGTTGAAGAGCGCGAGGACAAGCGTATTCCTGTTGGGATCCTGACTGACCGCGATATCGTGATCAAAGTTTTAGCTCAAGAGCTAGAGCCTCGTCACCTGGCGGTAGCCGACGTCATGACTGTAGGAGTAGAAGCTATCCACGAAGCTGAAGAAATCTTTGCTGCTGCTGAGCGGATGCGTGCATTTGGCATACGCTGCTTGCCCGTCGTGGATAATGTAGGTGCACTGGTTGGCATTGTGACGATGGATGATCTGATCGATCTTCTGGCGGAAGAATTGCGAAATTTGGCAACTCTTGCTGTGCGGGAACAGCGCCGGGAGACGCGTCAAATATAGTTGACAGGCTAGGTGACTGTGCTCATTTCTGAAATTGCCCCGCCTCTGGTCAAAGGACCGATACAAGTTGCACCGGACGGATCGTTGGAGATCCTCTCTAAAAAGGAAATCAACCATTTGCTTGATAGCGCGCATACCGAATTATTCGAAACCTTCCGGAAATGTGCTTTGGCAGTGCTCAACTGCGGCAATACCGTGGATAACTCCAAAGCGGTGTTTGAACAATACCGCCGTTTTGCTATCCAAATCCGCCAGCAGGAACGCGGTATTAAACTAGAACTTGTCAATGCACCTGCCTCTGCGTTCGTTGATGGTCAAATGATCAAGGGAATTCGCGAACACCTGTTTGCGGTCCTACGCGATATTGTCTATACCAATCAGCAGATCATCGAGAGCGGAACATTTGACCTGAATCAGTCGAGTGACATTACCGATGCAGTGTTTCACATCCTGCGCAATGCGCAGGTCCTAATTCCTCAACAACCACCAGACATGGTGGTATGCTGGGGCGGCCACGCCGTTAGCGAGATCGAATACGACTACAGCAAACAGGTTGGTTACGAGCTAGGCCTGCGCGGTCTAAATATCTGTACCGGATGCGGTCCTGGGGCGATGAAAGGGCTGATGAAAGGTGCTGCCATCGCTCATGCTAAACAACGCATCCAAAACGGGCGCTACTTGGGAATTTCAGAACCAGGGATCATCGCTGCTGAACCACCCAATCCGATCGTTAACTCCTTAGTCATTATGCCCGATATCGAGAAGCGTCTCGAGGCGTTCGTGCGCGTCGGGCATGGCATTGTGATCTTCCCCGGTGGGGTGGGAACGTTTGAAGAAATCCTGTATGTTTTGGGGATACTTCTGCATCCGGCCAACGCTGGCTTGCCTTTCCCATTAGTCTTCACCGGGCCAGTCGAAAGCAGAGATTATTTTCGCCGCATCGATGAATTTTTCCAAGCGACCTTAGGTCACTCTGTACGTGAACGTTATCGCATCATTATCGGTGATCCAAGAGAAGTCGCAAGAGTCTTACGGCAGGGCGTGGATGAGGTGCACTGGTATCGCCATCGTACCCACGACGCTTATTATTTTAACTGGCGGTTGACGATCGAGCTTGCTTTCCAGCAGCCGTTCGAACCCACTCATGCAGCAATGGCCAATTTGCGTTTGACTTCGGATCTACCAGCGCACGAATTGGCAGCAGAACTTCGGCGAGCGTTTTCTGGGATCGTCTCTGCCAATGTTAAAGAAAAAGGAATATTGCAAGTAGAACAATTCGGTCCGTTTGAAATCCGAGGTGAAGCTCGAATCCTTAAGCCGTTAGAAAAACTTCTTGCCGATCTAGAGACTCAAAAACGGATGAAGCTGACTGACCATTACGAGCCAACTTATCGGTTGATTCCTGTCTAAATGAGCATTAGCCACCTATCGCGAGATTCTGTTGTGAGCAAAGTCATCGCTTTACCGGTGACCGTTAGGGAGCAGGAGTATACTTCTTTAACTTCAGCAGATTATCAAAAATTGGTAGAGGCTGTCCGATATCTGGAAAAGCCAAATTTAGCAGTTCGTTTATCCAATTATATCGGCATACCGGTAGAGAAGGCTTTCGCGAGTTTTCCGGAGGGTTTAGTAGTGCCTATCACTCGGTTAACCCGGGAAGCTCTTAGCAGGGCTTTAGATATAGCTTTGATGACTTTACCAACATCCGGAACCTTCAGGCCGATCCAAATCACTCATAAGTTCCTCGCGGGTTTAAGCGGTGCTTTAGGCGGCAGTTTCGGGATTGCAGGTTTAGCGATCGAGCTGCCTCTATCGGCGACTCTGATGCTACGCGCGATTGCGGCCATTGCCCGCCAATTGGGAGAAGATTTGAACAATCCTGAAGCCAAGTTAGCATGCATGGAAGTTTTCGCTTTAGGAAGCGTATCGAAGGCAGGTAATGCTGCCGAAACAGGCTACTATGCAGTGCGGGCGTTTTTATCCAAAACCCTGGAGGAATCTGCCAAGCATCTAATTAAAAATGGACTAACCAAGGAAGGCGCTCCAGCGTTAGTCAAATTCATCGAGGCCATTGCACGGCGCTTCAGCATCCAGGTTACGCAAAAGCTTGCTCTCCAAACTCTTCCTGCCCTCGGAGCCACCAGCGGTGCGACGGTGAACCTCATCTTCATGGAACACTTTCAGAGTACCGCCCGGGCTCACTTTACTATCCGTCACCTAGAACGGGTTTATGGCCGCCATCTAATCCGGCAGGCTTATGAGGCTTTAAGGAAAGCGTGAGGAAAAATGAAGCCGGTAAGCGGACTCGAACCGCTGACCTACTGATTACGAATCAGTTGCTCTACCGACTGAGCTATACCGGCAAGTAAAAAAATTATATGGCTTTACAGCAAGACAGACAATACTAAGGCGCGTTGGCCTAGATCGAGGCTTTTATGGAGAGATGAAATGGCCAAAGGCGCGGCTTCCATTACCAGTAGGAATGGTGGCTAAAAGGTGCAATTTGATTGCATCGAGTACCGATACCGAATTGTTGAACCAGTTAGCTACATAGACACGCCGACCATCAGGATGGGCAGCAATTCCCTCTGGATATTCACCTACCTCCAGGGTTTCGATGACTTCTAACCGTTCGGCGTCGATCATTGAAACAGTGTCGTCGTACTGGTTAGTCACTATGACTCGTTTGCCATTATCGGCAATGGCGACAGCATAAGGGCGTTCTCCCACCGGCACGGTCTTAATCGGTTTTAAAGTCGAGGCTGCTAGCACGCTGACATCGTTGCTTAAGACGTTGGCCGTATACAGACGATCGTTTACCTCATCCAAAGCGATCCCGAAGGGATGTTGACCAACGGCCTGAGTAGCAAGGACCTTTAGGGTCTTGGCGTCGATTAAGGAGACTGAATCGCTGTCGCGGTTGGCCACATATACTTTTTGGTCATTAGAGCTGACTGCTAGGCCAGAGGGGGATTTCCCCACCGGGATCTTAGCGATGACTGTTCGCGTCGGTAGATCTAGAACGCTGACGTAGTGTTCATACCAGTCAGCTACGTAACCGCGTTTGCCCCGAGAATCGACCGCTACGCCCAGAGGGCCTTCACCGAGTGGGATAGAACCTAGCACTTTGAGGTTTTTGCCGTCTAAAAGGGTGACATTCTTGCTCTCGGAATTGGTCACCAAAACGATGCGGCCGTCTCCGCTAACTGCAACTCCCGCTGGCTTGGAACCCACTTTCAAGGTCTTAACTACACGGTCTTCAGCGGTGTCGATGACCGATACGCTGTCGTCTCCCTGATTGGTGATAAAAGCGTAAGGTGCCGCCCAAGTAGGCGTTAAACAAGGAAAAAGGGCGGCTGATACCGTCGCTTTCAATAAGCTAAACAACCATCGAGGTCGAATCATGATCTAAGGCTTTTCGATTAGCTGCTTTAAGTTATCCAAACCGCTACGATAGAAAGCAGTAACTGCCCCGATGGCAGCTGCCTCGTTCATTTCTTGGGGCGGGTTGTTGTTCATATAAGCGCGATAGAAAGCGCCTTTCCAAATCACCTTGGCAGTATTGGCATCTATTCTTTTGACTTCTATGCTGTCGGAATAGTTTGCCACAGGCAGAACCGGCACTTTGATTTCCTGATTAGCATGGACGATGGTTTTAGCCGCACTCATGTCGTCGAGATTGAATTTGTATGAATACATCATTTTTTTATCGTTGTAATTTTTGAGCTCTTCAACGATCCAACCACCGTTCTTCAAAATCAGCTTGCGCTTGGTGCCTTTGTTGGAAGCGCCTTCCTGGCTACAGTCGGTGACCTCTGGGTGCCATTCTTTGATGCTGCAGGGTTCCTTAATCGCTTCCCATACCTTTTGGGCTGGAGCGTTGATGGTTACCGCTTCTTCAACCTTCTGCCGGACCGGGCCATGCGCTGGGGCTTGGGCTGTCCACAGTAGCATCGAAAGGGGGAAGAAAATTATCAGTCTGCGCATAAATCCTCCAAGTTAAACTCTTACAGGCTTGCTATTGAGGGTAGACGAATTTTTCAGAGACGCTGTCTTAGCATTGTTTGGATCAGGATTAAACTAGGTTAGCACTATATGTAAAAAGAGCGGCAGTAAGATAAAATATTAAAATTTATTTCTCGGTTACTATAAAGACGCTATGCGTATTTTGCAAGAAGCCATCACGTTCGACGATGTCCTTTTAGTTCCCGCCCACTCCGAGGTGTTACCGCGTGAAGCGGATCTTTCTACTCACCTAACTTGCGAGATCAAGCTCAATATCCCGCTGGTTTCAGCGGCGATGGATACAGTGACCGAGGCTAGATTAGCAATTGCTCTTGCCCAAGAAGGCGGCATCGGTATCGTGCATAAAAACATGACGATCGAACGACAGGCAGCGGAAGTCGCCAAGGTCAAAAAGTTCGAAAGCGGCATCATCAAAGATCCGATCGCTGTCACGCCAGATACGACGATTCGCCAAGTGGTCGAGCTGATGCGGGCGAAAAACATCTCCGGCGTGCCGGTCGTTAACCGCGATGGCAAAGTGGAAGGGATCGTCACGAATCGCGACCTGCGCTTTGAAACCCGCTATGACGAACCGGTAGCTAAAGTGATGACTACCAGGGAAAAGCTGGTGACGGTACGCGAGGGGGCACCCAAAGAAGAGGCCATTCGGCTGCTCCATGAGCACCGGATCGAAAAGGTGCTAGTCGTCAACGATCAATTCCAGTTGCGTGGCTTGATTACCGTCAAGGACATCCAAAAAGCCAAGGATTATCCACGCGCTTGCAAAGACGATCAAGAACGCCTCCGCGTAGGCGCTGCAGTGGGAGTAGGCGCTGGAACCGAAGAGCGCGTAGCTGCGCTAGTAGAAGCAGGGGTAGATGTGATTGTGGTAGATACCGCGCACGGCCATTCCCAAGGTGTAATCGACCGAGTGCGTTGGATCAAACGCCATTTTCCAAATGTTCAAGTCATCGGCGGCAATATCGCCACTGGTGAGGCTGCAGTGGCTTTGCTGGAAGCTGGTGCAGATGCGGTCAAAGTAGGGATTGGACCTGGATCTATATGCACTACACGGGTGGTGGCGGGAGTAGGAGTGCCGCAGATTACTGCTGTCGCTAATGTCGCTCAAGCGCTTAAGGACACGGGACTGCCGGTAATCGCCGATGGCGGCATACGCTATTCCGGCGATGTGGCGAAAGCGCTGGCCGCTGGTGCCCACAGCGTGATGCTCGGCAGTCTATTCGCCGGCACTGAGGAAGCACCAGGTGAGGTGGAGTTGTACCAAGGGCGTTCCTACAAAACCTACCGGGGAATGGGTTCTTTGGGTGCGATGGCTCAATCGCAAGGTTCTAGCGACCGCTATTTTCAAGAAGATCTCGAGACCATGGAAAAGCTGGTCCCAGAAGGCATAGAGGGTCGCGTGCCCTATAAGGGCAGCGTGGTGGCCATTATCCACCAACTGGTCGGCGGCTTACGAGCTTGCATGGGCTATACCGGCTGCCGCACCATCGCCGAACTTCACGCGAAAGCTTGTTTTGTCCGAATCACTTCCGCCGGCATCCGAGAGAGCCACGTCCACGATGTGACTATCGTCAAAGAAGCCCCAAATTACCGCTTGGACTGAAAAATCATGGATATCCACGCCTACAAGATCTTGATCTTGGACTTTGGTTCCCAATATACTCAACTGATTGCTCGCCGGGTGCGGGAACTGGGCGTTTATTCTGAAATTCATCCGTTTAACTGGGAAGAGCATGAAATCCGGCGGTTTAATCCCTGCGGCATCATCCTCTCCGGTGGTCCTAAGACCGTCACCCAAGCGTTCACTCCCCGCGCCCCGCAGATAGTGTTTGAACTGGGAGTGCCGGTATTGGGGATCTGCTACGGCATGCAGACCATGGCTGCTCAGTTAGGCGGCAAAGTGGAACCGGCAGTCAAGCGCGAGTTCGGCTATGCCCAAGTGCGGGTATGGGGGCACTCGCGCCTACTGGAAGGCATTGAAGATCATACCTCTCCTGATGGGGAGGCGCTGCTGGATGTGTGGATGAGCCACGGCGACCGGGTGGTGGAGTTGCCGCCTGGCTTTAAGCTGATCGCAGAGACTCAAGATGCCCCAATCGCCGGGATGGCGGACGAGGCTAGAAATCTCTATGGCCTGCAATTCCATCCCGAGGTTACGCACACCCGCCAGGGTAGCCGCATTTTAGCCCGCTTTTTGCATGAGATCTGCGGCTGCAAAGCGTTATGGACGCCAGCGAACATCGTCGAGGAAAGCATCTCTGCCATTCGCCGCCAGGTGGGCCAGGAGAAGGTACTTTTGGCTTTGTCCGGCGGGGTGGATTCGTCGGTGGTGGCAGCGCTGCTTTACAAAGCGATCGGCGATCAATTGACCTGTGTGTTTGTGGATACTGGGCTGTTGCGCCTCAACGAAGGGGACCAGGTCATGACTACCTTGGCCAAACACATGGGGGTTAAGGTAATCCGAGTCAACGCGGCCGAACGCTATTTCCGCGCTCTTAAGGGTATCACCGATCCGGAGGAGAAGCGCCGTATCATCGGCCGCTTGTTCGTCCAGATCTTCGAAGAGGAGGCGAGCAAGCTTTACGATGTCCGTTGGTTGGCACAAGGCACGATCTATCCCGACGTGATCGAGTCGGCTGGCAATCCTCAAGCTGCTTTAATCAAATCCCATCACAACGTGGCAGGCCTTCCAGCTGACATGAACTTAAAGCTCATCGAGCCGCTGCGCGAGCTGTTTAAAGACGAGGTGCGCCAGATTGGGTTGGAGCTTGGTCTACCTTATGAGATGGTCTACCGCCATCCGTTTCCTGGTCCGGGGCTAGCGGTTCGGATTCTAGGCGAGGTCAAGCCAGAATATGTCGCTATCCTGCGTCAGGCCGATGATATTTTCCTCTCTGAACTGCGCAAGGCCGATCTCTACGACCAAATCAGCCAAGCGTTTGTGGTATTTTTACCGGTCCGTTCGGTCGGGGTAATGGGCGATGAGCGCAGCTATGAATACGTCATCGCGTTGCGCGCGGTGGAGACCAGCGATTTTATGACGGCGCGCTGGGCGCACTTGCCGTATGCTTTTCTCGACACAGTAGCCCGTAGGATCATCAACGAAGTCAAAGGTGTCTCGCGCGTGGTCTACGATGTTTCCAGCAAACCCCCAGCGACGATCGAGTGGGAATGAGCGCAGATGAAACCTGGCTGCGGCGCGCGCTGGTTTTAGCTGAAGAGGCTCAGGCGAAAGGCGAGGTGCCAATTGGGGCAGTGGTGGTCTTAAACGGGGTACTCATCGCGGAAGGCTATAACTGTCCTATTTCTACCCAGGACCCGACTGCCCATGCCGAAATCGTCGCTCTGCGTCGCGCCGCTTTAGCGCTCGGCAACTACCGCCTGCCAGGCACGATCGTCTATGTGACTTTGGAGCCGTGCGTGATGTGTCTGGGGGCACTGGTCCAGGCGCGCGTCCAAAGGCTGGTATTTGGCGCACCCGACCCACTGCGCGGGGCAGCAGGCAGCGCTTTAGCGCTGCATCAAGCCCCTTTCCTCAACCACCGGCTAGTAGTCACCGGGGGAGTGCTGGCTGAGGAGTGCTCGCGCCTACTCAAGGAGTTTTTTCAGCTGCGAAGGCGCAGCGCCTGAATCACCGGAGCTGTCTCAGGGCGCATCCCGCGCCAGCGAAAGAACGCCTCGGCTGCTTGCTCGACCAGCATCCCAAGGCCGTCGCAGCTTTGGGAAGCGCCGTGGTCAATACCCCAGCGGACAAAAGCGGTGGGTTGGTCAGCGTACATCAGGTCATAGCAGACGCCCGAAGGCGCTAAGAGATCCTCTGGCAAAGGCGGCAGTTCCCCGGCTAAACTAGCGGAAGTGGCATTGATGATCAGATCGAATTGCCCTGTCAGCGTTTCAAAGCTACGCGCTTGGATTTTTCCCAACGCCGCAAAACGTGCAGCCAGTTCCTGAGCACGCGCGCGCGTACGGTTGGCAATTACCAGTTGGGCTGGCTGTTGTTCCAAGAGCGGCCCGATGATCCCGCGCGCTGCTCCCCCTGCCCCTAGTACCAGGATACGTCTGCCTGCCAAAGTAAGCTTGTGATTCACGCTCAGGTCGCAGATCAAACCCACCCCGTCGGTGTTGTCTGCAAACAGCGTTTTGCCTTCCCACCAGAGCGTGTTGACTGCCCCGGCAAGCTCAGCCCTAGGGGTCAATTTCTCCGCTAACGCAAAGCCTAACTCTTTAAGCGGTACCGTCAGATTTAACCCTTTGCCGCCACCAGCGCGAAACGCCCTGACTGCTACCTCAAAGCAGTTAGGAGGCACGTCGCAAGCAGTATAAACGATATCCTGTCCTGTTTGTCTGGCAAACAAGGCGTGAATCTTAGGGGATTTGCTGTGGCCGATAGGATGGCCGAAGACGGCGTAATGATCAGGAGCCATGATGCCGGGCGCGCTTGTGCTGATAGATGGAAAATAGGATCAGGGCGAGGGCAAGCAGCGCTGCCAAAGGGAGAAACTTTTGCACATAAGCGTTCAGCACGGCAGTGATGCCGAGGAAGACCCCAAGCAAACTAAAGCGCCAGCCGATCCGAATCCCGTTGAGATATGTGGCAAGCGCCAGCATCAAGAGCATGACCAGGGCAGCGCCGGTATCGGTCAAAAGTTGCAGATAGCGCAGGAAAAACACGCCGATCACCGCGGCAAGCGTGCCGCCCCAGTGAAGCAGCTCTATCCACAATAGGCGTTTGAAATCGTGCGCTTCGATATTCTGGGCACGGCGGGCTTGGGCCCAGCTCGAGAGGATTGCGCCGAGCCAAAACAGCGGAATCATCCCCAGCCAGTAAAGATAATCGTCTTGCGCAGAAAAGGTGCTGATCGCCAACCCGCCCAAAGACAGCAAGACGAGGACGATCAGGACGGCTTCGTCCATCCAGATCATCGCTTTCCGCGGCTTAGTCTCCATCGCTTACTCCCAAACGCTGGCCGCGAACGGATCATCCTTGAGCCAGTAAGCGGCTTGCTTGGCATAATACGTCAACACCGCATCGCACCCTGCACGCTTAAACGCCAACAAAGATTCCAAGACGGCCTTTTTTTCGTCTAGCCAACCGTTTTGGCAAGCCGCCTTGAGCATGGCGTATTCGCCGCTGACCTGATAGGCGAAGGTGGGAACCCCAAATGCTTCCTTGACTCGGTAAATCACGTCCAAATACGGCATCCCCGGCTTGATCATCACCATATCGGCGCCTTCTTCTAAGTCCATCGCTACCTCCCTTAAAGCCTCGTCGCTATTGGCCGGGTCCATCTGGTAGCTAAACTTATTGGCCCCGCCTAGATTTTGTGCCGAACCCACCGCCTCGCGAAACGGCCTGTAGAAATTCGAGGCGTATTTAGCCGAATAGGCCAAGATCCTAGTGTGGATAAAGCCGTTTTCCTCTAGCGCTGTACGGATCGCCCCGATGCGCCCGTCCATCATATCCGAAGGGGCAACGATGTCGGCGCCTGCCTCGGCGTGGGAGAGGGCTTGTCTGACCAAAGCAGCGACGGTTTCGTCGTTGAGGACATAGCCGCAAGCGTCGATCAAGCCGTCCTGACCGTGGGAGGTGTAGGGGTCCAATGCCACGTCGGTGATCACCCCAAGCTGCGGCAGGCACTGTTTTAAGGCCCTAACGCTGCGCTGGATCAGCCCATCTGGGTTCCAGGCCTCCTCGGCGGTGGTGCTTTTTTTCTCTGCCGGAATTACCGGAAATAAAGCCAACGCGGGCAGGTTTAAGGCTGCCAGTGCTTCGGCCTCAGCCAAAAGCTGGTCTAAGCTTAGGCGCTCTACCCCGGGCATCGAAGCGACCTTTTCGCGTATGCCCTTTCCCTCGCAGACAAAGACCGGCCAAATAAGATCGTTGACGGTTAAAACGCTCTCGCGCATCAGGCGGCGGCTGAAAGCATCGCGGCGCATCCTGCGGGCGCGAAAACGGGGAAAATTTACGCTAATCTTAGAATAGTCCATAAGATGCTACTGGTTTATCCAGGCTATCGGGGTTATGATAAACAAAAACAACAAATTCGGCATACCTTAAAAGGAGCATTCGATGCAGACATTAAAACTCTGCGGATGGATCTTGCTGGGGTTGTTTTCCTGGTGGGTAGCGGCCCAAGACCTGCTGCCACCCCAACAGCTGATCAAACAGACCTCGGACCAGATCCAAGCAGAACTTAAAAAGATCAACTACAAGGTCGATTACGCCAAAGCGGTGGAAATCGTGGATCGCTATATTGAGCCCCACGTCGATGTGGATCGCTTTGCCGCGATGGTCTTAGGCAAGCATTGGCGTACCGCCACTTCCGACCAGCGCGAACGGTTCAAGAAAGAATTTAAAACCATGCTCATCCGCACGTATGCTACCGCTTACGGCGAATATGCGGAGTGGGAAGTTCGCTTTAAACCCATCCGCGACTGGAATCCTGCGGCAACCAAGATCACTGTGCAAACCGAATTCGTCCAGGCCGGAAAACAACCTGTGCCGGTTTCTTTCCGCATGATCCGCAAAGGGGATAGCTGGAAGGTTTACGACATCGTGGTCGAAGGGGTAGATCTGGTCAAGAACTACCGCACCACCTTCGACCAGGAAATCGCCCAAAGAGGCTCGTTAGACGCCCTCATCGACCAGTTGGAAAAACGCAACCGCGAAGCCTTCAAAGACGGCCACAAAGCCTCAAGCCTCGCTCAGCCAATCGCGGGGGCGTAGGTATTCGTACAGATGCGCCTCTGGCGTACCCGGTTCTGGGCGCCAATTGTAGCCCCATCTGGCCACAGGCGGCAGCGACATTAAGATCGATTCGGTACGGCCGCCTGACTGCAGCCCAAACAGCGTCCCGCGGTCGTAGATCAGGTTGAATTCCACATACCGCCCGCGCCGATAGGCTTGAAATTCACGCTCGCGCTCGCCGTAAGGAAGGTCTTTACGGCGTTCGACGATGGGAAGATAAGCTGGCACATAGTGATCACCCACCGAGCGCATAAATTCAAAACAGCGCTCAAATCCCCACGCGTTTAAGTCGTCGAAGAACAGTCCGCCGACGCCGCGCGTCTCACCGCGGTGCTTGAGGTAAAAATACTCATCGCACCACTTTTTGAACCTAGGATAAACGTCCTCGCCAAAAGGATCGCAGGCGGCTTTGGCTGTGCGGTGCCAATGGAGTATATCCTCACGAAAAGGATAATACGGGGTAAGATCAAATCCGCCGCCAAACCACCAAATCGGCTCTTCGCCCGCTTGCTCTGCGACCAGCAAGCGCACGTTGGCGTGTGAGGTAGGCGCATACGGATTGCGCGGGTGGATCACCAGCGACACCCCTAACGCCTGAAAGCTCCTCCCGGCAAGCTCCGGGCGCTGGGCGGTAGCAGACGGAGGAAGCTTGTCGCCGCGCACGTGCGAGAAGTTGACCCCGCCTTTTTCTAACACCTCCCCTTCAGCGATTACCCGCGTGCGCCCACCGCCTTGGCCGGTCTGGTACTCCCAAAGGTCTTCGTAAAATCTCGCCTCTGGTTCTACGTTTTCTAACGCTTGGCAAATCCTATCCTGCAAGCTAAGCAGGTAAGTTTTCACTGCCTCTACGTCAATCGCCATACATTTTTCCTTAAAGGTAAAAAACAATCATATTAACGCGAATTCCAGAAACATTTTTGATCTGGTACAAATTGGCCTGCTTTGGCCAAGCAGTCTGCCACCAGCGCGCATTTCAAGCCAAAGGGAAGGTAGCCTGCATAGCCTAACATTGGCATCTCGAAAATCTTAAATCGAGACACGAACGGCACCGTGTACACCCATTTGGGCGAGCTCCAAAAGTTCCAGAGTTCCCAGAAAAATCCACAGATCAAACCAGCTAGCATCGGCAGCGCAAGCACTTCCCAACGGCCTTGGCGCAAAGGAGCAAAATAACTTGTCTGCCCGGCCAAGGTTTGCAAGCTGGCAAGCACCAGCAAAGGTGCCAGCCACAGCCCGCTAAAGCACCACTTTGGCCAGCGGCCTATTCCGATTAAACCGATACAACCCAAGATTAAGCCGGCGCGTGCAAGCCAGGTAAAGTCAAGCCTAAGAGGCGGTAGATCCCGGCTAGGGCCAAAAAAGGCAGCCAGCCACGCGATGGTGCTGACCACCGCCGGCAGCACAGTAGAAAACGGCAAACTGGCGCGCCAGACATACTGCCAAGCCGAAAGCTCTTCGGTCCCCAAATAATGCCAGTTGCCTACGAAGCGGTTTAAGTATTCAAAATACCACCAAAACCCAGCGCTTACCGGAAACAGGCTGAGCAAGAAGCGCGGCTGGGCAGTAAGCAGGCAAGCGCCTGTGCGCTGTTGGCAGAGAGCATTGACCACGCCGATGTAACCTAGCCACAGCAGGGTAAAAGAAAAGTCCACTAGCCTCCCTGCCCAGGTAGGTTGTGCCCAGGCAAGATACCAGCCTACTGCCAGCCATCCCACAGCCGCCCAGCCCCAGCTGGGAAACGCCCCAGATAACAGTTTGCGCCGGCAGCGGCGCACTGCCCAGAACAATAAGCCGTACAGGGGAAGCTCAAGTACCAGATACCCGAAAAATACCGGCCAGGAAAACCCTTCCACCGCTTGCACCGGAGGCTGAGGGGGGAAGCGCAGATACCAAGCGAGCGGCTGTCCTGCCCACCAGGCCCCGAGCAAGGGCAGACCCACCAGGGGAATGACCCACGCTGCAGCTTTTAAAGTATGGCCAAACATAGTTCTTGGCGCCTTGCTTATCCCACCAAAAGGACGGTCCTAGCAGGACTGACCTTGAGGTTGAATGATGGTGCCGTTATTGGATGGCAACTTTATTATCGCGAGTGATCAGCCACCCAACTTAGCAATCAAATTTCTTTATACTTCAAGCCATTAGACTTTTGCAAGAACGTGCGCTGCATAGCAATGGCTGACTCTGTCAATCTCACCAGTCTTTGAGAAATGGGTATACATCCACCTCGAGGTCCAAGGACAATCCGACCCAAACCTCGCCAAACGGTTTTAACTCCTAAATGCTGCCAGCCTAGAGGGAATCTTCGGTAAGCCCTAAGACCTAAATTGCCTCAACAGGCGTCCTCCTCTTCAATCAACGTAGGTCAAATTTTTTGACCGCGCTCACAGTTTGGCAGATGGCCTTGAACTAGGTTAAAAATCAAAATTTGTCGAAATTCGGCTACGTTTTCCGGCAAAGCCAAACCGATATGAAACCAAACGGTTTTACTCTCACCGAGCTGATGATAACGCTTGCAGTGGCGGCGATTCTGGCAGGTGTGGCCGTGCCCAGCTTTCGCGAGACGGTGATTCAAAACCACTTGACTTCGGCCGCCAACGAGTTCATGGCCGCCCTCGCATACGCGCGCTCAGAAGCTGTTCGGCGCGGCGTAAGCGTGATCTTGTGTAAAACTGATACCTTCAGTGCATGCACTGAAGGCGGCAAGAAATGGGAGGTCGGTTGGATGGCGTTTTTGGATAAAGATAAAAACGGCAGGTGGACTTCAGGCGATGAAATTCTACGCATCTGGCCAGCACTGCCGGCAGACTATACCTTGCGTCCGAATAACAACTTTGACGATTACTTGCGCTACAACCCTAAAGGGGAAGCCAACAACCTTGGTACATTCGCCCTTTGTTACGCCAACCAAAAGGTAGGCGCCAGAGCGATCGTGATCACCCGCCTTCGGCCAAGGCTGGGGCTAGATCAAAACGGCAATCGGATTCCGGAAAATGATTCCGGCGACATCGCAAGCTGTTTTACCTTATGAGAGACGAAGCCGGTTTTTCTCTGATCGAAGTGCTGGTTGCAGTTTTGGTGCTAGGGGTTGGGCTGTTAGGCATAGCTGCCCTGCAAACCCAAGCAGTCAAGACCAACCACAGCGCCATGCAGCGCAGCCAAGCGGTGATGCTGGCCTATTTTATGTTGGATGCGATGCGCGCTAACAAAGCAGCGGCACAAGCGGGAAGTTACAACTTAGGGAGCCTTGCTCCTGATACCCCCGTATGCACTGCTCCTGCCGCAATCGATCTCGTCACCCATGATCAGGCAAAGTGGTTCGAATATCTCAAGGAAAACTTAGGGGACGCCGCGACTACCTGCGGTTTGATCGCCTGCGATACATCAAGCTGTACCGTCAAAGTGTTTTGGGATGACAGCCGCGCTGGCGGCTCAGGCGCGCAAGTGATCGAGGCGAAAAGTCAGCTATGAATATACCGCGTGCTGCTCAAGTAGGATTTACCTTAATCGAGTTGATGATCGCCTTGGTGTTGGGGCTGTTGGCCGTCGGCGGGGCAATAGGTGTGTTTCTAGCCAACCAACAAACCTATCGCCAAACTGAGAGCCTCGCCCGTCTCCAAGAAAGCGCCCGCTATGCTTTTGAGATCCTAGCGCGCGACCTGCGCGAGGCCGGCGGGATTGCCTGTGGCGCTCATCTACCCATCGCCAACGTGCTTAATGATCCTACCGCTTCCTGGTGGTCGAATTTGGATTGGGGGAAGGGGATTCGGGGATTTGAGGGCACAGACGCTACCTTTCCAAAAGCGTTTGGCACCGCCTCGGCAGAGCGAGTCTCAGGCACCGATGCGGTGATCGTTTGGAGCGGCACGGCGAACGATGGGGTATACATCACCGAGCATAATCCTGAAGCGGCCCAATTCAAAGTCAACACTACTTCTCACGGCATCGTCGATGGCGATATTTTACTGGTGTGCGACTACCGACAGGCGTCTATTTTCCAAACCACCAACGCCAATAGCAGTAACGTCACGATCGTCCATCACACAGGCGCTTCGGTAGCACCTGGCAATTGCAGCAAGCATCTGGGTTATCCTGTGCCGCCAGATTGCGGACAACCTCCAGAAAACGAGCAACCTCCATCTCACAAATTTAAAGAAAACGGCTTCATCAGCAAGCTGTCTGCCAATGCGTGGTACATCGGCCACAACGGGCGCGGCGGCAGATCGCTTTATCGCCTTAAACTCCAAAACAACAGCGGTACCGCAACCAGCCAAGCTGAGGAAGTCGCCGAAGGAATCAGCGACCTTCAGATCCAGTATCTGACCCGAAATTCAAGCGGAGAACTTGCCTCAAGTTACGTCGATGCCGATGCCGTCTCCGATTGGAGTCAAGTGGTCGCGGTGCGCCTTGAATTTACCTTGCAGACTTTAGAACGGGTAGGCACCGATACCCAGGTTATTGCCCGCCCCTGGTATACCGTCGTCACCTTGAGGAACCGCGCGCTATGAAACTGAACATGAACCGTAGCAACCAAACCGGGGTAGCGTTGATTGTCGCGCTGGTGCTTTTGGTGCTGGTGACTCTGCTTGGGGTGGCAGGCATCCAGACGGTTGCCTTGGAGGAAAAAATGGCCGCCTCTAGCCTAGACCGCAACCTCGCTTTCCAAGCTGCAGAAGCTGCGTTGCGGGTAGGAGAGGCTTATGTAGAAGCCAACAAGCCTACCCTAAGCTACACCGATGCTGATGACACTTGCCCACCCAGCGCCATCAATGACTGCACCGGTGGGATATGCTCGCCTCCGGATAAAGACTGCCTCCCGCGTTGGGAGGCACCCGGCTTCACCGGCTGGACCTCAACCGGCCTCAGCTTAGGTGCCTTGGCGGGGACGCCTGAGTATTTCATCGAGTATTTAGGCGGCAATTTTCCCTGCAATGATGGTGGAAGCAATGATCCAATGAACTGTAAGCGCTACCGTATCACTGCGCTCAGTAACCCCGGCAGTGGTCGGGCGACAGTGGTGCTGCAGTCGGTGTATGCGACGGATTGAAGGAGTTTGAGATGAAAGTCCGGATTAGACTCATTCTGGCCTCTTTGGCAGCCATCAGCAGCGTGCAAGCGGCAACCATTCCGAATGTCCCACCCTTTGTTTCCAGCTCGGCGTTTGCCAACGTGATGATCGACATGTCGGTCGAAACGCCGATGGGCGGCGCCGCTTACGCAGACCAGCAGGGGAATCCACCAGGATGCAGCGGCCGCACTACGGCTGGTGGCGGCGAGGTCGGCGCATGTTTTTTCCCCAGCTATACCTACGTGGGCATCTTTGATCCCAACAAGTGTTACACCTACGTCTCCGGTCAATTCAATCCTGCAGGTCCAGCCAGTTTGCCCAACCATACCTGCCCTGCAGGTCAGTGGAGCGGTAATTTTCTTAACTGGGCCACGATGACGGCGGCCGATATGTTTATCTGGACGATGACCGGCGGTGACCGGGAGGTCGATGGCCTAACTCAGACAGTATTACAACGGGCACGCGCGATCAACAATATCTCTTGGTTCCCCATCAAATACGTTGCGAACGCCTCTGGCTATACCCCATGGTCCGGAGGAATCTATATTACTAACCATGATGCGGGGGGTTACCAATTCAAGGCGGGCACCACACGCGGTGGAAGCCAGAAGGGCACATTCAACGTCAAAGTTAAAGTCTGTGATCCAAGCAAAGGGTTGGAGGCCAATTGCAAAGGGTACACGAACGGCAGCACGACGGTCTATAAGCCGGAAGGGTTGATCCAGCGCTATAGCGACAAGATGCGTTTTGGGGTCTTTGCCTATACCAATGACAACTCACAGTCTCGCGATGGGGGGGTACTGCGCGTTCCGATGCGGTATGTCGGCGAAAAAGCGATGAACAACAGTGGCAACCTGATTGCCAACGCGCAGAAAGAGATCAATTCCACCACCGGTCAGATCTATCAAAACCCTTTGGGATCGTCGACAGGCTGGAGCGGGGTGATCAACTACATCAACCGCTTCCACCGCGACGGCTACAAATCCTATGATCCGATCAGCGAGATGTTTTATGAAGTGGTTCGCTACTTCAAAAAGCTGCCGCCGACACCGGAATATTCAAGCGGTGCGCCGGGGAAAAGTTTTCCGATCTATACCTCCTGGAACGATCCGATTCAATTTTCCTGCCAGAAAAATTTTGTGATTGCGATCAACGACGCCAACCCGTGGCTAGACAAAAAGCTGCCGGGCACTTTTTTCACTTGCGACAAGGCTGGAAAACCCGGTATGCCAGCAAGCTTTGGGGCGGGCGACTGCGGAGAGCCCTCCAACCCCGACACCTCCATCAATGTCACAGCGCTTACCGACCAGGTCGGCGCGCTGGAAGGCTTGCACACCACCTGGACCCAGAATAACGCCACTGGCAGCGATACGGTGGGTTATGTCTATGGTACAGCGAGTGGTGCCGGCAATTGTAACCATGGTAAGAGTGTGAATGTAACTGCTTTGGGCCAGGTGATGGGTACCTGCCCGTGGGCGCCCAAGCAGAATTCATACTACATTGCGGGACTGGCCTACTACGCCAACACTACCGATTTGCGTTCTGATTTGCCCGGTAAGCAGAATCTCAACAGCTTCTTCATCGACACGCAAGAATATTCACCCAATCCGTTGAACGGGAACCGCAATATGCTTTACCTGGCTGGCAAATATGGCGGTTTTTCCGATCTTAACGGCAACAACCAGCCTGATCTGACAGCCGAATGGGATGCGGATGGCGATGGACAGCCGGATAACTATGTCCTTGCATCGCTTCCCGACAAATTGGTTGCCGGACTCGAGCGCGCATTCAACAATGTTTTGCAAAGAACCGGCGCGGCGGGTAACGTCACTGCTAATTCCACCCAGTTTGTCAGTGACGCAATGGCCTATCAGGCGCTCTTTAATAGCGGCACCTGGTCCGGTGACCTTCTTGCCTACCCGGTCTCCGCAAGTGGTGTTGCTACCATCCCCGCCTGGAAGGCGTCGGAACACATCCCCTCCCCCAGCGCGCGTAGGATTTTCATCACCGGTTCAGACGGGGTGGCAAAGGAATTTCTCTGGTCGAGCCTAATCCCAGCCGACCAGAGTGCTCTAGGCAGCGCCGACGTCGTCAAATACTTACGCGGCGACCGCAGCAAAGAGCAGCAAAACGGCGGTTCTTTTCGCAACCGCGCGGCCGATAACATTCTAGGCGACATCGTGCATTCCTCGCCGTTCTATGTGAAAGACACCAACACCGTGTATGTGGGCGCCAACGATGGGATGCTGCATGCTTTCGATGCTGCCACAGGTCAAGAGCTGTTTGCCTATATCCCCAGTGCGGTGATCCCTAAATTGAAAAAATTAAGCGAGCCAACTTACGCGCACGAATATTTCGTCGATGGCGACGTTGCCGTTTCCAGTCAAAGTCAGACCAGCGGCAGAAATTATCTGGTAGCCACCTTGGGTCATGGCGGGAAGGGGTTATTCGGACTGGACGTCACGAATCCAGCCAGCTTCGGCACCGGTGATTTCAAGTGGGAGTATTTTAACGCTTCCGACAACGACCTTGGCTATATGCTCGGCCGTCCGGTGATCGCCAAGATGAACGATGGCAATTGGGCGGTGATCGTCGGCAACGGGTACAACTCCAGCAACGGTAAGGCGGTGCTCTATGTTTTCAAGCTCGACGATGGCACACTGCTCAAAAAGATCGACACCGGCGTGGCTGGCGACAACGGCCTGGCATCGCCGGGGGTGTTCGACGAAGATGGCGATGGCGACATCGACGTGATCTACGCCGGCGACCTCAAGGGCAACGTGTGGAAATTCGATGTCAGCCACAGCGACAAAAGCCAGTGGGATGTGGCGTTCAAGTCGGGATCGATACCCAAGCCGCTCTTTACTGCTAAAGATCCGAGTGGCAACTTACAGCCGATTACCGCGCAGATCGCGGTGGCGGTGAACGATGTGAATGGTGACCCCAACTACGGCAAGCGCTTTGTGTTCTTCGGCACTGGAAGCTATTTTCGCGCAGGAGATCCTGCCGATACTCAGGTACAAACTTGGTACGGATTGATCGATGACAACGCTGAAATTTCCGGACGCAGCGAGTTGGTCGCCCGTACCATTTTGGATGAGGGCAGCTTTGCCAGCAAGCCGGTTAGGACATTCAGCAAGGCAACTTCTGGCGACATGGCTGGCAAGAAGGGTTGGTATTTAGACTTTACTTGGCATCTAGGCGAGCGGATCGTGACCGCTTCGAAATTCTATAAGCTGGCCAAACCTATCCTAATTGCCAGCTCTATCATCCCCGTGGTTGACCCCTGCGTGCCTGGCGGTAACGGCTTTGTCAATGTGATCGATCCGTTCACCGGCGCACAGCTTCCGGTAGGGATGTTAGACGTCAACGACAACGGCGATTTCAGCGACGACAAGTTAGCCGATAGCTTTATCGGCGGGGTCGATCTGGGGGTGGGGATGCCTAGCGAACCGACTTTGGTCGGGAATCGATTGGTAGTGGGAGGATCCTCAGGCAATATTGAGGACATCCAAGTCAATTTGGGAACCTCCCATCTTAAAGGCCGGATCTCTTGGCGGGAAATCGTACTGGAGTGAGTCGATGAAAAGCAAAGGCTTTAGCCTCATCGAACTGATGGTAGCGGTGGCGATCGTAGGCGTGCTGGCAGCGGTGGCCTACCCTAGCTATCAGAGCCACACGGTCACAACGCGGCGCGCGGCGGCCAAAGGCTGTCTGCTAGAACTGGCCCAGTTCATGGAGCGGTATTACACGACCCAAATGAGCTATGCTGGGGCTAGCCTACCCTCGACGCAATGCCGAATCGAGCTGGCTGACTATTACACCTTCGCTTTCGACGGTACCCCCTCGGAGACCGTTTTTACCCTCAAAGCAGAAGCTCAAGGCGTGCAGGCTGCCAAGGATGCAGCTTGTACCCCGCTTAAGATCAAGCACACCGGCGAGAAGACCCCAAGCGAATGTTGGTGACCGGCGGGCGGTGGCAGGTTAAGCTCAGAGCCGTTAGAGCAGGCGAAAGTCCTTGAGGATGGCAGCAACCCGCTCGTCGGTTTTGGCGAGCTCGCGCAACGCGTGGACCAGGCGCGTCAGGCGCGAGCCTTCCGGGGATTTGAGCTCCAAGTCGCGCTCTAGGTCTTCTTCTAACCTGCGGATTCTTAAATCCATCGGCCGCAGGGTCGAATAGCGATCCCAGACGACAAAGCCGATTAGGCCAAACACCCCTCCGATCAGGGCCAAAAGCAGGTTTTGGATAAAATCCAAGCGTTTTTCTAGGCTGTCGAAACGTTGATCGACGGCAGCAAACCGCTGGTCGAGTTGGGCTTGCATGGCAGCAAAGCGCTCCTCCAGCTTCTCCGCTAAGACCTTTTGACCTGCTTTCAACTCCGCCAGGGACTAGATGATCTCGCGGTCGCTGATGCGCGGGGCGACCTCTACTGCCGACACCTGCCAGGCAAGCATCGCCAATCCTAGCAAAACCAGCTGACGGTAAAGTAGGCGCATGGGTTTTTCACTAGCTTGTCTGATCACTCCCTAATGTAAATTCTAATCTGAAATGCTAAAGTTAAACCATGCGGCAAGCGGTTAGGATACTTACAGTCATGCTAGCGGTGAGCTTTGCCTGCTCGCTGGTGGTCACCAGCGCTGCGGTTTTGCTTAAAGATCGCCAAGAGTACAACCTGCGTTTGGACAAAATCAGGCATCTTTTAGAGTTGGCCGGAATCTCTGCCGGGGAAGATCCGCTAAAAGCCTATTGGACTTATATTGAGCCGCGGTTGGTCGATTTGGATCTGGCCCGTTTCGAAGATCCCAGCCGCGTTGGAATCGGCGATCTGGCAGCTGTCGAGATTGCCGCTTTAGCCCGCGATCCCCGCTTGAGCGAGCCGATTCCAAAAGCGCTGGATTTGGCCGGGATCAAGCGCCGGCCTAGGTATATGCCGGTTTATTTCGTCAAACAGGAAGGGGGGTTTTCCCGCCTGATTTTGCCTATCTACGGGCGCGGCCTGTGGTCTACTTTATACGGTTATCTAGCCTTAGAGCGCGATTTGACTACGATCGCCAGGATCACGTTTTACGACCACCGCGAGACCCCAGGCCTAGGCGGGGAAGTGGATAACCCAAACTGGAAAGCCAAATGGCTCGGCAAGCGGGCATTTGGCGACCAAGGTCAGGTGGCGATCGAGGTGATCAAAGGCGCAGTAGATGCGACCCAGCCGCAGGCCATTCACCAGGTGGACGGGCTCTCTGGAGCTACTCTGACGACCCGGGGAGTCGATCACCTGGTCCGCTATTGGCTGGGTGCGCACGGCTATGGACCGTTCCTGACTTGGCTTCGCACTCGATCGGGTTAGTGGATAGTGGATAGTGACTAACCACTAATTACGCATCAATCGCTCATCGTTTGGATGCTAGGTAAGCATATGGAGATACTGGCAGCGCTGCTGGGGAAATTCAAATCGCTTGGGGAGGCGCTTGCTGCGCTGTGGTTGGCCAAATGGCCTTGGATCGTTCTGGGGGTGGGCGTCTTTGTCGCAGTGGTGATCGTGTTGACGATCCTGATTCTGCTTGCTCAAGCGGTGTTGGTGCCTTCGGGCAGGGCTAAGATCGTGATCAACGACGAGCGGGTTTTGGAGGTGCCGATGGGAGGAAAATTGCTTTTGGTCTTGGCAGATCAAGGAATCCGCTTGCCTTCAGCGTGCGGTGGCAAGGGCATCTGCGGCGAGTGCCGGGCGATCATCGAGGAAGGCGCAGGTCCACCGCTTCCGCCTGAGGTGAATACATTGGGGCGGGCGCTGATCCGCCAAGGCTATCGGCTGACGTGTGAGGTGACTGTCAAAGGCGATCTGAAAGTGCGCGTGCCGCCGGAAGTTTTAGGCGTTAAAACCTACCTAGCGACGGTGCGCAGCAACTGTAATCTTACTCCTTTGATTAAAGAATTGGTGTTGGATTTGCCCGAGCCTATGCGGTTTAAGGCAGGCCAGTATATCTTGCTGGAGGCCCCGCCGCACTTTTTGCGGTTTCAGGATTTCGAGATTGATGAGAGATTCCACGAGGACTGGAATCGGTATCACTTATGGCGCTATGTCTCTAAGCTCGATCAGCCCACCACCCGCTCTTACTCGCTGGCCAACTGCCCGGCAGAAGGCGCCATTGCCATGCTCAACGTGCGCTTGGCGCTGCCGCCGCCGGATCGGCCAGAGATTCCGCCAGGGGTAGTGTCTTCTTATATATTTGGGCTCAAGCCCAAGGCGAAAGTCAAAATTTCTGGACCTTATGGAGAATTTACCGTGCGCGAAGGCGGCGAGATGATCTTTGTCGGCGGCGGCGCTGGGATGGCGCCGTTGCGTTCGATGATCCTAGATGAATTACAGCACAAGGGCACGCAGCGCAAGATGAGCTACTGGTATGGGGCAAGGAGCCTGAAAGAGCTGTTCTATGCCGACTTATTCGAGCAATTGGCGCGGGAGCACCAAAATTTCACCTTTCACGTCGCGCTTTCCGAGCCTCGACCTGAGGATCGCTGGGATGAGCAAGTCGGCTTCATTCACCAGGTCTTGTACGAGTCCTATCTGAAATCCCATCCGACGCCGGAGGACTGCCAATATTACCTGTGTGGCCCACCGCCGATGATCGATGCGATGTTAGCGCTGCTCGATGGTCTAGGAGTAGAGTCAGACAGCATCTTTTTTGACAAGTTTTGAGCTGTGCCACGCGCTGCTTTTGAGGCGCAGGTTTGAATCTCAACGCGACCCTTGCCGACTGATAGTTAACGCTAAGCCAGCAAGGGATTCAATGATTCCTGTGGAGCTTAGCTGATCGTAGTCCCTGTCCAAGCGGGGGCATCGCTGGCGGGGAAGCTCTCCTCCAAAGCCTCATCGATCTTGCGCTCGTATTCTTGGCTGTGGGCAGCAAATTCTTCCGCCAGCCTATCGAAGGCTTCGGCTTCCATGGCTGGCCAGGTTTCGGTGTGGGCGATCCCAAGCGAACGCACGATTATCGCTACCTTCATGGCCGTGGCATGGTCGGGGGCTTCTAACAGGTACAACAAGTCATAGGGGCCGAGCAAGGAGTAGCAGCAGTCGATCTTAGCCTCTGGCGCCAAATGCTGGAGTTTGTGCCGGATTCTACGCCCCAGCTCACCGAGCGAAGGCGGGGATGAGAATATCTCAGATCCGACTCGACAGGCTATGAAGTATTTTGCCATCGTCTGCCTCGCTTACAGTTTATCCACTGACTTCATCAGAGGCGGTATTTGATCCAAGCCAGCCGATCCTGGCCAAAAATTCCCCAAATCCTTCTCCGACTTGGCGTTTGCTGGCGTATTGCTGCAGGCAACGGGAAAGCACTGCGAAAATACGCTCCTCGTCGATATTTTCCAAGTATAAGGAGGCTAATTGGTCGCCGCTGCGATTGCCGCCTAAATGTAAGTTGTATTTACCGGGTGCGCGGCCGCTTAGGCCGATCTCAGCCAGGTAAGGGCGGGCGCAGCCGTTGGGACAGCCGCTGATGCGGACGGTGATTGCTTCGTCCTCAAGGCCGTGGGCGTTGAGCAGTTGTTCGAAGCACTCCATGAAACGAGGAAAATAGCGTTCGGCTTCGGCCATAGCCAGATTGCAAGTGGGCAGCGCCACACAAGCCAGCGAAGCGCGGCGGGAGGGAGAGACAGGCCGATTGAGCCCAAACTCGCTGAGCAGCTGCTCGATCCGGGGTCGGTCTGGTTCCTCGATGCCGGCTAGGATCAGGTTCTGGTTGCAAGTTAGGCAAAAATAGCCGCTGAAGTTCTGGGCGATGACGCGCAAAGCTTGCATAACTTCGCCTTTGATTCGCCCGCAGTCGAAATAGAGTCCATAGTGCCACCTGCCGTCTTCCCCTTGGACCCAACCGAAAGGGTCGGTGCGGTGGGTAAAAGCGAACGGGCGCGCAGGCTGAAGCTGAAAGCCCAAACGCCGGTGGAGTTCGTCGGAAAACCACTCGATCCCGTGGAGGTCAAGGGTATACTTCAGGCGAGCGCGAGCGCGGTTTTGCCGGTTGCCGAAATCGCGTTGGATGGTGACCACGGCCTCTGCGACCTGCACTGCTTGCTCAGGCGAGCAAAAGCCGATCACTTCCCCGAGTCTAGGGTAAGTGGTAGGATCGCCATCGGTCCGGCCCATGCCACCGCCTACCGAGACATTGAAACCGACCAGCTTACCCGCCTCTACGATGGCGATAAACCCTAGGTCGTGGGCGAACACATCGACATCGTTCTCGGGAGGGACTGCCAACGCGATCTTGAATTTACGCGGCAGATAAGTGGTGCCGTAGATCGGTTCCTCTTCGCCTTTTGGGCCTTCGGCTAATTTCTCACCGTCCAACCAGATTTCAAAGTAGGCGCGCGTTTTCGGCAACAGATGGGTGCTGATGTCTTTGGCCAATTGCCAGACCTTCTGGTGTACCGCGGAGCGGAAAGGGTTGGCGGTGGCGATCACGTTGCGGTTGACGTCCCCGCAAGCAGCGATGCTGTCTAGTTGGAGCTGGCGGAGACCCCGGATGAGGGGTTTTAAGTTCCATTTTAGCACCCCGTGGAACTGGAAAGTCTGGCGCGTGGTAAGACGCAAGGTGCCGTTGCCGTAGCGTTGCGCCAGTTCGTCTAATTTAAGCCATTGTCTGGGGGTACAGACCCCGCCCGGGAGGCGCAGGCGCAGCATGAATTCATAAGCTGGCTCTAAGCGTTTCTGGCGGCGTTCATGGCGTAGGTCTCGGTCTTCCTCTTGATAGATACCGTGGAATTTAAGCAGTTGCCGGTCGGCTTCGTCTGGAAGCCCAGCCGTGATCCGATCTTCCAAGCCAGCTGCGATGGTCCCGCGTAGGCCTCGGCTTTGGTGCTTGATCCGTTCGTTGGGGTGAAGCTTTTCTAAAGGTTGAGAGAGGTCGGCGTCGCGTTTGATCATAGTATCAATAGACATCTTTGAGATAGCGCTTTTCTTGCTGAAGTTTTTTGACGTATTCCTCAGCCTGCTCGCGGCGGTAGCCGCCTCCTTTTTGCACCACCTCGATCAAGGCCTGGTGCACATCCGGCGCCATCCGGCTGGCATCGCCACAGACATAGAAATAAGCCCCCTCTTCCAGCCAGGCATAAAGCTCGCGTGCTTGCTCTAGCATCCGGTGCTGGACGTAGATCTTTTCCGGTCCATCGCGGGAGAAAGCCACCTCCATGCGCGTCAACAGCCCAGATTTGAGCCACTTCTGCCATTCTACTTGATAGAGAAAATCGGTGCGGAAATGCCGCTCGCCGAAAAACAACCAGTTTTTGCCTTTGGCTGCGCATGCCTCGCGTTCCTGCAAAAATGCCCGAAAAGGCGCTACTCCTGTGCCTGGCCCGACCATAATGATAGGCGCGTTGGGGTCCTTAGGTAGGCGGAAATGCTTGTTGGTTTCGATGTAGATGGGGATGCGGTCCCCTACCTTGACGCGTTCAGCTAGATAGCTGGAGGCAGCTCCCTGGCGCAGTTTGCCGTCGATTTGATATTCGACGACTGCCACCAGCAGATGGAGTTCATCGGGATAAGCCGCTTGGCTGGAAGCGATGGAATACAGCCTAGGTTGCATGGGCCTGAGGCAAGCGAGCAACTCTTGCGCGCGCAGGCCAGGGACCGGAAACTGGCGCACTAAATCGACGATCCAGCGCCCGCGGGTAAACTCCAACAGTCCGCGGCGATTTTCAGGCAGGCTCAAGCGCTTTAGCCCCTGATCCTGGCTAAATCCAGCATAGCGTTCCACAAACGCAGGCGTCAGCTGGGTAATCTCGTAGCTACTTTGCAACGCCTCGCGCAAAGGAAGCATTCCCTTGGGGGTATCTACTAGCTCATTGGCAGATAAGCCCAACGCTTCGATCAATTCTTCCACCCACTCAGGCGCATTGGTGGGAATGACCGCTACCGCATCCCCAGGTTCGTAGGTTAGCCCAGAACCCTCGATAGATAACTCCAAGTGGTGGGTTTTTTTGTCAGAACCGCGCCCGTTGAGGTTGACGTTTTCGAACACCAACGCTAAAAAGGGATGATGACGGTCGTAGCTGACAGCAGGTACTGAGGTTTGTGGCTTGATCTCCAGCATTGGCTGGCTAGCAAGCAGATCGGTCAGTTTGGTCACCACTGCCGCCATCCACGCTTTGGCCGGTTGTTCGTAATCTACATCGCAATCGCAGCGCGGCAGGAGGCGTTTGCCGCCTAAAGCTTCCAAGCGCGCATCGATGACTTTGCCAGCCTGACAGAAAAACTCGTAACTAGAATCCCCAAGCGCCAGCACTGCAAATTTCAGCCCGTCCAGTTTAGGCGCTTTGATGGAGTGGAGAAACTCGAAAAATCCTTCCGCTGGCGCAGGCGGATCCCCTTCTCCGTGGGTGCTGGTGACGACCAGCAGGAATTGTTCCTGCTTGAGCTGACGGGCATCGTAATCTACCATATCCACCGCCTTGGCGCGCAGGCCATGATCGATGAGCAGTTGGCACAGGTTTTCAGCTAAGGCTTGCGAATGGCCGGTCTCGGTGCCATAGAGGACAGTGATCAATGGCATCCTGGCAGGTACCTGGGGTGCTGGCCCGCGCGCCAGTGCAGCGAGGTAACCGCTGACCCATAAACGTTGCTCAGTAGATAAGGTTGCAACGAGGCGTTCGAGCAGTTCAGTCTGTTCAGGAGTCAAAGGCGAATGGGGCAATTCGGTCATGCGTTTCTCTGTCAAGCTAGCTAAGAAGGAAAGTATAAGATGCCCATAAATAACTAAAAAGAATAAGTTTTCATTTTTCTAAAACTTTAATTAGATTTGATTAAGACTTTAGCTAAAGTGATCCGGTCTTCGATAGAAGCTGGAATCTCAGCTAGCGCCTCGATTTTTTTAAGGTGCCCGAATAGCCCAGCGCAGTTAGCGATTTGAATCGCCAGGCCTGGCCGAGCGTTCATCTCTAGCATGAGCGGGCCGAGATGGCGGTCTAGAACGACGTCCACGCCGATATAACCCAGACCTACCAGGTCGGCGCAGGCAGAACTCAGACGCAGGATGGTCTCCCAGTGGGGAATAACCAGTTCTGTGATCTTTCCGCCGGTATCAGGGTGCTGATCGAGCAGGTTTCCTTTCCAAGTGCCCATGAGGGTACGGCCGCTGATGAGGTCGATGCCTACGCCGATGGCGCCCTGGTGGAGGTTAGCTTTGCCGTCGGAAACGCGAGTAGGCAGCCGGATCATGGCCATCACTGGAATCCCACGGAATACAATGGTGCGGATATCAGGAACGCCCTGATAGCTGACGTTTTGGAAGATAGGATCGAAATCGATACGGCGCTCGATCAAAGCGCTGTCCGGCAGGCCACCGAGGCTATAGAGGCCGCTTAGGATATTAGAGATGTGAAATTCGAATTCCTCTTTGCTGATAACAGTACCGCTGCTTTTGCGGTAGCCGCTTTGGGTATGTCCGGTGATCACTAAGATTCCCTCACCGCCGCTGCCATGGGTAGGTTTGACCACAAAACCTGCTGGATAGCGCTTGAGCTGTTCGTGAAGCGCTGAGATCTGGCGCTGGATTTCCACGACTCCATAGAGTTCAGGCACAGGAATGTTGGCCGCAAGCGCCAGTTGTTTGGTCTTGAGCTTATCGTCCACTAGGGGATATAAGCGCCTGTGGTTGTAGCGCATGATGTAGTCGGCATTGCGCCGGTTCATGCTCAGGATGCCTAAAGCGTGAAGGCGGCGCCATGGAAGCCATCGGTCCAATTGGGTGAGATTCACTTTTGGCCCTGAAGGAAAGCCCTAAACCGCCACAGCTCAGCTAATCGATACCCAGTATAGCGACCGAGAAGCAGGGTCAATGCCAGGATGATCAGCAGGGACTCTGGAAACACAAAGATCAGATGTTGGAGAATGTGGTTGCTCATCAAAAAGAAGGCCAACACAGCCACCACTAAACTCCCGATGCCTTGCTTGAGGGCTTCGGCAGGCCCGTGCTCTTCCCACAAAAGAGCCATGCGTTCAACCGTCATGGTCAAGATGACCATGGGAAACAGTGCCACCGACAGTCCGCGATCTAACCCTAGCTTGTGGCTTAAAAGGCTGATAAAGACCATTAAGATGATGACGATGATGAGAACCGAAGCTAATCTAGGCACCAGGAGCAATTGTAGATATTCTAAATAAAACCTAAAGCCGAGCCCCAGTGCTACTACAAGGGAGAAAAGCACTACTCCCCAAAGCAGTTCAGTCTCGCGGAACGCTAAGGCAATGAGCACCGGCATGAAGGTGCCAAAGGTTTTAATTCCCACCACGTTGCGCAGAAACACGATCAATAGCGCCCCCACCGGGACCATGAGCAGTACCCGGTAAACGTGCTGGGTCTGGATCGGAAGGCTGAACAGGGAAAACTCCATAATATCGGAATCTAGTTTCCGAGCGCGTTGCTCGGCAATTCGAACCGCTTCTTGAGTGTGGCGGCTGACGGCTAACTCGAGCTTGATGCCGTTTCCCCCCTCGCTAGCTACTACCGGTTCATTTCCCACTGCCCAAATTAATACGTTTTCAGGAATTCTACTCTCCCCGCTGTCGGGATTGAAAGTCACCCATTCTTTCCCGTTGTGCACCTGCAACCATGGTATGAATTCTCCATGGCGCATCATCTCTTGCAAGATCAAGACCTGAATAGGGCGCGAAGGAATCTTGGCCCCAGCAAGCAATTGCCGAATCCTTTCCAGCTTTTCTTGCGGCGTCTTGACGTCGCGCAGCAGGATTTGAACGTTGGCATCTTGCCCAGCCGTATTCAAACGCGCCAACAGCTCGCGTACAAAAGTTGCGACATCGGCAGATTTCTGGCGCACTTCATCGAGCAGCGCTGCAACCGCTGGCGCAATATCGGGTGGATACTCAGGCACGATGGGAGTGGCGGGAAGATCGCGCTGGCTTTTCTGCCCTTTGGCTTTGCTTGGTGGCTCTGCCTCAGGAGCTTGGGTCATTTGCACATGATAATACAGGACTTGTTCCCCTTTGGCTCGACGGACTACCCATTCGGCGACCCGGTGATATTTTTCTTCATGAATAGTTAGCCCATAGTGACCGGAGACAAAATCCTCATCTAAGATCAAAAATCCCGGTGGTTTTTTAGGCAGCACCAGGCGGACCTTGACCGGTTTGCCTTTTGCCTTGAAAAATAACCTAGCTTCTACGCTCCAGACTTCTATTTCCTCAGCAGGCAAAAGCGGAAGCCCTAAGCGGATGACCTTGTACGCTCCCAAGGCTAAAGCAGAAGCAATTAAAGTTAGGGATAACAGCTTCAGATGTAGGTTTTTCAAAGGGATTCCTTCAGTTGACCGCAGTTCTAGCGATGCTGAGGCTGTTTTACCATCGATTCAGCAAGAAGCTTGCACCGTTTAAGGTTGGTACCTAGGTTATAAGTCGAAGCGGCGTCGACTGAAATCCGCTCTTGCTGCAAGACGCGTCGACCTAAAAGCACCGGATAATTGAAGCGCCCCCGATCGATCAGGCTAAATTCGGTGGTAATCAGGCGATCTCCTAGGCACACATCCAAAGCCACCACCGGCCGCTCTTGATCGACCGCCTTGTGGCGCTTAATGCGCGCATTTCGGATCAATGGTCGCTCAATGGTGACGACTTTGGTTTTCCGGCGCGGATCGAAGGTCTTAAAGCGCACCCATGTTTCCCCTTCGCGTTGGAAGTATTCGATATCGACGGCATGAAGAGAAGAGGTTTTCGCACCGGTGTCTAGCTTTCCCTTGAGCTTAAGTCCCCAGGGTTCGAGCACGACCCATTCCAACCAGCCGGCTTGGTAAGCTTGCGCCCAAGAGGCGGGCGCGCTGGCTAATAGGGCAAGCAAAAGCAGGATTGATCGAATGATCAGGCGGATTAAATTCAAATCAAACCTCCTATCCACATCCATTGGTTAAGAGCAATCAACTTCATCTTCGTGATGGCCTTGGATGTTTCACGTGAAACATTCACGATTCAAGCGCTGGCGTAACCTTTCCAGCGCAAGCGCGTGGATATCGCCGAAACTGCCGTTGCTCATGAACACCCAATGGTCGCCAGGCCGAGCAAGTGCCATCAATGCATCTAACAGATCCTCCAAGTGATGGAAAACGCGAATAGACGGATGGCTAGAAGTCAGGGCTTTTGCATCCCAACCTAGATCAGGAGGCGCATAGAGAAAGGCTAAGTCTGCTTTGGCCATGGAAGCAGCCAGGTCAGGAACATGAACCCCCATGCGCATAGTGTTGGAGCAGGGTTCCACGATGGCGATCAAGCGCTGATCTTTAACCCGGGCGCGTATGCCTTGTAAAGTTGCAGCGATCGCAGTGGGATGGTGTGCGAAATCATCGTAAACGGCAATACCTCCTACTTCACCGCGTAACTCTAAGCGCCGTCTGACGCCTTCAAAGCGCTGTAAGGCAGAAACCGCCAGTTTTTGGTTGACGCCGACATGGTAAGCAGCTGCGATCGCGGCCAGTCCATTGGCGACGTTGTGACGACCGGTAAGCATCCAGGAAATTTCGCCGATCCGCTTTCCCTGATAGAGAACTTGAAAACAGCTGCCGTCTTCAGCGAGTAAATGCGCATTCCAATCTGCTGCGCTCTCTAGGGCAAAGCGCTCTACTGGCGTCCAACACCCTCGCGCAAGGACCGCTTCTAGGTTACTGTCTTGTGCCGGCACAATGAGCTGGCCGTTGCCTGGCACGGTGCGTACCAGGTGATGGAATTGGGTTTGAATCGCAGCCAGATCTGGGAAGATGTCAGCATGGTCAAATTCTAAGTTGTTGAGGATAGCGGTCCGGGGGCGATAGTGAACGAACTTAGATCGTTTGTCGAAAAAGGCAGTATCGTATTCATCCGCCTCGACGACAAACAAAGGCGGGTTGCCAAGGCGGGCGGAGCGATCGAAGTTTTTGGGAATCCCCCCGATGAGGAAACCAGGATTCTTCCCTGCTACTTCTAAGATCCAGGCGAGCATGGAAGTGGTGGTAGTTTTGCCGTGGGTGCCGGCGACCGCGAGCACCCAGCGATCCTTGAGAACCCAGTCGAAGAGCCATTGAGGACCGGAAGTATAAGGCAGCCCGCGCGCTAAGACCTCCTCTACTTCTAGATTGCCCCGCGAGAGCGCATTGCCGATGATCACCAGATCCGGTTTAGCGTTAAGGTTGGCAGGAGAATAGCGGTTAAGCTGGATGCCTAAAGCTTCCAGCTGAGTACTCATGGGAGGATAAACGTTTTGATCTGAGCCGGTGACTTTAAATCCCAGCTCGCAGGCTAAACTTGCCAGCCCTCCCATGAAGGTGCCGCAGATACCGAGAATATGAATGTGCATCTTTTAATATGATACTGGAATTGAAGGAATTTTTCTCTCCAGATCAGCGTTAGTTGCCTTAAATTCTACGAGGCTGGGTCTTTGTTTTGGGAGTCGGTAGGAGGTTGCTCCGTCTGATTCTGATCTTGAGGCGGCTCGGGCGCTTTAACTGCTGTCAGCAGATTGAGGATTGCCTGATTGCCGGTTTGTTTGGCTTTGTCTAAAACCGATTGGCCAGACTTATCTTTGGCGGTGATGTCGGCGCCAGCTGCCAGGAGTAGCTTAACCACTTCGGTCCAGCCGCCTGCGACCGCATCCATCAGTGGAGTGATGCCGCGATTGTCAGCTGCGTTGACATCAGCACCGTAGCTCAACAGCAAGCGGACGCTGTGTTCATTGCCAAAAAACGCTGCCCCCATCAGGGGGGTACGCCCGGTGCTGGTTCGGGCATCGACATCCACCCCTTGCGCTAGCACCGATTGCAGTTGAGAGACCCGGCCTTGACTGGCAGCAGCAAATAATTCTGCCGGCAGATCGCCAGCTTGCGCCAGCCAAGGGATTAAAGCAAGGTAAAAAAGACAAAATCGCATCTTTGCTGCTTTCTAATCCAAACTTTCAGTAAAGAGTATAGGCGGTTGCAGCGTAATAAATGGGATGGGCTTGCACTGAGGTGAAGGTTAAGGTACAAAAACTGTCTGGGAGATTGCCCACATCGTGGGCATACACAGCAATTAGAGAGTGTGATTGATGGCCCATTACGCTATCGGCGATGTCCAAGGCTGTTTCTTTGAACTGCAGAAACTGCTAGATAAGATCAATTTCGATCCTGCTTCTGACTTGCTCTGGTTCACTGGGGATTTGGTCAACCGGGGGCCTCATTCTCTAGAAACGATACGCTTTATCAAGGCATTAGGCGATCGAGCCGTGACGGTATTAGGCAACCACGACCTACACTTGTTGGCGGTCGCGCAAGGCCAAGAATATCGGCACAAGCAAGATTTGGCGGCAGTGCTGTCTGCCCCAGACCGCGACGATCTGATCGATTGGCTGCGCCGGCGCCCATTGCTTTACCAGAATGAGCGTTTTTGCTTGATTCATGCAGGTTTGCCGCCGCAGTGGAGCATCGCCACGGCGACTCAACGTGCCAGAGAGGTGGAAGCGGTGTTGCAAAGCGATTTATGGCATGAGTTTTTGCAACATATGTACGGCAATGAGCCGGATCTTTGGTCGGAGGATCTTAAGGGTTGGGCGCGGCTGCGTTTCATAGTGAATTGTTTCACCCGGCTGCGCTATTGTGATCCAACTGGGCGCTTGGCGTTGGCGCATGCTGGCTCACCGGAGGAGGTACCGCATCTTATTCCTTGGTTCCGGTTCCCAGGGCGCTTAAGCCAGGGCCAAGAGATTATCTTCGGTCACTGGTCGACGCTAGGCTTTATCGCCGAGAACAGCTGTTATGGACTAGATACCGGCTGCGTATGGGGAGGACAGCTGACCGCGCTGCGCCTGGACGGGGAAATGTACCGCGTCAGTGTCGATTGCCCGCGTTATCGCCAGCCTGACTGCGCTTGAGAAGGATAAAACTGTAAGCATGGGGGAAGCCTTCAGTCGACCTCTCTTGCCGACAGACTTCTTGCCAAGACTTGAGCGGCCATTCAGGAAAAAAAGTGTCGCCTGGATAATCGGCGTGAATTAGGGTGAGATATATTTGATCTGCCTTAGGCAGCAGAGCAGCATACAGCGATGCTCCCCCGATGACCATGACTTCTTCCCCGTGCGCTTTGGCAAGCCCTTCTTCCAAGGTTTTGACCACGGTGCAGCCTGGCGCGGAAAATTCTGCCTGCCGAGTGACGACCAGATTGTACCGGCCTGGCAGCGGCTGACCGATAGACTCAAACGTACGCCGCCCCATCAGGATTGGTTTGCCAAAGGTAAGCGCTCGAAAATGCCTCAGGTCTTCAGGAAGATGCCAGGGCATTCGACCGTTCAGCCCGATGGTGCGATTGCGCGCCATGGCAACGATGAGAGAAATCGAGGGATTCATACCGCCACCTCAGCTTTGATCGGCGGATGGGCTTGATAACCGTGCAATTTGAGATCCTCGAACCGGTAGTCGAACAGCGACTTAGGCCGGCGTAGGATTTCCAGCTTTGGCAATGGGTACGGCGTGCGCGTCAGCTGTAATCTGGCTTGGTCTAGGTGATTGCGGTACAGGTGCACGTCGCCGCCAGTCCAGATCAGCTCGCCCACCTCAAGCCCACATTGATGGGCAACTAGATGGGTCAACAGCGCATAGCTGGCGAGATTGAACGGCAAGCCTAGAAATACGTCTACTGAGCGCATGTGGAACATGCAAGATAGCTTACCGTCGGCGACGTAGAATTGAAATGCATAGTGGCAAGGGGGCAAGCGCATTCGGTCTAAGTCTGCGACGTTCCAGGCACTTACCAAAAGACGTCTGGAATTTGGATCGCGCTTTAAAGTGGCGATGACTTGACTGAGTTGATCGATGGCTTCCCCTCTGGGGCTTTCCCAGGCGCGCCACTGTTTGCCGTAAATGGGGCCGAGGTTGCCTTGAGAGTCGGCCCATTCATCCCAGATGGTGACTCCATGTTGATTGAGGTAGCGGATGTTGGTGTCGCCAGAGAGAAACCATAAAAGCTCGTGGACGATGGAGGGCCAGTGTAGCTTTTTAGTGGTGAGGAGCGGAAACCCAAGCTTGAGATCCAAGCGGAGCTGACGACCGAATACGCTCAAGGTACCGACCCCGGTACGGTCATCTTTAGGAATGCCGTGTTCAAGGATATCCTCAAGCAGCGCCAAATAGGCATGCATCGCTCATGTCCTGATCGAAGTTTGCTTGGGCTGGAAAGCTAGCCACAGGAACAACAAGCCAGCGAGGATCATAGGGATAGACAAAAGCTGCCCCATCGTCAGCCAGCCAAACGCAAGATAACCGATGTGCGCATCGGGTTCACGGATGAATTCCACCAGAAAACGAAAACTTCCGTACAATACCAAGAACCATCCTGAGGTCGCCATCAGCGGGCGAGGTTTAGCAGAATAAAACCACAACACCGTAAACAGCACGATTCCTTCTAGAAAGGCCTCATACAGCTGCGAGGGATGGCGCGGTAGCTCCCCGCCTGTAGGAAACACCATTCCCCAAGGCAGGTCGGTGACTTTACCCCATAGTTCTCCATTGATGAAATTGCCGATCCGCCCAAAGAACAGGCCAATCGGCACTAACGGGGCAATGAAGTCGGTGACCTCGAAAAACGACCGCCTGTATTTGCGCGCAAACCAGCCCATCGCTGCCAAGACACCCAGCAGGCCGCCGTGGAACGACATACCACCTTCCCAGACCCGGAAAAAGCTCAAAGGATCGTGGATGAGCGTTGCCAAGTTGTAAAACACCATGTAACCGGCGCGCCCACCTAGGACTACCCCTAAGGCACCATAAAAGACTAGATCGTCGATTTCTTCCTTTCGCCACTGATTCCCTGCTCTCTGCCGCGCTAAGATCCAGGCACCTAGGAATCCAACCAGATACATCAGGCCATACCAATGGACCTTGAGCGGGCCGAGCTGGATTGCGACTGGATCGATATGAGGGTAAGGCAACACAGCTAGATGTCCAAATTCTCTACTGCCAGAGCGTTTTCTTCAATGAACCGGCGCCGCGGTTCCACCTCATCGCCCATCAGAGTCGAGAAAATCTCGTCGGCAGCTACTGCATCCTCTATGGTCACTTTGAGCAATCTTCGGTTGTCAGGATTCATCGTCGTTTCCCACAATTGCTCCGGATTCATTTCCCCTAACCCTTTGTAGCGTTGGATTTGCTGGCCTTTGCGCGCTTCCTCCATCAGCAGTGTAAAAGCTTGTTTGAAGTCGGAGACTTTGTGTTTTCGTTCGCCGACAACAAGCACCGTCTCTGCGCTGAATAAGCCGTTGATCTCCTGGCCGAAACGAGCCAGCTTTAAGTAATCCGATGACTGGAAAAAGTTGGGCGTGATGGTAAAACTTTTGCTGACACCATATAGCCGTTTGGTGATGGTTGCTTTAAAGCGGGTGTCGTAATCGCAAAATTCTAGCTCGATGGTATAACGGATTGCGCGGGTAGAGGTTTGGTTAAGGCGCGTTTCCAGATCCTTAAACCAGCTCCGGCACGCGCCCTCATCAGAGACTAGCGAGGCCTCAAAAAGCGGTAAAGAGACCAATGCCTCCAAAAATGTTGCATCGTAATGGATGCTATGGCGTTCGATGACATCCTGGACTGTCAAGTAGGCCCGGACCAGTTTCTCTAATCCTCCCCCTTTGATCGGCGGAGTAACTGCATCTGGCAGCAACGCGGCCTGCGCTAAGGCCAACTGCAGCAGATATTCATGAAGTTCGGCCTCGTCTTTGACGTAGTGCTCTTGATTGCCTTTTTTTACCTTGTACAGGGGTGGCTGGGCGATGTACACGTGGCCGCGTTCGATCAGTTCGATCATCTGCCGGTAAAAGAAGGTCAGAAGCAGAGTCCGAATGTGCGATCCGTCTACGTCAGCATCCGTCATGATGATGATCCGATGGTAGCGCAGCCGGTTGGGATCGTAATCCTTTTTACCGACCCCGCAGCCTAAGGCGGTGATGAGGGTAGCGATCTCGTCAGAAGACAGCATCTTGTCAAACCTCGCCCGCTCTACGTTTAGGATCTTACCTTTGAGGGGCAAGATCGCCTGCGTGCGGCGATCGCGACCTTGTTTGGCCGAGCCTCCAGCCGAGTCTCCTTCGACGATAAACAGTTCGGACTTGGCCGGGTCTCTTTCCTGACAATCGGCCAATTTACCGGGCAACCCTCCCATGTCCAGGGCGGTTTTGCGCCTTGTCATCTCGCGCGCGCGGCGGGCTGCCTCGCGGGCTCTGGCAGCTTCAAGGATTTTCCCCACGATGGCTTTAGCAGCTTGAGGATTTTCAAGCAGAAATTCCTGGAACTTATCGGCAACGATCGTTTCCACGATCGGTTTGACATCTGAGGAAACCAGCTTATCTTTAGTCTGGGAGGAAAATTTGGGATCTGGTACTTTGACCGAAAGGACTGCGGTCAGTCCTTCGCGGATGTCATCGCCCGTTGGGTGAATTTTGTACTTCTTGGTTAGCCCTTGCGATTCGATGTATTGATTAAGGGTTCGAGTCAAAGCTGCGCGAAAACCGGCTAAATGGGTGCCGCCGTCTTTTTGAGGGATATTGTTGGTATAACAGAGGACGTTTTCCTGATAGGTCTCGGTCCACACCAGCGCAGCTTCTACCTCGATCCCGTCTTTGCCGGCATGGCAGTAAAAAACCTTCTCAAATAGCGGTGTTTTATTTCGGGCCAGGTGCAAGACAAACGCCTGAATCCCACCCGTGAACTGGAATTGATCCTCGCGATCAGTGCGCTCGTCATACAGCCTGATGTGCACGCCGGGATTAAGGAAGGAGAGCTCACGCAGGCGCTTGGCGAGGATATCGTAGTGAAATTCGGTATTGCTGAAAATCGCAGGGCTAGGCTTAAAGCATACCTTGGTGCCTGTTTGTTTAGCAGTGCCGATGACTTCTAGCGGCGTGACTGGCTCGCCTAAGCGATAAACTTGTCGATAGAGCTTTCCGTCGCGCTTGATTTCTAGAACGAGTTCTTCCGAGAGGGCATTGACTACCGATACCCCTACGCCGTGCAGGCCGCCGGACACTTTATAGGCGTTGTCGTCGAACTTGCCACCGGCGTGGAGGGTAGTCATGATCACCTCTGCGGCTGGCCGACCTTCCTCCGGCATGATGTCTACCGGAATACCGCGGCCATCATCTTCCACCGATACCGAACCATCGGCGTGGATAATCACCGTGATATCTTTACAGTAACCGGCTAAGGCTTCATCGACGGCATTGTCTACCACCTCGAACACCATGTGATGGAGGCCGGTGCCATCATCGGTGTCCCCGATATACATGCCAGAGCGTTTGCGCACTGCTTCCAGGCCTTTTAGCACCTGGATGCTGGAACTGTCATAGGCTTGAGCTACTTTTTGCATAGATTTAATTGTGGAAATCAAACCGGTTTAATGATTCCCCCTGCCACCTGGAACGTCTGACCGATGCGCTGGGTAAGGCAGGCTGAATCTAAAGGGCGAGTGGCGGTGATAAAGATCTGAAACCTAACATTGACGATCAATTCGGTCAAACGTGCCTGATTTTCAAGGTCTAATTCCGAGGCAAGGTCGTCGATCAACAGGCAGCCGGGGCGATCCAACATCTGGATCTGAACTAAAGCCAGGGCATACGTCAGAAGCTTCATTTGTCCGCGGGAGAACAGGTGGCGTACCGGTCGTCCCGCCACATACGCCATAAAGTCATCCCGATGAGGACCGCTGTGGGTATAACCGTGGCGGACGTCCCGTTCCAGATCGTCGGCCAATGCCGTTTCCAAATCTTTGCCACTAGCCCGACCCGGCAGATAACGAAGCTCAATTTCCTGACCTAGCCCTAGCTGGGCAAATATCTGACTGAATGCCGCTTGTAAGCGCTGAAGATAATGAACCCGGCAAGCTTCTATTATTTTACCGTATTTTGTAAGTTCTTGCCCCCATAGTATGGCAGCGCAACGGTTTCCGCTGCGGAGAGCAGCGTTGCGTTGTGCCAAGGCGCGTTGATAACAGCGCCAGGTAAGCAAATACTGAGGCTCAGTGTAGACGACGCCCCAATCCAAAAATCTACGCCTGCTTTTAGGACTATCTTCTAGCAGGGTATGGAGAGTCGGGTCAATCAATTGAATCGGCAATACCTTAAGCAGTTCGGTGCGCGCATCTATCGTCCGTCCGTCCAGCCGGATTTGCCGTTGACTGCCATGGAACCCAACTCCAATCGAAACCTCTCGTCCTTCACTGAGGACTCTACCAGCGACCATTAGACGATCGCTCCCTTGAGCGATCAGATCTAGGCTACGCGAGGTGCGGAACGAGCATGCTCGACCGAGCAAATAAATTGCTTCTAAAATTGAGGTTTTACCGCTAGCGTTAGGACCGATGATTAGGTTGATTCTAGGATCGAACTGGAGAGATGCGTTGCGGAGGTTACGAAGTTGATGAATGTCAAGGCACAACAAAGCCATCTAATCATGATACCTGAACTTGCCTTATAGTGGCTCAAGACAATAAGCGTAGAAGTCGTCCGTCCATTCCAACAAGCGGATAACCTGAGCTTCGCTGTCACCGATCATGATCTTAGTCCCCAGTTTGAGTCGAATCGGCGCAAGCGCTAGGACAAGGTTTTCCTGCAGAGGATCGGTAATTGCTAGTGCATGAGCTGGTCCTTGTCCCACAATCAAAGCCTGGACGCACTCGACTCCTCCTTTAAATGGTTCCAAGCCAAGCTTGGTCTTGTTTCCCCAAACGCTAGTTTGAACCCAGCGAACGACTGCTGCTAGCAGAGTTTCGTCAAGCAATTCCAGCACTATCAGATCGCCAGGCTGGATGTTGATGTTTTCCATTTCCAGCACAGTGATCGGATTATCCTGACGCATCCGCAGCAGGGCATCAAGCCGACGGTAGACGCGGCTGGTAGAAGTTGATGAATCGTTGTCCAGCGGGGTCAACTCGAATTCCGGCACTCTCAGCCAGGCGTTGGATGAGACTGATTGAGATCGGCGCCGCTTAAGTTCCGCCAGGATACTCTCCCGTCCACACCACACTTCGTCCACTCGGCGGGTCAGCGGGTATTCTTCCGCAGGTGGTTGGCCGAGGCAATACTGTAGCCGTTGCAACAGAGGCGAAGGCGGTCTTTCTGTTTGAGGCAGGTGTATTTTCAAGTAGAGCAGGCGGCCGGGGATACCTAGATCGAGACCTACACGGCGCGGTCCGGTAGCTTGGGAAAGATCTATGAACCAGCCATCCACTGTTGGCAGCTCGCTTAACTCGATCGATTGACGATGTTGTAGTAAGTACAGGAACAACTCGCTCATGAGATGAGGATCGAGCCGCATAGAGGCTAACGCTACGAACATAACCGCGCATTTGAATCGATCTTTGGGGGGTTCTGTCAATCCAGCAGCTAAGGGTTCGTCTACTGGCTGGGTCAACCATTTTGCTGTTTCTCCTTGCTGATAAATGGCATATAGCCGTTTCCATACGCTAGACCCAAGCGGCTCTCCAAGTTGTAAGATCCTAACTAGCATCCATCCTAATGAGACCAGAATCCGATGACCCGCCACCAATGTTGCTTCGGCTAATACTCGCTCGTAACCGGCGGCTAATTCGTGGTGTAACAACGCGCTTAGCTTGGCGGTTTTTCTGGCAGTGTCTGATTGGGGAGCGTGGAAGCGAACGAAGTTCCGTGCCAAAATTTCAGAAGCCGCAACCACCCAAGGCCTTAGAACTTCCAGCAATGCCAGTCGTGCCGTTTCTGGCAAGGCGGTGGCATTGAGCGCCTTGAGAGCGGCATACAGATGACGACTGCGGGTTTTGATAGGCACCGATTCCAGCTCTGCTAACCAGCGAGCCGCCGCTTCCGGATGCAAATCAAACGGCACATCAAACATAAAAGCACAAAAAGCAAAGACTTGCTTAAAGCAAGTCTAGCTCAAAGCTCGCGGTCGGGGTTTGTTATGGGATTAAAACGATTTTGCCGATATGCGCATAGCTTTCCAGAATCCGATGGGCTTCGGCGGCCTTTTCCAGAGGTAAAGTTGTGAAGATAATCGGGCGCACTTTGCGCTGTTCGAGAAGTGGCCAGACATGGTCTAACAACTGGCAGGCGATGGCAGCTTTATCCTCTAGCTTGCGCGCTCTGAGGGTAGAGCCGGTCAGAGTCAGCCGCTTCATAAAGATAACCGGTAGGTGGATTTCGCTCTTGGCGCCTCCTTGTGCAGCGATGATCAGCAAACGCCCTTCAGGCGCTAGAGATTTAAGGTTGGCTTCAAGGCAAGGGCCGCCGATAATGTCGAGGATGACATCTACCCCTGCGGCGTCAGTCAGTTGGAGGATACGTTCGGCGAAATCTTCACGGCGATAATTGATCGCTTTTGCGCCAAGGGTTTCACAGAAGCGGCATTTGGCGTCGCTACCGCAGGTCGTATAGACTTCAGCTTGGCGCAGCGCCACAGCAAGCTGAATGGCGGTAGTCCCGATGCCGCCTGCACCGCCGTGTACCAGCAAACGTTCTCCCGGTTTGAGACGCCCGCGTTCGAACACATTAGTCCAAACTGTGAAGAAAGTCTCCGGCAAAGCAGCTGCCTGGATAAAATCTAGTCCAGCTGGAATCGGCAGGCAAGTTTGAACTGGTGCTACGCAGTACTCCGCATATCCGCCCCCACTGACCAAAGCGCAGACTTGGTCTCCAGGCTGCCACGAACAGACACCGGATCCGACTGCAACGACGATGCCGGCAACTTCTAAACCGGGAATACCTGAAGCTCCAGGTGGTGGTGGATAGAGGCCCTTGCGCTGTAGGATGTCCGGGCGGTTGACACCGCAAGCTTTGACTTGAATGAGCACTTCATTCGATCCTGCTACAGGTAACGGCCGCTGAGCGAGGTGCAACATCTCCGGGCCGCCTGGAGCATCAATTTCGATAACACGCATGAATTTCTTCATAATCGTTGCTATTTGGCGACAGTCAAATTTAATGATTTATCAATTGATTGCCAAATTAAAATAGAAAATGTCGTTTTTAGGTACTAAATTAATAAAGCTTTTAACTGATTTCAGTTTTCTATAGTTTTGTCATGTATTGGCATTATTTATGCTAAGTAACAGAATTTGATTTTCAATCAAGGAGGGGATGGTATGTTCGACAGCCGTTATCAAGCAATCCTTGCTGATACTGTGGAAAGCCGCGCTATCCATTATCACCTGCGTTATCAGGTGTATTGTTTAGAAAAGTCCTTTGAACCGAAAGAGCGTTTCGACGATGGCTTAGAAATCGATGCGTTTGACCACCATTCTGTTCACTTTCTGATTCGGCACAAAGCCAGCGGCGAATGGGTAGGTGCTGCTCGCCTAGTAATCGGTAAACTAGACAAGCTGCTTATCGCTCGCATTGCCAAACTTGCTTTGCAAGCGCGCGACATCGAGGGCAAACGCCTGGCGGAATTATCGCGCTTATCTATTCTCAAATCGTTCCGCCGTGGAGGTCGGCATCATTGTGTCAGTGAGCCTGAGGTCTTATTAGGCTTGATCCGCGCCGCTAAGGAGTATAGTGAACTGGCTAAAATCGATTCCTGGTTGTTTTTGTGTCGGCGTTCAATCATGCGCATCGTCGGAAATTTAGGAATGCACATGGACGTTATCGGCGAACCATGCCAGTACCGAGGTATCCGCTTCCCCTATCTGGCTGAGCTTGCAACTGCCTTTGATGGGATCGCTAAACGATCACCTGCAGTCCATGCGATGTTTTCTAGAAAAAACACTTTAATTCCTTATTCTTCCCTATGCCAAAACTGGCAGAGCAAGGAAACTATAAAACCAAAGCTGGCAGCCTGAGAATGCTGGAAAATAGCTAGTGAGGCTGTACAATCAGCGTTTTTTGCAACGCCTTGGGAATGACAACTGTACCTATTGCTAGCTATGACTCTAAGAAGCTTAATAATCCTGCGTATGCTTTACGCTGTCTAAGTCAGGGAATTGTCCTGCTCAGCCATCCACAGCTGCGTAAATTTGTCCTGATTCCGCTTCTGATCAATCTGATTTTGTTTGCCGGTGCATTTGGCTTGGCAGGCTATTTCTTCTCTGATTTTCTCGATTGGTTGATTCCCGCTTGGCTTCACTGGTTGCGCTGGTTGCTATGGCCGCTGTTTGGCCTGGTATTTTTGCTCATCACCTTTTTCAGCTTCGCTGTGCTGGCTAACTTATTGGCTGCGCCTTTTTATGCTACCCTGGCTGAGCGCACGGAAGCGCTCCTTACTGGTATCCCACCGCAACCTCTTAAAGCTAGTTTCGCCAATGCAGTGATCCTGGAGATAGGAGCAGAATTTAGACGCTTGAGTTACTTTTTATTGCGCACCGCTCCTTTGGCAATCCTGACTTTGATTCCTGGAGTGAACTTGGTTGCGCCGTTTTTGTGGTTGGTTTTCAATGCGTGGTGCTTAGGATTGGAATACACCTCTTATCCCTTGGCTAATCACGGCATTCTGTTTCCGCAAGCTCACCAGCTGTTAGCGCGAGCACGACTGGGAGTATTGACTTTAGGCGGTGCAGTGATGCTCGGCATTGGGATCCCTTTATTTAATATTCTGCTGCCGCCAGCGGCGGTGATTGCAACTACGATTTATTTTGCCAATGCGCGCAAACAGGTTCTGCAACGAGCATGTCCCCGGCGGGCGTGAGGCCAACTAATCGAGCTGAATGGATGGCATTGGTAAGATCTACCCCTTTCGGTACTGCCATCTGGACTCGCAGATAATTCGGGGTGTAGCCAAAGAAGATCCGCTCGCCCTCCTGTTCATGGAAGGTTTCCCACAATACGGGCTCGGTGCGTCCTAGATGCTGTTCCAAAGCTTCCCGGCGCAAGCGAGCTGCAAGGGCGTGTAATCTACGGCTGCGGGCTTGTTTGATGGCTTGCGGCACTTGGTCTGGAAAGGCTGCTGCGGCGGTTCCTGCGCGCGGGGAATAAGGAAAAATGTGGACGTGAGCGAAGCCGATTGCTTCCACCAGTTCTAAGGTTTGCTGAAAATCCTCTTCGGTTTCACCCGGGAAGCCGACGATGATGTCGGTCGTCAGGGTTATCCCTGGGCAATGCTCTCGCGCCAAGGTGACAAGTGTTTGAAAACCCTGCCGCCGACAACGCCGTGCCATGCGTTTTAATACCCTATCGGAGCCGCTTTGCAAAGGGAGATGTAGGTGCGGCATCAGGCGCGGATCATGAAAAAGCTTGAAGAACTTATCGGTTAGCTCCCAAGGTTCCAGCGACCCGAGCCTAAGGCGCGGCAGATCAGTTTCCTCCAGTATTGCTTGGATTAAGTTCTCTAGCCGAATGCCAAGATCGCTACCATAACCGCCTAGATGAACGCCGGTTAGAACCGCCTCCTGGATACCTTCGGCGCGCAGGGCCTGGATCTCAGAGACTACCTCGGCGATCGGCCGGCTACGCTCCTCTCCCCGGGCCACGGTGACGATGCAGAAAGTACAACGGTGGCGGCATCCATCCTGGACTTTGACAAACGCCCGCTGGCGATTGCGGGTGAACACGGAAGGAGTTGTTTCCGCAAGCGCAATATCATTTCCGATGAGCGCGCAGACTAACTTTACCAGTTGATCCTTGTCGCGGTTGACGACCACTAGGTCCACGCCCAAGGCCTCGGCTGCCTCGGAGGGGTACAAGGTCGCGTAACAGCCACTCACTACCAGTCGAGCGTGGGGATTAGTACGCCGCAGACGGCGGATCAACCGACGCGATTTGCGCACTGCTTCCTGAGTGACGGCGCAAGTGTTAAATACCACCACATCTGCTTGAGCAACCGAGGCTACTTGTACCCCGCTAGCGTGAAAGCGGCGTGCCCAACCTTCCGATTCCGCTTCGTTTAGGCGACAGCCAAGCGTTTCAAAAGCAATCCGCAGCATAGTCAAGTACTAAAATAAAAACCCCAAGTGCAACCTTCCTGAAGCATCCCGGGGCTGGGTTGTCGCAGATGGCAGTAGAGGGAGGAGGGGATAAAGGGCAGATTCTCTGCCATCTTAGGCGACAACCACGGTCTGAAGTTTGGCATTTTAGAGAATCTTCGATGTGATCTGGTTCACAAAAGTCTAAATTTTCTCTGCCAATTGCTGCGCCAGACCGGTGTAAGTCTTAGGTGTTAGGGCTCTAAGACGCGCCTTGACTGGCTCTGGGAGCGCGAGGGCTTCGATAAATGCGGCTAGATCCGGCGCATTTATCTGGTGGCCGCGGGTGAGTTCTTTGAGCTTTTCATAGGGGCGTTTGATCCCGTAGCGACGCATCACGGTTTGGACAGCCTCGGCCAGAACCTCCCAATTGGCATCTAGGTCCGCTTCTAAGCGGGCTTGATCTACCTCAAGTTTAGTGAGCCCTTTGAGGACGCTATGCCAAGCAATCCTGGTATGGGCTACGATTACCCCAAGATTGCGCAGCACAGTGGAGTCAGTCAGATCCCGTTGCCAGCGGGAAATAGGGAGCTTGTCTGCCAAGTGGTGGGCAAGCGCGTTGGCAATTCCCAAATTTCCTTCTGAGTTTTCAAAATCGATTGGATTGACCTTATGCGGCATCGTCGATGAACCTACCTCTCCGGCAATGATCTTTTGCCGGAAGTATCCCAACGCGATATACCCCCAGACGTCGCGGTTAAAATCGATCAAAATCGTATTCAGCCGGCTCAGACAGTCAAACCACTCGGCCAGATAATCGTGAGGCTCGATCTGGGTGGTGTACTGATTCCAGGTCAGCCCTAGCCTTTCTTCTACAAATCTTTTGGCGAGCGCTTCCCAGTCGACCTCTGGATAGGCTAGGCAGTGAGCATTGTAATTACCCACGGCGCCGTTGATCTTGCCTAAGAATTCAACCTGCCTGAGCTGTTGACTTTGACGCCGCAGTCGATAGACGAAATTAGCCATTTCCTTGCCTAAAGTAGTGGGACTGGCCGGCTGGCCGTGGGTGCGGGCGAGCATTGGCACCGCCGCCGTACGATGGGCGAGCTCAGCGATGGCCAAGATGACCTCATCGATCAAAGGTAACAAAACCAGATCGCGTCCTTCCTTGAGCATCAGGCCGTAAGCCAAGTTATTGATGTCCTCGGAAGTACAGGCAAAGTGGATGAATTCGGAAACCTTTGCCAATTCTGGGAAGACGGCGACTTTTTCTTTGAGGAAATACTCCACCGCTTTAACGTCGTGATTGGTGGTGCGCTCGATCGCTTTGATCCGCCTGGCATCGGCTTCATTGAAATTGGCTACGATCTGGTCTAAAAAGTGCGTAGCTTCCGGTGACAAAGGGGGAACTTCAACGATTGCAGGCTCTTCTGCCAGCAGCTTAAGCCACTCGATTTCAACTCGGACGCGATAGCGGATCAGGCCGTATTCGCTAAAAATCGGACGCAACAAGTCATTTTGGTCGGCATAACGGCCATCGATGGGCGAAATTGCGGTCAAGGGAGTAAGCATGGCATCAATTCCTAGTCTGCACAGTGAGGTTAGTTGGAAGAGATTACCGTCTCGATCACGCCGCCGCCTAAGACCACTTTGCCAGCATAAAACACGACTGACTGCCCTGGCGTGACGGCTCGCTGCGGCTGATCAAAGATCACCCGGATACGATCGGGGCTGATTTGCTCCACGCAGCAAGGCTGATCCAGCTGACGATAGCGGATTTTGGCGCTGCAACGAAAGGACCCCTCTGATGGCGTTCCAGCAAGCCATTCTATCTGCCCTGCTTCTAAGGTGGTATGGAACAATAGAGGATGATCGTGGCCTTGGGCGACAATTAAGGCATTGCGTTCAAAGTCTTTCCCTATCACATACCAGGGTAGAGGTTGGGTCCCAGCTCGTCCACCGATGCCGAGTCCCTGACGTTGACCCAAGGTGTAATACATCAACCCCTGATGCTCGCCTAGCACTTCTCCTTCAGGAGTAAGGATCGGACCTGGACAAGCTCTCAAGTAACGCATGAGGAAATCCCGGAACTTGCGTTCGCCGATGAAACAGATCCCGGTGCTGTCCTTTTTAGCGTGATTGGGGAATCCCGCTTTGGCAGCGATAGCGCGCACTTCGGATTTATGCAGATGACCGATAGGGAGCCAAGTTCGGGAGAGCGCTGCTTGCCCCATGGCGTAGAGGAAATAGCTCTGGTCTTTGTTTTCATCCACGCCGCGCAGCAGCTCAAAGTGGCCTTGACGCTGCCGAACTCGGGCATAGTGTCCAGTGGCGATGGTCGCAAAACCCAAATCCAGCGCATAGTCTAAAAATGCTTTGAACTTAATGTGCTTGTTGCACAGGATGTCTGGATTAGGGGTGCGCCCGGCTTGATATTCAGCTAGAAAGTGGCTGAACACTGACTCCCAATACTCAGCAGCGAAATTGGCTGTGTACAGCTCAATCCCGAGACGCTCACAGACCGCCTGTGCGTCTTCTAGATCGCGCAGCGCGGTACAGTATTCGGTACCGTCATCCTCGTCCCAGTTCTTCATAAACAGGCCAGCGATGTCGTGCCCCTGTTCTAGAAGCTTGAGGGCAGCTACTGAGGAGTCTACCCCCCCGGACATAGCGACGAGAATCTTCATCTTTTAAATCGATTGTAAAATATCCAAACAATACCTTTGACCGCTTTCATAGGCAGCGATCGATTCCAAGACCAAAGGGCTTCTTAGGTTTTGTCGTTGCGCTTCGATTTCTGCTCGACTCAGCCAATGGACGGCAAAAATGCCAGCATCCAGACAGCGAGTTGGGTTGTGTTGGTTGATCCGACCGGTGAAGGTAAAGCGTAGGAAAGTCAAGGTTGGACTGGCGCGGTACAGTTGGATCGCTACTAGCGCTTGGGGTTCAAAACGCCAACCGGTCTCTTCCAGTACTTCCCGTACTACCGCCTGCAGCAGGGATTCACCTTCTTCTAGATGTCCTGCAGGCTGATTTAGAACCAGGCGGTTGTCGATTATCTCTTCGACCAATAGATAGCGCCCTGCTCGTTCGATGACGGCAGCGACGGTCACGTTAGGTTTCCAAACCATAGGGTAACTTTAGCTAAAATCTAAGCGACAATTTTACTGTATTTCTTCGGTATGCATCTTGCCAAAGCAGATTCTTAAAGGAAAATAATGATTTTTAGATTGCCGCTCAAAACCTAATCAGGATAATGCGATGCTTTATGAATTAAGAAGCCTGCCTTTGTCTGCCAAGGTTTTGTTCTCTTCTTACTTAATCATCATCGCGATTGGATATTTCGTCGCGTTGCTGCAAATCCTGTTCACGCATGGCATGGCCGATGGTAAGTTTGGGTTGTCGATCGCAGACATCGTCTACAGCTACTACGGCAATCGCTCAGGTTCCAAACTCGAGACTATGCTCAACGGCGCAATGCAACCCTATGCCACGCCACAGGAGCGATTTCAAATTATTCAATGGGTACGCGACGGCGCCTCACGGACAGAATATGAAAAATCGATTCGATCAATTATCGAAAGCCGGTGCGTAGTATGCCATGCTCCTAACTATTCCTTGCCTGATTTTACCCGCTTTGAGGAAATACAGAAGCGCGCCGAGACTGATACTGGGGCTACGGTTCAATCATTGGTTCGAGTCACGCATGTGCACTTGTTTGGGATTGCGTTTATTTTCATGTTCGTCGGTATCATTTTTTGTTTCGCTACCGGCCCTTCTGAGCCGTTAAAATCCTTGGCAGTAGCGATGCCGTTTATCTTTCAGTTGACCGACATCGCCTCTTGGTGGCTGACCAAGCTTTCACCTCATTTTGCCTGGCTGGTGATCGCTGGCGGTGCAGGGATGGCGATGTCATTTGTGTTCATGTGGATCGTTTCTATGTATGAAATGTGGATTCTACCGCTTAAGCATCGACTATAAACTGAGTTCTACCTATGCTATCTGCGCCCGGAGGTTGAACTTGTGCCTGAGAAAATGGTCGAAAATTCAGGTTGCCTATGGAATGTCACAACAAATCGCTTCGCGGAGTGCTCGATGTCGCAATACAATGGGGGACAGACAAGCGACGGCGGTACTTACGTGGCGGTCCAAGAGGCAAAACCCAAACTCAAGCCGCCACCTCTGTATAAAGTGATCTTACTCAACGATGATTTTACCCCGATGGATTTCGTCGTCGAGGTGCTAATGCGTTTTTTTGGGATGAGCGAAGATAAGGCGACGCAAATCATGCTTCACGTGCATACCCGTGGAGTTGGCGTGTGTGGGATGTTTTCTAAAGACGTGGCCGAAACTAAAGTGCAGCAGGTCAATGAATATTCCAGGCGCCATCAACACCCGTTATTGTGTACGATGGAAGAAGCTTAACTAAGCAGAACTAAACGAGTCTCGTCATGTTGAGTAAAGAATTGGAACACTCCCTCAATGCGGCATTCAAGTACGCCCATGATAGACGCCACGAGTACATTACCGTGGAGCACTTGCTGCTGGCGATGCTGGACAATCCTTCGGCAGTAGAAGTGCTCAAGGCTTGCGGCGGCAATTTGGAACAGCTGCGCCGGGAGTTGGTTCAGTTTTTAGATGAGACTACCCCCTTACTTCCTCCCGGTATGAGCCGCGAGACCCAGCCTACTCTGGGCTTCCAGCGAGTTTTGCAGCGAGCGGTATTTCAAGTCCAATCTTCAGGCAAAAAGGAAGTTACCGGTGCCAATATTTTGGTGGCTATTTTCAGTGAACAAGATTCGCATGCAGTCTATCTGCTCCACAAACAAGACATCACTCGCCTGGATGTAGTGAATTTTATCGCGCATGGCATCTCTAAGGCTAAAGATGATTCGAGAACCAATACTCCTTCTCAGGATATGGGCGACGCGAGCGAAGAATCCCAGAACGGGAACCTTGTCGATCCGCTGGAAAAGTATGCCACCAACCTAAACGAAGCCGCTCGGGCTGGTCGCATTGACCCGTTGATCGGCCGCGAGGCGGAGATCGAACGCACGATTCAGGTGCTCTGTCGCCGCCTTAAGAATAATCCTTTGTTGGTAGGTGAGGCAGGGGTTGGCAAGACTGCCATCGCTGAGGGGCTAGCAAAGAAGATCGTCGAGGAGGATGTGCCTGAAGTTCTTAAAAATGCGGTGATCTATGCTCTCGACTTAGGGGCATTGGTAGCTGGCACCAAGTATCGCGGCGACTTCGAAAAACGCTTGAAATCCCTCTTGGCTCAGCTTAAGCGGATGCCGGAAGCGATTCTGTTTATCGATGAGATTCATACTATCATCGGTGCGGGTTCCGCCTCAGGAGGGGTAATGGACGCTTCCAACTTGATCAAACCGATGTTAGCTTCCGGAGAGATGCGCTGTATCGGTTCGACTACCTATCAGGAATACCGCAGCATCTTCGAGAAAGATCGAGCCTTGGCGCGCCGGTTTCAAAAGATCGATGTTCACGAACCGAGCGTGGCGGAAACCTTTGAGATCCTTAAAGGATTAAAAGCCCGCTTTGAAGAACACCATCAAGTCAAATATACCGAGCAGGCCTTCAAAGCTGCGGCGGAGCTCTCGGCCCGTTACATCACCGATCGCCATTTGCCTGACAAGGCAATCGATGTGATCGACGAAGCAGGCGCTAGGCAAAGGTTACTGCCTGAAGATCAACGTAAATCCGTGGTCGATACTGAGGAAATCGAATATATCGTCGCAAAGATCGCTCGCATTCCGGCTAAGACAGTGTCGTCCAGCGACAAGGAAAAGCTCAGGGACCTAGAGAAGAACTTAAAGATGTTGGTGTACGGCCAAGACCAGGCAATCGAGGCGCTTGCTTCGGCGATTAAGTTGGCGCGTGCTGGCCTTCGCAGTGAATCTAAGCCGATCGGTTGTTTTCTGTTCGCCGGCCCGACTGGTGTTGGGAAGACCGAAGTGACCCGTCAGTTGGCTAGATTGCTAGGGGTGGAGTTGATCCGTTTTGACATGTCCGAATACATGGAGCGGCATACTGTTTCGCGTCTGATCGGCGCTCCGCCGGGATATGTGGGCTACGATCAGGGTGGGTTACTCACTGAGGAGGTCAACAAGCATCCGCACGCGGTGTTGCTCCTCGATGAGATCGAAAAGGCTCATCCGGACGTATTTAACCTACTGCTTCAAGTCATGGATCACGGTACCTTGACCGACAACAACGGACGCAAGGTAGATTTCCGCAATATCATCTTAGTGATGACTACCAATGCTGGTGCAATGGAGTCTAGCCGAGCATCGGTTGGGTTCACTCCCCAAGATCACAGTACTGATAGCTTAAAGGCGATCGAGAAACTCTTTACCCCTGAATTTCGGAATAGACTTGACGCTATCATTCAGTTCAAGCCATTGGACCGCAAGGTTGTCGGTCAGGTGGTGGACAAGTTTATCTTCGAGCTGGAGTCCCAGCTTGCCGAGCGCGGCGTGACTATCCAATTGACCCCGCAGGCGCGGGAATGGCTCGCCGAGCGCGGCTATGATCCGGCGATGGGAGCGCGTCCGATGGCGCGGGTAATCCAGGAGCATGTCAAGAAACCTTTGGCAGAAGAGCTCCTGTTTGGCCGTTTGGTCGAGGGTGGGCACGTGAAGTTCTACGTCCAGAACGGAGAGTTCAAGTTTTTGATCGAGGAGAAAAAGCCGGTAGCGCCGGCCTAATCAAAGGACAGGATCATTTTAAGCGAAAAGTGATCCTGCCTTTGGTGAGGTCATAAGGAGTCATTTCCACTTTGACTCGATCGCCGGTTAAGATGCGGATATAGTGCTTGCGCATCTTACCGGAAATATGCGCGGTGATGACATGCCCGTTGTCCAGTCTAACTCGGAACATCGTATTGGGCAGAGTCTCAATCACCGTACCTTCCATTTCGATGACATCTTCTTTCGCCATAACTGCCTGGCATTCTTCTTAGGTTTAAGGAAAACATTCGGATATTACCATAAAGCGCGCTGCCTGAACTAGCACTTCAAAGATTCTCCTGTTTCTTCTTGGAGATTCGTTAAGCGGATCTGGCGCCAGATAGATTCAATCCAATCTGGTCGGATTTCCCAGTTCCCAGTTTTCAGCCAGTCGGCGATTAATCCTGCCACATCCTGGTAGGTGACTTGCACTGCCTGCGACTTGTCCAGCCAGGTGTCGATCCGGTTGGGGTCAAGAGTTGTCATCGCCTCCCCCCAGCCGAGTTCGACTAGTGCTTTAGCATTGCAGGATTGCTCCCATTGACCTTTAAGCGGCTTGACTAGGATCTTTTTACCTGCAGCTAGCGCCTCTGAGATCAGCTCAAAACCAGTATTACACAAAACCCCGCTGCAGGCTGCCAGGGACTGTTGGAATCTTTGCCTTGACAATGGGTTTAAGCGGATATGTTTTAAAACTTGCAAGGTTACTACTTCTCCGCTGTAGACCTCAAACCGATGGCTTGGAAACTGGCTGAGCAAGTTTAGAATGGCGGGCAGGGATTCGAACGGTAAATATACCAGGATCATCCTGGGATCGACTTCAGCTGCAGGTGGAACCTCCACCAAAGGAGGCAGGATAGGCTGCCCAAACGAGTACCAATGGAGCCCCAGGCTGATAGGTGCAGGCGCATACCAGCGCAGGAGCATTCGCGCGATTAGCCCGCCGCGGGATCTGGGGATCGCATGCCGGAACGCGTATTGATGACCCAATCCGATCAGAGGTTTGGTGCGGATAACCGCTGCCCAGGCACTGATCGGCTCAAAATCGGTCAGCACCAGGTCGAATGAGTCTAAATCTAGCTTACTGATAGCGCGGATGAACGGCAAGCCATCGGGAAATCTACGTAAGGTCTTAAGGTAACTGATTTGCCCGTTTTGGACAGCAAAGGTTAAACCCGGGAACCACCAAAAGTCCCCGAAAATTTCCATGTAGAAAAAACTCTCTCGAGGCCGGCCGGAAAACAGGTATTGCACTTCGATGCCAGCTTTAGTCAAGGCTTTTGCCATCAAGCGGGCACGAGTCAAGTGGCCGTTGCCGGTTCCTTGAACGCCGTAGAGGATTCTCACGCTTAAGCTGACCAGATCCCGATCGAAGCACAGGCGCTGCCCAGCAAGGCGCCAGCAACGATGTCGACAGGATAATGCACTCCTAGAAAGATCCGTGAGGTCCCAACCGAGGATGCCCACATAAACACCCATAAAGTTGTGTCTGGATAAAACCAAGCGCACAGCGTAGCAATCAGGAAGGCAGCCGAGGTGTGACCAGAAGGGAAGCTGAATTCATCGGCAGGGACGAGATGGCTGCGGAAGCCTGCGATTTGGGTCTGCGGCCTACCGCGCCTAAGTCCATTTTTGAGTAAAAAGTACAGCGGTCGTTCCAAGGCGAAGGCAGCTACCCCGCTTGCCAGAAACAGCTGGCCATCAACAGGCTCTAACCAATAAAGTGCGACGCCTAAGATCGCATACCAAGGACCATCTCCGCTTTTAGAAAGCCAATAACTTATTGCGACCAATTGGGCATAATGTTTTCGTTGTAATACCCAGACAAATAAGCTCTGATCGTAATAGAATATCGACTGGATTACACGCATCTGAGTTACCCTCTAGCCCTTTAATGCTCTGGCTGAAAAATAGCCTGTTTACATGACGCGACTGTGACTGTTTGGTTAAGGTTTGTTGACTCTAGTGGAGTTATTTGCGCCAGAGCGTGTTCAACTTTTTTCTAGCTGGGTCAGCAACCGCCGCACTGGGGTTGACAGAGCAAGTTGGGAGAAATCCTTTGGCTTAAGCCAGCAAGTAGGTCGGTCATGAAGTGGGCAGCGGTTTAGAGATTTGAACCAAGGCCGGGGTATAACGAAGAACATAGTGGGTAAAAGCGTGCTGTTGAGTAGGCAGCCAATGCAGGCTTTCAGGTCGGATAGCTAATGTTCGGCAATGATCCTCCAACGCTTCCTGAGACTCCCACTGGGGAAACGCCCAAAGTCTTCCCCAGATTCCACTAGGGGGCAGTTGTTCTAAATAAATGCGGTCATCCCGGTCACGCAGGAGCAACCAATAGCTCTATTTAATCGGTTTAGCCCGCCGTAGACGGGAGACAGGCAGCTCGGATACACGCCCAGTGCGATACGCTAGGCAATAGCTTTGGAACGGACAATCACTACAGCGCGCTTGACTGCGTGTGCAGACAGTGGCGCCGAAATCCATCAGAGCCTGCGTGTAATCAGCGTTGCGCTGTTGCGGAAGGTAATATTCGCTTAAAGCCCATAACTGCTGTTCGGTAGCAGGTGCGTCCAACCGCTCGTCAATGCCATGGAGGCGGCTCCATAGACGTTTGACATTGCCATCCAAAATCGGTGCTGGTTGGTTAAACGCAAGGCTTAAAATGGCTCCAGCCGTGGAGCGACCGATGCCAGGTAATTTGACCAACGCCGTAAGGTCGGCAGGAATCTGGCCGGCATGCTTGGCAACGAGGATAACTGCGGCCCGGTGCAGATTACGGGCGCGCGCATAGTAGCCTAGACCTGACCAGTACTGGAGAACTTGGTTAGGTTCAGCTTGCGCTAATGCCTCAATGGTTGGGAATGCTGTCATCAATCGCTGGAAATAAGGGATCACGGTGCTGACCTGAGTTTGCTGGAGCATGATTTCCGACACCCATACTCGGTACGGAGTGCGCGGGTGTTGCCATGGTAGGTCACGCCGCCCAAACTGGTCATACCAGGTTAACAAAATAGACTGGAAGATTTCGGGCGACATCAGTTCAAAAGGCCTATCTATGGAAAGTTTATAGTTCAAAGAATAATTTCAAACTACTCTAATTAAGTTTTATGATGTAGCAGCCAATTTCTGGCGTTTACTGAAAAAAATTAAAAAAGTCAAGAGGAGGTTAGATCATGATAGGCGGGCTTGTCGCAGTCGCCATTGCAATCTGGTTTTATCGGACTGCTATCGGGATTCACGATTCTAAACCCTTCCTTTGGGCATTCAACGGCGTAGCGGCTTATTATGTAGTCGTGTTCCTGTGGTGGTTTTTGGTGCTAAAGCCGGTCAGCGGTGCTTTCCATCATAAAAGTCAATTTCCTGTTTTGATTTTGCTCACGGAGCTTGCAGGCTATGGGCTGGCAGTGCTAGTGGTCTGGTTCGTTCATAAACGCTGGGTAGCCAGCGCATCGAGTAAAGCATCTTAACGAAAAAAGCTGTCAGGCAATTGCCTGACAGCTTTTTGCCGCTGAAACAGAAAAACCTTAAAGTTCTTTGGCGTGTACTTCCAAGAAGTGCGCTACCCCTTCTGGGGTTGGTTTCATACCCGCCCGACCTGGCTTCCAATTGGCCGGACACACTTCTCCATGCTTTTCAAAGAATTGGAGCGCATCGACCATGCGGATGAGTTCATCCATGTTACGTCCCAAGGGTAAGTCATTGACGACCTGATGGCGCACGATACCTTGTTTATCGATCAAGAAGCTGGCGCGATAGGCTACACAGACTCCTTCAGCTTCTACATCATAAGCACGGACGACTTTATGACTGATGTCAGCCGCTAAGGTATAGCTGACTGGTCCGATTCCTCCCTTCTCTACCGGGGTGTTGCGCCAAGCATTATGGGTAAACTGCGAATCGATCGAGACGGCGATCACTTCCACATTGCGCTTGGCAAACTCTTCCACCCGGTGATCCAGAGCGATCAACTCGGTCGGGCAGACAAAGGTGAAATCTAACGGATAAAACACCAAGACAGCATATTTGCCTTTGGTGGCAGTATAGAAATTAAACTCGTCTACGATCTGACCATCAGCCAGCACTGCAGGTACCGTGAAATCGGGCGCCTGTTTACCTACTAATACGCTCATAGAGTCCCTCCTGATTCTAACCTGAAGTTGTCTTAACCTTCCCTAATGGGAAGGTATGCGGGAGCTTAATTTTACACAAAATCAGTCTTAATTACTACAAAGCAATTTTGTAGGAGAATCAAATATTTACAAGTTCTTGCTTGATTTTGTAACATCCTCAAACTTTATAAGCATATTTTTAAATAAAAAAATAATAAAACTTTCAGGTTGGAAGAATATGACAGCACACACACATATTACCGAACCAGACCCATTTGGCTCTCAGGTGCGTATTGTCCGCCGCGGCATCGAACACAGCCGATATTTCTCTCATAAGCTTTGGGGTGGTAAAGAAAAGTCCCTGCAAGCAGCTATCCGGTGGCGAGACCAGATGCTGGTGATTCTAAAAGGCAGCCGTACCCGCTTCATGAAAACTCCCTGTAACAAGATTTCTACCGGTATCACAGGAGTCTCGCGCACAATCAAATATGATAAGCGTAAGGATAAAAGCTATTTATGCTATACCGTTTTTTGGATCAAGGACGGCAAACCGCGCAATAAGACGTTTCAAGTTGGCAATGTCAAGGCGGGTGACCGCTGATCAGGAGTTTCATGCTTTCCGGACAGCGGTCTTGTTCCGCAAATCTTACGAATATGCAATCGCTATGATCGCAGCTTTGATGATAGTTTGTTCAAAAACTGGAGGAGCAATCGGCTGTATGAACTCCAGAACCTATCAGATGCTGTCATCGATGAAACCTTTTCACTTCGATTAAGAGCTGCTGGTACTAGCCCGGCTTTTTGATACTTTTTTAAATAAAATCCCCGGCCCATCGATGAGACGGGGATGCTATGGCAGCGCCTTTAGTTTATTTTACTCAGGCCAGATCGCGGCATCCCCACCACGATAGACCGACTCCCCACATAACTC
>CAZJKH010000010.1:0-62007 GCA_964546735.1 uncultured Methylococcales bacterium | reverse complement strand
GTTTGCCGGCAAGCTCTCTGGCTTCACGCTGCTGTTCGAGGCTCTGGTGCTGATGCTGGCGCCGCAGATGCCGATGGCGGCCGTGGCGCGCACCGTGGGCATCTCCGAGCACCGGGCCTGGGCGATCTGCCGGCGCTATGTGTTTCAGTCCGCCATAGGCGGTAGAAAGCCGTTCGGTTCTGTTCAGACTAAGCCCGTCCAAAGCGTTTCAGTCCGCCATAGGCGGTAGAAAGGATGTAGTGACTGGTGAATGGTGAATAGTGGCTAGCGGTCCATGGGCGGTAGAAAGATAGTCGGTAGAGAAAATGTGCTAAGCTTTTTCTAGTAGTAAGTGCCACATTGAACACCTTATGCCATTAAATGTCGTCATCCTCACAGCAGGCCAAGGAACGCGGATGCGTTCCGATCTTCCCAAAGTACTGCATACCATCGGCGGTAAACCGATGTTGCAGCATGTATATGAACGAGCGTTGGAGTTAAGCCCAAGCACTATCGCGATCGTTTACGGCCACGGAGCAGAGCAGGTATTAGGCCGCTTTTCCGATTGGTCAGCGGTTTGGGTGGAACAAGCCCTGCAGTTAGGTACCGGTCATGCAGTCCAGCAAGCATTGGCGCATCTCCAAGACGATGCGCTGGTCTTAGTGCTGTATGGGGATGTGCCGCTGCTGCGGTGGGAGACCCTGGAGAGGCTGGTAAGTATCGTGGGTGAAAATACCTTAGGGCTGCTGACGGCAGTGGTGAATGATCCTACCGGATACGGCCGCATCGTCCGTGACAGTCAAGGTTGGGTCGTCAGAATCGTAGAGGAGAAAGACGCCAGCGCTGCAGAAAAAAAGATCCGGGAGGTCAATACCGGCATTCTAGCAGCGCCGGCTTATCGTCTTAAAGCTTGGCTGGAACGACTAGACAACGATAACGCCCAGGGAGAGTACTACCTGACGGATATTGTCGCTATGGCGGTTTCCGATGGGGTTGCTGTTAAGACGCTCTGCGTGGCCGATGAGGATGAAGTGGCAGGGGTGAACAACAAGCGTCAGCTAGCGGAGTTAGAGCGGGTGTATCAGCGCCGCCAGGCTGATGCCCTGCTGGCGCAAGGGGTGACGCTGCGCGATCCAGCCCGGTTTGATCTGCGCGGTAAGATTGAAGCCATTGGCCGGGACGTGGAGATCGATGTCAATGTCCTGTTGGAGGGTTCTATCTACATCGGCGATCGGGTTCGGATCGGGCCCAACGTGATCCTCCGGGACGTGGTGATCGGCGATGGCGTGGAGATTTTAGCCAATAGCTTCATCGAGCGAGCGAGGATCGGCGCGCGCTGCCGAATCGGCCCGTTTGCCCGCATCCGCCCGGAGACAGTGCTTGCCGAAGAGGTCCATATCGGCAATTTTGTTGAGGTAAAACAATCCGGCATTGGCAAAGGCTCGAAAGTCAATCACTTAAGCTACATCGGCGACAGCGAAATCGGGGCTGAAGTCAACGTCGGCGCCGGAACCATCACTTGCAATTACGATGGTGTAAACAAGCACAAGACGATCATCGAGGATGGCGCTTTTATCGGTTCCGACACGCAACTGGTGGCGCCGGTAAGAGTGGGACGCGATGCAACCATCGGCGCAGGTTCTACCATCACCGAAGATGCCCCGCCAGGCAAATTGACTTTAAGCCGTTGCAGGCAGGTGACGATCGAGCATTGGCAACGTCCCCAAAAAACTCAAGGGAGGTAATCCTATGTGCGGAATCGTAGGAGCTATCGCGCAGAGGAATGTGGTTCCGATTCTGATCGAAGGGCTCGAGCGCCTGGAATATCGCGGTTATGATTCAGCCGGGATAGCGGTCATCGAGGACGGCCAAATCCGCCGCTGCCGCAGGCAGGGTAAGGTTGCTGAATTAGAGGCAACGCTTTTAGAACAGCCTTTTGCCGGTACGACCGGCATCGCCCACACGCGTTGGGCAACGCATGGGGTGCCCAGCGAGCGCAATGCCCATCCGCATATTTCCCGCGATACCGTCGCTTTGGTTCACAATGGGATCATCGAAAACCACGAGCAGCTTCGCGAGGAGCTTGTCGCTAAGGGCTATGAATTTACTTCCGAAACCGACACCGAAGTCATTGTCCATGAGGTCTACGATCAGTTCAAATATACCGATTCCTTGCTGGAGGCAGTGCAGGCTACAGTCAAGCGTTTAGAGGGGGCGTATGCGATCGGCGTCATAAGCCTCTGTGCGCCTGATAAGCTCGTGGCGTGCCGGCGGGGCAGCCCGCTTGTGGTGGGAATTGGAATTGGAGAATATTTCATCGCTTCCGACATCGCTGCGCTGTTACCTGTGACCCAGCGCTTTATTTTCTTGGAGGATGGCGATCTGGTTGAACTCTCCCCGGCAGGGGTGAGGATCTTTGACCAGACCGGCCAGGAAGTCTCACGTCCTTTAAAAGAAAGCGAGGTCCGGCTGGAGGCGGTGGAAAAAGGCGGGTACCGCCACTTCATGCTCAAGGAAATCTTCGAGCAGCCACGCGCCATCGCAGAAACTTTGGAGGGCCGGTTTAACGGCTTGAAGCTTTTGGAAGAGGCTTTTGGTCACTCAGCGCCGGCCATATTCGATCAGGTTCGGGCAGTTCAGATTTTGGCGTGTGGTACCAGCTATCACGCCGGTTTGGTGGCGAAGTACTGGCTGGAGTCCTTGGCCGGAATTCCGTGCCAGGCAGAGGTGGCAAGCGAATACCGCTATCGCGAGCCGGTTCTGCTGCCGGGTACCTTGGTGGTGACCATCTCCCAGTCTGGGGAGACCGCTGATACGTTAGCCGCGCTGGAAGAAGCCAAACGGTTGGGCGCGCTCGCTTCGTTGGCCATCTGTAACGTCCAGGAAAGCTCGCTAGTGCGCGCTTCCGATTTGGTCCTGCTGACCCGTGCTGGTCCTGAAATCGGGGTGGCTTCTACCAAAGCCTTTACCACTCAACTGGTGGCGCTGATGATGTTGACTATTGCCTTAGGTCGCCGCCACCGGCTGGATCGCGTGGCAGAAAAGCGTATCGCCTCGCAACTGTTTACTCTGCCGGCACGGGTGGAGGATGTGTTAGGGTTAAACGATCAGATTCAGTGTCTGGCTGAGCGTTTTGCGACCAAACACCACGCCTTGTTTTTAGGTCGCGGCAGCCACTATCCGATCGCCATGGAAGGTGCGTTGAAGCTCAAAGAGATTTCTTACATTCACGCTGAAGCTTATCCCGCTGGGGAGTTGAAGCACGGGCCGTTAGCGCTGGTCGATGCCGAGATGCCGGTGATCGCGGTGGCGCCCAACAATCGGTTGCTGGAAAAGCTCAAGTCTAACCTGCAGGAAGTCAGGGCCAGAGGGGGGGAATTGATCGTATTCGCCGACGAGACCTTAGACGTCCAGCCGGATGAGCAGACGCATGTGCTGACCGTGACGCCCTCGGAAAATGAGCTATCGCCGGTCGTTTTCACCGTGCCGCTTCAGCTTCTTGCCTATTACGTGGCAGTGATCAAAGGCACCGATGTGGACCAACCGCGCAATTTGGCCAAGTCGGTGACAGTGGAATAGGGGAAGGAGTCTTTACTGAGCATTTCCAGTCTTAAATCGGGCTTAGAAAAGCAAAGCAGGTGATGAAACAAACCTTAAATCGTTCTCGAATAGGCTGGCTGCTAGCGTTTTTGCTAGCCTCGTTGGCGCTCCCCCTCTGGGCAGGGGAAGAGGCAGCGGAAAAGTCTCCTCCGAGTATCGAGTATTTGCCGCTGCAACCCAAGCTAATTGTCAATCTGGCTGGGCGGCACCATTATCTGCGGGCGGATGTTCAATTAATGATTAAGGGCAAGGAAAACTTAGAGCGGATCCAAAAGTATCTTCCCATGATCCGACATGCGTTGATCATGTTGTTTTCCGATCTTCCGCCGGAGAGGGTAGTAGACGTCGGTGAGCGGGAAAAGCTACGCCAGGAAGCGCTTGCAGAAGTGCGCCATGTATTAGATCGTTATAATGCCGATAGCGATGGTCTCAAAGATCTCTTCTTTACCGAATTTCTAGTCCAATGACGCGAATGTTTCAGGAGGAACAACATGCCGTATTTCCGGATCGAGACTAACCTTCAGCTGACCCAAGAACAACGCGATGCCTTGCTTGTTGCAGCCTCTGCTCAATTGGCGGAAACGCTTGGCAGACCAGAGGCGTATATGATGGTGGATGTGGTGTCTGGCGCCGATTTGATGTTTGCTGGTACCCGTGAGCCGTCCGCTTACGTCGAACTGAAAAGCATCGGACTTAAGGATACCCCAGGGTTGTCCAGGTTCGTCTGCGGTTTGTTACAAGCCCAGTTAGGCATCCCGCCCCACCGGGTATATATCGAGTTTATCGACATCGATCCTAAGCGGTGGGGCTGGAATAACAGCACTTTTTAGGTTAGTGGCCGTGGTCGCCGCCAGAGCTGCGTTTTATCCGCGTCGCAGGAGGTGGGGCGGTCTCCGCGGCAAAACCAGCGATGCGTTGACCGCGTTGGCCGATTGCCCCCCGGGCAGCACGGGCGATGTTCTCTAGCGTTAAGCCACCTTGGCTGCGGGCAGATTTGACTACCAAGTCCGAATAAGGAGTAATGTCCTGTTCGGTCGCCACACTGCTAGTGACCACCGCTTCTAAGGTTTCGCCATTGCCGAAGGTAGCACTGAGGACGACCGGATAGGAAGCATCGCTCGGGATCTGAATGCGGAAATTGGAGTCCCCTGTTAGCCGCAGGTTGGTCAAGGTTCTTCCTTGCGAGTCGACCGCTTTGACCACGCCTTCGGTTACTGGTCCTTTGTCGCTCATGACCTTGCCTTGAATCGTAGCTGGGCCTGCAGCAGTGGTGGCAGTTCCAGTATCACTACCGCATCCTCCTAGCGTGCTGGACAAGAATATGGCAGCTAGCCAATAAATTAGGTTTGCATAGCGCACGATTTAATCCTCCTCTTAGGGTTGTTTTGATTTTTGACGTTGGCGTTCTTCTAAGGCGCGGAGTTTTTCTGGGGCAGCTTCGGTTTGGTATTTGGCTTTCCACTCCGAGTAAGGGATGCCATAAATGATTTCCTGAGCTTTGGCATAATCTAAAGTTAGCCCTCGGGCTTCTGCTTCAGCCATGAACCACTTGGCTAGGCAATTGCGACAAAAGTCAGCTGTCAACATCAGGTCGATATTCTGGATATCAGGATGCGCCTGAAGATGATGAATCAGCCTGCGAAAGGTAGCGGCTTCAATTTCGATCCGGGTTTTTTCATCTTGGATAGCCATGAGTTAGCCTTGCATGGTGTAGAATGACAAGCTAGCATAGCTAAGGGAGCTTAGTTTGGGCTAATGAATATCCTCCCATGGACTAATTATTATCCAGGATTGCCTGTTCGTCCACCGGTTCCGACGAGCACCGGAGCGAAATCGAAGGTCCTGGCAGAGCAGTCGGTACGCCCAAGGTGGGAAAATTTTTCATCGGCAGCAGGTGACCTCGGAGTCAAGCCCACCCTCCCAGATGAGCCGGTAAATTTGCGTGCTAGACAGGCATTACAGGCTTATCTTGAATTCCAGTCCGATTTGGACCAGACCTGGGAGCAATTATGGTTCAGGATAGATGTGTACGTGTGAACGACCGAAAAACGCATGAAATTATTATTTGATTTCTTCCCTATTATCTTGTTCTTTGTGGCCTACAAACTTAAAGGCATTTACGTCGCCACGGGCGTAGCTATTGCAGCGACCTGGCTGCAGGTGGGTTATCTATGGTTACGCTACCGGCGGGTGGAACCCATGCATTTGATCACCTTGGGGCTGATCGTGATCTTCGGTGGCGCCACCTTGTATTTCCACGATGAGCAATTTATCAAGTGGAAACCTACCGTGATCAATTGGCTGTTCGGAGTAGCGTTTTTAATCAGCCAATTCGTGAGCGACAAGCCTATTATCCAACGGATGATGGCTGGTAACGTTGAACTTCCTAAACTAGTCTGGTACCGATTGAACTTGAGCTGGGCGTTGTTTTTTTTGTTCCTCGGGGCAGCGAATCTGGTTATAGTTTATTACTTTGATACGGACGTGTGGGTCAATTTCAAACTATTCGGCATGCTGGGTCTGACCCTTGCCTTTGCCCTGGTACAAGCAGCTTTCCTAGCGCGCTACTTGCCTGCCCCAGAATCCACCAAGGAGTAATCTGTGCTGTATGCTATCATCGCTGAGGATGCGCCTAGAAGTCTGCCGCTGCGCATGCAGCATCGCCCGTCCCACCTCCGCCGGTTGGAGGCCCTTCAAGATGAGGGGCGTTTGGTCCTAGCAGGACCCCATCCGGCCATCGATAGCCCAGATCCGGGAGAGGCTGGCTTTAGCGGCAGTTTGATCGTCGCTGAGTTTGCAACTTTAGAAGAAGCCCGCCAATGGGCAGATGCCGATCCTTACGTGACAGCGGGAGTGTATGCTAAGGTGACGGTTAAACCTTTCCTGCAGGTGTTTCCCAGATGAGCAACCGAGTTCGATCGATCGAAGATCGCTTAAAGCAAGCATTTTCTCCGACCTATATAGAGCTAGTCGACGCCAGTGCTGCCCATGCCGGACATGCTCAGGCAGGAGGTGGCGGGCATTTTTATTTGACTATCGTTTCCCAAAGCTTTGCTGGCAAGAGTTTGATCCAGCGTCATCAGATGATCTACCAGGTGCTCTCCGACTTAATGCAAAGTGACATCCATGCCTTAAGCATCCGCGCCTATACCCCAGACGAATATTCAATCAAAGGATAATCTTATGCGAAAAAACTTTGCTTTCACGCTCACCGCCCTTTCTTTCGCCATCCTCGCTGGCTGCAATACTAGTAGCAACAAACCTACAGAAAGCATAAATCTTGCCCCCGTAAATGAAAAGGATGCGGTGGCTATCGTCAACGGCCAGCCGATCAGCCGTCTGGCCTTGAAGTATCTCAAGGCTGAGATCGCGCGCGGCAATCCCGACGCTAAAATCGACATTCCCGAAGATAAATTGATCGAAGAGCTGATCAGCCGTGAGCTTTTAAAACAGGAAGCCGTGCAAAAACAACTGCCGCGCCAGGTGGAGATAGCCGAGCGCCTCCGCTATATCCAACTGGCAGCGTTGTCCCAAATGGATGTTGAGGATTACCTGAAAAACCACCCGATCACCGAAGAGCAGCTCAAGGCTGAATATGACCGGCTAGTGGGCGCGATGGATCAGAACGAGTACAAAGCCCGCCATATTTTGGTCAAGACCCGGGAAGAGGCTGAAGAGATCATCAAACAGCTGGATGCGGGTAAGGATTTTGTGGCATTGGCTAAAAAGCATTCGACTGGACCTTCTGCCGACAGCGGTGGGGATCTTGGCTGGTTCGTCCCGCAGCGCATGGTGCAGCCGTTCGCTGAAGCTGTGATCGCTCTCCAGAAGGGACAATACACCAAGCAACCGGTCGAAACCCAATTCGGCTGGCATGTGATTTTGTTGGAAGATGTGCGCCAGAAGACTCCTCCGCCGTTTGAGCAAGTCAAACCTCAGATAGAAATGATGCTCAAGCGCAAGCTAGTGCAAGAGCACATTCAAGAGCTAAAACAGAAGGCGCAGATCAAGCTTTTAAGCGCCCAAGCACCAGCGGCGGAAAGTACGCCCCCAGTGCAACCTGAAGGGGAATCAAAGCAGGCGGAATGAGTTCTTGAGTAGGCAGAGCGGTGAGTCAAGCACGTTGGTTAGCTTGTTTTTCCTGAGGGCGTAGATAAATACCGCCGCTTACCACCCGATTTCTACCGCTGCGTTTGGCAGCATACAAGGCTTGATCAGCCAGATCCAAAAACCGCTGTTGGTCGGTTTCGGTCATCGGTGAGACTTGGGTGGGGTCATATTCTGCCACTCCAATCGACAGAGTGACAGAAATGATCTGACCGTTGTGGTCGGTAATCCGGTGGGCTTCGATCCGCCGGCGGATCCGCGTTCATCGGTAGAAGACAAAAGGGCTACGAATTCTTCACCGCCATAACGGGCGAGTACGTCGTTATTGCGTAATTGCGACCGAATTTGGGAGGCGACTTCTGCCAACACCAAGTCACTGGTTTGATGACCGTAAGTATCGTTGACCCGTTTGAAATGATCGATATCTAGAAACAAGCATGCCAACGGCTCACCGCTACGCCCTGCGCGGTCGATCTCTTCTCCCAGCCGCTGCTCGAAAAAGCGGCGGTTGTTGACCCCAGTTAAGGTATCGATCAAGCTAGTACGGCGCAGCAACTCAAAGTTAATGGTGTTTTCTAGGCATACCGCTAATATCTGGCGCAGCCGATCGAGGAAATCGGTCGCCATTTCAACGGTAAAACGGGTAGGTTCAACGCTTCCCAAGTTCAAGGCTCCAAGTAACTCGCCTCGGCGCACTAAGGGAAGCAAGGCACAGCTCTATGGCGGAGGAGCGTGAGGGAACAGTACCTGGTATCTAGCGCTGAAAACTCCGACATAAGGCCTAAGTCCTCTACCGAAGAGATACTTTAATGGCAAAGCAGAGGGAAGGAGAATCAACTCCTTGAGATCGTTCAAGAGTAGGCCGTCTTCTTTTAAAAACTGCTGTAGTTTGCCTTTACTGTCTACCAAGGCAAACGTAACGAAATCCAGCTCGAACACGGTACGGGTGTCGTCGAGTAGGTGTTCTACCAGCTCGCGCAGGGAATTGAGGCTTAGCAGTTGGGTTTCTAACGATTGGAACCGACGTAAGCTAGCTTCGTTCTGACGGATGCAGGTTAACAAGCGATCCAAGTGGCTTTGCAAGATACAAAGCTCAGTTTGTAACTCATCAAGTTCGGTAACCGGATCCGTCTCGCCCACCGCCCTGCTTGCCTCTAGCTCGCCTTCAGAGATTCAGGATACTTCGAATCGCTTGAGGAGTTCCAGAAATTGCGCTTCGTCTAGGACAGTCATTCCTAGCTGGTGCGCCTTATCTAGTTTGGACCCTGGAGTATGACCTGCCACGACGTAATCGGTTCGCTTTGAGACGGTGTCTGCCACTCTGGCGCCTAGGGCTTGAAGGCGGGCTTTAGCTTCGTCGCGGGTCATCGAGGCTAGCGTACCGGTGAAGACGAAGGTCTTGCCAGCCATTGGTGTGGGACGGTGTGGTCGTGGGCTTTCCCAATGCACACCTGCTCGGCGCAAGCGCTCGATCACCTTTAAATTGTGGGGTTGGCGGAAGAAAGCCACGATGTGTTTGGCGACGACTGGACCGATGCCGGGGATTTGCTCCAACTCTGTTTCGTCGGCAGCGATCAATCGCTCTAGAGACTGGAAATGTTCGGCTAGGATTTGCGCATTAACTTCTCCGACTTCACGGATCCCAAGCGCGTATAAGAATCTGGCCAGACTAGTAGACTTGCTTTTTTCCAATGCTTGGATCAAATTTTTGGCCGATTTGGAACCCATTCGCTCTAGCCCAGCTAATTGTTCCTCGGTTAGTTGATACAGGTCGGCCACATCTTTGATCAACCCCTTTTCTAGCAGCTGGTCGATTAGCTTATCTCCTAAGCCATCGATGTCCATTGCCCGCCGTGAGGCGAAATGCTTGATCGTTGCTTTAAGTTGGGCCGGGCAATACAGACCGCCGCTGCAGCGGATGAGCGTCTCACCGGGGTCGGCGACTACTTCTGCTCCGCAGACCGGGCAGGCCTTCGGTGGTTCGACCGGTTTAGCATGGGGGGGACGCTTCTCCAGGATGACTTTGACGACTTCTGGGATGACCTCCCCGGCTCGGCGTACGATGACAGTATCTCCCACGCGGATATCCTTACGCCTTACTTCCTCGAAATTGTGTAAAGTGGCGCTTTTGACCTCTACCCCTCCTACCTGAACCGGTTTAAGCTTGGCAACCGGCGTGAGGATACCGGTGCGCCCCACCTGCACTTCGATTGCCTCTACTATGGTAGTGACTTCGTGAGCTGGAAATTTGTGCGCGATTGCCCAGCGCGGCGCGCGCGCGGTGAAGCCTAAAAGCTCCTGCCAAGCCAGGCGGTTGACTTTGTAGACAACTCCATCTGCCTCAAACGGCAGATCCTTCCGCCGGCTTAGCAGGCTCCTGTAGTAATCTAGACACCCTTGAGCTCCAACGACGACTTTAACCTCTTTGGAGACTGGCAGTCCCCATTCCCGCAAGCTGTTTAGGAGTTCGGCTTGGGTTTCAGGCAGCCGCTCTTTAGGAAAGAGGCCAACGCCATAACTGAAAAAGCTCAGCGGACGTTTGGCAGTAATTCTGGGATCTAATTGCCGCAGACTGCCGGCGGCGGCGTTGCGGGGATTAGCAAATACTTTCTCGCCGTGTTCTAAAGCCCATTGGTTGAGCTGTTTAAATCCCTCCAGAGGCATGAACACTTCGCCTCGGACATCAAACCGCTGCGGCCAGTCTGAACCGCGCAAGCGCAGTGGGATGGCGCGGATGGTTTTGAGGTTTGGGGTGATATCCTCACCGACGAAACCGTCACCGCGGGTAGCCGCACGTGTGAGGATACCATTTTCATACCGAATCGAGACCGCCAGACCGTCCAGTTTGGGTTCGGCGGTGTATTCGACGATATCTGCCTTAAGCCGCTCGCGTACCCGGCGGTCGAAATCCAAGACGTCCGCTTCGGTAAACGCGTTGTCGAGCGACAGCATGGGCACTTCGTGGGGAGCTTGAGCAAAAGCTTCTGCAGGAGGCGCCCCGATCCGTTGGGTGGGGGAATCGGGGGTGACAAGTTCCGGATAAGCGGCCTCGAGCGCCTGAAGCTCAGCCATCAAAGCATCGTATTCAGCATCGGAGATGACCGGTTCGTCGAGGACGTAATAACGGTAATTGTGGTACTCAATTTCTCGGCGCAGGGCTTCTACTCGCTGACGGACGGCCTCTGGCACCGCCATAGTCAAGCTCCCTTGAGCTGACGGCGCCAAAGCGAAATTTTGACTGCCGTTAAGGGTTGGCGGCGGTCGTCCAACTCGGTGCCGCCTAGACGTTGGGCCAGCCTATGACAGGCGGCGATCATACACTCGAAAGCTTCAGCAGGATGTGAGACCAGGGGTGGCTGGAAAAATAGGGTCAGGCCCCGGGTTTGAAACTTATCCATGGCGTTGATCGGGAAGGTGCCAGGCTTGATCAAACTCGCCACGCTGAACTGAATCTCATTCCCCTCATAGGCGTGAAAGATCTCCATATCGCCGTATTGCAGCCCTAACTCATCGAAGACTTCGAGAAGTTGCTCGCCCAAAAATATCTTGCCTGGAGGAGCAACAATGCTGACCTGGATGACCTCTGGAAGCTCTGCAGGCTTAGCTTGAGGAGGTTGCCCTGGAACGCTTTGAGTCTGTTTTTCCTGCGGTTTGCGTGTCGAGTGGCTGACCTCTAGCTCAGGCTGCCTGGGTGCTTCCAATATCGCCTCCTCAGCTTCCAGGACATCTAGGTCCACTGCCGCAGTTTCCTCGAGCGGATTAATCGAGATGGTATCGATCTCATCTGCTGCTAGTTCATCCTCAGCCTCCAGGGTCGAGAGGGTTTCATCTAGCACCTTGCGGCGTCTCTTTAGGCGATCCCACAAATAGATGCCGAGCAGCACGAGAACTCCCAAAGCTGCCAGAATAATCCGCAAGGTGGTTTGGTTCATTTCCATGATTCAGCTAGCCCCATTATGCAGCTGCCATTTCGGTAGCTCGTTTCAAATCTACGGCGACGATGCGAGATACCCCAGGCTCGCTCATGGTCACGCCGATCAGCTGATCGGCGATTTCCATGGTGATTTTATTGTGGGTGACAAAGATAAATTGTACTCGTTCTGACATCGATTTAAGAAGCTGGCAAAACCTGCCTACATTGGCCTCGTCCAAAGGAGCGTCTACCTCATCCAGGAGACAGACGGGTGCTGGATTTAACTCGAAAAAGGAAAACACCAAAGCGATCGCAGTCAATGCTTTCTCTCCGCCGGATAAAAGATGAATAGAGCTGTTGCGCTTGCCGGGCGGGCGCGCCATGATTCGCACTCCAGCTTCGAGCAGGTTATCGCCTAACAACTCCATCCATGCTTCGCCACCGCCAAATAGAAGAGGAAAGCGCTCTCGGAAATAGCGATCCACAGCCTCAAACGTAGTGCGCAGACAAGCTTGGCTTTCTCGATCGATCTGGCGGATGGCTTTTGCCAGCATCTCTAGGGAGGTTTCAAGGTCGGTGCACTGTTTGTCGAGAAAGCGTAAGCGTTCGGAGTGCAGGCGATGCTCCTCAATCGCTGCCAGGTTGACGTCCCCTAAGCTGGCCTGCTGAGCTTTCAGTTGCTCCAGCTGTTTTTGCCAAGGCTGGAGATCAGCATCCTCGGGTAAAGCGGTCAGGATAGCCGATAGATCGACCGCTTCTGCTTTGGCCTGGGCGAGTGCGGTTTGCCACCGGACTCGGGCTGCTTCAGCGGCAAGCCGCGCCTTTTCCAGCGCGCCTCTGGTTTGATCGTAGAGGTCTTGCAGGCGGCGCCAGTTGGCGGTTTGATCGCGAAGTTCAGCTTCGGCTTGCTTTAAGCTTGTGCGGAGATGGGCAAGCGCCTTTTCCGCCGGGATCCGGCAGGCGAGCAAAGCTTCCATTTCTCGCTGCGCCTGTTCGATCGGCGCTTTGCTGGCATCCTGTTCGGCCCCGGCTCGCGCTAAGCGCTCGGCAAGTTGTTGCGCTTGGGACTCAGCTCGCTGCCGTTGCTGCTGCATCAGTTGGCTGGCATGCTGGTTGCGTTCCAACGCTGCTTGCAGGCGAGTGTTGGCATCTAGGCAGCGGCGGAGCTCAGCTTCGAGCTGATCAAAGTCGGCTTGCGCTGAGGCACATTCCTGCTCGAGCCTGGCCAGCGTCTCTGCTTGGGCAGCCACAGTTTGGGTTTGCTGCGCTAATGCTTGGGTCTGATCAGCTAGGTTTGCTTCGAGCATTTGGCGTTGGGTTGAAATAGACGAGATTTCCTGGTCTAAGCGTTTTAAACGCTCATGTAGCTCGGCTTGGCGCAACTGAGCGGCATTGAGTTCTGCTGCCAGCTGGGTGAGGCGGGTGTGATTGGTGCGTTCCTCGGCTTGCAGGGCTTTTAAGCGCTGCTCGGCCTCAGCCAGCGCAGAGATGATTTGATCGAGTTCATACTGCTCCTGCTGGCGTTTTTGCTCTAAGATTTCTAGTTCGCGATACAGCTCGCGTAGGTGTCTTTGCCGTTCCAGAATCCCCGGATTGGAGGTTTGGGTTCGATTGAGCTTGATCTGCATAGGGCCGATCTGATCGCCAGCCGGAGTGATCCAGCACTCGTGCGCGGCCAGTTCAGCGCGCCTGGCAAGCGCTTCAGCTAGGGTTTCGCTGCAGCGAAACCCCCCTAGCAAAGGGGTTAAATTGAAACGGCTTCGGATTTTACCGGTCAGGGAATCAGGCGCGCTGGGAGCAGGGTCAGGTAGGTCAAGGTAAGAAATAAACGCGGCTTGATCCTGAAGGCTAGAAGCTGCTTCGAGCAAAGGTGCGGGGTCGTCTATCCAGATCGCCTCCAGCCATTCCGAGAGCGCGCTCTCAACTGCCATTTCCCACCCAGCTTCGATTTCTAGGACCTCGGCCAGGCGCAGCGCATCTTGAAAGCCGAGGGCTTGGAGCCAAGCGTTCAAGCGCAAGCGATCTTTGCCTAACGCTTGGCGCTGCAGGGTCTCAAGCGCGGAAATCTTACCCTGCAGGCGGCTGTGTTCGTTTTCTAAGACCTTGAGTCGGCGCTCGCTGGCCTGTTTTTGCACATGCTGGTGCTCAATGGTCTTAGTACTGGCAGCAATCGCTTCAAGCTGTTGTTGATGGATTGCCCTAAGCGCTGTCAGTTGCTCGCGCAAAGAAGCGATATTGATCGCGCTTAAAGCTTGCTCCACCTGCGCGCGTTCTTGGATGAGCTGGTGGTAGCGCGCATCAGCCTGGGCAAGGTGGCGTTCTAGATGGCAAATCTCTGCCTTAAAGAGCTCAAGTTTAGATTGATGTTGTTTGAGCGTTTCATGCTCACGGTCGAAAGCCTGTTTCACCTCTTGCCAGCGGGCTTGCGCCGCATGGCGCTGGCTTTGGGCCTGGCTGAGCTGAAGTTGGCATCGCTTTAGCTCCTGCTCCAACTGCCCGCGTTCTTGCTCTAAGGCAAGCAGTTGGGATTGAATCTCGGCGATGACGCTCTGGGAGCGGATAAGTTCTGCGCGCCAGGCTTGCCAGGAGCGCTCGCGCTCAGCGTGGGTTTTTTGAGCATAGCGAAGGCATTGATCGCACTGGCTGATCGCGGCGTTCAATTCATAGAGCTCGGCTTGTTTGACCTGGAGCTGCTGGGTTAGCTCCTGAACCTTAGTGCGGAAGTCAAAGGTCGCCTGCTCGGCTTGAGTCAACGCGGCTTGATTGGCGGCCAGTGCGTTTTCTAACTCGCTCACCTGGGCTTGGGTGGTATGGTACTCGCGCTCGGCTTGACGCCATTGAATCGCGATCAGCTCTTTAAGACATTGCTGGATCGCATGGCTGAGCTGGCGATATTTTTCAGCTTGCTTGGCTTGTTTGGCCAAGCGCTCGACTTGTTTTTTAAGCTCGCGCCGAAGGTCTTCTACCCGCTGTAGGTTGGCGCGCACGTGCTCGAGCTTGAGCTCGGTCTCGTGGCGACGCTCCTTGTATTTAGAAAGCCCGGCAGCTTCCTCGAGGAACAGGCGCAGCTCCTCTGGTTTGGCCTCGATGAGGTGGGCGATCATCCCCTGCTCGATGATGGCGTAGCTGCGCGGCCCAAGGCCTGTTCCCAGGAGCACGTCAAGGACATCGCGGCGGCGGCAGCGGGTGCCGTTGAGGAAATACCTAGATTCTCCATCGCGGCTGAGCTCGCGCTTTAGAGAAATTTGGGCAAAGCTTGCGTATTCTCCCTGAGGGCGTCCATCGTGGTTGTCGAAGATCAGCTCGACACTGGCAAGCCCAACCGGTTTGCGCGTGTTTGAGCCGTTGAAGATCACATCAGGCATGGCGTTGCCGCGCAGATGTTTGGCCGAACTCTCCCCGATCACGAAGCGCACTGCGTCGATGAGGTTGGATTTGCCGCAACCGTTGGGACCGACGATACCGGTCAGGCGTTCTGGGAAAACGACCGTCGTAGGATCCACGAAGGACTTGAAACCGGCTAGTTTAATCTTTTCCAAGCGCATGAACGCAAAGGAAGAAAGCGCATCTAAGTGTAAATTTGGCAGTATTATACCGAGTTGTTTAACCGACGAGCGAAGCCCTATGTCGACTAAGCCGAGCAAAGCTTTAGAGATCTTCCCCAACCCCAAACCGGAGCGCGATTACACCATCCGTATTGAATCGCCAGAGTTTACCTGTCTGTGTCCAAAGACCGGTCAGCCCGATTTTGCCACGATCGTCGTCGAATATATTCCGGATGCACTCTGCATCGAGCTCAAGTCTTATAAGCTCTATCTTTGGTCATACCGCAACGAAGGCGCTTTCCACGAGGCGGTGACGAACCAGATTCTAGACGACCTAGTAGCTGCCTGCCGCCCGCGTTGGATGAAGGTAGAAGCGCGCTTCAACGTGCGCGGTGGAATTTACACTACAGTGATGGCAGAGTATCGAGCTAAATGAAAAAAGGCCTTTCCCGTCCTAAAGTTTGTCTTCCAGGCCAAGACCGCCCGCACATACGTCAACCTCTTGATCGCCGATCCTTAGCTCAGCGGTATGCATAGCTGATATAGACGTAATAGCCCAACAGAACCAGCAAGATGACGGCCGAGCCGATATGAGCGCTAACCCACAGCGCTTGGAGCCAGGGTTTGCGCAGACGGATAACTTCGCGGTGGACGAGCCCGCTGAGAAAAACAGCAAACAGCATTCCTGATGGGACGCCAAGATAGGTGCAACCCAATCGCTGGGAATGGATGTAGAAGCTCGCCGGCGTCATGGCGCCAGCGAGCTTGTGCGCCCGTATCAAAGCGCCCGCTTGGCGCATCAGCCCGCTGTGTAAGGCCGAAAGATGCTATTGATGGGCGAGGAAGACCACCAGCCCTAAGCCGGATAATTGACGATAGGTGCTGTCAGCCTGAAGGTGTTCTAGCCATTTCGGAGACTGGGGTCAACGCTTTTTATTTCGCCGCCCATGCACCGAAATTTTACTTCCGCCCCTCCAAGCAGAATCTTTTACGCCTTATCTGGAGGAATTGCGCCCTTGGCTGAGGCTGTAAGCCAGATTGCAGTGTTATTTTGATTGTTTGCCAAGGCAAAACCGGCATACTCTTCCGCCGCGCAGCATACACTCAGGCTGCACGACTGGTTCGCCTAAAAGCCCATCCAGCAGCCCAAGGTCTAAAGCGCACACCTCTGGGTGTTCTTTGGCTAGGTCGTGATAGACGCAGTTTTTGGCCGCGATTTCCTCACCGTTGAGTTCGGCTTCGTAGCCTAACTCTTGCATGAGGCGGACGATTTCTTCCAAACGCTCGCTAGGAGATTTACCTTCCATGCGCCCGCGCACCGAGGTAGCCGTTTCTTGTCCTAGGCGGTACAGTAGATTCTGCACCGGCACGCTACCTAACTCCTGAATCAGCCGCTTGAGCAGGAGCTTAGAAAACCAGGCGTATTGCTTAGTGAAGAGGTGGATCCCGCGTTCGGTCAAAGTATAGACCTGGCAAGGTCTGCCGCCGGTCTTGCGCGGTTCTGCTTGCCTGACATAACCACTGCGCTCCAACGTTAAGAGATGCTGGTGCACCGCGGCTTTGGAAACCTCCAAAGCTTGCGCTAACTCATCCATACTCAAGCCAGTTTTGTGTTCTAACAATAGCTGTAGTAGCGCTTGTTGGCGTCGGCCAAATTCTTCAAGCACGGTCGCTCTCCTAAACTAGTTTATAAACTTTATAAAATTAAAAATTGACAAAGTAACCAAATTTTAGTTTACTGCTTTTGCAAACTATACAGCTAACCTGTCAAGAGGAAGTCATGCTTGCTAGATTCCTGTTAGCTTTGCTCTTAAGCTTAGCGCTGCCGCTTGAGGCGGCCACTCACCACATTACCCTCAAGGCAGTGCGGATGCCCTCAGGGCAGCTGGCGTATCAGATGGTCCGCCACCAGGTCGAGGACGGCGGGCAAACCCAAGATTTAACCGCCCGCTATGCCCAGGGCCCTACCATTCCTGGTCCGACCTTGGTGCTTACTGAGGGCGATACGGCCAAAGTCACCTTGGAACACGGCATTGAGAGGACAGACTCCCCGGTCAGCATCCACGTCCACGGGGTGCACTACAAGTTCGACAGCGACGGCACTACCCGCGCTTTGAGCCAGACCATCGACTCGGTCGCCTATCCTGGCAAACCCTACACCTATGAGTGGATCGCTGCGCCTGGCACGGCCGGGACTTGGGCTTACCACGACCACGCTTTTGGCGATCCGATGATCGGCGCGGAAGACCAGGGGCTGTTTGGAACCCTGATCGTCAACCCTAAAGACGGCCAAGTCGAGGCCTTGATCGACGGCAAGATCCAGAAGGTCAATCTCCAAGACATCAAGCGCGAATTTATTCTGTGGATGCACGAGACGACTTTCTGGGGTCAAGAACTCAACCACCTCGTCAACCGCCAGATTCCGCTCTGGACCAATCCCATCGTCGGGGCGCGCCTTGGGGAGTTGGTGCGCTTCCACGTGATTGGCATGGGGACTGCGTTCCATACCTTTCACCTCCACGGCCACCGCTGGATCCAACCGGGTACTACCCACGTGGTGGATACTGTCAACATCGGCCCGATCAGCCGCGAGGCTTTCGTCGTCAAGGCCGGTGAAGGGGTCGGTCCAGGCGACTGGCATTACCACTGCCATGTGGTCCAACACATGCAGAGCGGGATGATGGGCAAATTCCGGGTCGTTCAATAACAAGAGAGGAGGAAAATCTATGAACCTCAAACCCTTGAACCTTGCGTTTTGGATGGCTATGGGAGTAGCGCTGACACCTGCCTGGGCAGCGCAGGCTGAAGAGGAAGCGATCATCAGCGTCGCTGGGGTGCTGCCGGCAGCTACTTTACAGATGACCGACGAGCCGGGTACCTGGTTTAAAGATCCTACCGACGGCGATGCGTTGGTGGTGGTTAAACCAGGCGATGCTGTGCTGATCAAGATGACCGATGTCAACGCCGAGCACACCATCACCAGTTTAATCTGGCAGCCAGGGGCGAAAGACTTTCCAGTGGACCAAGAAAAACCCTCCACCTCTAGCGTGACGGCCAAGTTCGACAAACCCGGTCTATATGTCTTCACCTGCAAGGTGCACCCATACATGTTCGGTGCAGTGATGGTGGACGACCCCAACACGCCGGGATTGGACATCGGCAGCGAAATCCAGCTCGTCACTGGCGCCAAAGTTCCAACCACCAGCGACATCGCTAAAAGGCTTTTGCGCACCTTCTTCGTCGTCACGACGCCTTCTTTGTGGCGCGATTACAGCAAACCCACCTGGGAGGTAAAGCTGCCGGATATTCCCTTGAACTTAGGAGGCAAAGAGATCTCGTTGAGCGCCCTGAGCGTCTCAATGCCTAACGATCTGGCTAACCCCAAGGTTCCTGGCGTTGGAGAGGTGTGGGTCAACACCCAGTTCGAGAAAATCGCCGGCAAATCTAAGTTTGGCTCGGCCACCCAAGTAGATGCCTCAACCTGGAGGATCAAAAAGAAGGTCAAAGGCATCGAGACTAACCTGAACCACCCTCACAATATGTGGACCGATGTCGCTTATCGCTACATCTACCAGACTGAGTGGTTCGATAAGCGCCTGACCACCTTCGACCGCGACAAGGGAAATATCTACAGTGTGGTCACTGTCGGCCAGGATCCCTCACATGTCATGACTCGACCGGGTACCGATGTGCTGTATGTGGCGATCAATGGCGAGGAGCGGGTCACTAAACTCTCGCCTGGGGCTAACCATAACCTCATCGGAGCGATCAACCTAGGTCCTCACGCCGGCCCACATGGCCATTGGCTCAGCGATGATGGGAAATACCTGGTCACCCCCAACGCTTTAGCCGGCAGTGTCTCGATAGTAAATTTAGACAGCGAACAGGTGACCACTATTCCGACCGGGGCAGTGATCCCGATTGCGGTCGGGATGACTCCAGACGGCAGCCGCGCTTACGTCACCAATCTTCTGGGAACACCGCCTTTGCTCTCCAGCATGAGCGTGATCGACGTCAAGGCGAAGAAAAAGCTTCAAGACATCGATCTTGCCGCCGATTACGATCCTATCTCTGGGGAGACCAAAGGACCGGCATATGGCCTCCTGCCGATCCAGACCCCGGTCAGTCCCGACGGCAAGTACGTAGTCACCGCCAATACCTTAAGCGCTACGATTTCCATCCTGGATGCGAAAACCGGCAAGGTGATCAAGCAATTGCCTGCCGATCCTGGCGCCCATGGGGTGGAATACGGTTTTAAGAAAGGCGGTGGCTACTACGCCTACGTGGCGAGCAAGTTCTCTAACGCTCTGATCGTGGTCGACATGGATACTTTAGAGATCGCCGGTAAAATCTTACTCGCCGATCCCAACGATTCTCAAATTACCGGTCTCAACGGCTACGGCGGCCAAGGGGTATTGCCGCTCCCTATCGCTATGCACGGCTGGCTCAAGCAGACGTTAAAGCTCTCAGGTACTGGTCAGCTTAGCCCAGAGGTGGAAGCTTGGCTCAAGGAGCTCACCCCTGCCCAAAAAGGCATATGATCTAACTGCCTTCGCCGCCTTCGGGCGGCGAAGTTTTTTCTGCGGCTTTAAATTGCAATTTTTTTATTCGGCAGCAGAGATGCGTTTATCTGCAATCTGGATAAATTTGTGTAAGTCGCCTTTAATGGTCTTGCGCGGAATGATCAGGGCCATGTCTACGTCAAGGTAGATGAAAACGTAGCGCTTGGCGGCCTCGATTCTAATCACTTCTTGCCACGGAATGCGGGTTTCTTGTTTGCCGCGGATTTCTACCAATGCTTGGGGTTCCAGGCGCAGTTTATATTTTCCAACCAGCTGTTGTTTGTCTGCTTCGCTGTATAATTTGAGAGTCTTGCGCCGGATGTTATATTTGATCAGCACAGGTGACAGATAATGCCATAAAACGGCAATCAGGCCGATATAGATCGCACCTAGAATGTTGGCATAATAGAACCAAACCAAAAGCGCCAATAGGGCTAAGATAGCAGGAAGAGTAACTTGATGGCGGCGCAAAATTTTCTGATAGTGTTCCTTGTCTTGGAGCTGGTGTTCGGTGAAAGCAGTCAGGTCTTGCTCTCGCAATTCGTATTCAATTTCTAGCATGTTGGAAATGCCTATTTTTGGTGATTTGATGAAATCGCTTCATTCTAACCGATCTATCAGGGTTTGCGGTTGAGGCCTATGGGAAAATATGCAGCTGATTATCACTGCCCTAGAGGCCCAGGAATCTAATCTATTTGAGCGCTTGATTGCAGTTATCCAAGAAAGTGCCTGCCATATCTTGGAAAGCCGTATGAGTCAGCTGGCAGGTGGCGATGCCTGTTATATGTTGGTAGAGGGTAATTGGAACCATATTGCTAAGCTGGAGAATTCACTGACTGGACTACAGCAGCGGGCGCAGGTATTTTTTAAGCGATTGCCGGAAAAGGCTGAGGAGCAAGATGGTGGCGAACTACTCTATGTCGCTGACGTAGTAGCCCGAAACCGAGCTGGAATCCTGGCGGATTTGATCCGGTTTTTCGATGTCCAGGGAATTATAATTCAGGATCTTCGCTCAAGTTGTTACCAGTTGCCTTATGTGGACTCTACGGTTTGCACCATCCACTTGTTATTGAGGATCCCAGAGGAGGTTTCTGTCCTCTCCTTGCGCGACGATTTTCTGGACTTTTGCGAGCAACTGCAGGTCGATGCTATCTTAGAGCCGGTCAAGCCTATCTTATAAGATAAGCGATTAAAGCTTGGCAGGCTGCTTGGCCTCTTCGTCCTGACAAGGCGGTTCGGGGCATAGTGGATCCCGGTTCCTCGGCCAGACACTTAATACAGTCTCCACTAGGGTCGCCAATGGGATGGCGAAGAACACCCCCCAAAATCCCCACAATCCCCCAAAAAACAAGATCGCCACGATGATCGCAACGGGATGGAGGTTGACTACTTCCGAAAATAAAATCGGCACCAAAAGCATAGCGTCTACGGTGTGGATCACAAAGTAAGCGATCACAGCGTACCAAAAAGGATTGGTCAGGTTCCATTGGAAGTAAGCCACCGCCAAGATAGGAAACGTCACTACCGTGGCGCCGATGTAGGGGATGATCACCGACAACCCCACCAGCACTGAGAGTAGCAGCGCATAGTTTAGGCCTAGCCAGGAGAAGGTGATATAACTAGCCAAAAACACGATCAGGATTTCGATCGCTTTGCCACGGATATAATTACCGATCTGGGTGTCGACATTGCGCCATACCTTGGTGGTCAGGTGGATGTCTTTAGGTAGATACGGTTGAAACCAAGCTAGGATTTTCTGCTTGTCTTTGAGAAAGAAAAACACTAAGACTGGCACCAGGATGACGTAAATAATGATTGAGATGATGTTGACCAGCGAAGCGTACGAATACGTCACCAGCGCCTGTCCCATTGTGATTAACTCTGACCGGATGGCAGCGATCAATTCATCGACTTGACTCTGACTGATGAATTCCGGATAACGTTCAGGCAGTCGGTTCAGTAGCGCCAGCCCCTGCGTTGCTATGACCGGCAGTTGTTGGACCAATTGCGCTAACTGTTGGTAAAGCAGCGGCAATAAGGCGATGACGCTGAACAAAAGCAGCGCCATAAAGGCAGTAAATACCACGCTGACTGCTATAAGGCGCGGAATTTTCCAGCGTTCCAATATGGCCACTAATCCTTCCAGAAGATAGGCAATTACCAGCGCGGCAAAGACTGGCATCAGCATATCCGCCAAGGTCACCACCGCTAGGAAACCGAGGGCGAGCAGCAACGTTAGCGCGATAGCTTGGGGGGTGGGAAAGATACGCCGGATCCATTTGCGCAGCCAGTCGGTCAGCGTAGAGGATGGTTCAAGTTGACAGTGTTTTTCCGCGGCCATGAGTAGTCTCGTTATATCTTTTATCGGCAAGTATTTTGCCAAAAAACACCACCTGCTTAACTGATTTAATAAAATACAAAATATTGAGATTTTGTTCCCTATGTAACACAATATATAGACATACGGCGTCTGGCAACCAAAAAGGGAGTTTTAAAAGCGGGCTTTCAAACCATCATAGTAGGTAGAGACCATCTGTAGGTAATCGAAGGGAGGAATCATGCAAATCGATACCGTCAATCTCTTGAGCGACGCTGGAATCGAAGCTCTAAGCCCTGAGGTTCAAGCCATGATCCCGGCTGAGCTGAAGGTGATCCGCCGCAACGGCCAATTGACCGAATTCAATCCGGACAAAATCCGAATCGCCATCACGAAAGCTTTTCTTGCGGTTGAAGGAGAGCAAGCGGCTAACAGCCGCCGCATTCACGACACCGCTGCGGAGCTGACCGAGCAAGTCGTGCGAGCGCTAGTGCGGCGCCTGCCCACAGGTGGGTCCATCCACATTGAGGACATCCAAGATCAGGTCGAGCTGGCTTTGATGCGTGGGGGCTACCACAAGGTGGCGCGCGCTTATGTGCTTTACCGCGAGGAACGATCGCGCTTGCGGGCAAAGAAGGAGCGGGCGGAGAAAGAAACGTCTGCCCCTAAATTGCAGGTGACCGATGCCCAAGGCCGGTGCAAACCACTAGATGACGCTAGGATGAGGCGGTTAGTGGAGGAATCCTGTCAGGGATTGGAAGACATAGAGATAGAATGGGTTTTAGCGGAAGCCAAGCGCAACCTCTACGACGGCGTGCCGGAGTCGGAAGTCGTCGATACCTTGATCCTGGCGGCTAAGCTTCGCATCGAACAGTCGCCCGATTACAGTTATTTAGCGGCGCGCTTGCTTTTGGACAAGCTTCGTTCTGAGGTGTTGGGGTTTCTGAGCGGCCAGTTTGAGACCGTAACGAATGCGGAAATGGGGGAACTCTACGGCACTTACTTTGAGCACTATGTCCGCCGTGGGATCGAATTGGAGCTGCTCGATCCAGCACTTGGCCAGTACGATTTAGAACGGCTTGGCAAAGCTATCCAAGCGGAACGCGATCTTAAGTTCACTTATCTTGGCCTGCAGACGCTGTATGATCGCTATTTCCTCCACTATCAAGGCACACGCTTTGAGCTGCCCCAAGCGTTTTTCATGCGAGTTGCGATGGGTCTGGCCAAGAACGAAATCGAGCGCGAGGAGTGGGCGATTAAGTTCTATGATCTGATCTCCAGCTTCGACTTTATGTGTTCTACGCCGACTCTGTTTAACTCAGGGACGCTTCGTCCGCAGCTATCGTCTTGCTATTTGACTACTATCCCCGATGATTTGGAAGGCATCTTCAACGGGATCAAGGAAAATGCCTTACTGTCCAAATACGCTGGCGGTTTGGGCAATGACTGGACCCGAGTGCGGGCGATGGGGGCCCACATCAAAGGCACCAACGGCAAAAGCCAAGGCGTGGTGCCTTTCATGAAAGTGGCCAATGATACTGCAGTTGCAGTGAATCAAGGCGGCAAGAGGAAGGGGGCGATCTGTGCTTATCTAGAAACCTGGCACTTGGACATCGAGGAGTTTCTGGAACTACGCAAGAACACCGGCGATGAGCGTCGCCGCTGCCACGATATGAATACCGCCAATTGGGTGCCTGATCTGTTCATGAAGCGGGTCGCCGAAGAGGGCGAATGGACTTTGTTTTCCCCAGATGAGGTGCCTGAGCTGCATGAGAAGTACGGCAAAGCGTTTGAAGAGGCCTACCTGGCCTATGAGGAGAAAGCAGCGCGTGGGGAGATCAAGTTGTACAAAAAGGTCCCTGCGGTGCAGCTGTGGCGCAAGATGCTCACTATGCTGTTTGAGACCGGCCACCCTTGGATTACTTTCAAGGACCCGTGCAACCTGCGCTCGCCCCAGCAGCATGTAGGCGTGGTGCATTGTTCGAACTTATGTACCGAGATTACTTTAAACACTTCGGACGAGGAAATCGCGGTCTGCAATCTAGGTTCGATCAATTTGGTAAACCATCTGACTGACCATGGGCTAGATGAGCAAAAACTGGCGGCAACGTGCCGCACTGCGATGCGGATGCTGGACAACGTCATCGACATCAATTACTACAGCGTCCCCAAAGCGCGCCGCTCTAACCTACGCCACCGACCGGTAGGTCTTGGCATCATGGGGTTTCAAGATGCTCTCTATAAGCTGCGCATCCCCTATGCTAGCGAGGCTGCGGTCGAGTTCGCCGACCGCAGCATGGAAATGATTAGCTACTATGCGATCTTGGCTTCCACAGAGTTGGCTGAAGAACGCGGTCGCTATCCTAGCTTTGAGGGGTCGCTGTGGAGCCAAGGGATTTTACCGATCGACTCGATTGCGCTACTGGAACAAGCCCGCGATGGCTATCTGCAGATGGATCGCAGCACCACGCTAGACTGGGAGGCTCTGCGCCTTCGGGTCAAGGAAAAAGGCATGCGCAATTCCAACTGCCTAGCGATTGCCCCGACTGCAACCATCTCCAATATCTGCGGCGTTTCCCAGTCGATTGAGCCGACCTATCAGAATCTCTATGTGAAATCGAACCTATCGGGTGAGTTCACCGTGATCAATCCTTATCTGGTGCAAGATTTAAAAGCACGCGGACTGTGGGATGAAGTGATGGTGAACGATCTTAAATACTATGACGGCAGCGTGCAGATGATCGACCGCATCCCCGAAGACCTTAAAGCGCTTTACGCGACCGCCTTTGAAATCGACTCGCGCTGGTTGATCGAGGCTGCTTCGCGTCGCCAGAAATGGCTAGATCAAAGCCAGTCTCTAAACCTATATCTGGCGGAACCTTCAGGCAAAAAACTCGATGTTTTATACAAGCTCGCTTGGCTGCGAGGGCTTAAGACCACCTATTACCTGCGCACCCTTGGCGCAAGCCGGGTAGAGCGGCATACCGCGCCTAAAGCGTGCTCAATCCTAGATCCCGACTGTGAAGCCTGTCAGTAAGGAGGGTAGGATGCTGAACTGGGATGATCCGTTAGAAACGATCCAAACCAAGCCTAAAGGGAACTCGGTCGATGCGGACCGAGAAAAGCGCCTGGTGGGAGGGAGCGATCTGACTTCTAACATCGCCCCGATCAAGTATCAATGGGCTTGGGACGCCTACCTCAAGTCTCAGCGCAATTTCTGGCTGCCCACCGAGATCGGGATGGGGGAAGACCTGATGGCGCTGAGAAAGCTCAATGCCAACGAGCGCCATACTTTCTTTACGACCTTTGCCACCTTAACGACTGCCGATGCGCTCCATCAACGCAATCTAGCTCTGGCAGTGTACGAGCGCATCACTGCCCCTGAGGTCGGCATGGCGATCATTGCCCAGATGCATCAGGAGACCATCCACTCGATGAGCTATCAGCACGTCATTGAAGCGCTCAACTTCGACGCAGACGAAATTTATTTCCTATATCAAAAAGTTCCGCAGATTCGCGCTAAATTCGAGTACAGTAATGCTAAAACCCGCGGGCTACAGCAAAAATGGGATCTGAAAGATTACTCCCTGGGTTTGTTTTTCTACTATATGATCTTTGAAGGGGTCTGGTTTATGTCGGGCTTTTGCCCGATCATCTCTATGCAGCGAAGGCGGCTGATGGTGCGCACTGGCGAGCAGCTCCAATACATCGCTCGCGATGAATCTGGCCATGTCGCATTTGGCCGTGCCTTAATCCTTGCACTATGGCAGGAAAACCCCGATGCTCGCCTGACAGAGCAAGAGGCCCATGCTTTGATGAGAGAAGCGATGGAACTGGAGAAAGCCTACGCGGAGTACACTGTCAAACCGATGCTCGGCTATGACCTTAACATCCACCTGCGCCACGTTAAGTATCTTGTCAATCGTCGCCTGCTGGAGTTAAACTTTTCTCCGCTCTATTCGGAAACCGAGGCGGAGTCTTTATCCTGGTGGGAAGAGCAGATCGGCTTCCGCAAGGAAAAGAACTTCTTTGAGACTCGCGTGACCGAGTATCAGACTGGGGGAATACTAAATTGGAGGTGAAAATGAAAACCAAACTAATTTGGTTGGTAGTCGCTTATCTAGTTTGCAGTCAGGTGATCGGGGATGAGGATCACCACGGGGATGAGGATCACCACTGGGATGATGGCTACTATAGTCGTCAGATCGGTGGGATGCCCTTGGCCGATTTTGGTACCAATGAACTGGTCATCCCCTGTGTGGAGGTGAAAAACCTAAGTCCAGAATTGGATGGGAAATTCTTTAACGTAATTTTGGGCCGCTTGGGCGATTCTATGTCTATGAACTTTGAGCTTCGATTTGCCCGGGTTGAGGATCCGGCTTTGTGCCAGGCGGTGGCTGATTTTGCTAAGTTTCACGATGCTAAATTCGACGACCTCAAAGGTACCGCCAATCTCTTAGTAACCTGTGAAAGGAGACAAAGCCGGTCTAAGATCTCGGTGGAGGTTAAAAATTTGACGCCTGGCAGCTATCAAGCTGAGGTGGTCTCAGGCGGAAATATCGCCAGATCTCCTTTGAGAGACTCATGGGGTGAAGTGGAATTCAAGTTCGACAGCGATCCACGCGAGATCGCCGAGAGAGCTACCGCCATCGCGGCCGATTTCATCCAAGGAAAGGTAGCGGCGCAGATCCTAAATCAAGCTGGCCTGACCGTGATGGCGGTCGATTCGGTCTCCTGTTTGAATAAGTGAACCTAGTCTGATCCAGCGTTAGGCAAGGACATCAGCCTTTGCGAAAGGCGATCTTTCCCTGCTCTGCCTCAGCGAGAATGGTATCGCCGGGGCAGAATTTTCCGGCCAGGATTTCCACCGCCAAGGGTTCTTCGATGAGGTGCTGGATCGCGCGCCTTAAGGGCCTGGCGCCGAAGACTGGATCGTAGCCCGCTTCGGCGATGACGTCGAGCGCCTCCTCGCTTAGCTTGAGCTGCATCTCGCGCGCCGCCAAGCGCTCTTTGAGCCGTGTTGCCTGTAGCTCAGCGATGGCGTGGATCTGCGCCCGGCCTAACGGGTGGAATACCACGATCTCGTCGATTCGGTTGACAAACTCAGGCCGGAAATGGCGGTTCACATAGGTCATGACCTCGCTCTTGATCATCTGGTAACTAGCGCCTTCTTGGGTCAATTCCTGGATCCTGTCAGAGCCTAAGTTGGAGGTCATGATCACTACCGTGTTGCGGAAATCCACCGTCCGCCCATGGCTGTCGGTGAGGCGACCGTCGTCTAGGATCTGGAGCAAGAGGTTGAACACGTCGGGGTGGGCTTTTTCCACTTCGTCGAACAGGATAACCGAGTAAGGCTTGCGCCGTATCGCCTCGGTCAGATACCCCCCCTCCTCATAACCTACGTAACCTGGAGGCGCGCCGATCAGGCGAGCCACCGCGTGCTTCTCCATGAATTCCGACATGTCGATGCGGACCATGGCGCGCTCGGTATCGAACAAAAATTCAGCTAAGGCCTTGCACAGCTCGGTTTTACCTACCCCGGTAGGACCTAAGAACAGGAACGACCCAACCGGCCGGTTAGGATCAGACAATCCCGCCCGGGAGCGGCGGATCGCATTCGCCACCGCGCGCACGGCCTCATCTTGACCTACCACGCGCTGGTGGAGTTCTCCTTCCAGGCGCAAGAGCTTTTGCTTTTCGCTCTCGAGCATTTTCGCCACCGGGATACCGGTCCACTTGGAGACGATCTCGGCGATCTCTTCTTCGGTGACCTTGTTGCGGAGTAGCTTAAATTCTTCGCGTTCGGCTTCCTGAGCTGCCTGAAGCTGTTTCTCGAGCTGCGGGATAAGGCCGTACTGAATTTCGGCCATGCGCCCAAGGTCTCCAGCACGCCGGGCGTTTTCCAATTCCAGGCGGGCTTGTTCTAAGCGTTCTTTGATAGTTTGAGCGCCTTGCAGGGCAGCTTTTTCCGCTTTCCAGATCTCTTCCAGTTCGGCGTATTCGCGCTCTAGTTTTGCGATTTCGCCTTCCAGCCGTTTTTTAGAAGCCGGATCGGTCTCCTTCTTGAGCGCCTCGCGCTCGATCTTCAACTGAATCAGGCGGCGGTCAAGACGATCCAAAGCTTCTGGTTTAGAATCGATCTCCATGCGGATTTTAGCTGCCGCCTCGTCGACCAGGTCGATGGCCTTGTCCGGCAGCTTGCGGTCGGTGATGTAGCGGTGCGATAAAGTCGCGGCGGCGACGGTGGCCGAATCAGTGATTTCTACCCCGTGGTGGAGCTCGTAGCGCTCTTTTAAGCCGCGCAGGATGGCGATGGTGTCTTCGACCGAAGGCTCATCCACCAGCACCCGCTGGAACCTGCGCTCTAAGGCAGCGTCTTTTTCGATGTATTTGCGGTACTCGTTTAGGGTGGTAGCGCCGATGCAGCGCAACTCCCCGCGCGCTAGCGCAGGCTTTAGCATATTGCCGGCATCGACTGCGCCCTCTGCCCGGCCGGCGCCGACAATCATGTGGATCTCGTCGATAAATAAGATGATTTTGCCTTCTGCCTTGGCGATGTCGTTGAGGACTGTTTTTAAGCGCTCTTCAAACTCGCCGCGGAACTTGGCGCCGGCGATCAAAGCCGCCATGTCCAGGGCCAGGATGCGTTTGTCGCGCAAGCCTTCCGGGACTTCGCCGTTGACGATGCGTTGAGCCAGTCCTTCGACGATCGCGGTTTTACCTACCCCGGGCTCGCCTACTAGAACTGGGTTGTTTTTGGTGCGCCGCTGCAGAATCTGGACGGTACGGCGGATCTCCTCATCGCGGCCAATCACCGGGTCTAACTTCCCTTGCTCAGCGCGCGCGGTCAGATCGACGGTGTATTTCTCCAGCGCTTGGCGTTGCTCTTCAGCGTATTGGTCGGTGACTTTCTCGCCGCCGCGGATTTCGTCGATGGCTTTCTCGATCAGGCTGCGGGTAGCGCCGGCTTTGCGCAGGATTTCAGCCAAAGCGCCTTTATCTTCTAGCGCAGCAAGCACGAATAGTTCGCTGGAGATATAAGCGTCGCCGCGCTTTTGCACTAGCTTATCGGTCAAGTTCAATACCCGGCCAAGTTCGTTAGAAATATGTACCTCACCGCCTACTCCTTGGACGGTGGGAAGGCGATCTAAAGCTTTACCCAGCTCGCTTCTGAGCTGGTGAACGTTGACGCCCGCTTTGGTAAGCAGCTGGCGCACGCTTGAGCCTTCCTGATCGAGCAGGGCGACCATGACGTGTACCGGCTCGATGAACTGATGATCTCTGCCTAGCGCCAGACTTTGGGCATCGGCTAGAGCTTCTTGAAACTTGGTGGTCAATTTATCCATTCGCATCGGTTAGGCTCCCAGAAGGTAGGTAGTCGATAGTCCAGAATATGGGGAGGGAAAGGATTTTTTCAACTGCGCCAGATCAAGGTCGCCATGCGCCCGCACACGTCATCGCGGCGATGGGAAAAGAACCGGTCCCGATCGCGGCAAGTGCAAAATCCTCCGCCGTAGATAGCACTGACCCCATACTGCTTTAAAAGGATTCGGGCAAGTTGGTAAATATTTGCAAGATAGCGCTCGCCATGAGGATAAAAGGCGGCCGCAAGCTGCGGATCTAAGGCCAGATAGGCGGTTCTGACTTCAGCGCCCACTTCAAACGCTTCAGGCCCGATAGCAGGTCCTAGCCAGGCCATAGGTGGATTTTGCCATGACGGTACGGTCAAGGCTTGCGCGATGATTCCTGCCAGTAGGCCCCGCCAACCGGCATGGATTGCCGCCACAGTATTCCCGTCAGTGAGCAAGATCGGTAAGCAATCGGCGGTCAAGACCGAGCATACCACGTTGGGGGAGGAGGTGAAGCTGCCATCCGCATGGGGCGGACAAGGATGGGGAGCGTCGGCCCGAATCACTCGGTTTCCGTGCATTTGCTTAAGCCACACCGGTTCAGAAGGGAGGTCCAATCGTTGCCGCAGAATTTGACGATTGCGGGCCACGGCGTCGGTATCGTCGCCAACGTGAGTTGCTAGATTCCAGGAAGCATAGGGGCTACGGCTGACGCCCCCAGTGCGCAGGGTAACTGCAGCCCGCACAATTTTAGGGGCAGGCCAGTTGGGGAAAATCAAGCTCATCCCTTATGCCAATAATGAATGGCGCAAGCAATGAGCAACGATCCCACTCCGATGCTTGCAAGCAGGGGTAAGTAGGGGAGAAAACCTTGATAGGCGCGGTCCATGAAGTGAAAGATAGCCTCTAGGGTTTCATCGTCTAGGTGTGGACCGCTATGGGCTAGGGCCGAAGGAGCATTTAATCCTAAGCCTAGCCAAGCGAAAAGATAAACACGAAGTTTGTCCGACATGGTTGATCTTCCATCATCAAGGTGAGAGATCAATATAGTAGCTCAATTTAGGTTGAACTCTCTTAGGCATTGGAGCAGCGCCTGAAAATCTTCAGGCAAAGGGCTCTCCCAGCCGATCTCACGGCCGCTTTCCGGATGGCGGAGGGCGAGATACACTGCATGTAGGGCCTGCCGCCTGAAGCTGCGCAATGCCTCGACCAATTCAACGCTTGCCTTAGGCGGCAGGCGCAGGCGGCCGTACTGAGGATCGCCTACCAGCGGATGACGAAGGTAGGCCATATGGACGCGGATCTGGTGAGTGCGTCCGGTCTCTAAGGAGATGCGCAGCAGGGTATGGTAGGAGAAGCGCTCGGCGATGCGGTAATGCGTGATCGCCTCTTTGCCACCTTCGACGACGGTAAACCGTTTACGGTCGGTTGGATGGCGGCCGAGCGGGGCGTTTACGGTACCGCCTGCAAGCACTTGACCCTGGACTAGCGCCAGGTACTCGCGTTTGAGCGTGCGTGCCTGGAGTTGGCTCACTAGGCTGGTATGGGCGGTTAACGTTTTAGCGATGACCAACAGCCCTGAGGTATCCTTGTCCAGCCGGTGGACGATCCCGGCCCGGGGAAGATTGACTAACTGCGGAGCATAGTGGAGGAGCGCGTTGAGCAGGGTGCCGTCACGGTGGCCAGCTGCTGGATGCACGACTAGCCCTGCGGGCTTATCGATGACCAATAGATGCTCATCTTCGAAGACAGGGTTTAAAGGGATATCTTGAGGTTGGCAAAGGCTTTGCGCTTCGGCGACTGGATGAAGTTCGATCCGTTCGCCTCCGACCAGTCGGTCGCGCGGGCGCAGCCTCTTACCGTTTAAACTGACTTGACCTGCTTCGATCCAGCGCTTGAGGCAGGTTCTGGAGTAGGCTGGAAACAAGCGGGCAAGAACTTGGTCTAGGCGTTTGCCTGCCAGCTCCTTAGGTACGATGGCGGTCAGCATAGGTCATTTATGATCCTGTCAGTTTGATGATCCAAACCAGCCAAGCTGTCCCCAAAGCAGTCGTCAGCAGCGCAAGCGGAAATCCTACCTGCAAATGCTGATAGAAGCTAAAAGCCCAGACTCGGCGGCTTGCTTCGGCAACGATGACGTTGGCTACTGAGCCTAAGAAAGTCAAATTGCCGGCAAAGGTGGAAGCCATGGCCAACAGTTCCCAGCCTAGCGTTGGATCGGGAAGGCTAGTGATCTGTTCGCGCACCAGCAAGATAAAAGGAACGTTGGAAACCAGATTGGAACCGGCCAGGAACAACCCTGCCAAGGCAGCTATCCCCCAAGGCGCTCCTGCTAACTCGATGAATGGATAGGCGCTGAAGAATTTCTGCGGCATCCCGGTGCGCTCAAATCCGGCCACGACGATAAATAAAGCAGCAAAAAAGAGCAATACCGACCAGTCGATGAGGGGCCAGAGCTGGCGCGTATCGCGGCGATGTAGCAGCATTAAAGCTACCAAACTAGCAGCAGCCGTCCAAGCAAGATGCGCGCCTAAAGTATAGGCCACGCTAGCGGTTAGAATCACCGCCAGTGTCAACCAGGCTCGGGTGGGAATCGGCTGCCCCGGTCCGGCCGGCTGCAGCTTAGCGGTCGCTAGCTCACGGTGAAACAGCCACCGCAGCAGCGCGTGGTTGAGCATCAGCCCAGCTACCGCTACCGGCCCCATCAGGAAGAGAAAATCGCGATAATGCAGGCCACCCAAGGGGGCACATAGCATGTTCTGAGGATTTCCCACCAAGGTCGCTACGCTACCGGTATTGGCAGCAGTGGCTAAGGCTAACAGGAAAGGCGCAGGCGGCAAGCGGTGTCTTTCGATGAGAGAGACCACCAGAGGCGTCCCTAAGACGCATACGGCATCGTTGGTGATCAGCGCAGCAAGCCCACCTGCTCCCCAGACAATCAGCCCCAGTAAGCGTTCAGGTGTTCTCGCCAACGAGGGCGAGGAAAGCCCCCATCCCCATCGTGCTAAAGAGCAGCAGCAGAGTCGCACCGTCCACGACAGTGAGCGCCTCGTTAGGGCTTAGCAAGCCAACAGCGACGCAGGCGACTGCTCCTGCTAAAGCGACGGCTGGCCGGTCCAGACCTAAAAAACCAAGCCGCCGCGCAGAAACAAGTCCGTAAGTGAGCAGAAAGATAGCAGTCCCGGAAAGCTCTTTTTCAATCATCGTGGTTGGTCAATCCAAAACTATGGGGCAATCCACCATGCTTCGACTGGCTGGCCGTTGCGCGCTAGAACCGCCCAATGGCCACAGGTGAAAAGCTCCCCGCTCAGCAGCCTATGCTGGATCAGCGGCTGAGGACAGAGCTTTGGCAGTTGCTCCAAGGAGGCACGGAGGTCTTTCTTGACTACTTGGAGTTGGACAAACTGATCCATCTCCATCGCTTCGGCTAGGCGGTCTGGTGAGCGGTGGATGAAGCCGTAGAGCTTGGGTTGGAACCAGTCGAAAGGGATCGACTCCCAACCGTTGAACAATTTGGCGCGCAAGCTCGGAGTCAGAGGTAGCGCACCGGCAGCAGCTACGGGCCAGCGCCAAGGCAGGGGGGAGGTAGCGCCTGATGGGCTAGGGTTTAGGCAGGCGGTGGCAGGCTGAAGGGACTGTTTGGCACAGACGATGTTGCGGATCGATTCAGGCAATTGGGCTGCGATCTGCGCCAGCCGGTTCCAGTGGTCTTGAGCTTCTTGGGGGCGAGGGCGGAGTTCGAATAGGCAGGCAAGGTTATAGCGCCAGGCAGGCGGCATTTCGCCATCCAAGGCCTCTAGCCGTTTGACTGCTGCCGGCCATAGGTCGATCCCAGCCTCGCTTTGTTCGTATAAAGCCAAGGCGTCGAGCATTTTTACCTGCCAATCTTCAGGGGCTAGCTTGAGCGCCTCTGCTAAAGTCGCTCGGGCTTGGTGCGGGCGGCCTTGGTACAACTGGACAGTCGCCAGATTCAAGTGCGCGGTCAGATCATCTGGCGCGGCGGCAACCGCTTGTTCCAGGTACTCGGCTGCTTCTTTGAGATGGCTTTGTGCCTGTGGGCTGTCGGCTTGAAAGGCTTTGAGAAACTGGCGCGCAGGTTCTAGTTCGACTGCTCCGCGCGTCTTGGGAGTGCGGGTCTCTACCTCTAGCAGGAAGGGCAGCCAATAAAATCCGGCCTGAGCATTAGGCATTTTTTGGAGGGCTAACTGTAAGGCGCAGACGCCGAGATTGTTGAGCACTGCAGGTTCTGGGAACACCTTTTTGAACTCCTGGAGGAAATACATCCCGTCGGCACAACGGCCGAAATGAGCCAAGCGGACCCCCATTTCGAAGAATGCCACTTTTTCTTGCAGCATTTTAAGGCGCTCGCGCAAAAGCGCTGCCCGATCTTCGGGAAACGGATGTGAGGAGGTGATCCGGGCTTGAGTTTGTTGCATCCAAAAAGTAAAGAAATCGGTTTTTCCCCCTCCTATATCGACCAGCCGTTCGACCGGATAACCAGCCATGGCGGCATAAAGATAGCCTTTATCATCGGCAGCTAGTTCCGCCTGCCTAACCTGAAAACTCTGGTCTAGAAAATGCGCGATTTTTTGGGTATCTGAGGTCTTGGCGAGAAAGCTTTCGACCTCGTGGTGCCAATAATCGTCATGGGCCAGATGCGCCAGTTCATGGCCTAAGATAAAGGCCAGACGCGTTTCAGCAGTCGTCTGGTCAGCATCTTTGAAGCACAGGTCCAGAGCTTTGCGCGAGAGCACGATGTGGCCGCTAGGGAGGGCGATCGCCCAAGCGTCGGTGGCGCCGGCGATGACCACCAGCTTAGGCATCCGCCGCTGGCTTTTATCCGCTGCTGCCCGGACCCGCTCGAATATGCGATAGGCCGATGCGACGCGCGGGTCATGGCTAGGATCGATGGCGCCGTAGGTGGCGATGTAAAAATCCACGCTAGCTTCAGCGGGGGCTGCCTTGGCTGGCGCCGAAAGCAGCGCCCCGCTTAGCATCGCCGCCAGCCATGCCAGTTTTGCCAGCATCGCTCTAGACAAGGAATTGTTGGATGGTTAACTGAAGCTTGCGGGTAAGAAGTGTCTTTTGGGCAGGGTCCGGTTGTCGGGCAAGGTTGTTGAGCAGGGCATGGATCTCCCGCAACGACGTCAAGGCTTGCTTAGCGGCTTCCTCCCCGGCCCGTTGTTCAAAGCGCGTGATGAGAGACTGGCAGTGGCGGATGAACACCTGCCATTCCTTGGGGCTGACGCCCTCAGCCTGGGCTAGCATCCAGGTCAACAAGGCCCATTGGCCTAGATCGTAATAATCTCGCCAAGGAGAGTGCTGCCCAACTGCATCTTCCACAGCGGCTTGGGAATTGCCCTCGAGCCAGCGCCGCGCTTGCTTAAAACCCTCGGAGAAGGCTTGTTTAGCGGGATCTTGAGGCCGGTCGCTGAACCCAAAGCTAACATCTTCAAGTTCCCGAGGGAGGGCTGCAAGCGCCTGGTCTAAGCCAGGATGATTTTGAACCGTGGCGGCTAGTTGAGGAATCTGCCAAGTCTCCTGAGGTTTTTGGATCACAAGGGCCATGACGACTAGGGACATTGCCAGCGCGGCAGTTAACGGGATCATCCACGGCTGGACAGGCCAGGCTTCCCGCAATCGCTGCCACCACGCGCGTTTCCGGGAGGGCACCGCTTGCGGCTGGAGCTCAGCAATAGCGTGGGCTACCTCTAGCCATTCCCGATAGCATGTTTCACAGCTATTGAGATGGGCCATGATCGCCTTCCGCCTGGGCAAGGAGAGCTGGCCGTCGATGAAAGCAGCAAGCTGTTCTGCCGACAGGCAAGCTTCAGCCGGCTCAGGTTTGGTCGCGGCCAACCCCAGTAGAACTGGGGTCTGTTCTTCTTGGATCGATTTTGTTTCTTCAGTGACCACATTGATACCCTGTTGCTGCTTATACTAGGCCAGCGCGCTCACAAGCGGCACGCATGGATTTTAAAATTTTGTTCAAGCGCTTGTAAGGATCGCCTGTAACATGTAGAAGCTTTGCGACCTGCTCCAAAGGAAGCCCTTCTAGGTAACGCAAGCGTAAAAGCAGCCGGTCTTCATCGCTTAAAGCGATATAGGGTTTAAGCTTCTCCACTAGAGCCTGGGCCTCGGCAAGCGCAGGCGCTTCACCTCGAATATAGCCATCTAAAGCTTCCAAAAGTTCCCTTGCCTTGGGTTCTGTTTCAGCCTCAGGGGATAGTTCTGAACTGCCTGGTTCAGCGATTTCATCCAGCCCGACTTCCTGACTGTCTTGATGACGGTATCTGGGTGGACTTTTGGCGATGACCTCGGCGACAATCCGGTAAATCTCTTGGGGCTCGATTTCCGGATAGCGGGTTTTAAGCAGCTCGATTGCCTCTTGGTGTCCGTAGCGCTCCAAGATCACCACTCGATAGGCCTCTTGCCAGACTGGATTGGTCTGTTCGGCAAGCCATCTAGGCATCCGCTGATGGCCGTAAGTCTTGCGCACATAGTCGGTCATCAAGCGGGTGGTTAGAACCGCCAGGAAGGTGGCGAATTTCCCCTGTCCAGTCCAAGTCCTGACTCGTTGCCAGCCTTGTTCCTGGAGATTTTCCAGCGCGTAATCCAGCGCCAGGTGGGCGGTGTTGTAGTCGTTCGGAAAACGCCGCCTAGCTAGCTGTTGCAAAAACCCCCAGTGGTCGAACACCAGCTTTCTAGCGGCTTCCTCAGACAAAGGGAGGGTTACATCGATGGTATTCATCGACCTACCTTGTCCATACCAAGGGCTGAGAGCAGCCACTGCAATAGAGTAAACCAAAGCTTGTCTCCGTCATCTATCATCGTTACCTGTTAAGACGTACAAAAAGTGATTTTTTTGCCACCTGCTCGCTTTCTTCGAGCGTATTGAGCGCAGCGAGGATAGCGGGCCAAAGATGCTTTCCAGGGCAGGTGTGGAAATGCTTAGGTAGCATCAAAAACCTAGCATTGGGTTGGCGGCTGGCTTCCTTCCGAATTAGGACTGGCGGGACATTATCATCGCTTTCGCCGGCGATATGAATCTGGAAAATCGATTTTGGCAAAGGAGGCAGGGTGGCCGGGTCTAGGGAGTCGTCCAATGGAGTGTAAGCGTGTAGGTGGGTCCAGGCAGCGACATCTAGATTGCCTGCTAAGGTGACCACACCGTAGATCTTTTTGGGTGCACGTGCCGCCATCAACATTGCCAGCGCGCCGCCGCCGCTATAGCCGATCAGCACCGGTCGGCAAGGCTTTCCTTGCGTTATCCGCGCAAGCGCGCTGAGCATGCTGGCAAGGACAACTTCGCTGTAGCGCTTTTGGGTCCAAAGTTCTGGCCGGCATCCAGGCGCTTGCGCCAGGCCGTGGTAGCAAGGACGGCCAAGATAAAGCGCCGGATTCGGATCGAGCGCCGTCAGCGGCAATAGGCAGCTATGCTTAGGAGTAGGATCGGGGGCGATGCGATTGCCTGGCAGCCAGGCGTTGCCGTCGCCTTCTAAGTAGACGTGAAGCTTGCCGTTGGCGCACGGTTCACCCTTGGTGTAGACTACGTGGTTAAAACCTTTTCCAAGTAGGACGGATTTGGTCAAACCCAAGGCGATGGCTTGCCGGTCGATCGAATGGGCAAGACAGCCTGTCAGCCCAAGCAGGCATAGCATCCACGTCAAGCCGGGGTAGAATTTTCTGAGGTGGGTTGGGAATGTCTTCATCGCTTTTGGGTCTGATTGATGAAACTTGGGTGAGAAGGACGTCTAATTGTACGACGCCGCTTGCTAACGGGGAATTGCTATGAATCGATTCTTAAGGCTGACCAAGGTTGCGGTCTGCTTCACTATAGTCAGTGTTATTTTGGCGGGATGCGCCTCTCGACCCGCTGAGGAAGAGGTGGCAGGCGGACCGGAGCAGGCCGATAAGCTGTATGTGGTCGACTGCCTGCTGCCGGCACAGGTGCGCAAGCTAGGCGAGCATTTTACCTATCTTGCGGCGCGCCAACCCATACGCACCACCGCAATTGACTGCGAGATCCGCGGTGGGGAATACGTCGCCTATGACCGCGCCAATTACGCCACCGCCTTGAAAGTTTGGTTGCCCAAGGCCAAGGAGGGGGATCCTCAGGCGCAAACTTATGTAGGGGAGATCTTCGAGAAAGGGCTGGGTATCCAGCCGGACTACGAGGCGGCTGTGCACTGGTATCGCCAGGCAGCAGAGAAAGGCTATGCACCGGCGATGATCAACCTGGGGTTTCTGTATGAAAAAGGCTTGGGGGTGCCACAGGATCCGGTCGCGGCGCTCAACTGGTACCGTAAAGCCTCAGGGTTGGACATCGCTTTTGCTGCCTCAGTTGAGATCTACAACCGCAAGATGGAAGAGTTGCGCCAGGAGGCGGCGCAGTATCGGCAGGAGGCAGCTGGGCTCAAGGAGCAGCTGGCGGCGTTAAAAGCGCAGCATCAACAAACTTTAGTGCAGCTTAAACGCTACCGGGCCGAGGTCGAAGCTAACCGGCGTCAGGTTCAACGCCTCAAGCAGAAGCTGGAGGCGCTCCCCAAGGAAACCCCTGCCGGGGCGGAAGACGGAGAGGTCAAGCAGCGTCTAGAGCAGCAAATGATGCAGCTTAAAGAAAAAGAAAACATGGTGGCGCGGTTGGAAAAAGAGCTTCAAGAGCAAAACCAGAAGATGGCAGCGCTTCAGCAGGGGGCAACCCAAGCGGTCCAGGAAAAGGAAGTTCAAATCCAAGCGTTGGAAAACGAGCTTGCCCAACGCAACCAGGCGCTGTTAGCGCTCCGCCAGCAATTGACCGAAAGCCAGACCTGGCTGCATCAGATGCGCCAACAGTTGGCAGGTGATAATCAAGGCCTGAGCGAAAAGATCCAAAAGCTACAAGAGCTCAAGCAGCAGTTAGCGGAGAAAAAAGCGCAGGGAGCAGCTCAGGCGGAGCTGAACCGCTTGACCGAGCAGCTTAAAGCAAAGCAGACCGAAGTTGAGCGCAAACGAGCAGAAATTGCTAGCGCGCAAGCAAAGCTCGCGCAACTTGTCGAAGCAAACCGTACCCTCGAGCAGGAGCTGGCGGAAAGAGAGCGCCAGCTAAGCCGGCTTGAAAATCAACTAGCAGGTACTCAACAGCTGGTTCAAGCCAAGGATACCCAGCTGCAAACCCTGCAAGCTGAAATCTCTAAGCGCGATCAGTCGATCGAGGTTCTGCGCCGACAGTTAGCAGAAGCCAACGCGCGCTTGCTTGCCCAAGAGCAGGCTGTGCAGCCGCTCCAGCAGCAATTAGCGCAAAAGCAGACAGACAGCAGCGTCAGTCAGGCAGAGTTGGCCATGCTCGCCAGTCGCCTGCAGGAAAAACAAGCTGAAGTCAAGCGCCAACAGGAAATCATCCGCAACTTGCAAGCTGAACTGGCCAAGCTCGAAGCGCGCAAGCCAGAGGAATCGAAAGCGCTACCGGTAGCCAGAGCGGAGGTTTCGACCAGCGCGGGACCTTGGATCGAGATCATCGATCCCCCTTTACGTCCACAGCGCGGCAGCTTGATGGTAGTAACCCGCGGGCTGGTCGAGGCGCGCACAGTGGTCGGAAAAATTCACGCCCCGGCAGGCGTTTTGGCTTTTCTGGTCAATGACCAGGACTTTACCCCGGAACCGGACGGCACGTTTAAACTGAAAGTACCCCTCAATGGTAAGGAGACCCCAGTGCATTTGACCGCGATAGATCGCCGCAGCCGCCGCACGAAACTGGAGTTTGTCATTTTTCAGGATGTCAAGGAAGGCGCGCCGGTGCCGATCAAAGCCGACCAAACAACTGAGGAAGGCCAGCGATTAGCGGCGGTGTTGCCTAGGGAGATTTTCGGCGGCTATTATGCCTTAATCATCGGGAACAACGCCTATCGCCATTTGCCGCGCCTCGATACGCCGATCCAGGATGCCAAAGCATTGGCTAAGGTGCTAAGCGAGCGTTATGGTTTTCAGACGAAGCTGCTGTTGGACGCTACCCGCTACGATATCCTCAAGGCGCTGAACGAATATCGCAAGACCCTGACCGAGAAAGATAATTTGCTGATCTATTATGCTGGCCATGGGACTTTGGAAAAAGTGACCGAGCGGGGATTTTGGTTGCCGGTGGATGCCGAGCTGGAAAACACTGCCAATTGGGTATCTAACCAGGACATCACCGATCTGTTACGGATCATCTCGGCTGCTCACGTCATGGTGATCGCCGATTCCTGTTATTCCGGAGCGCTGACGCGCAGTTCGGTGGCGCGCCTCGAGGCGGGCATGACGCCGGAGAAGAAAGCCGAGTGGATCAAGCTGGTACTCAAAGCCAAATCCCGGATGGCACTGACCTCGGGCGGGCTAAATCCAGTGCTGGACGGTGGCGGCGGCGGACATTCGGTATTCGCCAAGGCGCTCATCCAGGCGCTGGAGAGAAACCACGACATCCTCGAATCTTTCAGGTTGTACACCGAGGTTTCGGCACTCGTTGCCGACGCCGCCAGGCAACAGGATTTTCACCAAGTGCCGGAATTTTCCCCGATCCGTTATGCCGGTCATGAAGCTGGCGAGTTCTTCTTCGTACCGGTAGAAAGCGCCATCGCCGGGCTTTAGAACTGAACTCTCACCCCGCCGGTAATGCGGTGGCTGGAGATATGCTGATAGCCTACCAGCGCCTCATAGCCGATAAACGCCGAAATGCCATAAGCGAAGGTGGCAGTCAGATCGCCGCCGAAGGTGGCATAATCGCGGTCGGGTGCAGGGACGCGGAGCGCAAATCCTTGCGCAGCAGGATCGCCTAAGAAGCTGGCCGTGATCGTGCGGCTGGGATCGCGGAATTCATGGTGCCACTCGCCGCGGAACTGAGGAGTCAAGACGCCCCAAGGCAGGCTGATGGCGTAGGAGACTTGAGCGCCGGCTACCGATTTCATCGAGCGGATGTGCTGCTCCTCAAACCGCATTCCCCAACCGAAGCCGCCTTGCTCGTGATAGTCGTCGATCTTTAGCCGGCGGTAGGCAAAACGTACGTAAGGGGTGAAATTGAGCGCCTGGAAGTGCAAATTGTAGCCGCTGGAGACAGTAAATCCCCATAGGTTGCCATCGGTGTCGCCGCGCGTGCTGGTACGCACTACATCGCCTGGAATCGTATAGCTAATATTGCGGTTGATGTCGAAATTGAGGTGGCCGTAGTTGATCAACGCGTCGAGGAACAGGTTTTCCACCGGAGAATAAGAGCCGTAAATACTACCGATGTAGGAATCGTTGTCGGCGTGCCCGCCATTGTGGTCGAAATCGTTATCGGACAGCACGTAGCTAAAAGCGCCCCCTAGTACCAGCGAATCGAGAACCCGATAATCAGCCCCGGCAGTCACGCCCCAGTTCTTAAAGTTGAAGCCGCGCTGGGCGGGGGTCGAATCCAGCTCGCCTAAGTGGAAGTTGCCGTTGAGCCATACCCCCAAAGGGCCGAAAGCTTCGCTGCCGGCATTGCCGCCGGTGATGGGTTGGCCGTCTTGATAAAGCTGCAAGCTAGCCAGCTGAGTCGTCGGATCGAGCGCGGCGGTGCGCAGCGTCTCCAGGCGTCCGAGGATCGCCGTACTGACGATGTTGATCTGAGCAGCGGTAGTGCGGGTTGCGTGAATTCCGAAAGAAGATAATTGCTCGGGAGAAATCTGAAACAACGCTTGGCCGACTTCAGCGCTGCCTGGGGATGCTGACGCCGCGCCGACCAGGGCGTTGCAGCGGTCGCGAAACTGTGCTTCCAGAATGGGATTGCGCTGCGAACAGGCTGTAAAGGCCACATCTGCCAAGCTGGACTGAGTCTGGTTGAGGCCTTGGCCTTCGGTAAGCGGATTGTAGCCAGCCAGAAGCTTGTGGCGCCAATCTGGGATCAGTAAAGCCACCGCCGCACATGCGAAAGAACAGATTAGCGCCGCCGTCTTGGACAAGGCGGTTTTGATCGCGTTATTTTTCGAAGCTTTCATGGCTATTCCCCTTGGGTTTATTTGTTGCCTCAAGACAACCAATGATGAGCAAACATGTCAATCCGACCCACTGCCGCCATAAACTTAACTCAAAAAAACCGCTCAGGCAAGAAGAGAACCACGCTGCCTTGGCCGCACAAGCGAGGGGATGTTGGGAAGATTTAGACCGCACAAAGGGCAGCCAGAGCAGCGCGAGCAGGCTAAGCATCCCCAGCATGCCCAATTCGGCTAGCACTTCTAGATAAAGATTATGGGCCCACGGGGCAAGGCGCGGATCGAGCGCGATCCAGGCGGGCAATTGAGTCAAGTTGAGATACTCCCGATACCGCAAGGCGTAGCTTCCAACCCCATGGCCGATCCAAGGAGAGGCAAGAAACATCCGCCAGGCGGCTAGCCACAAAGGTAGGCGGCTAGTCCAGGAAGTTACGAATTTGGCCGCCAATTGGAAGCCAAAAACAGCATCGGTGAGCAGGATTCCTACGGCCAAAAACAAAACCGCCGGCAGGAGCGAGGTTGCTTTTTGCTGCAGCAAAAAGAACGCCGCGATGCTTGAGGCGGCGACAAGCACTGCCAGGCGGCTTTGATAGGCTACCCCAACCAGCACGGCGATGCCGACGGCTGCCCAGGCCACCCAGCCTGGCAAAGAAAACTTAGGCTGCCATTTGAGGATCGCCAACAAAAACGGCAGCAAAATCTGGAACAAAACCACGTCGTTTGGAACCTTAAACGCCGTCAACCGGCTGTGCTGGATCCATGCTTGCGGAGAATTTGCAGCATCGCTGACCGCCACGATAAGTAGCCATCCTCCAAGAGCGCACACCATAAGCGCTAGCCACAGGCACAAGCTTGCTACTTGGCGCGGGCCGAAATAGCCGCCGACCAACCAGCAGATCAGGCAGGCGGGAAGTAAAGCCAGGCTAAGATGCAGGCTGCGTTCTGGGTCTGGGCTGATGAAATTGCCTAAGGCGATCGCTAGCGCCAAAGGTAAAAGGCAAAGTCCCGAGAGGGAAAAACATGGGGTAGCAGTCCAAGCCGTCCAGGCGCCGAGCAAAGCCAATCCGATCAAGCCGATGTCCCAGGGCAAAGGCAGCGCGAAGGTCAAAAGATACCACGCAACTGCCGCTTGCGCGCTGAGTTTGGCCTTCATCGCGCGTTAGCGCTGGTTTTCTACCACCTGCAGGCAATATAAGGTGCCCTGCTGATCGAATACCCGAAATTCCCCTGGGCGGATGAGCTCGCCGTAGACGTAAATTTGCGCTTGTCGGACAAGTTCTTGCTTTTGCCTTGGGAAAGGGGGAGCAGAGGGGTCTACGGGTTCGCGTTTAGGAGGTGGGACGGGAGCATATAAATATCCTGCCACCTTGCGTTTCCCAAGCAGTTGCACTTGGCCGTAGAAATACGTAGAGTTGGCAAATCCGCCTACTTTGACCCATTCGCCTCTAACATAGCGGCGTGGATGGCTTTGGACTGGCTCGCTGTTCCCCGGGCGGCTTTGGAAAGTGGCGGTGGCTAGGAGCATATCGTCTGCGTCAGCTGAAAGCGCTATTAGCGCAAGCAACCAAAGCAAGATGCAATTATTCTCCCGGTGTAACATCGCCGGCTCCGGAAATGTCGGTCACCACTTGGGCCGGGCGGCCGTAATAGGTGACGTTGCCAGCCCCGGAGACATCTACCTGAAGTTTGCGCGCGGCATACACTTTGGCATCGGTAGCGCCGGCGATATCGATCCTAGCTTCTTCAGCTTTGAGCTTGGCCAGGTCCAAGTTGCCGCTGCCAGCGGCAGAAATTTCCAAAGCGCCTACGCGCCCATCGGCTTGGACGTTGCCGCTACCGCCGACCTCGATCCTAAGTTTGGAGCTGTTCACTCCGCTGAGGGTGACGTTTCCAGACCCTGAAACGACCAGTTCTTCAAGGTCAGGGCTTTGGACTTCGACGCGCAAAGGGCCTTCGCTTTGAAGGGAGCGGCTGACCTCGATCCGGAGGCGTTCTCCGCTGACCTCGGTGAGGATTAAGCCAAGTAAATTAGAGTCGCCGACCAGGCGCGCTTGGCAGCGATCTCCTGGGCGATAGCTTAGATCGATTCCGGCTTCGACGGTGATTTTGGTAAAACAAGGCAAGGATCTTGTCTCTTCGGCGCGGCGGTGATTGCCGCGTACCACGCTGTCGCCGTATTCCACGCCGTCGATCACGATTTTGCCGGTATAGGCTTGGGCGGCGGCAAGTCCCGGGATAAGTAGCCCAAACAGCGGATAAATAGATAATTTTTTCATCATGGCCCCCGATGCAGTTCAACGCGACGGTTTAGCGGATCATAATGGTCCTTGCCCGGCAAGGGCCTGGTTTCACCCAATCCTACGATGCGCAGGCGCTCGGGTTGGATGGCGAAGTTCGAGGTCAGATACTGTTTGACTGCTAGAGCGCGTTGGCGTGACAGCCTAAGGTTGTAGGCGCCTGAGCCTTTGGCGTCGGTATGGCCCTCGATCACCAGGCGCTCTCCTGTAAACCGATCCAGGGTGAGCATCTTGCCGATCTCATCCAGGTAGGATTTGGCTTCCGGGCGCAAACGGGCAGAGTTGTAGTCGAACTGGATCGGCAAAGCGATCGCTACCGACTCTTGGCGCGCCTCTTGAGGCGCCTGATTTGAAGTAAAGGTCAAAGAGCGGGTCTTCGGTCCGGTGGCAGCTTTGTCCGGAAACAACAGCTGGCCCATTTCCTCTGCCGACGGGGGTTGGGTAAACACGCGCACCTCTTCAGCAGTGATGGCCTTCGTCCCAACCAGCAGGGCTAAGATAAATAGGCTTTGAATCGATCGGTTCTTGTGCATCGGGATCACCTTCCAAACAGAAGAAATCATTTTGGCTCCCAGCGGGTGACTTTGCCTTGAGTATCGAAGAACACTACCTGGGTGTCAAATTCCCAGGAAGATCCCCACGGCCCTTTGGTCGTCCCCTGGCACAGCCAGCAGGGTCTACCCCAGGCGGCGCGAACCTGCTCCTTAGTCATACCTTTGGCGATCATGCCAGCGCGGATCAGTTCTACCATTTTAGGTGCCCACTCAGGGTGCTTGGCGATGTACTCTTCGCGCCGTACCGGGGCAACCTCGCAAGCAGTCAGCAAAGCCAGCGCGATTAACACTCCTACCTTGTTCATGGCGCAGCTCCTGGATTTAAAGCAGCTTGCTTTTGATCGCCTGCCAGCACCTGGAATTCGGTCCCAGCGATCGCAAACTTTTGCGCTGCGCCTGGCACAAATTCCCCGCTTTCGTTCAGCGGCAAGGTGTCGGCAGCGATCGGATCTAAAGAGGCGACCGCGCGGATTTTGTCTATTCCTTCGGGGGCGCCGACAGTCAAAGCCACCGGTGCACCAGCAGGTGGAATCCGGTAAGTTTTGCCGGGACGGACGAAGTTGTCGTTCTGGTAAGGGTTGGGGAATAAGGTGGACAGTTGCCCACGCGAGTTGATGGTGACGATGCGCACAAACATCGGGCGCGTCACCTCGAAAAAGATCTCCATCGGTTCACCGATTTTAAACGCCTGCTTAGGTAGCCACAGCTTCAACTCGCCGAGCTCCTTAGCGGCCAGCTTGGGTGGGGAAGCTACTTGGTCAGCTGGGCTAGGCGCGGTACTTTGTGCGACCGTAGGTATCCCTTTCCGGTAGGCGGCCACCAAGCTGTCAACCGATCTGCGCCGCGCTTGCGCTTGAAAATCGAGCGGGAGGTTTTCAAACAGCGCCAGGTAAACTTCCTCGCTCACCGGGGTGGCATGGTTCAGCCCTTGTTCGGTTTTAAACGCCTCGATGGCAGCACGGGTTTTATCATCCAGGCGTCCGGTGACCTCCACATCCTTACCGTAGATGTACAAATATTCCTGAATCTTAGCGATGCGGTCGGCTTGGCTGAGGTTGTAAAATTCCTCTCGCACCGCGTCTAGCACCACTTGGTCCGCTTCAGCGTTGGGTAACAGGCGCCAGTAGGGGAGCTTTTGGTATTTGCCCAGCACCTGGATGACGCCCAGTTGAACCACCAACCGGATGGCAGCATGGCGGCCTTGAACTTTTTTGATCTGGCCTCTTAGCCCCAAAGTCTGACCGTAGACGGTAAAGCCTAAGGTGTCTTCTTTTAAGGTTTTGTGGACCTTGATGTTATTGACCGCTTGCATGAACGGGATGCCGGTAAAGGTATTAAAGTCGATCAAGTTGAAGTCCAAGGTGATGCTGGCCAGCGAGCTTTTGCTAGTATCTTCAAAATCCAGTCCCATCGGGACGCCCAGCTCTTCGGCAGTGCCGCTCAAGTTCAGATTTTTCTCCTTGGTGACCAAGCCCCGGTCGAATTCGGTCAAGCCCCCGACCAATACGATGTTGGGAAGGAGTTTTTCCCCCCATTGGGAGTAGCCGGTCTGGGCAGTGTTGAGCATGAACTCGGGATCATAGGGAACGTAAATAATACCGCCGCCGATCCCGTTCAAGCTGCTTTTGACCATCTCGCTGAGGTCCTGCGGAATCTCTCCCTGGGTGGGGAGCGAGGTGCCGGTCTGATCGACGATGGGTTTGGCCATCACCTTAAGCTCACCGCGGCCATAAATCACGTTCATCCGGCCAAGACCGCGAATCGCCTCGTCGAAGATGGTGGTTTTGACCTCCGGCAGATTGGCGGTCAGGTCCCGGTCGACGTTCTGGGGGTTCAAGCCGCAGCCGCTTGCAAAGATCAATAAAGCGATGGCAACGACCTTAACAGGATGAAGAGTACGCATGGCATAAACCTTGGAAGCTATCTTCGTCCGTGGGCGATGGCGGTGGCTCCGCGGTTGTCAGAGCGGTTGATGATAACCGTTCCCGGGGCGATCTTAGCGCCTGGGCCAAAGATGATATTGCCTTGACCGGCTGAGCTGTCACCGCTAGTGATAACTTTGTTGCCGGTACGCTTGCCGGTGAGCTCCTTGCCCTTGGCTTTCATTAAGATAAAAGGAACGTTGATGCCTTTTTGTAAGGCGTTGGAGTCGTCGAGCGCCTCATCCAGTTCAATACCGTCATCCAGGTCTCCGCTTAGCGCCAGACCCGGCAGACTCAAGACGCCGGCTAAAATCAGCATGGTTACATAGCGCATATTACACCTTTTGGGTAAGGCCGTCCTTGGCCGCACGTTCCTCACTATCCTGCAGATTTATTCGACCTGGATCGATCCCTGGTTGGCGGTGGCGCCTCCTAACAGACCACCTGTGGCGATGTTGGCTGAGTTCTGCACCGTCGCTCGGTTGCTGATGATTGACTGCTGGATGGTGGAGCCTGCGGCTAAAACGCCGGTCGCTGCGCCCATGAGTACAATCGCGGTCAAAGTGGTCAGCTTTTTCATGATGTTTCTCCTTTTTAATGCAGTTGATGATTGTCTTTTGGCACATTCAAGTAAGTCGAGTTTGGTCAGTTTGTACTTCCTCACTCGCCTTTGATACACGGACGCTCTAAAAAATTTTTGCCGGAGATTGTATGAAATTTTCCTATATGGATATTACTCTTCCAGTCACTATCACCTGGAGGTGGGCGGCTTTGCCGTCCTGAATCCAGCCACAGGTTTCTACCACTTCAAACCAATGCAGATGCTTTAAGGTCTTGGCAGCGCAAGCGACGGCAACGCGGATGGCGTCGGGGCTTTCGGTGGAAGAGCCGACGACTTCGATGACTTTAAAAGTATTCGGGCTTGGTGTTTTCCCTTTACATTGAACCCCAGGTTCAGGTTCGGGGATAATATCGCATTTCTCATCACTTGACGGAACGCATGCAGGAACGTTTACAAAAACTTCTGGCGCAGGCACTGAGGCGGCTTTGTGAGCAAGGCCAATTCCCCTTAGAACCACAACTGCCGATCCGGGTAGATCGGGCGCGCGTCCCAGAGCACGGGGATTTCTCCTCTAACCTGGCATTGATTTTAGCCAAAGCGGTAGACAAACCGCCTAGGCAGCTAGCTGAGGCGATCGTTGCTGCGCTGCCTGAAGACCCTATGGTGCAGCGGGTAGAGATCGCAGGTCCTGGCTTTATCAATTTCTTTATCGACCCAAGCGCTCAGTTTCAAGTTGTCCGCCAAATTCTTAAAGCGCGGGAGGCATTCGGGCGTAGCCAGTTGGGGCAAGGGCAAAGGATTCATATCGAGTTTGTCTCCGCTAATCCAACCGGTCCTCTCCACGTCGGCCACGGGCGAGGAGCAGCCTACGGGGCTACCCTTGCTAACCTGCTCGAGGCAGTCGGATCTCAGGTGCACCGCGAATATTACGTCAACGACGCCGGTCGCCAGATGGATATCCTTGCGGTCAGCGTATGGCTTCGGTATTTGGAGCGCTGCGGCGAGCGCTTGCAGTTTCCCCAAAACGGCTACCGCGGCGACTATATCTGGCCGATCGCCGAAGCGTTGTATGCTCAGGTAGGAGAGAGCTTGCGCCGTCCAGCGCAGGAAGTGTTTGCAGGATTGCCGCCCGACGCCCCAGCCGGGGATAAGGAGCATTATATCGACGCTTTGATCGAGCGCGCCAAAGCCTTGCTCGGTCAAGATGCCTATGCAAAGGTTTTCCAGCTTGGCTTGGATACCATCCTAGAAGATATCCGCGCTGATCTCGAAGCGTTCGGGGTGCACTACGATCAGTGGTTTTCCGAACGCAGCCTGATCCAGTCGGGGCGGGTGGAAGAGGCGCTTTCTCGGCTACGCAAAGCCGGTTTCTTATATGAGCGAGACGGAGCGATCTGGTTTGCGTCCAGCCGCTTGGGCGACGAAAAGGACCGAGTCGTGGTGCGCGAGAACGGCCAGATCACTTATTTTGCCTCCGACATCGCCTATCACTTGGATAAACTGGAACGAGGGTTTACCTGTTTGATCGATGTCTGGGGGGCTGATCACCACGGCTATGTGCCTAGGCTCAAGGCAGCCATGCAGGCGCTGGGGGTAGATCCTAATGAACTGGAAGTGCGGCTGGTACAGTTTGCGGTCCTTTATCGCGGCCAAGACAAGGTACAGATGTCCACCCGCGCCGGGGAATTCGTCACTTTGCGCCAGCTGTGCGAAGAAGTCGGCAAAGACGCAGCCCGATTTTTCTACTTGATGCGTAAGGCTGAGCAGCATTTGGACTTCGATTTGGAGCTGGCGGTCTCTCAGTCCAGCGATAATCCGGTGTACTATGTCCAGTATGCTCACGCACGGGTGTGCAGCGTGTTTAAACAGTTGGCGGAAAAGGGTTGGTCTAGGGATGTGGCGCGCGGATTAGCCCATCTGACTCGCCTGATTGAACCTCACGAGCAGACTTTGCTTGCGACTTTAGCCCGCTATCCGGAAGTAGTCGAACGCGCCGCGCGCCTGCGGGAGCCGCATCAAATCACCCACTACTTGCGCGAGTTAGCCGGCGAGTTCCACACCTATTACAATGCGCATACTTTCTTGGTGGAGGATGCCGAGTTGCGCGATGCGCGCTTGAACCTGATCGACGCGGTTCGCCAGACTATCGCCAATGGCTTGGCGCTGTTGGACGTATCGGCCCCTGAAGCGATGTAAATGGTACGCCGGCCGCCCTATCGCAGCCGTGTTCCTACCTATGGTCAGCGCAGCCTGCCAGCGCGTCGCAGGCGCCGATCGGTTAGGTGGCAATGGTTGGTGGCGGCGGTAGTGTTAGGGGGAGGCGGTTATCTTTTGTATTGGCTGACTACCCATGGTGTTTTCGATCAGCTCTACGAGGAAGTTGATCATCCCTCTGCACCGATTGAGCAACCTCAGCCGGTTGAACCGAAGCGTCCGGCAAGATCTAAGCCACTAGCTGTCAAGCCAGTTCCCCCAGAGCCTAGGTTTTCTTTTTATACCTTGTTGCCGGAAAAAGAGATCACTCTCCCCGAAGGGGAAGTTCGCGCACGCAAACGCGCTGAAAGCCTAGGCCGAGTCCAACCGACCGATTACTTTATTCAGGTCGGCTCATTCTACAGCCTAGATGAGGCTAACTTGGTCCAAGCCAAGCTAAGCCGGTTAGGCATCAAGGCCAGGCTAGAGAAGGCCGAGATCGGCAAAGTCCTCTGGTATCGGGTGCGGGTCGGGCCGTTTGCTAGCTTGCGCGAGGCCGATGCGATTCGGGCCAAGCTTCGCCAACAGCAGATCGATAGCGTTGTCCAGACGGTGAAACGATGAAACTGATTGTGCTCTTCAGTTTGAGCCTGCTCGTTGGCTGTGCTGCGGTCCAGTCCCAGCCAGAAATCCAGCGCGCTGAACCGCCTTCCAAGGAAATCACTGGCACGGGTTGGTGGTACGCCGCGTTCGAGTTCGACTGGCCTGAGGGCGAGCTGCCAGCCTGGCACCGGGATGTGATGGTGGCTCATCGCATCGTTGCGCCGGTGTTGCAAGCTTATCGGCCTAAAATCCAATGGTGGCGGATCCATCGGCGCGCTGGGCGGGATGGCGCAGGTCACCGTTTCAGCTTCATCTTTTACACAGATTCCAAGACGGCGCGGGCAATCTATGCTGCCATCGATGCCGATCCCGACTTACAGGCTTGGCGGCAGCGAGGGTGGATTCGCCGGGTCCAGTTCGATGACCCGGCCAGGATTACCCGTCCCGGGTTGGAGGATACCAGCGATCCCGCCTGGCCGGAGCTGATCCAAAAAACCTGGCCGGCTTATATCATGGGGGTCAGCCAGATGTGGCTGGAGTTGGTGATTCGGCTGGCAGCTGAATTGGCCCCTGATACCCTGGAGGAAGACCCGTATCGTCAAGTCCAAGAAGCCTTGGACCAGCTTTGGGCGGCCAACGCCAACCACGCGTTTTTCCATCACCTCAACGCTATCTACGCGTATCAGCCTTTCTGGACACGCTATTAATTAGTTTGCCTTTTTACAGACAGCTGCTATACTGAAAACGCCATATTAGGCTAGATCGACCGCTGCTATCGGCGGTTTTCGTTTAATTATAATTACCGCTGATTTTGTTATGTTGTACGGTTTATTCGAACTTCCTTGGTGGGGTTATATCCTCACTATCCTTGCCCTGACCCATGTTACGATCGCCTCGGTCACGATCTACTTTCACCGCTGCCAGGCCCATCGGGCCTTGGACCTCCATCCCATCGCAGCCCATTTTTTCCGCTTCTGGCTGTGGTTGACCACCGGCATGCAGACCAAGGAGTGGGCCGCCATCCACAGAAAACACCACGCCAAGTGTGAAATGCAAGAAGATCCCCACAGTCCCCAGCAGTTCGGACTGAAAAAAGTCCTGCTCGAGGGGGCAGAGCTCTATCGCCAAGCCAGTCAGGATCGCGCTTCGATCGAGCGCTACGGTTGGGGAACTCCCGACGATTGGCTAGAGCGTTGCGTCTACAGCCACAAGGTGTGGTCGAACGCTGGGATTGTCTTGATGCTGGTCCTGGATGTGGTGGCTTTTGGCGTGTTGGGGCTGACCGTGTGGGCGCTCCAGATGCTTTGGATCCCGTTTTGGGCTGCAGGAGTCGTCAATGGCCTGGGGCATTACTTCGGCTACCGCAACTTTGAGACCCAGGATGCTGCTACCAACTTGATTCCCTTTGGGATCCTAATCGGGGGTGAAGAACTCCATAACAACCACCACGCCTATCCCTCCTCAGCTAAGCTGTCGAGCAAGTGGTGGGAATTTGACTTGGGTTGGGGATATATCCGGTTACTGTCTCTGCTCGGGCTGGCTCAGGTCAAGCGGGTCGCACCCAAAATCCAGCTCGGACGTCAGGCGGTTCCCGATGAGCACACCGTGCAGGCGGTGATGCACCATCGGTTCCATGTGCTTAAACTGTATGCCCGCGCCGTGATCCTGCCGGTATTCAAGCGCGAATATCGCACTGCTGACCGCAAGGCTCGCAGGGCGCTCAAACAGATCAAACCGCTTTTAGTGCGGGAAGATCTCCTCTTGCTCAAGCCTAATAGCGAACAGGTCATTCACGCTGCCATCGGCAGCAGCCAGCGTCTGCAGACCGTCTACCAGTTCAAGCTCAGGCTAAAGGAAATCTGGACCCGGCACGCCCCGCATCCGGAGTTCCGTCTCGAGCGGTTGAGGGCTTGGTGTCTGGAGGCTGAGCAATCGGGCATCGAGGCCTTGCGCGAATTTGCCGCCCAGCTTGCCGGCTATGCGGTACAGCCAGCCCGTTGATCGACCTTGCTGTTCAACCTAGTATCCGTTAAACTCAAAACCCCGCAGGCAAGGAACCGAGATGATCTATCTTAGGCTCTTGATCCTATTGATGATGAGCGTCCCGCAGGCGTTTTTGCCGCTGCTGCACGCCCATCTAGGCCGAGATAGATCCCCTGCGGTGCTGCACCTGCCTGGGCTAGAGCGATATTATCAGGTAGGCGATCCTGAAGTTGGGCCCGAGCGCTTGCTGCCTTCGTGGAAAGGGGTAATCGTCCGCTCCGACGACGGGGTTCGCCCGCTGAAGATCAGTCTAACCTCGGCTGCGATCCTGCCGGGGACTGTCCCTCCTCTGGCTGAACGAGAAGAAGTAGAGCAGTCCTTTAAAGCCGTTCAAGCCTCCTCTCAATTCTGGCCGATCCTTCTGCCCCGCGCGCCACCCGCCTAAGCTTTGCCTTTGCCCGAGTGTTCAGGCGAACAGTTAGGGCAGTCTCACTTTGAGTCAATCACTTTGGGTCAATCAAAGAGAAGACCGCAATGCGTATGAGCAAAGGGCGGTGGTTAGTGATTCTCATGGCTGCTTGGCAGGCGATAGGGGCGGTGGCGGAGGAAAACCTGTTGGTTCCGCACCTAGATGTGCTGAACTACGATCCTGGCTTGACTGTGAGCGAGGTGGTCGAGGCGACATTGGCCAATTTCCCGCGCCTCTCGCTGGCCCAGGCGTTCACCGAGGAAGCTAGGGCGTGGCGGCGAAGGTCAAAGAGCTGGTTGCCAGGACCTGTGGCGTTGGCTGGGAATTACAGCGGTGACCGAATCGGAGACAACACCGGTCACTTTGCCATCGATACCGAGCTCATCTTGCCGTTGTGGAAATGGGGTCAGCAGGCGACTGCCGAGCGTGTGACCGAGCGGGCCGAAGCCTATGCCAAGGCTTACTGGCAAGGGCTGCGGCTGGAAGTGGCCGGGCTAGTCCGGGAGGCGTTATGGGATCTGAAACTGAAAGAAGTAGAAGCCGCCGCGGCCAGAGAAGTGTTGGCGTTGAGCGAACGCCTACTCGCCCAGGTCCGACGTCGGGTCGAACTCGGCGACTTGCCGCGTACCGACCTGCTGCTGGCAGAGACGGATTGGCTGAAAGCCAAGTCCGAGGCGGTGGCAGCTGAGGCCGAATGGATGCATGCCCGCTTGCGTTACCGCAACCTAACCCGTTTAGATCGAGCACCGGCCAACTTCGAGGAGCGCTTGAAACCCGACGCTGGGATCAGTCTACAGCATCCGCTGATTCTGGCGTTGACGATGCGCCTCGAAGAGGAGCGGGCCAGGTTGCAATATACCCGTTACGAGGCCGATGTCGGCGATCAGCAAATTTTACTCTCCTTAGGCAGCCACCACGAACACTTAGAGCGCGGCGGGGCCACCTTAAACAGCGTCAACGCGCGGCTGTCGATTCCTATCAGCGGTGGGGGGTATCAGGCGCCTAACGTCGCTGCAGTGCGAACTGCGCTGGCTGAGGTCGAGGCGCAGCGCGCTGAGCTTTATCGGCAACTGGAGCGCGACCTACACGAAGCCGAACACCTGTTGCAAGTAGATCAACTCCAACTCCGCCAGGCCGAAGACCGGCGCCGACTGGCGCAGGTCAATCTAGAGCTTTCGCGTAAAGCGTTTGAGGCAGGGGAAATGGATTTGATCGATCTGCTCAAAGTTCAAGTGATGGCTCAGGAAGCGCTGCGCGACGCCGAACGCTGGCAAGTGCAGGTCAAGCGAGACATCGCTCGCTACAACCAGGTGGTAGGGGAGTTGCCATGAGAGTTGCGCTCTTGTTAGGAGGTTGGCTGCTGGCTGCTGACTTGGCAGCGCAGGATCACCTGATTGCGCTGGAGCCGGCGCAAATCGAACGCTTAGGGATAGAGCTGGTGACGCCAAAGCCGGTGCGCGAGATCCCGCGCGGGCAGGTACCGGCGACGGTGACGGTACCACCGCAAGTGGAATTTGCAGTCAGCGCGCCGGTAGCTGGGATGATCGAGGAAGTCCTAGTAGCGCGCGGTGAGTTTGTGGCTGCAGGCCAACGCCTAGCGCGCATCAATAGCCTGGAGTTGCTCACCTATCAGCAGCGTTTGCTCGATGCTTGGCAGGAGTTCAAGCTCGCCCAAGCGAACTACCAGCGCGATCAGGTCTTATTTCAGGAAGGAGTAATCGCCAAGCGGCGCTGGCTTGAAAGCCAAAAACTCTATCAGCAGGCTCGCATCGCTTTGGCTCAAGCCCGCCAGGAACTGAGGTTGCTAGGGATGACCCAGGCTGCCATCGAGCATCTGCTTGCTGCCTCCGAGCTAGATGGCCGCGTAGACCTGGTTGCGCCAACGGCAGGGATCGTGACTGACCGCCTAGCGATGGCCGGTCAGCGAGTAGACCGGCAGCAGCGGCTGTTTCAGCTTGCCAGCGTTAAAGAGCTGTGGTTGGAGATGGCAGTGCCTGTGGCGCGTGCTGAGCACTTGCGGCTAGGTGCCAGGGTAGTTGCTGAACCGCATGGGGCAAGCGGTAGGATCACCTTGCTCGGTGGGGCGGTGGACCCTGCCACTCAAACAATTTTAGTGCGGGCAAAGCTGACTGAGCCGCGCGGCTTGCGCCCAGGGCAGAAGGTGACGGTGGCGCTGTTTGAAGAAGTTGCGCAAGGTTTTAAGCTTCCACGCAGCGCGCTGGTGGAACATGAGGATAAATGGCTGGTGTTCGTGCGTACCCAGCAAGGGTTCCAAGTTACCCCCATCCAGGTAGCAGCGATGACCGAAAAAAGCGTGTTTGTCACCGGTAGCCTAGACCCGGCTGCCCAGATAGCAAGCCAAGGGGTGGCAGCGCTTAAGGCAGCTTGGTTAGGGGTGGGGGAAGACTGACATGGGGCGTCTGATCCAATTTGCCTTGACCCAGCGCTTGGTCGTGCTGCTAGGCGCCATCGTCTTGGCCGGCCTGGGATGGCAGGCGGCCAGGAACCTGCCGATCGATGCCTTTCCCGACGTCTCCACGCCTCAAGTGAAGGTGATCGTCAAAGCGCCGGGGATGACGCCGGAAGAGGTCGAAGCTAGGATCACGCTACCGCTTGAGCAGGAGCTTTTAGGCCTGCCGCGCCAGAAGATGCTGCGTTCGATCGCCAAGTACGCGCTTACCGATTTGACTATCGACTTCGAGGAGGATACCGACGTCTATTGGGCGCGCCAGCAGGTGGCAGAGCGTTTAAATCAGGTGTGGCCAGAGTTGCCGCCTGGAATCAGCGGGGGGATTGCCCCGCTGACTACCCCATTGGGGGAAATGTTCATGTTTACGCTCGAAGGGGAAAGCTTGAGCTTGATGGAGAAACGCCGGCTGCTAGATTGGGTGATCCGACCGGCGCTGCGCACCGTTCCTGGCGTGGCGGAGGTGAACGTGTTGGGAGGATACGTGCGCAGCTTCGAGGTCATACCGGATGCCAACCAACTGGCAGCGGTGGGGATAAGCTTGGATCAGTTGGTCCAAGCTTTAGAGCGCAACAACCGCAACGACGGTGCCGGCAGGCTGGAAGTAGGGGAAGAAGCCTTGCTCGTGCGCACCCAGGGGCGAATTCAGACCCCAGAGGACGTGCGCCGAATCGTCGTGGCAGAGCGAGGCGGCGTGCCGGTGACCGTGGGGGATGTGGCCCAAGTGCGCATCGGCGCCCTGACCCGCTACGGCGCTTTGAGCGAGAATGGGACAGGGGAAGCGGTAGAAGGGTTGGTATTGAGCCTGCGGGGGGCCAACGCGCGCCAGGTGGTCGAGGGCGTGCGCGCCAAATTAGATCAGCTTGCCCCCGCGCTGCCGCCAGGGATCCAGCTCAAAGTGCTGTACGACCGCGGCAAGCTGGTAGACCGCGCGGTGCACACTGTGGTCAAGGCACTGGTGGAAGCGATCGGACTGGTGCTCATTCTGCTAGTGTTGTTTCTAGGGGATCTGCGCGCAGCGATGACCGTGGCGCTGATCCTGCCTTTGGCGGCGCTGTTTACTTTCTTGGCCATGCGTTGGTTTGGGTTGTCGGCTAACTTGATGAGCCTTGGAGGGCTGGCGATCGCGATCGGGATGCTGGTAGATGCTGCAGTGGTGGTGGTGGAGAACATCGCTGCTTACTTAAGCGATGAGGACAAAGGCGCGCGGCTGCCGTATCTGCACGTGATCTATCGCACGGTGCGAGAAGTAGCCCAGCCGGTGACCGCTGGGATCCTGATTATCGTGATCGTGTTTTTGCCGCTGCTGACCCTGGAGGGCCTAGAAGGCAAGCTGTTTATCCCGGTCGCGCTGACCATCGTGTTCGCTTTGACGGGATCGTTGCTGCTGTCTGTGACGGTCATTCCAGTGTTGGCCTCTTATTTTCTGCGCCGGCTTCCTCATCGCGAGCCTTGGCTGCCCAGGTGGCTGCAGCGCCTATATACGCCATTGCTAGACTGGAGTCTAGCCCACAGTCGCTGGGTGCTGATCGGCGCCTCAGCCGCCCTGCTGGCAGCGCTTGGTCTCTACACCCAGATCGGCAAAACCTTCATGCCGGTGATGGACGAGGGGGATATTGTCATCCAGACCGAGAAGCTGCCTTCGATCAACCTGGCCCAGACGGTTCGCCTAGATCTTACCATTCAAAAGGCAATCCTCGCGCAAGTCCCTGAGGTCGAACGGGTCGTCAGCCGGGTAGGGGCAGACGAGGTCGGCTTAGATCCCATGGGACTGAATGAAACCGACCACTTTCTCGTCCTGCGGCCAGAATCGGCCTGGCAGGTATCCGACAAGGCGGCGTTGATTGAGAAGCTGCGCCAGGTGCTGATGCAGTTTCCCGGAATTGCGTTCAGCTTTACCCAGCCGATCCAAATGCGCGTGACCGAGATGCTCACTGGAGTGCGCGGGGATGTGGCGATTAAACTGTTCGGCAGCGATTTGGCCGTTTTGAATCGCAAAGCGCAAGAGATCGTCGAAGTGGTGCAGGCGATTCCGGGGGCCATCGATGTGATGACCCGCCGCAACGAAGGCACCCAGTACTTAGAGGTGGTCATCGACCGCTTGGCAGCTGGTCGGTTGGGGTTAGACGTCGACACCTTGGCGCAGCTCCTGCGCAGCCAGATCGAAGGGCTAAGATTAGGCGTCGTCCAAGAGGACGTGCAGCGTACCCCTTTGCTGGTGCGCGGGATAGCCAATCCTGACCAAATCGAAGCGCTCAGGGTCAGCTTGCCCGACGGCCGTGCGATCCCCCTGGCAGCGGTGGCACATTTGGTCAAGCGCGAAGGAGTAGTGGCGATCGAGCGCGAGCGAGGCTTGCGCTATGCAGTGGTGCGCGCCAACGTCCAGGGGCGCGATTTGGTCGGATTCGTGGAGGAAGCCAAGCGCAAAGTCGCAGAGCAAGTCAAGCTCCCGACCGGCTATTACCTGGAGTGGGGCGGCCAGTTCGAGAACCAGCAGCGCGCTGCCAAGCGCTTGGCGTTGGTGATCCCGGCGGCGGTAGGGCTGATCTTTTTGCTGTTGTTTTCCACTTTCGGTTCGGTGCGCCAGGCGCTATTGGTGCTGGGCAATATCCCGTTGGCGCTGATCGGCGGTGTGGTGGGGTTGTGGCTGGCTGGGGAGTATCTGTCGGTGCCGGCGTCGGTGGGCTTTATCGCCTTGCTGGGGATTGCCGTGTTGAACGGGGTGGTGCTGGTGAGCTATTTCAACCAACTGTCAGCCTTGGGTAAGCCCATCGACCAAGTCGTCGTCGAAGGGGCAAAGCGGCGCTTAAGACCGGTGCTGATGACCGCCAGCATCGCTGCGTTTGGCCTGTTACCTTTGCTGTTTGCCACCGGTCCTGGCGCAGAGATCCAGCGGCCGCTCGCCGCAGTCGTGATCGGGGGGTTGACGACTTCCACTGCCTTGACCTTGATCATTCTGCCCATTCTGTATCGCCGTTTCGGCAGGGAGCATGTGTGAGCGAAACCTATCTGCTAACCTTGATCGCCGATCCTGGCTTGGAGGAAGCCTTAGTGGACTGGCTGCTGCGGTACGAGGCTCGGTATGGATTTACCAGCGCTAGACTCGATGGCCATTCCAGTCAATTGAACGGGCTGACCCTGGCTGAGCAGGTAGCCGGGCGCAAGCGCAAGATCCAGTTTCAAATGGGAGTCGATGAAGAAGAGCTTAAATTTTTGCTCGAGCGGCTTGCGCTCGACTTTCCCGGCAGCGGAATCCAGTATTGGGTAGTGCCGATGCTCGCAAGCGGTAAGGTGTAAGCTTATAATGAGCTTATCCGGTATGAGGGATATTCTATGCTCACGCGCCGCCGCTTTTTGGGTTATAGCACCGCTGCGTTGGCCTTGACCGCTTGCCAGCCAGCGAATTTTGCCAGGCTATTGACCGAGAAAGAAGCCCAGTTCGGCCGCCAGGCGCTTGCGCGCAAGACCCAGCAGGCGCCGCGCAAATATCTGCTGTTAGGCTATCCGATCAACATGAACACCCCGCCGGAAGAATTTTTCCGCTGGCGGGAAGAACTTCGCCGCGCTGGGATCGGAGAGTTTGCCTACAACAACGTGGGCAACCCTTACCAACCTAGCACCATCGCCTTTAACACCCACGAGTTCGAGCGCGAGCTCATCGCCAGTTTCGCTAAAGTGTACGGCTTTCCTGCTGGCGATGTTTGGGGGTTTTTGTCCCACAGCGGCACCGACAGCAACATGCACGGCATGTACATGGGCAGAACCCTGCTCCGGGGTCGAACTGGCCTTGTGCCGAAGTGCTATTTTACCCGAGAAGCCCATTATTCGATCCAGATCCTGCGCGACTTGTTGGGGCTCGAGACAGTATGGGTAGACACCTTACCTGACGCCAGCATGGACGTAGCAGATCTTGCCGCTAAGCTGGCGCAGAATGCCGATCGGCCCGCGTTGGTGGTAGCCACGGTGGGGACGACCTTCAAAGGGGGAATCGACCCCATCGATCAGATTCAGCGAGTTCTTCAGGAGGCTAAAATCCCAAGCTATCTGCACTTAGATGCCGCCCTATTCGGCGGCTATCTGCCCTATACCGCGCGCGCGTTGGAGGTGCGATATGCAACGGACGATGGCCGGAAGCGCTATGATTCGCTGGCGGTCTCCTGCCATAAGTTCTTCGGCTTTCATTCGCCGGCGGGGATTTTTTTGACCACGCAAACTAACTTCGACGAGTTCCTTCAGTTTTACCGCCAGGTACACAATCCCGAATACATCGGCCACGTACCGGGGACGATCACCTGTTCGCGCGATGCGGTCAAACCGGCGGAGTTTTATTTTTTCGCAACCCCCAAGGCGCAGGCAAAACAGCGCGAAGATGCGCGCGCCATGCTGGCGCATACCGATTACCTGTTCGATCAGCTGCAACGCCGTTTTCCCCCCCACCTTGCGCCAAAGCGCGCCAACGAGGTCTCCAATACAGTGTATTTTCAAAAGCCAAGCGATTGGATCGTGCACAAGTACTCTTTGGCGACGATGACGTTTGGCGACCGGGCGCTTGCTCACGTGGTTGTGATGCCGCACGTGGATCAGAGCGTATTAGACGAGTTTTTGAATGATCTTGAAGTAAGCTTAGGGCTTTAGTTTTTCGGGAAAAAATCTATCATCACTTTTTTGACTCATTTCTAGCCAATAGGGTATGATGCCAAAACGTATCGCAGTCACAGGAGCAGCCGGGCGGATCAGTTATTCCTTGCTATTTAGGATTGCGGCCGGAGAGCTGTTGGGTCCGGAACAGCCGGTCATCTTGCAGCTTTTAGAAGTTGAGCCGATGCGCAAGGTGCTAGAAGGGGTGGTGCTAGAATTGCGAGACTGCGCCTTTCCGCTCCTGCATGGGGTTATCCCCTCTTGCGATCCGGAAGAGGCGTTTGCTGAGGCGGAGCTGGTGTTTTTGGTCGGAGCCCAGCCCCGCGGGCCGGGGATGGAGCGCAAAGACTTAATTCAGGTCAACGCTAGCATCTTCGCTGCCCAAGGGAAAGCCCTGGACCGAGTCGCTGCGCGCGATGTTAAGGTTTTGGTGGTCGGCAACCCCGTCAATACCAATACCCTAATCGCGCTCAAGAATGCCAAAAGCCTCGATCCGAAGAACTTTTCTGCCATGACTCGCTTGGACCACAACCGGGCAGTGAATCTGCTGGCAGAGAAGTGCCAAGTGCCGGTTACCGAGATCCGCCGTATGACTGTTTGGGGGAATCATTCCGCCACCCAGTTTCCGGATTTGGTCCACGCCCAGGTTCAGGGTCGGCCAGCGTTGGAATGGGTGGAGTGGGATTGGTACGAGAAGGTTTTTATGCCGGAAGTTCAGCGTCGCGGCGAACGCATCATCGAACTGGCGGGCCGCTCCAGTGCCGGTTCGGCTGCGCATGCGGCAATCGAGCATATGCGTAGTTGGATATTCGGTACCCCGCCGGGGGATTGGGTCAGCATGGCGGTATTCAGCGATGGCAGTTACGGCATCGCCTCAGATATCGTTTATTCTTTCCCGGTCACGATTACCTCCGGTCAATACCAGATCGTCCAGGGCCTGGAACTTAACGATTTCTGCCGCAAGCAGATGGCTTTGAACGAACAAGAACTCCTAAAAGAGCAGGAAGCGGTCAAAGACCTGCTGTAAGCATACACAATATAAATTTGCCACGATTGGGGAGGATTGCCGATGAAAAAAAGTACATTATGGGCGAGCGTTTTTGGAGCAGCCGTGCTGGCTGGGGGGCAAGCGGCGGTAGCAGGCGGGGACCCCGAAGCCGGCAAAGCCAAGTTTTATACCTGCCAAGGTTGCCATAGCATTCCAGGGTATACAAATGCGTATCCCACTTATCATGTGCCCAAGATTGGCGGCCAGTACGAGCCTTACGTGATCGGCGCCCTCCAAGCCTACAAGGAAGGGGCGCGCACCCACGGCAGTATGGCAGGCAATGCTGGGGCGATGAGCGAACAGGACATGGCCGATTTGGCCGCTTATGTGGCCAAGTTCGAGAGTAAGCGTCAGGAAGGGCCGGTGACCGGGGATGTAGCCAAAGGCAAGGAACTTGCGGCAAAGTGCGCCAGTTGCCACGGCCAGGACGGCAACGCCCCAGCGCCGAATTTCCCGCGCCTGGCCGGACAATACGAAAGCTATCTGATCAAATCCCTCCAAGATTATCAAAGTGGCAAACGCCAAAATCAGCTCATGCAGTCGATGGTACAAGGGTTGAGCAAGGAAGACATTCACAACCTAGCCGCCTATTACGCTAGCCAAGTCAGGTTAGGGATAGTAGAAGGTGACTGAGCGCTTGATGGTGGGGTAATTAATCCACCATCACGGAAGCACTTTAGCCTGTTCTCACCGTCTCGGCCGCCTGTTCCTGCCGGTCGGGTGGGTAGCCGTACTTGTGCAGCACCCGCTTGACCAACACCCGTAGGTTGGCCCGGGCGTGCTCCCGCACGTTCCAGTCCACGGTCACGTTGGACCGCAGTACCCGGAGGAGCTCCTGCGCGATGGTCCGGAGGGCGTCGCGGGCGAGCACCGCCTGCGGGCCCTGGCTTGTGGCCACGGCCTCGTAGAAGGCTAGCTCCTCCTCGGACAGCCCCATCGCCTCCCCCCGCCGGTCAGCCTCCCGGATCTGCCGCGCCAGCTCGATCAGCTCCTCGATCACCTGCACCGCGTCAATGGCCCGGTTCTGGTACCGGCGGACCGCCTGCTCCAGCATCTCCGCGAAGGACCGCGCCCGCACCACGTTCCGCTGCATGCGCGCCCGAATCTCCCCTTGAAGGAGCTTGCGCAGGACCTCCACCGAAAGGTTCTTGTGGGGCATCCCGCGCACCTCGGCGAGGAACTCCTCGGACAGAATGGAAACATCGGGTTTGCGGAGCCCTGCGGCCTCGAACAGGTCCACCACGCCCTGCGGCACGAGGGCTCTGGAAACGAGCTGGCGGATCGCGTGGTCCAGGTTCTCCGCAGGGCGGACGTCCCCCGGGGCCCGCTTCACAGGGGCCGCCCGGACCGCCTGGAAGCAGGCCACGTCGTCGCCGATGCGGAGGGCCTCCTCCCGGGGAACCGAGAGGGCAAAGGCGCGGGAGAGCTCGGCCACCGCCTGGAGGAAGCGCTCCTTGCCGTCGGGCAGGGCTAGGACGTGTTCCTGGGCGGCAGGGATGAGCGCGATGCGGTCCGCAGGAGTCCCCGTGCGCCAAGGCGACCAGTCGAACCCGTAGACGAGGTCGCAGCACAGCCTTCTGCTCGAATGGCTTGTCGTCTTCCTGCGCCTCGGCGCCGACGTAGCGGCCGGGTGTGAGCACGTAGCCGTGCTGGCGGATCTCCACGTGGCGCTCTTGCAGAAGCCTGCAACGTCTCGATACTCGCCGGCCTCTTTCTCCCCGCGCCAGGCGTGGTAGGTTCGGGCATTGCGATGGATCTCCCCGTCGGTGAGTCCACGGTGGACGCGGTCCACCATCCGGCCCAGCTTGCGGGCGTCGATAAAGAGGACCTGGCCCCGGCAGTCCCTGCCTACGCCGCGAAGCGCAGCGGAGCGGCGTCAGGTCAAGCGCTTGTTAGGCCCAGCGTTAACGTGCAAATGTGGACTGAATGAAACGAT
>CAZJKH010000009.1:36880-69519 GCA_964546735.1 uncultured Methylococcales bacterium | reverse complement strand
CCCAGGGCGCAGGCAAATCGACGCTAACAGCGCTGCTTGCCGATATCCTCAATCGGGATTATGGCCTTAAAACAGCGGGTTTCTCCCTCGATGATCTCTATCTGACTCGTGCTGAGCGAACTCATCTGGCCCATACCGTTCACCCCCTCCTGATCACCCGAGGCGTCCCTGGAACTCACGACGTGGCATTGGGGATACACACTTTGGCAGCCCTTAAAAACGCCGGTCTTAAAGACGAGGTTCTTATCCCTGCCTTCGACAAGGCTCTCGATGACCGCTGTCCGAGAGAGAAGTAGCTGATTTGGCGGGGGCCGGTAGATGTTATCCTATTCGAGGGCTGGTGCTTGGGCGCTAAGCCTCAACCGGATGAAGCTTTGCATGAACCGGTCAACGATCTTGAAAAGCACGAGGATCCGGACGAATCCTGGCGCCGTTATGTCAACGCGCAGCTTAAAGGAGCTTATCAGCATCTGTTTGCCCTGCTAGACCGGCTTGTCATGCTTAAGGTGCCGGATATGGCTTGCGTGTTCCGCTGGCGTCTAGCGCAAGAACGAGAACTTGCAAAGCGTTACTTAAGCTACCCAGATCAATCCTTGCGCCTGATGAATGCAGCTGAACTCCAACGCTTTATTCAACACTACCAGCGATTGACCTGCTGGATGCTGGAAGAGATGCCAAAACGCGCTGACGTGGTCATACCGCTAGACCAACACCATCGATTCGAATCTATCCAAATCAACCATTCTTGAAAAATGCCAACCCTGAAACAGACCTTATTTGCCTGGATCCAATATCTTCTACCTCAACATTTACTGTCGCGCCTAGTGGGCAAGCTTGCGCACGCCAAGCAGCGCAGGCTCAAAAACTGGCTGATTTGCGGATTTATTCGGCTGTATGGCGTGGACTTGAGCGAAGCGGAAAACTCAGATCCAGAAGCTTATCCTTGCTTTGATGCCTTTTTTACCCGCGCGCTTAAACCGGGTGCCCGACCGCTCCCGGACGATCCCAACCTGATCATCAGCCCTGCCGACGGCGTCTTAAGCCAGATCGGCGCTCTAACTGACGACTGGCTGATCCAGGCCAAGGGGCGGGATTACTCAGCGACTGCCTTGCTCGGTGGAGATCCAGAATTAGCCAAACCTTTCCGCAATGGGCAATTTGCTACCATCTACCTCTCGCCGCGCGATTACCACCGCGTCCACTTGCCTTATCCAGGCAGCCTCAAGGAAATGATCCACGTTCCCGGGCGCTTGTTTTCGGTCAGCGAATCCACTGCTGAGGCGGTAGACAACCTATTTGCCCGCAACGAGCGCGTAGTCTGCTTGTTCGATACTGAGTTGGGACCCATGGCTGTGGTGCTGGTAGGGGCTCTAATCGTGGCGGGGATCGAAACCGCCTGGCATGGGCTAGTCCCCCCCCATGCCTGCAGAAACCTTAGGCGCTGGCGCTACGACGGCCAGCTTTACCTTAACCGGGGGGCAGAACTGGGCCGGTTTCACCTAGGATCGACGGTGATCCTGTTGCTGCCGCCAGCTAAAGCAAGCTGGACCGTGAAGGTCCAGCAACCTGTGCGCATGGGTCAACCTTTAGGTCAGGTAATTAAAAATACACTCTAGCCGATGCTTCGAAAAAGTCCGGATTGACGCCCTTGAAAGTACCTTTACTAATATCCAGCACGCGCACATAGTTAAACATCAGCTTCGCGTTGGGGTTGACATACCAGTTAAGCCCAGCAGTGAAGTTGCGTTCAGCAGCACACTGGGAAGTTTGGCAGTCGCTTAGATTGGCTTTGCTGTAGCGCGCAGCGACCTCCCACGCCCCCCATCCGCCTTTGCCGACTAAGGTAGCCGGGTGGGGATTGCGGATCAGGCCATTGTCCGGATCGTACTCGCGCGGCTCTCCGGTCAAAGTCCAAGTCGCTTGGGCGTACCAAGCATCGAAATTGAAAGCTTGTTTGCCGTCGAACTGGGCGCGCTGGTATTCCCCTTGCAGCGAAAATGGTCCGTAGATGACGGCTGTCTCCGGCATCAACCGCACCACGCTCTCAATCCCGCTCAAGCTACCAGTATCCAAGAAGCGCACCGCTTCGCCGATGCGTTCTTCGGGAACAGCGCGCAAGCGCACTCCGGTAGGACCATCGAATTTAAGCCAGGAGCCACCCATCCCTAGATGGACTACCCCCGCCTCGTTCTGCCAAGGAGAGAACGTCAAACGACCGGTGAACACCAGCGGGTCGGAATCTTCGGTTTTGCCGAATTCGTTGCCCGCTGCCCCCTTGCCGAATACCGCCGCTTGCGCTGTCCAAAGCCCCTGACCGTGAGTAAACAAGCCTACCCCGATGCGCCGGCCGTCGCTAGAGCCGCCAAAATCGTGGAACAAGCGCGACCCTAAAGCGCGCTCGATGAAAGTTATGTCGTTGGAACTATTTAAGCTTTCCAGTCCCAAAGGCTCCTTAAATTGACCTACCATGGCCATCAGCGGCCACTTGTGGGGCAAGTCTTGAAAGCGATAGGCGAGGTAGGCGTCGCGCAAGCCTGCATCGGCTCCCGGATCAGAACCAGAAAAATCGTAGTGGAACCTAAAGTCCCAAGCCTTCCACAACGTCGCCAGCACTTCCACGCGGGCACGGCGCACATCGACGCCGTCTTCGAACTTGGTGCGTACGAACCTGCCGTCATCGTTGCGCACGAAACCGCCGTTTAAGTGCAATCTGCCACGGATGCGCCATTTGAAATCTCCATCGGGACTGGCGATCTCAAACTTGCCTTTGGGATCAATCTTAGGCAGCGGCTCGATCTTTTGGGCCGCTTCTTGGACTTTTTCCTCATCCTCCTTGCGCGCTTTCAGCGCCTGCTCGACTGTTTGATAAGTCGCCTCATCGACGGTCCCTTTGGCTTTAAGCGCTTTAAGAAGCTCAAGTACAGCCTCCGCTTCAGCCGCAAGCCCAAGCGCAGGCAGCAAACCCAAAACAAAAGTCAATTGCTTGAGATTCACGCTTGTCCTCCACTATGAAGTTGAAACAAATAGAATTGAACCCATCTGAGGTTACAAAAAGATGACAAATGGAGGATCAAGGGTGAAAGACCGGTAAGCCTCTACCGAGAAGCACTGATGGGGAAAGAAGTCGAGGAGATGCCCAGGTGGGTTGGCGGAGAGGGAGGGATTCGAACCCTCGATGGGCTTTTGGCCCATACTCCCTTAGCAGGGGAGCGCCTTCGACCTCTCGGCCACCTCTCCTTGAGGATTGGGATTCAACCGCTATTCGACTTCAGGCTCACTGTCAGGCAGTTCATTGCCGGCAATAGGTTCGGATCCTAGCGGTTGAGCCTCCGCTGCCTTTTCACGCTTGATGCGCTCGTAGATTTCCTCCCGATGGACGGGGACGTCCTTGGGCGCATTGACTCCGATGCGGACCTGGTTACCCTTGACGCCAAGCACGGTGACCGTGACATTATCGCCGATGACCAAGGTCTCTCCTACTCTCCGAGTCAGAATAAGCATAAGATTATCCTTTCCGTTTACTGAAATCAGTCACGGCGCAAATCGCGCAGGCACTGAAAGCAGTTAAAAACATATCATCTATTATATATAACACTTCATCTTTGAGGGGCAAATCTTAAATCACGCTGCTGGTGTTTTATCCAGTTCGAAGGCCTCGTGCAGAGTACGCACCGCCAGCTCTAAATATTTTTCATCTAGGACAACCGAAATTTTGATCTCCGAAGTAGAAATCATGCGGATGTTAATTCCCTCTTGAGCCAGCGCCCGGAACATCTTACTGGCGATCCCGGCATGGGAGCGCATGCCTACCCCAACCAAAGACACCTTGACGATTTGGTTGTCACCAGTGACCCGGCGCGCGCCTAGCTCGCGCTTTACCTGTTGCAACAAGTCCATTGCCTTGGAGTAGTCATTCCGGTGAACGGTAAAAGTAAAATCCGTGGTGTCGTCTCCGGCTACGTTCTGGACGATCATATCCACTTCGATGTTGGCATCGGCGATCGGCCCCAAAATCGCAGCAGCGATCCCCGGACGATCTGGGACACCCTCAATGGTCAGTTTGGCCTCGTCCCGATTGAAGGCAATGCCAGAAATCAACGCTTTTTCCATCGTCTCGTCCTCATAGGTAATCAGAGTGCCTGGTCCATCGCTGAAAGTAGAGAGTACTCTAAGCGGCACATTATACTTACCGGCAAACTCCACGGACCGGATCTGCAACACCTTAGACCCTAGGCTGGCCATTTCCAGCATTTCCTCAAAGGTGATCCGGTCCAAGCGCCTAGCTTTAGGTTCGACTCTAGGATCGGTGGTGTAAACGCCATCTACGTCCGTATAGATGCGGCATTCGTCAGCCTTCAAAGCAGCTGCCAAAGCGACAGCCGTAGTATCAGACCCCCCCCGACCTAAAGTGGTAATATCGCCTTCTTCATTGACCCCTTGGAAGCCAGCGACGACGACTACCTTACCCTGAGCTAAGTCTCTGCGGATACGGGAAGTGTCGATGTCTAAAATTCTGGCCTTAGTGTGAGCCGCATCGGTCAGGATCCTAGCCTGCGCGCCAGTATAGGAACTGGCCTTGCATCCCTTGACCTCCAAAGCCATGCACAACAAAGCGATGGTAACCTGTTCGCCGGTGGCCAGGAGTACATCTAGTTCGCGCGGGTTAGGGTGTTCTTGGATTTGCCTGGCTAAGCTCAGCAGCCTATCGGTTTCGCCGCTCATGGCCGAGACCACTACCACCAGATCATCGCCACGCTCTTTAACCTGGATGATTTTATCCGCTACATATTTAATTCGGTCGATCGTGCCGACCGAAGTACCGCCGTATTTGTGGACGTAAAGCGCCATCTCCTTATCTCACAAGCACTCTCTGACCCAATCTACCACTGAAGCCAACGCTTGGCCTAATTTCTCCGGCTGGGTGCCGCCGGCTTGGGCAAAATCTGCCCGCCCCCCACCGCGCCCACCTACTTGGGTAGCGACGAAGTTAACCAGTTCTCCGGCCCGGATGCGGTCGGTGAGATCCTGGGTCACGCCAGCCACTAGCGTCACCTTACCCTCTGTCGCTGTCGCCAGGACGATTGCAGCACTGCCCAGCTTGCTTTTGAGCTGGTCGACCACTGCGCGCAACGCCTTAGGATCACCAGCCTCCAAGCAGGCGGCAAGCACTTTGATCCCATTGACCTCCACTGCCTGAGAGGCCAAGTCGCCGCTGGCTTTTGCCGCCAGTTTAGCCTGCAGGCGTTCGATTTCCTTTTCTAATTGGCGGCTGTGTTCCAACACCTGACCGACTTTGACCTCCAATTCTTCTGGCTGGCAGCGAAGCAGCCCCGCCAAAGCATGTAAACGGCGATCTGCTTGCTGGACCCAGGCGAGCGCTTTTTCCCCGGTGACTGCCTCGATCCGGCGGATACCGGAAGCAACCCCAGATTCGCTGAGAATCTTAAACAAGCCGATATCGCCGGAACGGCGCACGTGCGTACCACCGCATAATTCCATTGAGAAATCACCGATCCGCAAAACTCGCACGCGCTCACCGTACTTTTCCCCAAATAGAGCGATGGCACCTGCAGCCAGCGCCTCTTCCCTCGCCATTATTTCAGCGGTAACCGGTTGGTTCTTGCGGATCTCGGCATTGACCATGCGCTCGATTTCCTCGATCTGCACCCGGGAAAGCGGTTCAAAATGCGAGAAATCGAACCTAAGCCGCTCGGCATCCACGAGCGATCCTTTCTGTTGGACGTGCTCGCCCAGTAGCCTGCGCAAGGCGGCATGAAGCAAGTGAGTGGCAGAATGATTGAGGGCGGTGGCGCGGCGCAATTCTACCTCCACCTGCGCGGTACAGGTGCTGCCCCGGTCAAGATGACCTTGCACCACCTTTCCCAAATGGAGCCAAGCATCCCCTTGCATCTGAGTGGTCTCAACCCGGAACACGCCGGAAGCGGTACGAATCTCGCCTCTATCGCCTACCTGACCGCCACTCTCAGCGTAGAAAGGCGTCTGGTCTAAGACCACCGCGCCTGTCTCTCCAGCCGCTAAAGTCTCTACCAGATCGCCGTCTTTTAAAAGCGCTAAGATCTCGGCTTCGGCTTCAAGGCGCTCATAACCGACGAATCGGGTTTTCGCGTAGATCGGAACCACCTTGTGATAATCGGCGCCAAAGCTGCTTGATGCGCGGGCTCGCTCGCGCTGTTTCGACATCTCCTGCTCAAAGCCTTCAAGGTCAAGCTCCAATCCGTGTTCCCTGGCAAAATCGCGGGTCAGATCCACCGGAAAACCGTAGGTGTCGTAAAGCAAAAAGATCAAGCTTCCTGGAATGCATTTACCTTCGAGCTTAAGCAAGCTCTCCTCCAGCACCTGCATGCCGTGCTCTAAAGTCTCGGCAAAGCGCTCTTCTTCACGCCTTAAGACTTGTTCAATCTGGGGGCGACGGGTAACGATTTCGGGGTAAACGTCGCCCATCACCTCCCCCAACGGCGCCACTAAGCGGTAAAAAAAGGGGTCGCGGATGCCGAGCCGATAGCCGTGTCGCACTGCGCAGCGAATGATGCGGCGCAGCACATAACCGCGCCCCTCGTTAGTGGGCAGGACACCCTCGGCAATCAAGAAAGCCGCAGCGCGGATGTGATCGGCGATCACCTTGAGGGAGCTGCTCGTCAAGTCATCGGTATGCGCCAAATCCGCAGCAGCCTGAATCAAATGGCGGAACAGGTCGATATCGTAGTTACTGTGTACCCCCTGCATGACTGCGGCAATCCGCTCCAGCCCCATCCCAGTGTCCACCGAGGGTTTAGGCAGCGGAGTCAAAGTCCCATCGGCTGCCCGATCGTACTGCATGAACACCAAATTCCAAATCTCTACATAACGGTCGCCATCGGCTTCTGGTGAACCAGGCGGTCCTCCCCGAACCTCTGGGCCGTGGTCGTAAAAGATCTCACTGCAAGGGCCGCACGGCCCAATATCCCCCATAGACCAAAAATTATCCTTAGCGCCGATTCGGCCAAAGCGCTCAGGAGCAACTTTCATCTCCTTAAGCCAAATGTCAGCAGCCTCGTCGTCCTCTTCGTATACGGTCACCCACAACCTTTCCTCAGGGATCTTTAGCACCTGGGTAAGAAATTCCCATGCATACTGGATCGCTTCACGCTTGAAATAATCACCGAAGCTGAAATTGCCCAACATCTCGAAGAAGGTGTGATGGCGGGCGGTATAACCGACGTTTTCCAGATCGTTGTGCTTGCCGCCAGCGCGCAGGCATTTCTGGCTTGAGGCTGCGCGGGTATAAGGCCGGCTTTCACGTCCCAGGAAAACATCCTTGAACTGGACCATCCCAGCGTTGGTGAATAACAAGGTTGGATCCCCCGCTGGGATTAAAGAACTAGAGGGCACGATGGTATGGCCGCGCGCGCGGAAATAATCCAAAAACAAAATCCGAATCGTTGAAGTCGTCAGCTTTTTCATACCGTTCTCAACAGGGTACGAATGTGCTCCGTCTCAAAACCGCGCTGTGCCAGAAAGCGGTAGCGTCTGCCGTACTCACTTAAGGTTTGGACCGGCCGGTTGCCGTACTTGCGCCGATACACCTCCTGGGCAGCCTGCTGCCAGTCAATGGCCAAGGCGGACAGAACCTGCTCAATCAAACCCTCATCGATCCCTTTTGCCTTAAGCTCAAACTGGATCCGCACCGGGCCTATGCCGCGCGCATGGCGAGCACGGATAAAACTCTCTACGAAGCGGCGCTCGTCTTGCCAACCGGCGGTCTGCAAATCAGCGACGATCTGGCGCGCAAGTGCATCGTCAAACCCGCGTCGGCATAGCTTTTGCGCAAGCTCCTGGGCACTGTACTCACGCCGGGCCAGCCATCTTAACGCAAGGTTTCTTATCTTAGCGCGGTCATCGGCCTTGCTCAGCTTACTCCTCCAGCGGGACTTCGACAGCAGGCTGAACCTCAGTTAGGGCAGCGCCGAAGACTTTCTCCCGAATATTCCGCTCCAACTCTTGCGCTACTTCTGGATGTTCCTTTAGGTACTGGCGAGCGTTATCCTTGCCTTGACCGATACGATCCTGGCCGATACTGTACCAGGCACCGGACTTCTGCACCAAGCCGTGCTCGACTCCTAAGTCGAGCAACTCTCCTTCCTTAGAAATCCCCTCGTTGTACAGGATCTCGAAAGTAGCCATCTTGAACGGTGGCGCTACTTTATTCTTGACCACCTTGACGGTGGTATCGTTGCCGATCACTTCATCGCCTTTTTTGATCGCCCCCGTGCGGCGGATGTCAAGCCGCACCGACGCGTAGAATTTAAGGGCATTACCGCCGGTGGTAGTCTCCGGGTTGCCAAACATCACCCCGATCTTCATCCGGATTTGGTTGATAAAGATCACCAAAGTGTTGGAGCGCTTAATATTGGCAGTCAGCTTTCGGAGCGCCTGAGACATCAGCCTGGCTTGGAGTCCTACATGGGCATCGCCCATCTCGCCTTCGATCTCAGCCTTGGGGGTCAGCGCCGCTACTGAGTCCACCACTATCACATCCACTGCTCCGGAACGGACCAACATATCGACGATCTCCAACGCCTGTTCGCCGGTGTCCGGTTGGGAAATCAGAAGATCGTCCAGATTCACCCCTAGCCGCTCGGCATACGCCGGATCTAAAGCATGTTCGGCATCGATAAACGCCGCCACCCCTCCTTGCTTCTGCGCCTGGGCGATGGTAGACAGCGCCAAGGTGGTCTTGCCGGAAGATTCCGGACCGTAGATCTCGACGATCCGCCCCCGTGGCAACCCTCCAATCCCTACCGCTAAATCCAAACTTAAGGAGCCGCTTGGGATAGCCTCGATCTCGCGCATCAGACCGACATCGCCCAAGCGCATCACCGAGCCTTTACCGTACTGCTTTTCGATCTGTAATAGCGCCGCACTAAGCGCTTTGCGTTTGTTCTCGTCTAACATGAGTCTACCTAATCGATCGCTTTAAACATTATGGCACAATTTAGGCGCCATATCATGGCCAATAGCGTAAATAGCGTTGAATCCTTTCTTTTCATCAGAATTAGCTTGCCTCCCAACGGTCAAGCACCTGATAGCGCGCTCCCTCCGGGCTAAGCTCCGAGGCTACCAAGGTAAATTCATGAACTGGCCAATCAATCGGCTCGATCTCGCCGCCGGTTACTCGTTTTTTAACCTTGCGCGCCAAAGTTAGGTGAGGCTGAAAAAAGCGTTTTTCAGGTTTAAAGCCTAGCTGGCGCACCTCACGCTTTAAGGCTTTGACCAATTCCGCTAAGGATTCAGGCACATGCTTGGCCGTCAAACATAAGACGGCCGGACGCACCCAATGTTCCAACCGATCAAACGTCAACTGACAGGGTGCTAGGGAAAGTTTTCCCGCCAATCTTTTAAGATCCTCGATTTTGCCTTCGGGGATCTCACCCAGAAATAGCAAAGTCACATGCAATTTTTCCACCTCGACCGGCTTGCCCTCCGGCAATTCAAGCATCGAGCACAACTTGGCCAGTTTTTCCAAGACTGCCCTATCCGGCCAGAGAGCAAAGAACAAGCGTTTTTTACCCGGCTCAACGGCAGACATCCAACACTCCTTCCAAAGCAGCCTGTACCGCCTGACGACGGATGCTTTCTCGGTCTCCGGCAAATTGCGCCTGCCTGGTTTGGCAAAGCTGTCCCTTCACCTGCCAAGCCAGCCACACCAACCCAACCGGTTTGTCCGGCGTCCCGCCGGAAGGGCCTGCGATGCCGCTCACTGCCACTGCAACCTGCGCCTGGCTACGCGCCAATGCGCCAGCCGCCATTTCTTGGACTGTCTGCTCGCTCACTGCACCATACCGCTCTAACGTCTCGACCTGAACTCCAAGCATCTCTATTTTGGCCGCATTGCTGTAAGTGACAAATCCGCGGTCAAACCATGCCGAACTTCCCGCCACATCGGTGATGCACTTGGCGATCCAGCCGCCAGTGCAGGACTCGGCGGTAGCCAGCAACCAACCGCGCTGGCTTAAGGCGGCCCCAACCTGAAAGGCAAGCTGCGCTAACGACATACGCGCTCTTAGGTAGCTAAAACTGCCTCGCTAGCATAACGCTGGCGACGCAGCACATCAATGGTCAGGCACTTGCAAGGGTCCCAAAACTTGCAAGCTGTGGTATGCTTTTGCCGGTGTTTAGACTTTAAGACGCTTTGAGTTTTTTATGCCTATCGCCCCTGCAATTCTTCCTGAACTGATCCAGGCAGCTATCCGCGCAATCGATGCCCATGCCGAGGAAGTCACTGCGCTGGACCGAGCTTTAGGAGACGGCGATCATGTTACTAACTTAAAGCGCGGCCTGCTCGCTCTCCTCGAGCAAAGCCAGGAACTGGCGTCGCTGGCAGATTGGAGCGCTGCGTGTAAAAAGATCGGGATGACGCTTATGTCGACGGTGGGCGGAGCTTCCGGCTCGTTATACGGCACCTTATTCCTCACCCTAGCTAAAGCCCTGTCGGATTCATCCTGGCATCTGGACGCATTCGCCAACGCCTTCTCCCAAGCAGTAGAAGCGGTCAAACAGCGCGGCAAAACTGAGGTGGGTGAGAAAACTATGGTCGACACTTTAGCGCCTGTGGCAGCTGCCTTGACTTCCGCCGCGCGCGCCGGCGCCTCTCCAGCCGAAGTCGCAAAACAAGTCATCCAAGCAGCCACGCAAGGGATGGAATCGACCCGCGACCTCCTCGCCACCAAAGGGCGGGCTTCTTACCTGGGCGAACGCAGCCGCGGCATCGTCGACGCCGGCGCCAGAACTTCCCAACTGATCATCTGCGCCGTCGCCGAAGCGCTCGTCAACAGCCCCAACGTAGCGCTGGGGTGTGAACCGGGCTATCCCACAGCTGAGTGAGCTCGTCGTCGAGCAAGGTTAAGGTCAAGGAGCAGCCGGCCATATCTAGCGCAGTGGTGTAATTGCCCACTAGCGAGCGGCGGATCTCTAGGCCGCGCTGCTGCCAGAATTCATGCGCCAGGGCGTAGACCAAATATAGCTCCATCAGCGTGGTAGCGCCTAAACCGTTCACCTGAAGAAGCACCGGCTGGCCTTTATCAGGTTTCAGCTCAGCGTCGATCGCCTCAGCCATCCTTTTGACGATCTCGATGGCATTCGTGAAATCCATCAGCTCGCGCCCGTGCTCGCCGTGGATGCCGACCCCCAACTCGATCTTGTCCGGCGGCAGGGTAAAGGTAGGACCACCCAAAGCTGGCACGTTGCAGCCGCTGAGCGCCACCCCGATGCTCGCGGTGCGCTCGGCCACTTTATCTCCTAAGGATTTTAGGGTCGCCAAATCCGCCCCCGCCTCAGCGGCGGCCCCGACGATCTTCTCTACGATCACCGTGCCTGCAACCCCGCGCCGGCCGATGTCGTGGTCCTTGGGCAGGGAGACATCGTCCTGCACCAGTACTACCTTAACAGGGCAATCTAACATCTCCACCGCGATATCGAAGTTCATCACATCGCCGGCATAATTTTTGACGATGAACACTACCCCTTTGCCGGTCTCTACCGCCTGGGCAGCAGCGACGATCTGATCCGGAGTAGGCGAGGTAAAGATCTGCCCGGGACAGGCGGCGTCCAACATACCCCGGCCGACAAAACCGATATGCAGCGGCTCGTGCCCTGAACCCCCCCCGGAGACCACCGCCACCTTACCAGATCTTGGCAGCGCTTTGCGCTTGACAAAGCAGGGCTTAAGGTTAAGCTCGACCAAATCCGCATGCGCCTTGGCAAACCCGCTCAGGCTCTCGCTGAGCAAGGTATCGACATGGTTGAGGAATTTTTTCATAGGACGTTCTCCGCCTTGCTTAATCGTTCCATTCAACCCCATTCCCCGCCTCGCTGCAACATCTCCGTCACTGCGCAAATATCGGGCACGATCCAATCTGGACGATAATCCACCTGGCGCAGATCCGCCTCACTCGATACTCCGCTGAGCACCATGAGGCTGCGGATGCCGGCCCGGATCGCTCCCAAAATGTCGGTCTCCAGCCGGTCGCCAATAGCTACTACCTGGTGCGGCTCCACTCCTAACCGAGCCAGCGCCTGTTGGTACATGATCGGATCTGGCTTGCCGATGATGACCGGTTTCACCCCAGTAGCAGCCGTCAAGGCGGCCAAAATGGCACCGTTGCCGTGGGTAATGCCGATTTCAGTCGGGAAGGTGGTGTCGGCGTTGGTACCAAAAAACGCAGCGCCCAAGTTAAGGTTCAAGGTCGCGGTGGCAAGCTTGTCCCAGGTGAGGGTCTCGTCCTTACCCACCACCACCACGTCAGCGCGAAAATCGCGGCTCTCCTTATGGCTTGGCGTCAACTCAAAGCCTGCCTCGCGCAACGGCTTAAGCAGCCCTTCCTCACCGATCGCAAATACGCGCGTAGCAGGGGGATGGTAGCGCTGGGCCAAGTACCAAGCAGTCGCTTGGCCTGAGGTCAAAATCTCCTCTTCTCTTACCTCAACCCCCATTCGGGCCAACTTGGCCACGTAGGCATCGGCGGTAGCGCCGGCATTATTGGTTGCTAGGATGAACGGTATTCCCCGTGCGCGCACAGTCAGGAAAAACTCTTGCAGCCCTGGCAGTGGCGTCGAGCCGTGCCAAAGCACCCCATCCATGTCGACGATCAAAGCACAGATATCGTTTTTTTTGGACACTTTGAAAACACATTCAGTTATTAGACTCAGAGCAAGTATATCTTTGCCCCTGAAATTACCTAAATGATTTTGGCTTTCACTCTTCCATCAGCAGGCTGTCGCTACTGCAGCCTTTAGCCTTAAGATCTTCTGAAAGATCCAGACGGCTGGTTTATAATAACTGTATTTGCAAACCTTTCGCGCATTCTCTATGACCGATATGGATAAACCCTGGGGTGGTCGCTTTGCTCAGCCTACCGACCGCTTGGTTGAAGAATTTACCGCCTCAGTAAGCTTTGATCAGCGCCTAGCTCCTTATGATATCCAAGGTTCCATCGCGCACGCCAAGATGCTCTGCAAAATCGGCGTCCTGACCGAAGCAGAATGTAAGGCTATTGTCTCTGGTCTCAATCAGATTCTGCAAGAAATCCAAGCAGGTTGGTTTCCCTGGTCGGTGGCGCTGGAAGACGTGCACATGAACATCGAATCCCGCCTCACCCAGTTGATCGGCGAGGCGGGCAAAAAACTCCACACTGCCCGTTCGCGCAACGATCAAGTCGTAACCGATATTCGGCTGTGGTTGCGCGACCAGATCGACCGCATCGAGGCCGAACTGAAGCAGCTCCAAGCGGCTTTGCTGGATCTCGCTGAGCGCGAGGCTGACACCATCATGCCCGGTTTTACTCACCTGCAAGTGGCCCAGCCGGTCACCCTTGGCCATCATTTGCTCGCCTGGTTCGAAATGCTCCAACGCGACCGCGAGCGGCTTGCCGACTGCCGCCGGCGGGTCAACGTCATGCCCTTAGGAGCTGCAGCGTTAGCGGGGACGTCTTTCCCCATCGACCGGTTCTACACCGCAGAGCTTTTGGGTTTTGAACGCCCTGCCGCGAATTCTTTGGATGCGGTCTCGGACCGAGATTCTGCCATCGAATTTTCCGCCTGCGCAGCCCTGATCATGACCCACCTGTCGCGCTTTTCTGAAGAACTGGTGTTATGGACTTCGGCTCAGTTTGATTTCATCGAGCTACCGGATGCCTTCTGCACCGGCTCCTCCATCATGCCGCAGAAGAAAAACCCGGATGTACCGGAGCTGGTGCGCGGCAAGACCGGCCGCGTCTACGGCCACCTGATGGCGCTTTTGACCCTAATGAAGGCTCAGCCCTTAGCCTATAACCGGGACAACCAGGAAGATAAAGAGCCGCTGTTCGATACGGTAGATACCTTGCTAAACTGCTTGCGCGCCTTTACCGCTATGGTGCCCCACCTCAAGCCCAAGCGCCAACGCTTATATGAAGCGGCGCGGGTAGGCTTTGCCACCGCGACCGACCTAGCCGATTATCTAGTCCGCAAGGGTGTCCCGTTCCGCGACGCTCATGAAATCGTCGGCAAAGCGGTCCGCTTAGCCTTGCAACGCGGCTGCGACTTAGCTGGCTTGCCTTTGGACCTGCTCCAGTCTTTGTCCCCTGAAATCGGCGCGGATGTCTATCAGGTTTTGACGCTAGAGGGCTCAGTCGCTGCTCGCGCTCACTATGGAGGCACTGCACCTGCACAGGTCAGGCGCGCTATTTTGGAAGCGCGCCAAGCGTTGCATCGACCGTTACCCAAAGTCTAGTCAATTGTGCCATACTTAAGAGCAATCTAAGGTCCGAAGGCAGGGCGATGAGTGTAACGCTAGATGAGCTGGTCGCCGTACTAGAGCATGCCCCGTTGGGAGTATTGCTCCTGCGGCATGGGCGCATTGCCTGGTGCAACCAGATGTTGGCGAATCTGTCTGGCCAGGCTAAAGCTGAGTTAGTAGGTCGACCACTGTCAGATACCTCCTTGGTCAAGTGGCAAGGTACCCAGATAGAAATAAGCACTACTAACGGTCCGCGTTGGCTTAAATGTCAACGGATCAAGCCATCTGAGGAAGGCGAAGTGCTTTACTTGCAGGACATCACTGAACAAGTCCAGCTTAAGGAAACTATCTCAGACCTGCGTCATTGTCTCCGCCTGTTGGAAACCACCGACCCGATCACTGGGCTCAAGAACCGCCGCGCCATCTTGCGGGAATTAGATCGACAGATCAGCCGCAGCCGCCGTTATGCTAATCCCCTGGCCGTCATTCGCCTCACTTTAGAGACTAACGGCAGCCCCGCCCACCAACAAGACCTGATGCGGACTATCAGTCAAGCCCTAAAGGACAAGCTGCGCTGGGCAGATGAGGTAGGCGTGCTCGACCCCTGCACCTTCCTCGTCGTGCTGCCAGAAACCTCACTGGAGGACGCTAAAGAACTGACAGTTAGGCTCTTAAGCGACCGGCTTGCCTTCCAGCTCAAAGACGGCGAAGGTAAGATTCAGTATGGGGTTGCCGCCTGGCATAAAGGCGACGATTTGCGTAAACTCTTAAAGCGCGTGCAGCAAGATCAGGAGATCAGCTTAAGCGCGCTGTTATCCTAACCCTTGGCTGCCACCGATCACCCTATCCAGATGAATGCTCTAGGCGAGGAGATCAGCCGCAAGGACTTAGCTATCCTAATCGGCCGTTTTTTACACCTCCACTGGCAGCGCCTACAAAACTTACACGCCCAGTTGACTTCCCGACAACGGGATTGTTTGGCAATTCTACCGCTTTTATTTCATCGCAATCATCCGGCTCTGCCAGGCTATGGCAATGGTCTGGCCCCAGCTGGTATCCGCGCTTATTCCTTGAGACCTACCGCGCGCACAGCTATCCGGCACCTAGTACCAGGATTCGACTACCGCCGCCAGGGCATGCTGGAGCCTCCTATCCATGGATTGTTCGTGATGGGCAACGTTGGCAGCGACTTAGACCTCTGGATCTGTCGCCGTTCGGATCTCGAGGATGAAGAACTAGTAGCGCTCCAGGTCAAGTGTGCGGAGATCGAGGCCTGGGCAGGGGAACAGGGACTTAAGGTGCACTGTCTCCTGAGCGACCCAGAGCGCTTCCGCCAAGGCCAACTCGAACCTCAGCACAGCCTGATTCTGGAAGAGTTCTACCGCACTGCAATCCACCTTGCCGGCTGTACTTTGCTCTGGTGGCTAGTACCGCCAGAGCAGGAAAACCATTATCGAGAATACGCCGATTATCTCATCGGAAAACGCTTTGTCGATCCCGATTCAGTGATCGATTTAGGCGGACTGGACAACGTGCCAGCAGCCAAACTTGCCAGCGCTACCATAAGAGAGCTAGACAAGGCTCTTACTTCACCTTACCAGGCGCTGCTCAAATTACAACTCCTGCTCGACTACGCCGCTGCCTACCCTGATCCTAAATGGCTGGCCACTTCGATCAAAGCCGCTGTTTATGCTGGGAAGATGGAAGCCGAAGCGCTCGATCCCTACCTTTGCCTGTATCAAAGAGTCAAGCAGACTCTCTTGACCCACGGGCAAGACAAGCTCTTACCTCTGATCCAGCGCTGTTTCCTCAGCAAAATCCATCCCGCGCTCAATCTTAAAGCGCTCACGCAAAATTTTGGCCTAGACCCCGCTTCCTCCAGCCTGGCTGGGACTCGCCCCCAGCGGATTGAACAGGTAGAGGCAGAATGGCAAATTCTAGTCCAGGCGCTCGAGCAAAATTACCGCTTTATTTCCCAGTTCAGCTCCCAACATAACGTTACCCAGATCGTCAACGAGGATCTTAAGCTGCTCGGGCGCAAACTCCGAGCGACATTGGAACGGCGACCGGATAAAGTAGAGATCGTACGGCTTGTGCCTGAGGCAGGACTGCCGGAAGCTACCTTGAGCCTAAGTCAGGAACGGGGCGCAGACGCCGGCTGGTACTGGCGGCTAGACCGAAACCGCGTGCGCACGCCCAAGCCGCTCTATCAAGGTAGGCACCTTCTCCAAGCCATCGCTTGGGCCCAGGTAAACGGAGTCGATTGCACCGGTAGTAGCCAGTGGACTTTGCTTCCTGGCCCACTGCCATTGGAACTGGCCGAGTTAAGATTTCTCACTCAGACAATACGCCGCTGGCTAGACAACCGACCGAATCCCCCGCTTGAAGCCTACCGCCAGCCAGCCCGTCTCACTACTGCTCAGCTGTTCCTGAACATCGCTATCCCTACCCGCCCGCAGCGCAGTGGATTCGAAGTCACCAGCGAGCGCTTTGACCCATTGGGCTATGGGGCCGATCGCTGCATCCTTATCCACAACTTAGAGGTGTTAAGCTATAACTCGTGGGGAGAAATTCAAGTCTATCGCTACCAAGGTCTGGAAGGCCTGCTGGACTGTTTTTGCCGTCTGTACGAACAAGGCAGAGTAAATACCGAGATTCAGGCTCATTGCTTTTCCTCTAAGGCGGTAGCCAGACGCGTTACCGATCTCTATCAAGCACTGGCGCAGACTTTGCGCTGGAACCCGGCGAGTTGGTTTATCCTTCAGGCGGGCATGAGCTTGTACGTGTTCCGCTATCGAGAGAATCACCTGGACTGGTGGCAATGCGAGGATGAGGCAGCCTTGATGGAGGCGCTGGGGCTGCCGCGGGCAGAATTTACCCCGGTGGTGTTCGACCCACCAGCCTTGGAAGATTCACCGTTGCCGTTTTTGTATCGCCACAACCAAGCAGATAAGGTGCAATTGTTCCTCTGGCCCCACCACGGCAGGGTGGAAGTATTGGTGCTCGATGAGCGCGGCGCCTTATATCGGCAAAATTATTCCAATGCCCCGCCGCAGGCGGTGCTGCACCGTTATGTCACGCTGCTTAAGGCATTGGATCAACGCTATTCCGGCAGCGGGGAAGTCGAGTGCGCCTGGCTCGAGCGCACTGCCAAAGGCTGGCGGCTGCGGGCGGCGGAAGTCACTCTGCCCCTAGCGCCTGCAATCCAGGTCCGGGTGTACGCCCAGGAGATCTGCGGCGACTCACCTAGCTACACCCTGGTCTGCAACGACCGGGAATTCTCTTCCCGGGAATTAGGCGATCAGGTATTCACCAAAGCAGCGCGCTATATTCAAGGATTTCGCCGGAGCGGCGAGGAATATCCGTTCTATGTGAGCGACCTGGACGTGCCAGCCAGACTATTGGGCCTGACCAGTTCTGCCCTGCGCCATACCGCCTGCCTGCTTGCCTACAAGCGCAAGATAGAACAGCGGTTGAATCAATAGCCTAAGCGTGCCCAGAGCCACTGGCGCAACACCGCAACCTCTTCAGCACAAACCAAGTGAGGCATCGGGAAAACCTGCCAGGTTACCCGATAACCTTTGCGCTCTAAAATCAGACGGCTTTGCTCGACTAAAGAAAGCGGCACCAGGGAATCCTGGCTGCCGTGCAGCATCAAAATCGGCGGTGCGTTTGGGGAAGCCTCAGGAAACTCCTGCGGCAGCGCCAGATAAGCCGACAGAGCAACGATGCCGGCAAGGGGCTTGCATCTTACCCCAGTTTCCAACGCCATCACTCCGCCTTGGGAGAAGCCACCTAAAACAATCCGCTCTGGACTGATGCCGGCTTTGATCTGGTCCTCCAGGAGGGCTTGAATCAGCTTTTGCGAGCGGCGAATACCGGCTTGATCTATTTGCCCTTGCAGGTTAGGTGAGGCAATATCATACCACGCTCGCATCCGCATCCCGCCGTTGATGGTGACCGGCTGGATAGGCGCGTGGGGGAAAATATACCGAATCGACCCAGGTAGCTTAAGCTCATGAGCCAAAGGTTCAAAATCATAGCCATCTGCTCCCAGACCGTGGAGCCAAAGGATACAAGTATCGGGATTAGGGCCAGTTTCCAGCACCACCGTCTCTAGTCGCTCAATCATATTTATCCAGCCATGCAGTTGACGATATGCGCTCAGGCGCGTTAAAAAGTTGCCTGATACTAGAAATGATTCCCAAAAGGAGTACTACCGTGATCCAACTCGACCTCAACGATACCGAAATAGCCTATCTCATCGAGGCGCTAGAGAGCTATCTATCCGATCTGCGCTACGAGATCGCCGATACCGACTCCCACGATTTCCGCGAACGCTTAAAGGCCAAGAAAGCAGCCTTAGAAAAGACTTTGGCCACTTTGAGACCAGCCGATAGCTAAATTACAGGCTACGGGCATGCATGAACGCTTGGTCGGCGATCGCCGACCAGGAGATCACCTGGCTGCGAAAGCGGCTGAAGGAATCATACACCTGGCGTGCCAAAGGATCGCTGGCAGCGATCTCGGCGACCACTTCCTCGGCGAGCGCCTTGAGTTGCTTCAACACCTCATCAGGCAGCACTTTAAGCTTCACGCGATGCTCGTTCACCAGAGTTTCCAGCGCCTGTTGATTGCGCGCAGTCAGTTCAGCCGACATATCCAAATTAGCTGCCTGGCAGGCCACCGCAACCACTTGTTGAAGGTCCTCAGGGAGCGCTTCCAGAGCTTTGCGGTTGACGAAGCATTCGATCACCGAACCCGGCTCCTGCCATCCCGGATAGTAATAATACTTGGCCGCCTTGTGGAGGCCAAATGCTAGGTCGATATAGGGTCCAACCCACTCGGCAGCATCGATGGTACCTGACTGCAGAGCCGTGAATAATTCGCCCCCAGGGATGTTGACCGGCGTGCCACCGGCGCGCTTGAAGATTTCGCCGCCTAACCCTGGAATGCGCATTTTCAGGCCCTTTAAATCCGCCATCGAGCGGATTTCCTTGCGGAACCAACCGGCCATTTGCGCACCGGTGTTGCCGGCTGCCATGGGCACCAGGTCAAATCTGGCATATAGCTCGCGCCAAAGATCCATGCCGCCGCCGTAGTATAACCAGGCATTGACCTCCTGGGCCGTGAGCCCGAACGGCACCGCCGAGAAAAACTGGAACGCTTCCCCTTTACCCTTCCAATAATAGGCTCCGGCGTGCCCCATCTGGGCAATACCGCGGGAGACCGCGTCGAATACCTCGAATGCCGGGACCAGCTCGCCAGCTCCGTAAACCTTGACCCGAATCCGGCCGCCGCTCATGGCAGTGATCATCTGCGCGAGCCGGTTGGCCCCGGTACCCAGCCCTGGGAAGTTCCGCGGCCAAGCCGTCACCATCTTCCACCGATACGGCTTGCTTGCCATCCTTGCTGCCGGCGTTGCTAAAGCAGTACCGGCGAGGGCGCCTAATCCTAAGCCTAATCGCTGGATGAATTGACGTCGCTGCATCGTTCCCCTTTAAACGTTCGCATAGGCTAGCGTGGAGTAATCATCCACCTCGGCAAAGCGGTAGCCATGCTGTAGACAGTGAGCTAACCATTTGTCGAGAAAATAATTGAGAAGCCATTTGCGTTCCAGGATCTGACAAGCCGGCAGCGCTCTTAAATGCCAAAGCGGCCGTTCGCTATCTGCCACCACCTCTACCATGCCGACATCTAGATATACTTTAAGCCGTAGGGCAGGCTCAAATACCGGGTGGGAATCATGCCTAAGGCAGTAGCTGAGATCCAAGGTCACAGTGTACGGTGCTCGATCTATTAGCCGCAGGAAAAGCGCAGGTTTACCGCCGAGCTGGGCTACCGCACACCGCTCCAAGCAAGGCAGACAGGGAATCAGACAAAGCAGCTTGCGATAATTTGTTTCGCAGATTTCCTGTAGAGCCAAAAACTTATTCAGCGGATTGAGTTGGGGCATAGAAGGTTACTCTCGGTAACGGGCGTAGGCCGCATCGCTCTCCCAAAGCACCACTTCTTCAACCGCATAACCTTGAGCCTTGACATGATCATAGATCAAGCGCGCTAGAACTTCAGCGGTAGGATGCTCAGCCAAGGTCAGAAAACGTTCTCCGGCATCGCGCAGCAAAGGCACTAACGGATCGGCTTCATGGAGGAGCAGAGTGTGGTCGAGCCGCTCCTTGACAAACTCAGCTATGACCTGCTTTAAGTCGCCAAAATCGCATACCATCCCTCGGCTATCCAGGCGCGCAGCGCTGACCGTGACCGCTACTTTGACGCTGTGGCCGTGCAGATGCCGGCACTTGCCGGGATGATTGAGCAGCCGGTGACCATAGCAGAACCGGACCTCCCTGGTGACAGAGTAACTACCCATCACTTAATTTCTAATCCCTTTGATCTCTGCAGCTACCTCGTATTCCCCATCCCGTTCTTCGACCCTAAGCACTTCGACAAAGGCTTCTAAAGGCGGTGTCACCGGATTGGCTGGCGCAATCCTGATTTCCAGGGCTTTACCGGGTTCAATCGGGTAAGAAGTAGTAAACAACAGCCCCGCACCGCTTAAGTTTTGGCATATGGCCTCGAAAGTCTCAGTAGACTGGGGGAACCGATAAGTCATTTTACACCGAGTCTGCATCCGGATGAACCGGCGCCGTTCTCCTTCCTGCTCCAACATTTTACTCACCTCTCAAATACCTATGCCTTTACAGCATAGCCTATTGAAGAACCACTAGGCTATTTTGAACATCGCCCTGGCAAACAAGCAAGGTATCTGGGCCGATCAACATTGCCGCCGCCGAGCTAGTGCGCCTCAACCGCGAGATGCTACGCTATTTCAATAGCCGATTAGAAAGCCGTTCTACCCAATTTATTTTAAGGAGCTTTATGCCAAACCAAGCCTACGCTTATGAGATCCTGGCGGAAGAAATCGCCTACCTTGGGTTTTTCCGGCTCATCAAATTCAGGCTGCGCCATACCTTATTCCGCGGCGGTTGGAGCAAGGCTTTGACGCGCGAGCTGTTCTGTCGCGGTGACTGCGTGGCGGTGGTGCCTTACGACCCAATCACCGATCAAGTCGTGTTGATCGAGCAGTTCCGGGTTGGCACTTTAAGGCATCCTGAGGACGCGAAATGGATGTTAGAGATCGTTGCCGGGGCCATCGAGGCAGGCGAAACCCCAGAAGAAGTCGCCCGCCGCGAGCTCTTGGAAGAGGCCGGACTAAGTCCGCTGGAACTTATGCCCATCACCCAGTTTTATACCAGCCCCGGTGGCTCCTCGGAGAAGATCAGCCTATTCTATGCCCGCGTGGATGCGACCCAAGCCGGAGGGATCTTCGGTCTAGACGCCGAAGACGAAGACATCCGAGTCCACGTATTGAGCTTCCAAGAAGCCTTTGCCAAAGTGGCAAGCGGCGAGATCAATTCCGGGATTCCCATCCTGGGCTTGCAGTGGCTGGCCCTCAATCGGGAGCACCTGCGGCGAGGTCTTCGAGGAACACCTCCAACTGCGCCAAGGTGATTTCCTTCAGTCCTAACACCTCGGCCTCTGGGGTCGCCGCGAGCGACAGCTCGCTCTCTGCCGCCTGGCCGATCCCCAGCTTGCGGCAAGCAAGATCTAACAAGCGCACGCAGGCCATCAGCCAGTCGTCCTCGGCAAATGCCTCAAGATGGTGGCCCGCAGCGATGCGCGCGTATGTCTCAGGCAGGTTCCACTGCCGAAGCAAGCGCGCGCCGAGTTCAGGGTGCAAAGTGAAAACCACCTCCTCGATCATCGCCTGAGTCAACTCCCCCGTCTGTTTGGCAAGCTCCTCCAGCGCGCGCAGCAAAAACAGCTCGCCCAGATCGTGGAACAGCGCCGCCAAGAAGGCTTCTTCCGCCTGTCCAGCCTGACCGATACGCTCGGCAAGCCATCTTGCCCCCTGCGCCTGGGCATAAGCGCGCTGCCACAGGCAGCTGAGCATTCCCCGGAACGGCTCCTGCTCGGCCCGGCAGGCTAGGCTTTGCGAGGCGGCAAACGCCAAGCTTACTACCCGCCTGATCCCTAGGCGCACCACCGCTCGGCTTAACGTCTCCACCTGCGCCAGCCCGCGGTAGAAGGCCGAGTTGGCTAAGCGCAGAATCTGAGAGGCAAGGGTGGGGTCCTTTTCAATCACAGCGACGATCTGCTCCAGGGTGACCCGACCGTCGTCGCGCAAGCGCTCAAGCTCAAACGCCACCGAGTGAAATATCGGCAGCTTGCTGCTTAAGGCAGGAAACTGCTCGTCGATAAGTTCCGGCAACGACTTCATCGCTTCCATCATGGCAATTCTCCGACCAAACGCAGGATTTCTTTGACTGGCCTAGGTTTCCCCAGGCGCGGCAGGCATCTTAAGATCTCGTGGGGGGTGGTCAGCCCCTGCGCGGCTTTGGCGATGCCGTCTTCGAGCAACGTAACCAGGCCAGAGGTCTCAACGCTGATCCTACGGATCTCCGAGGAAGTTTTTTTGGCCAAGATGGCTTCCTTGACCGGCTCGTTCAGAACCAAAAGCTCATGCACCCCAATCCGCCCAAGGTAGCCGCTATAATGGCAGTGGCTGCAGCCTTTACCGTGGCGGAACCTAGCCTCTGCCACCTCGCTTGCTCGCAATCCCATCCGTCCTAGCTCGTGCGGTGTGGGGCGATAGGCTTCGGCACAATGCGGGCAGACTTTGCGTAACAACCTCTGCGCTAGCACCGATACCACCGTGGAAGAGATCAAAAACGTCTCGATCTCCATATTCATCAGCCGCAACAGCCCTCCGATCGAATCCTCGGTGTGAAAGGTGGTGAGCACCTTGTGGCCGGTTAGCGCCGCTTGGATCGCGGTCTCGGCCGAGAACCGATCGCGCACCTCGCCCAGCACGATCACGTCCGGGTCCTGGCGTACCATGTGCTTTAGAGTCTCTTCAAAGGTCAGGTTGATCCTGGGGTTGATCGAGCACTGGCTGATGCCGTCGATCACGTATTCTACCGGGTCCTCGGCGGTGACGATGCTATGCTCGGGATCGTTCAAATACTGCACGCAAACATAGAGAGTGGTGGTCTTGCCAGAACCGGTCGGGCCGGTGATCAGAATCACCCCGCTGGGGATGTCTAGGGCCTCTTCTTGGAAACGGGCTAGGATTTTGGGGGCCATACCCAGCTCGCGAATGTCTAACAGCTCAGCTTTGCGCGCAAGCAGGCGCAATACGATTTTTTCCCCAAACACGGTGACGAAAAACGACACCCTCACATCGCAGCTTGCCCCTGTCTTGGGATCTTCGAACACAAATCCCCCGCCTTGGTGACGGCGGCGTTCGGTGATGTCGGTCTTGCACAAAACTTTCAGGCGCGCCGAGATAGGGGTCAACAACTCGGGGTTCAGTTCGCGCTGAACGTGGAGTACCCCGTCCTGGCGAAAGCGCACCCTAAGCTGTTGGCGCATAGGCTCGATATGAATATCGGAGGCGCCCATCGCAAGCGCCTTGAGGATCAGCTCGTTAACCAGGCGCACTGCCGTGGCCTCGTCCTCAACGCTGAGCTTCTTCTGCATCCTAAAGCTGGTTTCGAACGCTGCGATCGCCGCCTCCAACGCGCGGCGGGTAGTGATAGCCGGGGCGATGGGTCCGAACACCCGGCTCGCTTCCAAGCGCGCCTGTTGGTTCAACGGGTCTTGGAAAGCGACTAGGGTCGCGCTGTCCTCCATCCGTACCGGCATCGCCTTGTGCCTTTGGCACCATTCAGGGGTAACCTTGGCCAACAGGCTACGGTCGAGCTTGGTAAACTCAAGCTCTTCCTGGGGGAAACCGAGTTGGTCGGCGAGCACCGAGACAAGCTTAGCCTCCGTCAAAAAGTGCTTTTCGACTAGGATTTCACCTAAGCGCTTGCCAGCATTCTCTGGCTCCTGTTGCAGCTTGAGCGCAGCCTCTAGCTCGCGCCGCTTGAGCAGCCCAAGTTCTACCAAAAGCTCGCCCAAAGGCAGCGCGTTCGGTTGCTGCCGCAGCGCCTGGCGCAATTGCTCCTCGCTCAAGTAACCGAGCTCCTTAAGCACCTGGACCAAAGAACTGGTTCCTTCCAACTTGGCTTGCACCCGCACCGCATAGCGCAGTTGCTCGGTAGTGAGCATGCCTTGTTCCACCAACAAATTGCCGATCAAGCTATGGGATGGATCCATGATTCTCTCCTTCGCACCCTTCGGGGACCTCGACTTTGACGAACAAATGCAGGCGGCGCGCTTGAGTCTGGTAGCGATGGGCTGGGATTTCAGTGCTGATCAAGTCTTCATCCAGACCCGAGGTACCTAGCTCGACCCAGCGGCCAAGCTCAGCCTCAAGAGTAGTTTTTGCGACCTGAACCGAAAGCTCGCCTGCTAACCCTCCGGGACGCCTAGACCAAGGCGCAATCTCAAGCCGTATCCGACAGCCGATCAGCCTAGGTGTGATTTGAAAGCCAGTAGTCGCGGGCAAATACTCGATGCCACCTATCGCCTGCGGGCATAAATGGATCTTGGGCACTGGAAGTTCCTGGCCGACAGCGATGAACGCCGGCTGGCCTGCGAGCGTCAGCAAGCGCTGCTCTACGCCTAGGATCCGCTGCGAGCGCGTCTCATAGATCTTGGCTTGGGCTTGGGCATTGAGTTCTTCCAAGCTGAGGCGGTCGGTCTGGAGCACGGTGACAACTAGGCGCGCAGAACGCTTATCCAAAGCAGCGACTAAGCTGTAAATCTCCTCGATCCGCTCTGGACTGGCCTGAACCCAAATGCCTTCTGGAACCGCGACCAGGCGCTCGCCTTCAGCGAGCACCGGCGCTATAACCTGCACCACTTCTTGCGGCAAGCGGTGGCGAAGAGGCAAGATGGCAGTCTCCGCCCAGACTACCGTCAGCCAACCCAACGCCAAGACCGCGACTAACCCGACTCGCATCGCTTTTCCCAGTTCATCGATTGCGCTATGATGTGTTTAAGTTTAGAAGATTTTGGATGCTGCAAGTCCAATCGGATAAAGTTTTCCCTCTGGTTTGGCTGGTGGCGCTTTTGTCCGCTACCCGCTTTCATCATTTCGAAACGTTGCCGGATGCTTCGTTGGCGGTGTTCTTTTTGGCCGGGCTCTTTAGCCCTACGCTTTGGAGTTTTGCTGTCCTTCTGGCGGCGGCTGGCCTGATCGACTGGCTGGCGATCCACTATGGCGGGGTAAGCGGTTGGTGCGTGACTGCCGCTTATCCGTTTTTGCTTCCCACTTATGGGGCGATGTGGCTCGGCGGGCGCCTGAGCCAAAAGCGTGGGATCGCCTCGACCTTCGCCATTCTGACAGGCTCGACCGTCGTTGCTTTTTTGATTTCTAACCTCAGCTTCTATGCCTTCTCAGGGTATTTCCCTGAGCTTAGCCTGAGCGCTTACGCGCTTAAGGTTTTGCCTTACCTTGGCCCGTATCTCCTCACTTCGCTGGCCTATACGGCCTTGATTTTGGCTGCGCGCTTTGCCTTGAAGCAAAGGCAACTATTGCGCCAGCAAGCAGCTTGAATCCAAGCCCTTTTCCTTTATACAATACCTTGCGCTGCTGGGTGCCCTCGACAAGAGGGTGAAACGGGAAGTCAGGTCCAAAGCCTGCGCTGCCCCCGCAACGGTAGGTGAGTTAACACCGGCCACATAGCCACTGGGCGTTTGCCTGGGAAGGCGGCCGGTGAAGGTAATCCCTGCTCACGAGCCCGGAGACCGGCCTAGCGGTAGGTGAGATCCGAAAACCCTAAGCTGCGCGGAGGGCGTAGCAGGAGGAGATTATGCCGCGTTTGCCTTGGTTAATGGCTGGGGTAATGAGCCTGGCGCAAGCAGCTGACCCTACCCCAGTGACGACTTTGGATACCTTGACCGTAACTGCCACCCGCCTTGAAACCCCCTGGCGCGACCTGGCTAGCAGCCTGACCGCTCTGACCGCCGAAGACTTGCGAGCCAGGCAAATCTATACCGTGGCCGACGCCCTGCGGGTAGTGCCTGGACTGGATACCGTGCGCTTAGGTCCCTTGGGACAGCAAGCTTCAGTGTTTTTGCGTGGAGCCAATTCCAACCACACCTTGGTTTTGATCGACGGCGTCGAGGCCAACGACCCGTCCAATCCCGGTGGGCTATTCGATTTTGCCCATCTGACTGTCGATGAGATCGAGCGTATCGAAATCCTGCGCGGCCCCCAAAGCAGCCTGTACGGAGCCGATGCGATCGGAGGGGTGATCCAAATCTTTACCAAGCGCGGTGAGGGCAAGCCCACTGCCTCTTTGCGCACCGAAGGCGGAAGCTTCGGCACCTATCGCCTACTGGGTCAAACCAGCGGCAGCCTCGAGCAGTTCCGCTACAGCCTGTCTGCCTCTCAGCTCAAGTCTCACGGCTTTTCCGCCGCCGACCGCCACCTTGCCGGCAACCGCGAAGACGATGGCTACCGCAATACCACAGTGTCAACGCGTTTAGACTTTACGCCTGGAGAAAACTTCACCTTAATCGGCACCGCCCGCTACAGCCGTGCTAAAGCAGACATTGACAACTGCGGCGGGGCGTTTTGCGATGATCCCAACGCGCGCACCTTCACCGATCAACTTTTTTCCAGTTTGAACGCCAAGCTCAAACTTTTCAACGGTCTTTGGGAACCGAACCTGCAGCTTGCACACACCTTCATCGACCGAAACCTTAAAAACCCTTTAGATCCTGCAAACCCGTTTGCGACTTTCACGCACTTTCAAGGCGAAAAGCGCCGGCTAGATTGGCAAAACACCCTGCACTTACACGAGCAGGATGACTTGATCGTAGGCTTTGCCGACGAACTGGAGATCCTGCGCTCGGACCAAAGCCCAAGGCGCGGCCAGAGCACCCGCCAGTACTACCTGGAAAACCGGCTTAAGTGGCTGGAGCGCTTCATCACCTCGGTCGGCATCCGCCAGGATGATCCGGAAAACTTCGGCGACAAAGTCACCTGGCGCGCCACCCAAGCGGTGCTCTTGCCAGAGACCGGCACTAAACTGCGCGCAAGCTACGGCAAGGGCTTCAAAGCCCCGACGCTATTTCAGTTGTTCGCCCCAGATACCGGCTTTGGCCCAGTCGGCAATCCCGCTTTAAAACCGGAGACCAGCCGCGGCTTTGAGATCGGGCTCGATCAGACAGTTTGGGATGAGCGCCTTTTAGTCGGGGCAACTTATTTCCGCAACGATTTTAAAAACTTGATCGACTTTGCCTTTGGGCAAGGGTACATCAACCGCAGTTTTGCAGAAAGCGAAGGAGTAGAGGTTTACGGGGAAGTGACACCGTTTGCTTTTCTCACCTTACGCGGCACCTACACGTATACCCGCACCGACGATCAAAACCGCAAGCGCCTGCTGCGCCGCCCGTCCCACAAGGGCAGTTTCGACGCCGATCTGAAACTGGGGGAAAACACCCACTTGCATCTTAACGTGCTCGCCGTAGGAACGCGCGACGACTTGGATTTTTCCGCCTTTCCAGCGCAACGGCTGCGTCTGGCCAGCTACGCTTTAGTCAACCTGGCGGCAAGCTACCGGATAAACGCGCATGTAGAAGTTTTCGGAAGGCTAGACAACCTGCTCGACAAGCGCTACCAAGAGGCTTTCGGGTTTGCGGGAAGCCGGATCGCCGGCTTTGGGGGGATACAGCTGGCGTTCTAAGGCAAATGCCACAACTTGAGGCAAATACCGCACCATCCTGAGCGCGCAGGAATCCTCAGCAGGTCAGCTGCTCGGCGCAGAGGGCCAAAGAAGCTTTGGCACATCTCTTGCTAATTACCCACGACTGACTTTGCCTAGGGTTTGTCTATGAAACCCATCGCCGCCTTCAAACCGAACCGACTGGTCGAAGACCAAAAACCCACCTGCTTTCGCACTGACCTTAGGTTTTTGTGCCGCAAGCCCTGTCCGGTACGCCAAGAATGCTTAAAGCTGATTGCCGAATGGCGGCGTTAGCCTAACGCTGCCTTAGGCCTCTACTGATAGCGCGTGGGGTCTGCTACCCCGGCCTCGGCAAATCCTTGCTTGCGGAAGCGGCAGGCGTCGCACTTACCACAGGCGCGGCCTTGGCGATCGGCAGCATAGCAGGAAACGGTCAAAGCATAGTCGGCGCCGAGCGCCAGGCCAGTCTGGATGATCTGCGCCTTGCGCAAGTGAATCAGCGGAGCGTGAATGTGAAATTCTCCGCCCTCAACGCCCGCTTTGGTCGCCAGGGCAGCCAGGCGTTCAAACGCTTGGAGGTACTGGGGACGGCAGTCGGGGTAGCCGGAATAATCGACCGCATTCACCCCAAGGAAAATGTCAAACGCGCCCAGCACCTCAGCGTACCCTAACGCGAACGCCAAAAACACGGTGTTACGGGCCGGCACATAAGTGACTGGGATACCTTCGGTTGGCGCCTCCGGCACCGCGATGGTCGGGTCGGTCAAGGCCGACCCCCCGATCGCTTCAAGGCCGATCCGGATAATCTTGTGCTCAACCGCCCCGTAAGTAGCGGCGATGGTGCTGGCCGCATCGAGCTCTGCCCGCTGCCGTTGACCGTACTCGAAACTCAACGCATGGCACACAAACCCTTGCGACTTGGCGATCAGGAAAGCGGTCAAAGAATCTAAACCGCCTGAAAGTAAAACTACCGCTTTTTTCATCGCCCGCGCGTTTCCCCCCAAAGGAGTTTATGCAGCTGAATCTGAAACCGAACCGGCAGCCTATCCTGCAAAATCCATTCGGCCAAGATGCGCGGTTCCATCTTCCCTGCCACTTGGGTAAACAAGACCTCGCAGCGCTCAGCCAAGCAGTGGGCTGTTAGCATCGCCTTAGACCACTCATAATCTAAGCGATCAGCGATGACGAATTTTACCTGATCGCGCCGAGTTAAAAACTGCAAATTCTCAAACCGATTGCGCCCTTCCTCCCCAGAGCCTGGAGGTTTGAGATCCATTACCTTGATTACCCTCTGATCGACTTGTGACACATCTAAAGCCCCGCTGGTTTCTAAAGAGACGATCAAATCGAGGTCGGCCAAGCGTTGCAATAGCGGAAGACATGCCGGCTGAGCCAAAGGCTCCCCGCCGGTAACGGTGACGTGAGCGACGCCAAAAGCTTCCACTTGGGCCACGATCTCCTCCAAACTCATGCGCCTGCCGCCATGAAACGCATAAGCCGTATCGCACCAAACGCAGCGCAAGGGACAACCGGTCAGGCGCACGAACACCGTCGGCCAACCTTGGCTTTGGGATTCGCCTTGAATAGACAGGAAGATCTCGGTGACGCGCAGGGAAAGCAATCTAGAGCTGATTTTCACGTTGTATCTGGCCAAGACGCTCACTTGCCAACTGCGCCGCCCGCGTACCGGGGAAGCGTTGGATTACATCGTTGAGATAGCGCGCTGCCGCCTGCCAATCCCCCATGTCGATCGCCACATAGCCCAGTTTGAGCAGCGCATCGGGCACTTTCGGGTGGTTTGGCAAACGTTCGACGATCTGGGAAAAGGCCTGGCGCGCCCCGACCAGATCGCGTTTGACGTAATAGGCTTCCCCTAGCCAATACCAAGCATCTCCAGCCTGTTGGCTCTCTGGATGAACTTTCAAGAAAGCGGAAAAAGCTCGGATAGCCTCCTCATAGAGGCCTGCCTGGAGCGTCTCATAAGCTTTCTGATAAGCTTGCTCAGGGTCCTCCGGCAAGGCTGGTGCCGAAGGTTCCGCCTCTGGCGCGGCAGCCGGTGGTGAGGATCCGGAAGCTGGCGGCGGCTCCTGCAGGGTTAGGGGAGCCTGGATCGCGCTTTCTACCTGGTGCAGGCGGGCTTTAAGCTCCTCGATCGAACGCTGTAATTCTTCGTTCGTGTGTTGCATTTCCTCAAGCTGACCCTGAATCAGCTTGACTTCCTGCTGGAGCTGATCCAGTTGCTGCATCCACTCCACCAGCGCGCGGCTGGAAAACCGCTGCTCTAGGAGCCGCACGCGGGCTTCTAAATCTCTTTCTCCAGCCTGCGCTAGCAGGGCAAATCCAAGCCCTAGCACCAATCCCAGGTAATGCATCCTCAATATTCGCGATAGACGATCTCAACGCGCCGATTCTGACTCCAACATGACTCATCGTGGCAGGTTGCCACTGGCTTTTCCTCGCCGTAGGAGAGGATATGGATGCGGCCGTCTGCCACACCTTGGAGCTGCATCAATTTCGCTACCGACTTGGCGCGCGCCTCCCCAAGGGCGATGTTGTACTCAGGTGAGCCGCGCTCGTCGGTATGCCCCTCGAGCACCACCTTGGCCTCTGGATGCGAGACAAGGTAGCGCGCGTGTGCCTCGATAATGGGAACAAATTCGCTGCGGATCTGGGCGCTGTCAAAACCAAAATAGATCACCCGCTTGCCCAATAGCCCCTCCCTAGGCCCGCTGTCCTGTGGCCCAGCATAACCGCCCCCTGGACCAAAGGCGTCAGATCCATAGGCTCCCTCTTCCTCGGTCCCAAACGCGCCGGTCCCTTCCTCTCCCAATCCCTTCGCCGCAGCTTCCGTGCCAGGCCCGCCAGCAGCGACCTGCTTCGTAGCAGTGCTGCGGCAACCTGTCATCGCGACCACCAATACCAACCAAAACGCGAGTATCTTCCTCATGCTTGCCATGCTCCTCTAACTAATTCAATCAAACCTCAAAACGGTGACCATGCCGGCTCCTGCACATCGCCTTCCTGAGTTTGCAGGCGCTGTTGCACGCGACCGTCCACCGACACGATAGCAAGCTGCCCGCGCCCTCCGCCACGGGTGGCATACAAGATCATGCGGCCATTGGGGGCAAAACTGGGCGATTCGTCCAGTGGCCCAGAAGTGAGCACACTGAAGCTCTTGTCTTTAAGATCTAAAACCCCGATTCGATAACCGCTGCCACCGTGAACAAAGGCTAGACGCATGCCATCTTTAGAAAACACCGGCCGGGCATTGTAATTGCCGTTGAAAGTCACTCGACGCGGCACTCCCCCAGTAGCTTCCATGAAATAGACTTGCGGATTGCCACCGCGGTCAGAAGTGAACGCGATCGTCCTACCATCCGGTGACCAAGCCGGCTCAGTATCGATTGCCGCGCTCTCAGTTAAGCGCCTCAACTGGCGGGAAGCTAAATCGAGCACGTAGATATCGGGGTTGCCGTCTTTGGACAAAGTCATCGCCAGCTTGCTACCGTCCGGCGACCAAGCCGGGGCGCCGTTAATTCCGGGGAATTGAGCCACCCTCTCCCGCGCTCCGGTGCTTAGAGTCTGGACATAAATCGCCGGGCGTCTGGCCTCGAACGACACGTATGCCAGCTTCTTACCATCCGGGGACCAAGCTGGAGACATCAAAGGCTCAGGCGAGATCACCACCGTATGTGGATCGTAGCCATCGGCATCGGCCACTTGCAATTTATAAACTCGGCGCCGATTCTGCACCTCCACCGTTACATAAGCGATCCGGCTGGAAAAAATCCCAGGCTCACCGATGATTTTCTCGTAGATAATGTCGCTAATGCGATGAGCGGCCCGCCTTAAGCCCTTGGCATCGGAAGGCAAGCGGTAACTTGCCAGCTCCTGCCCGGAAAAGGCATCATACAAGTAAAATTGGATTTCGAACCGACCGCCATCGAAGGCCTGAACCTGCCCGATCACAAGGTAATCCTGCCCTAATACCTTCCAAGACTGCCACATGATCTGCTCAGGCGTCGTTGGGCGGGTAAGCATCTCCTCCGGCGGCAAAGGTTTAAAACGGGCGCTGCGGGCTAAATCATCGCGTACTACCTGAGCGATATCTTGGGGTAGCTGCCCTTGCCCCGTCCAACCAAAAGGAACCACCGCGATCGGGATCGCCCCTTCTATGCCCTTTGTGATTTCGATCGTCAACACCGCCTGGGCAAAATTCCATAAACTAAGCGTGACGAAAAAAGCTGCAGACCACAGAAACCTAAGCATGCTCTCTATCAACCTTGAGGTTTAAATAGGAAATTGAACTCCTGGAAAGTGGCAAAGACTGCAGGATCTGCCGGAATCGGCAGAGGCGACGCTTTGTGCACCGCAACCTCTGCACTGCGATCAAAAGCCGGATCCCCGCTGGAACGGATCACTCGCGCTTCGATCACCTTACCGCCCGGGGCAAGCCGAACTTGAATTATACAGGATAAGCCAGCGTGATACGATTGAGGCTTAAGCCAATTGCGCTCAACCCGCTGCTGAATCCGTAGCATCGCCGCGTTGATCTGCTGGCGCCGATCTAATTCCGCTTGGAGCTTAGCTTCTTCGGCCGCCTTGCGCGCTTCCTCTTCTGCACGGCGCTTGGCTTCCTCGGCTAACCTACGCGCCTCTTCCTCTGCTTTGCGCTTGGCTTCTTCCTCCGCACGGCGCCTGGCTTCTTCGGCCGCCTTGCG
>CAZJKH010000009.1:0-36780 GCA_964546735.1 uncultured Methylococcales bacterium | reverse complement strand
GCGCCTGGCTTCTTCGGCCGCCTTGCGGCGCGCTTCTTCTTGCTGCCGCTGCCGCTCGGCTTCAGCGCGAGCTTGTTCTAGAGTTGCCAAACGTTCCTTTTCTTCGCGCTGCCGCTGTTCCAATTCCTTAAGTCGCCTAGCCTCTTCCTCAGCTTGACGGCGCTTGGCTTCCGCAAGCGCTTGAAGGCGCTGCTGCTCTTCCTGCTGCCTGCGCTTTAACTCCAACAGCCTTTGTTCCTCTCGCTGCCTGGCCTGCTCCAACTCGCGTTGCCTGGCTTCTTCCTGTTGCCGCCGAGACTCCTCCTCGGCTTTGAGGCGCTGGATTTCGGCTTCTACCTGCGCTTCGTCCACCGCCACTGCTTCTACTACCTCGACTGGCTTAGCCTGCACCTGCGGCTTAGAAGGCGCATTCCCTAAGCGTACGAACAGCACCAACAGCAACAGGCTGTGGAGAATTAGGGCCTTGATGAAGGAAACTGACCAGGAAGGACGAGCGCTCATGAGAGTGGCGGGCGGGTGAGCAGCCCGACTTTGCCTACCCCAGCTCCGCGCAACGCGGCCATGATCTCAACTACCTTGCCATAAGCTACTTCGCTGTCACCTGCCACTAGCACTTGAGTGCCTGGCTTATGGCGCAGGATCGCTGCTACCTTTACCAATAGCGATTGAGGCGAGACTACCTCAGGCGCGCCTTCCCAATTGAGGCGGCAACTCCCATCGGCAGCGACGGTGACGATGACCGGTGGGACCTCAGGCTCGACAGCCACCGGGTTAGCCTGAGCCTCCGGCAAGTCCACATCCACCCCATTTTGAAGCAAAGGAGCGGTCACCATGAAGATGATGAGCAGCACCAAAGTCACGTCAATGTAAGGGACAACGTTGATATCGGCCATTGGCCGCCGGCGGAAGGTTTTATTCATTTTTCCAGTTCCAGTGCACGCTGCTGCAACAGAACCAAAAACTCTTCAGCAAAACGCCCATAGCGCCGCATCAGGCGATCGATCCGGATGGTATAGCGGTTATAGGCAATGACTGCTGGAATAGCGGCGAATAAACCGATTGCAGTTGCAATCAGGGCCTCTGCGATTCCCGGGGCAACTAACGACAAGGTTGCCTGCTGGACGTTCTCTAACGCCCGGAAAGAATTCATAATTCCCCAAACAGTACCAAACAACCCAATATAAGGGCTGGTAGAACCTACTGTCGCCAGCAGCGGCAAGCGATCATCCAATACTTCTAGATTTCGATCGATGGCCACGCGCATGCTACGCTCCGTGCTTTCGGTAAGCACGTCTAGGGGTGCCTTGCGCTTCACCATGCGCACAAACTCCTGATAACCGGCTACGAACACTGCCTCTAGTCCCTCTGCCTCGGTTTTGGCCAGCTGCTTATACAAATCGGCCAGGTCGATCCCAGACCAAAAGCGATCTTCAAAGTCATCGGCCTCTGCTTCGACCTGTTTGAGCTCACGCGCTTTTTGGAAAATCACCGTCCAAGACAATACCGAAGCAGCTGCCAAAGTTGCCATCACCATCTGGACCAGAAGGCTGGCGTTTGCAATTAAATCGAACAGAGATTTACTCATGCTGCAAAACTTCCCACAACGCTTCAGGCATAGGACGTGGCCGCCAGGAAGCAGCATCCAAACAAGCGATCCGTATCCACCCTTGGCATAAGGTCTCCTGATATCTCAAGATCTGTTGGGAAAACTCTAGACTGGCATGTTTGCATGCTTCTATGCTGCATGTGATGGTAAGCAGATCATTAAAACGAGCCGGCTTTAAATATTCGGCCCTCACTGATTTGACTGCAAAGATTACTCCTTGCTGGGTTTTGAGTTTGTCCTGCTCAAAGCCTAACGCGCGCAAAAATTCCGTCCGCGCCCGCTCAAAGAATCTTAGGTAATTGGCGTAATAGACTACGCCTCCTGCGTCAGTATCCTCGTAATAGACCCGCACCGGCCAAGTGAACCGATATCTTGGGTCCTTCATCGTTCCCATCTATTTATTTTCCACTTTTGACACCCGCTTGGCTACCCCTGGCACAAGCGCTTTGCAAACTCAACTGAACAAATCTTGACTCGATCCGCCAGATCCAGTAGGTGGGTTAAGACCAAAATGGAGATAAGTTTTAGGCGTTGCCATCCGGCCCCGGGGGGTACGCAGCATAAACCCTTGCTGGATCAGAAACGGCTCCAGCACGTCCTCGATGGTACTGCGCTCTTCACCGATAGCTGCTGCCAGGCTATCTAGTCCCACCGGCCCACCGCCGAACTTTGAAATCAAAGTCATCAGAAGCTGGCGATCGAGTTGATCGAAACCGTTGGGATCAACCTTAAGCATTTCCAACGCTGCAACCGCAGTGGCCAAGGTCACCCGTCCGTCGCCCTTGACTTGCGCATAATCGCGCACCCGCCGCAGCAGCCGGTTGGCGATCCTAGGCGTACCGCGAGCACGACAAGCGATTTCTTGCGCTCCTTCCGGCTCGATCTCAAGCCCTAAAATCCGCGCCGAACGGGTAACGATTTGGGTCAACTCCGGTACCGAATAGAACTCCAATCGATGGACAATGCCAAAACGGTCGCGCAGCGGAGAGGCTAACAGTCCAGCGCGGGTGGTGGCCCCAACCAGCGTAAAAGGCGGCAGATCCAGCTTAATCGAACGCGCCGCCGGCCCTTCTCCGATGATGATATCGAGCTGGAAATCCTCCATCGCAGGATACAGGACTTCCTCTACCATTGGGCTTAAGCGATGGATTTCATCGATGAAGAGCACATCCCCGTGCTCTAAGTTCGTCAGAATCGCGGCCAGATCCCCCGGCTTCTCAAGCGCCGGCCCTGAAGTCTGGCGCAGGTTCACCCCCATCTCGGCGGCGACAATATGGGCTAAGGTAGTCTTGCCCAAGCCGGGTGGGCCGAAGATCAGCACGTGATCTAACGCCTCTCCTCGGCCGCGGGCTGCATCGATAAAGATCGCAAGCTGCTCTTTAAGTTGAGGTTGGCCAATATAATCGGCCAGACGGCGAGGACGGATCGCCCGGTCTAGGATTTCTTCCTCGCTGAGCTTGACAGGCGCAACGATACGCTCTTCGATCATTTACTACCTGCTGCTTTCAAAGCCAGACGGATTAAATCTTCCACGGCCGTCGCTTGGCCAGAGACCTGATCGAGCAAGCGCTGCGCCTCCTGCGGCTTGTATCCCAAGGCGATCAAAGCTTCCGCAGCCTCGCGCTGCGGATCGGACGTGGCCTCCATCGCCGGCACCGGACAGAGGGATGCGGGCAGCCGATCGCGGAGTTCGATGATGAGCCGTTCGGCAGTCTTTTTACCGATACCCGGCAGGCGCTGGAGGCTCAGAACATCCCCTTGCTGCACGCAGCGCTGGAATTCCTCCACGCTTAACCCTGAGAGAATCGCTAGCGCCAACCGCGCACCGACGCCGTTGACCCGAATCAAAGCTCGAAACAGCGTGCGCTCGGCCTCAGTCGCAAACCCGAACAACACGTGGGCATCCTCGCGCACCGCCAGATGGGTAAACAAAGTCACGGGGCTGCCGGTCTCGGGCAAGCGATAAAACGTGGACATGGGCGCATCCACTTCATATCCCACCCCGCCGACTTCAACTACCAGCCTCGGCGGTTGCTTGGCTGCCAAAGTCCCACGCAGGAAGCCGATCATGCGATTCCTCGCCGCTGGCGCTGCAAAGTCTGCTGATAATGCGCGTGGCACACTGCTACAGCGAGGGCGTCGCTGGCATCCAGGGGAAGTTCACCGCGGAAATTGAGAAGGATTTTGACCATGTGCTGAACCTGGTGCTTGTCAGCGCCACCCTTGCCTACCAGCGCTTGCTTGACCTGGCGAGTAGCGTATTCGTAGACTGGCAATTTCCGCGAGAGACCTGCGCAAATGGCCGCCCCCCGCGCCTGACCCAGCTTGAGGGCAGAATCGGCGTTCTTCTGCACAAATACCTGCTCGACCGCGATGACCTCTGGCAGATATTGATTGACAACTTCCAGCATCCCCTCATAGACGAGCTTGAGCCTGGCAGGAAAATCCTCGGCCACACTCCTGACACAGCCGGCTGCGACCAAGCGCATGCCACGGCCGTCCACGTCGATGATACCAAAGCCGGTCACGCGCGAACCAGGATCAATCCCTAGGATACGCGTCATAAACCCTCACTAGGATGGCATCTATCCTCTTTGAGGTTCAACCTCAGGCAATCCCTGCCAATACTTCCTCGCTGATCTCGGCGTTGGAATAGACCTGCTGCACGTCGTCTAAGTCCTCCAACCGCTCCAGCAAGCGCACCATTTTCTCGGCATCTTCCGGACCCAGTTTCACCGAGGTTTTGGCACGCATCGTGACTTCGCTCGACTCTGGCGTCAGCCCGGCGCTGATTAATGCTTGCTTGACCTGTTCAAAGTTGTCCGGTGAGGTCAACACTTCAATGCTTCCATCTTCGTGCGTGACGACATCATCAGCGCCGGCCTCCAGCGCTGCCTCCATGATTCTGTCTTCGTCGCTGCCGGCTGGATAGTTGAGTACCCCCACTTGGTCAAATAGATAAGCTACCGAACCTTCAGTGCCGAGGCTGCCGCCAGCTTTGGTAAACGCGTGCCGAACTTCGGCGACGGTACGATTACGGTTGTCGGTCAAGCAATCGACCATCACCGCTACCCCACCAGGGGCATACCCCTCATACCGCACCTCCTCGTAGGAACCACCCTCTTGGCCACCGACCCCCTTGTTGATGGCTCGTTGAATAGTGTCCTTGGGCATGTTGTGCGATAACGCTTTATCGATTGCCGCCCTAAGGCGCGGATTGGTCGCGGGGTCTCCCCCGCCTAACCTGGCAGCTACCGTGATCTCCCGGATCAGCTTGGTGAAGATCTTGCCGCGTTTGGCATCCTGGGCGCTTTTGCGATGGCGAATATTAGCCCATTTACTATGTCCTGCCATAGTTCTCTGTCTGAGATATAAAAATGAACTTAGGTTCAGTATTATACAAGCCATGCTCTCCTACGGGAGAGTTTTGCAGGCAACAAATTCTAAAAGGGGAAACCAGCATGCAAAAATGTTATTGGATCTTGCTGAGCCTCGGTATCCTGATCGCTACTTCGCTATCCGCAGCTGATCTGACCCGCGATCAAGTCGTTGCGCTGTTACGCCAGGCCACTCCCGACAGGCCTGCTGACCTCAAGCGTAAGGACCTCAAACGAGTAGATCTATCCGGCTTAGACCTACGCTACGCTAACCTGTGGGGGGCAGATCTACGCTATGCCAACCTAAGCCACACTAACCTTGCGGGACAAAATCTAGACTTGACCGTCATGCGCGGGGTCAACCTCGCTTACGCTAACCTAGAAGGAGCGAGCATCTTTGGGGTCACCATGAGCGAGGCGGACTTGACCGGAGCCAACCTCAGACACAGCCGCGTCATGGCTATCTTGGAGCAGGCCAAGTTGGTAGACGCCGACCTGGAGGGGTCCTTTTGGGGAGCAGACATGAAAAATCAGAGCATGGGTCTGATGCGCGCTACCTGCAACTATGCCGATTTTACCCGGGCAAATCTGAAACACGCTGACTTCAACCGGGTGTTGTTGCGCTTTGCTAAGCTCATAAACGCCAATCTGGAAGGCATCAACCTCTACCGCGCCGATCTTTCCGGCGCCGATCTGACCGGTGCCAACCTCAAGGGCGCTGACTTGCGCGAAGCTAAGTTATATGAGGCCAATCTCACCGGCGCTGACTTAAGCAGAGCCAAGCTTGAAGGCGCAGAAGGTCTAAGCTTAACCCCGCGCCAGCCTTAAGGGTCGTTTTCAAAGCGGTGGGTGACTTTCTTAAGCTCTGCCTCTAAGATCGCAATCCTCTGGATGAGGCGCCGAAGCGCCCGTTCCTGGTGCGAGTGCTCCAGATCCTGCACCAGCATTTTCACCAAAATCACCCCGATCGCAGCGACGATCCCCAACACTGGCGGATAAGCCACGCCTAACCAGTGCGCTGCCCAATCGACCCACTGCGGAAACATCCCAAGCCCGAAGACCGCCAACGCCACCCCGCTCCACCAGAAAGCATGCCGGGTGTGGAGGCGATCCTTGCGGATCAGCCACGCAATCGCACCGGCGATCACCAGCCCCAATACGGCAGAGGTCAAACGATAGGAAATCATCTCAGTTTAGCCAGGCACAGGACCAAAGTCTGGAACAAGTATATGCCGACTTGCCACCAACTGTAGAAAACGCGCGATTTGCCATGCAGACGCGGACGCATCACTACATTCGCTTCGGCAATCTTAAGGCCGCAGGCGCGCAACAGCAAAAGCACCCCAATATCCTGATATTCGAGCAAAGTCGCCCGAGGCGATGCTAAAAACACCAAAGCCCGACGCCGATAAGCGCGAAACCCTGAGGTCAGATCCGCCAACTCAAAGCCAGTCAAAGCGCGAAACAACCGCCAGACAAGTCGGCGCGCCCAGCTGCCTCGCTCAGGATGCGCCCCGATCACCACCTCAGCCTGTTCGCGCGCTAACGCCTCCAAGAGCTTTGGGATCTCCGCAGCCAGATGCTGACCGTCGGCATCTAAGGTCACACAGACCTGACAGCCTCGTTTTAGCGCATAGCGCATCCCGGTCTGAATCGCTCCCCACGCGCCCAAAGGCACCGGCAGGCGAAGCACTAGAGCACCGGCTTCAGCTGCTACGCGATCTGTCCCGTCGCTGCTGTCATCGTCGATCACCACCACCAAGGCGTGAGGGAAACTCTGCTTGACTTCAGCGATCACCTGGCCGATCGCTGCTGCCTCATTCTTAGCCGGGATCAAAATGGCAAACTGCGGCCGGTCCCAACAGGTAGCAGTTGCGCTCTTTCTCTCTGCGCTTTGGCCTACCTGGCGCTTCAATAACTTGCTGCTGCCAGCCGATAAATGGCAGCTAGCTGCTGCGCACACGTTTGGATCTGGAAATTTTCCCAAAACCGCCTTCGCCCCTTCTCCCCTACTTGGCGCCTTAAGCTGGGATATTGTTGCACGAATTCGATACAGCGCGCCAACGCGCCAGGATCTCCCGGCGGCACCAACCACCCAGTTTGGCCTTCCTCGATTACCCAACCCATCCCCGCACCTTCCACCGAGGTAGCGATCACTGGCTTCCCGTAAACCATCGCCTCTAGCAACACCAGCCCAAATGCTTCGGTGCGCTCCAAAGAAGGTAAAACCAAGACATCGCAGCTTGCCAGTAAAGCATTGCGGCAGGGATCGCTGACTTCTCCTACAAATGTTACCCGCCCGCTTAAACCTAGTTGCCGGCTTTGCTGTTGCAGCGCCTTCCAAAGCTCGCCGCTGCCAGCGCAGACAAGCTGCACCTGGCTCAGCCTGGCAAGCGCGTCCAGCAATACTCGATGGCCTTTGTAGTAAGCTAACCGACCCAGGCAAAGCAGCCTGAGCTGATCCTCTTCTCTCCAGACCCGTTCTGCCCACAGGCGGCTTTCTGGATCCGGCAGTGCCAAGCGCTTTGGGTCTAGTCCTAACGGCACCACCTCGGTTTTCTCCAACCATGGTCTTAGAACCAAGCTCGCGTTGCGATAAGGCGGGGAGGTAACGAGGATCTTCCAAGCTCGGCTAAGAAGTCTCTGCTCCAGCGGACGATAAAACCGGTAAGCCAGGCGCAAACGGGGATCGAGCTTAGACGGCACCACATCGGCGTGCCAATGGACGATCCACGGGAGACGGCGCGCAGCCGGAACGGCTAACACCCAAAACGCTGAGACATTGGGCAAGTGAAGATGCAACAACTCTGGCCGAAAATCGCGTATCATCGCGCCAAGCCAAGCGGGGAAAGCAGGACAGAGCGGGGTATATACGAGCTGCCCATAGGTAGGCACCCGCCATATTGGGAAAGGCGCTTGCGTTTTCTCTGCACCGGCATGCGCGTGGACCAATACCGCCGGGTCAATCCCCTCGCGCTGCAAGGCAGGCAGCAAATCCCCAAGGAATCGCTCAATCCCGCCGCAGTAAGGCGGATAGTACTTCCCAAGATGCAGCACGCGCACGGCGTAAACTCCAATCACTTTAGCAAAAATGCTATCCTAATTAATCTCCGTCGGAAATCGATCTGATCTTCAACCAATGAGGAATCTATGGCAACCCATCTACGCTTAAGCGCCTTAGTCTTAATCGCTTGGCTTGGAACTACGCCAGTTCAAGCGCAACCCGAGTATACCGAGCCGGGCTATGACCTGGCTACCGGCGCAGCCTCTTTTCTCCTCACCCCAGTCTATGGGGCGTTTAAGCTCGCCTTTGCTGGAATCGGGGCGCTGACCGGTGGGCTCACTTGGATATTTACCGGCGGCGATGTTGAAACTGCGCAGAGGATCTGGACCACTAGCCTAGGCGGCGACTACATCATCACGCCCGCCCATTTATCCGGGCACAGGCCAATCCGCTTCGTCGGCGATCCATAATGTCTCAAGCCTTCTCCCTGGAAGGCCACACTCCCATGATACAGCAGTATCTCCGCTTGAAGGCGGAGTATCCGGATATTCTGCTGCTGTATCGCATGGGGGATTTCTACGAGCTGTTTTTCGACGATGCGCTTAAAGCCGCCCAGATCTTGGACCTGACTCTGACCGCGCGAGGGGAATCCGGGGGCAAGCGCGTGCCGATGGCTGGGATCCCTTACCACGCGCTGGAAAACTATTTAGCTAGATTGCTCAAGGCTGGAGAAGCGGTAGCGATCTGCGAGCAGATCGGCGACCTCAAGGGCAAAGGCCCGATGGAGCGCAAAGTGGTTCGGATCATCACCCCAGGCACCGCCATCGACGAGGCCCTGCTAGAGGAGCGCCGCGACAACTTGCTGCTGGCGCTTGCGCCGCATCGGGGCAGATTCGGCTTGGCTTATTTGGAATTAAGCTGCGCTAGATTTGCCGTCCAGGAGGTTGCGGATGAAACCGCGCTTGCAAACGAGCTAGAACGCTTAGAGCCGGCTGAGATTTTAATCCCTGAGGATTGGCCTGCGCCACCTTGTGTCTGCCAGCGCACTGGGATCACACAGCGGCCAAGTTGGCATTTTGATCCCAAAAGCGCCCGCCGCATTCTGCTGGAACAGTTCCAGGTCCAAGATTTAACTGGATTCGGTTGCGATGACATGGAGGCGGCTGTGGCCGCTGCCGGTAGCCTACTGCAATATGTCCGTGAGACGCAAAAACGCGATCTGTCCCACCTGACCTCCTTACGGGTGGAGACCGGCGCCGACGTCATCGGGCTGGATGCCGCCACGCGCCGTAATTTGGAGCTGGACCGCCACCCCTCAGGTCGAAGCGAGCTCACCTTGCTTGGGGTATTAGACAGTACCGTCACCGCCGCGGGTGGACGGCTGATCAAGCGCTGGCTGCACCGGCCTTTGCGCGACCGCGCGGAAATCTCAGCGCGGCTGGATGCAGTAGAGGAGTTGCTTGAGACTTGCAGCTTTCAAGCTTTACGCGAGCAGCTTCGCGCCACCGCTGACATCGGCCGCGCTGCCACCCGGATCGCGCTCAGAACCGCCCGCCCCAGAGATCTTATCCTGATCCGCCAGACGTTGAGCGCCTTGCCTGATCTGCGCCAAGCGCTCGCTGTACTGACCAGCCTAAAGATGAAGCAGCTTAGCGAGCGCCTGGCCGACTTGCCGGAAGTGCTGGGCCTTCTCCAACGCGCGATCGTCCAAGATCCTCCGCCAATGTTGCGCGACGGTGGGGTGATTGCGCCTGGCTTCAACTGCGAGCTAGATGAGCTACGCGCCTTCAGCCAGCACAGCGATGATTACTTATTGGCCTTGGAGCAACGCGAACGCGAACGGACCGGTATCGCCGGCCTCAAGCTCCGCTACAACAAAGTCCACGGCTATTATCTGGAGATCCCCAAAAGCCAAAGCCAGCGGGTACCGACTGACTACATCCGCCGCCAGACGGTCAAGCACGCCGAGCGCTTTCTCACCGTAGAGCTTAAGGCGTTTGAGGATAAAGTCCTGTCTGCCAGGGAGCGAGCACTAGCTTTGGAAAAAGCGATCTACGACAGTCTCTTGGAAGCGCTGACACCGGCAGTACCAGACCTCCAAGCGCGCGCTGAAGCGCTCGCTGAACTTGACGTTTTGGCCTGCTTTGCCGAACGCGCTGCAAGCTGTAACTGGACGCGGCCTAAGCTCACGGAGGAACCTGGCATTCGCATCGTAGGCGGCCGCCATCCTGTAGTCGAACAGCAAGTAGAAACTTTTGTTCCTAACGACTTGGAACTCACCCCGCAACGGCGTATGCTGATCATGACCGGCCCCAATATGGGCGGGAAGAGTACGTATATGCGCCAGGCTGCCTTGATCGTACTCATGGCCCATTTAGGCAGCTTTGTCCCCGCGCAGGCGGCTGAGATCGGCCCGATCGACCGTATCTTCACTCGTATCGGCGCCTCCGACGATCTGGCCTCGGGCCGCTCGACTTTCATGGTGGAAATGACCGAGACTGCCAACATCCTCCACCACGCCACTGAGCAAAGCCTGGTGCTTGTGGACGAGATCGGCCGCGGCACCAGCACCTACGACGGGCTTTCCTTAGCCTGGGCAGTGGCCGAGTTTTTAGCGCGTAATAACCGCGCCTTGACTTTGTTCGCTACCCATTATTTTGAATTGACCGCCCTGGCAGACAGCCTTCCGCAAATCGCTAACGTCCATGTAGAGGCAGCCGAATACGGCAACCAAATCGTGTTTTTGTACACCGTGCAAGAAGGGCCAGCTAACCGAAGCTACGGCCTGCAAGTGGCGGCGCTGGCAGGCATCCCGGCGGAGGTCATTACCCGCGCCCACGCCAAGCTAAAAGAGCTAGAAAGCCATTCGCGTTTCGCTCCTGCGCCCTGCTCCCAGCTTGGCCTGTTTACTGCGCCTGACGGCAAATCTCCTCTCCTCGAACGGCTTGCCCAAATCGATCCCGACTACCTGACCCCAAGACAGGCTTTGATGCTTCTTTACGAGCTTCAAGCTGCGCTTGGAGCTCAACCCTCTTAGCGCCTGCGCGTGCGCTTGGTCTTGTTAGCGCGCTGACGATTCGTTATCGTTGTTTGCTCGACTTCTTCTGCCAATTCCTCCAGGTCTTCTCGGACGGTGAACGCTTGCGGTTCAGACTCACTTGGCGCTGGCGCGGCGGGATTCGGATCGGTCAGCCCCAGGATAATCGGCGGGCGACGCCGAAATCCCCAAAACGCAAGGCCGATTACCACCGCCGCCAATCCTAGCGCGCTATAAGGCGGGTCAACGTCGGAAATGGATTCCTCCACGCGGGATTCTTTGGTCGAGGTTATAGGTTGGGCAGCAATCTGCGCGGCAGGCGGCGCATCCGGCGTGAGCGGGCCAGTCGCCTCGATCAGCTCAGGGTCCTGAAACACGACTTGCGGGGTAACATTGGCTGCAGGATAGTCGGCCGCCTCGGTAGCGGAAGCTTGCAGCTTAGCCTGATACAGCACTTTGGGCTCGAAGTTTGCTGCCGGATAACGTTCTTCCCCAGCTCGCACCTTAAGCGAACCCAAACCCAAGACGATCAGTCCAGCGCAAAGTAAACCATACATACCGCAACTCTTAGTTGTTGCTAACATTGTTCAAGCATAAGCTCCATAAGACAAGTGTGCAATCACTTTCCAAAAATCAGATTTAGTCTACACTTTTTGAAAAAAGACAACTTGGAAGACAGCATGCGCCAGCGTCCTACTCCCAAAAACCAAGAACTTCGATTAGGCGAAGATGATTTCATCGTCAGCAAAACCGATCCTAGCGGCAAGATCACTTACGCGAATCGAATCTTCATGGGAATTTCAGGCTATTCGGAAAGAGAGCTGTTAGGCGTCCAGCACAATATCATCCGCCACCCAGACATGCCCAGAGGGGCGTTCTGGCTCTTGTGGCAGACGATCGAGCAAAGGAAGGAATTCTTTGCCTTTGTCAAGAATCTAGCTAAGGACGGCAGTTTCTACTGGGTATTTGCCAACATTACTCCGGATTTGGACCGAAACGGCCAGATCGTCGGTTACTATTCGGCCAGGCGCCAGGCACCTACCAGCGCCGTACGCGCGATCGAACCTATCTATCGGGAGATGCTGGCGATCGAGCAAAAAGCCCCTTCCGTCAAACAAGGCATCCAGCAATCGGTCGCTTATCTAAACGATTTTCTGCAAAGCAAAGGCACAAGCTACGAGCGCTTGGTCTTAGAACTTTACGGTGTCAAAGCATGAGAACTAACTCTACCCGCTACACGCAACCTCTCTTACAGACTAAGGTTCACTACGCTGCCTATGCCATAAGCGGCACCTCGATCCTACTGACGCTTTGGTTCCTCATCCGCTTTGGCTGGCACCTGGACTTTTTGCTTTTGCCCGGTCTAATGCTGGCTTTAAGCTGGATAGGTTACCGGCAGATGACTCTTTACCTTAGGGCGCTAGAGAAAATCTACCAGACCTTGAGAAAATGCCATCAAGGCGAACTCTACCACCGGATCACAGAGGTATACGCCTTAGGCGAAGTCGGCAAAGTAGCCTGGGAGCTCAATGAGTTTTTGGACCTGTGCGAAACTTATTTCCGCGAATTGAGCACGGTCCTTAACCGCACCAGCTACCACGATTACACTCGCCCAGCCCTAGACCAGGGGCTTCCCGGTCAAATCAAGGTTGGAGTCCAACTCGCTAATCTCGCCTTGGTTAAGATGCGAGACAATCACCGACGACAACTGATCATTCAACTGGGTTCTGGGCTACACAGTTTAAATATTAGCAATTTAATCGGCAATCTGAAGCTTTGCCAAGAGGATATGCTCAATATCACCCAAACCTTGGCGGAAGTCGCTGCCATCGCCGAAGCCAACGCCCAGGCAGCAAGCTCTAGCAAACAAGGAGTAGAGGATGTGCGGCAAGCGGTAGAGGCCATTGCGGGAAAAGTAGCCAACGCCGCCAACATCATCGCTGAACTGAACAACACCAGCCAACAGGTGATCAAGGCCCTGTCGATCATCACCGACATCGCCGACCAGACTGGTTTGCTCGCCCTCAACGCCTCGATCGAAGCTGCCCGAGCGGGAGAATACGGGCGCGGGTTTGCGGTGGTAGCCGATGAGGTCAAAGCGCTCTCTAACCGCACCAAAGAGGCAGCGGTAGAGATCTCGAAAATTCTAAAAGGTTTTGGGCAAAGCGTGACCGCCATCTCCCAAGAAGCCCAGGCCTCGGTCGAATTGGCCAATCAGATGCAGCCGATCGTGGCAACCTTCAGCGCGCGTTTTGGCGAGTTTGAAGCAGCCGCGAGCAAAACCAAACTCAGCGCCACCTGCGCTCAGGAGACTTCGTTTTCCACCCTGGTCAAGCTCGACCACATCATCTACAAGCAAAACGCTTATCTGGCCGTAGCAGACAAAAAGTGCGAAGAAGAGGCCAAGGCCATCGCCGTCGACTACCATTCCTGCCGGCTGGGCAAGTGGTACTACCAGGGGGTCGGGAAAGAGCGGTTTAGCGGCCTGCCAAGCTATAAGCGGCTAGAATCGCCGCATGCCCAGGTCCACACCAGCGCCCACCAAGCGCTGGCGCTCTCCCGCCAAGACTGGCAAGCTCAGCCTGAGCTGATCGGCCAGATCCTCAAGCAGATGGAGCAGATGGAACAAGGCAGCAATGAAGTCATGAAGCTTTTGACCAGTATGACCAAAGAGTCGATCGCCAGGCACCAAGCCCAGCACGTCGCCGCTGCCGCATAAAGCTCTATTTGCGCTCTAAATAGGCAGCCAATTGCGGCGGCGGCACATAACCTGGCAAAACCTCACCGCGCTCGGTGACGATCATAGGTGTCCCCTGAACGCCAAACTCTTCAGCGAGGTCCATATGGCGATCGACCGGATGGTCGCAAGTGCGCATCGCGATCGCTTTGCCTTGCTTGGCTGCAGTCAAAGCCGCGTTTTTGTCCTCGGCGCACCAGACCGCTACCGCCTTGCGATAAGACTCCGAGTCTTTGCCAGCGCGAGGATAAAACAGATAACGGACTTTGATCCCACGCTTTAGATATTCCTCGATCTGGGAGTGAAACTTCCGGCAATAGCCGCAATCGATGTCGGTAAATACCGTGACGGTCGCTTTAAGGTGATCAGGGGAAAATACGATCATCCATTGCTCGCCCAGTTTGTCCAACGCGACTAGCCGCGCTTCAGCCAGCTTGGCCTCGGTAAGATCGCGGCGCGTTTTAAGATCGATCAAATGCCCGTCGATGAGATAGCGGCCGTCTTTAGAGACATAATACAGGCGCGGGCCGATGGTAACCTCGTATAAGCCTGGAATTCGTGCCTCCCGGATCGCCTCGATACGCGCCTCAGGCAAATGCTTCTCTAAGGTCCGGCGTAGCAGTTTGGGTTCTTCAGCCGCAAGACTCATGGACAAGATCAGTAGGGCGGGGTATAAGTACCTGAACATAGGCAAGCTCTCTATTTAAACAAACGCTGCAAATCAAAAAAAATGGCCAGCGCCATCAAGGCCAACAAAATCGCCATCCCAAGTTGTTGAAATCTGGCCATCGTTTGCTCCGACAAGGAGCTCCCCCGCACTGCCTCGATCAAATAGAACAGCAGATGGCCGCCGTCGAGCACCGGAATCGGCAGCAGATTGATCACCCCTAAACTGATGCTGACGATGGCGAGAAACTTGAAAAAATAACTCATCCCTAAAGCAGCCGACTGGCCGGCATACTGGGCGATGCTGATGGGACCGGAGAGATTTTCTAGGCTTGCTTGGCCGATCAGCATCCTGCCTAGCATTTTCAAGGTCAGCCAGGAAAATTCGGCGGTTTTGCTCACCGCGGCGGTCAACGCCTCCACCGGTCCCAGCCGGTAAGTGATCTTGAGCGCATCGTACAGTCCAGGAGGGACTTTGACCCCGGCGCCGATCCGGCCTTGGGGCTTGCCCTCTTGAGTTAGGACCTCGGCCGGGATCAGGGTAACCTCTTGGATTTTGCCCTGCCGCTCAACCGCAAATTGCAAAGGCTTTCCTGGATGGGCGCGGACGATCTCCACCAACTGGCGCCATTCCTCGATGGGTTCGCCATCGACTGCCACGATCCGATCCCCGGGCCTTAACCCTGCAGCCTCAGCAGGACTGCCCGGCTCGATCTTGCCGATGTCAGGTGGCAGCGGCGGCTCAAACGGCTTAAGTCCCAGCTTCCGGCCCAAAAGATTCGGGTTTGCGCTCAGTTCCTCCGGAATTCCCAGCGTCCGAATTTGCCTATCTCCCGACGCGGTCAAAACCTCCACTTGAACCTCACGGTTTTGAATGATTTTGGCGAACAACAGGCCAAAGACTTGGCTCCAAGTAGGAGTCTTTTCACCCTCAACCGCCACGATTTCATCGCGGGGCTGGAAACCGGCCTGAGCTGCTAAGCTGCCAGGCTCGACCTGACCCACCAGGGGTTTGATCCCGGTCTCCCCGCTGACGCCCACGATCCAATACAGCAACACCGCCAGCACCAAATTAAACAAAGGACCTGCGGCGACAATCGCCGTCCGGCGCCACAACGGTTGGCGGTTAAACGCAAAGGGTAAATCTTGAGGGGCGACTTCCCTTTCGCGCTCATCTACCATCTTTACGTAGCCACCCAAAGGCAGCGCGCAGACCACGAATTCGGTCTCGTCTGGGGATTTTTGATAACGCCATAGGGGCGCACCAAACCCGACTGAGAAACGCAGCACCTTCACTCCCAGGCGGCGGGCGGTCCAAAAGTGACCGAACTCGTGGAAAACAATTAGAACCCCAACGGCCAGAATAAAGAAAAATAAGTTATGCAAGGCACTCATCGCCCCCCCTAAAGCTTGGCGATTAACGTACTGGCAAAACCGCGCGCCTTAGCATCTGCTGCCAGTACGCAGTCTAAGTCCCTGGCAGGAGCAGTAGGGATCGCATTCAAGGTCCGTTCGATGACCTCAGCGATGCCAGTGAACGGAATTTTGCGCTCTAAGAACGCTGCCACTGCCACCTCGTTGGCGGCATTCAGCAGCGCCGGTGCGGTACCACCCAAACGGGCAGCTTCAAACGCCAAGCGCAAACAGGGAAAACGGTTAAAATCGGGCGGCTGAAAATCCAGCCGCGCTATTTCGAACAGATCCAGCGCCAGGGCTCCGGACTCGATCCGCTCTGGCCAAGCCAAGCCATAGGCGATCGGAATGCGCATGTCGGGATTACCCAGCTGCGCCAAGACCGACCCATCTTGATAATCGACCAGCGAATGGATGACACTCTGCGGGTGGATGACTACTTGGATCTGCTCAGGCAGCAGAGCAAATAACAAACTCGCCTCGATGACCTCCAAACCCTTATTCATCATAGTGGCCGAGTCTACCGAGATCTTTTTGCCCATCTCCCATTTGGGATGGGCCACCGCCTGCTCTGGCGTCACCTTAGGTAGATCTTCCAGCGGCGTGGTCAAAAACGGTCCGCCAGAAGCAGTCAGTAAAATCCTACGTACTGCTTTGGGAGCAGTTCCTGCCCTAAAACCGGCCGGCATACACTGAAAAATGGCATTGTGCTCGCTGTCGATCGGCAGCAATTGCGCCCCCAAAGCCCGCACGGTGTCCATGAAGATCGGTCCTGAGATCACTAAAGCTTCCTTGTTCGCGAGCAGAATTCGCTTGCCGGCCTTGGCGGCAGCTAAAGTAGGAAGCAACCCTGCCGCGCCGACGATCGCCGCCATGACGTAATCTACTTCAGCAAGCTGTGCCACTTCCACTAAAGCCTCAGTGCCGGTCAATACTTCGGTGGCAAGGCCTTCGGCCTTCAGCCTGCGGCGCAACTCCAGCGCCGCCTGGGCGTCTACCATCACCGCATAAGCAGGACGATGGCGTAAGCACTGCTGAAATAGGACCTCGGTCTTAGAATTCCCAGTCAGCGCGATAACTCGAAACTTGTCTGGATGGCGAGTCACCACGTCTAGCGTGCTGACCCCGATCGAGCCAGTGGCTCCGAGAACGCATAGCCCTTTCACCAAAATAGCTCCCGCCCAAGCAAACCAGCATAGAGAACCGCGCAAGCAGCCAGTAAACTATCGATCCGATCAAGAATCCCGCCGTGTCCAGGCAAAAGCTTTCCTGAATCTTTCACCCCAGCCCAACGCTTGTAGAGGCTCACTAGCAGATCGCCGCAGATCGAGACCAATACCGCAATCAAAGATAACAGCACAAAATCTACGATCAACTTTGGTCTTAGCTCGATCAAGTAGCCAACTGCACCTGCATAGAGGGCACTGGCGAGCATCGCCCCATAGACTCCCTCCAGCGTCTTACCTGGACTGATAGTCGGCACAAGCTTTGTCTGCCCCCACTTTTTACCTACAAAAAAGGCGCTGGTGTCAGCGATCCAGACCAAAAATAAGAGATACAAAATAGAAGCATTGCCGAAGTTTGCCCGCAGCCTACTCATCAACAGCCAAGCACTCAACAGCACAAACCACGCCACCACGATTTGCACCGCTCTAGGCCAAGGGTTAGCAGCCAGTCTGTCCGGCCAGGTGCGCAGGAAAAACCCCAGCACTAGCCAGGCTAGCACGCTCGGAAAGACAATGTAGTCCAGCCCCCATACCACAAGCACAGTCAATTCATCCCAATGCAGCAGAGCAGCCAGGTGGTTGATGAGTTTAGGCCAATACCAAGCCAAAAGTTGGCACGCAAGCACGCCTAAGACGAATCCTGCGCGTCCGATCAGGCTTTGAGCTCCCGTCAACGCACTCCATTCCCATGCCGCTAATAGGATGACCACTCCCCAAGCGATGACGAAGCCTTTGACGGATAGAGCATAGGCCGCCCATAAGACGATGGGAATTAAAACCGCTGCCGTAGCAACCCGTAGCCACAGGGTTTGGTTCCAAAAGCTAGCACGAGAAGGGATTTCAGCCATGATTTTATGCTTGTTGTCGTCGATGTTCAGGCAGAAGAGATCGCTTGGAATTTATGTAGTTGCTCACTGGTGTAACCAAAACGCCGCTCACGGCGCGCAAACTCGGCCAAAGCTCGATCTAATTCATCGGTATCGAAATCAGGCCAAAGCACATCGGTAAAATACAACTCGGTATAAGCTAGTTGCCAGAGCAGAAAATTGCTGATGCGTAGCTCCCCGCCAGTGCGAATAAACAGATCCGGCTCCGGCAGATCGGCAAAGGATAAATTGGAGGCGAATAAAGATTCGTCGATCGCTGAGCTTGTCAGCTCCCCACGCTCGACTTGGCGCGCCAACGCCTTAGCCGCCTGGACGATATCCCAACGCCCGCCGTAATTGGCGGCGATCAATAAGGTCATCCGCTGATTGGCCTGAGTTAATTGCTCTGCTTTTAAAATCCGCCGCTGCAACTCCGCAGGAAAAGCTCTGCGGTCACCGATGATCTGCAAGCGGATGCCGTTTTCGTGAAGCTTTTTGGCCTCGCGCTCCAAAGTCAATTGAAACAGCCGCATCAACACCGCTATTTCTTCGGGTGGGCGGCGCCAATTCTCGCTGCTGAAAGCAAACAAAGTCAGCACTTCGATGCCGCGCTTGGCACAGTGCTCTACTGTTTTGCGGACCGCAGCTATCCCGGCTTGATGACCAGCAGTGCGGGGAAGTTTTCGGCGTCTAGCCCAACGGCCGTTGCCATCCATAATGATGGCGATATGGCGGGGAAGCAGGGCAGTAGGAGTGTCTTGGGCGTGTAGATCGCTCATGATTGAAATTGAAGTTGCCTTACAGGGACAACAGATCCGCCTCTTTCTCTGCCAGCAGCTGATCGATCTTCTTCACATACTGGTCGGTTAATTGCTGGATACGCTCCTCAGCTTTCCGCTCTTCGTCCTCAGAAATCCGCTTCTCTTTCAGAGCTTCTTTCAGTTCGGCATTAGCATCGCGGCGCAGGTTGCGAATTGCGATCCGCCCATGCTCGGCCTCTGCTCTTACTACCTTGATCAGCTCTCGGCGGCGCTCTTCGGTCAGAGGAGGCAGCGGCACCCGGATCACGGTACCGGCAGTCCTAGGGGTGATGCCTAGATCCGATTCCATGATCGCCTTCTCGATCACTGAAACCATATTCCTCTCCCACGGAGTCACGATTAGAGTGCGGGCATCCTCCACGCTAATGCTTGCTGCCTGGCTGAGCGGAACCTCACTGCCATAATAGTTTACTTTGATATGATCCAACAGGCTCGGATGAGCGCGCCTGGTGCGGATCTTAGCCAACTCCTGCTTGACTGCTTGGAGGGTTTTTTCCATTTTAGCTTGGGTTTCTTTATATAAGCTATCGATCATCGCTTTCTGCCCGTTTCAATCAGTGACCCGATCTCTTCACCTTGAACCAGACGTGTGATCGCGCCCGGCTCAAACACGTTCATGACCCGCAAAGGTAACTCATGATCCCGGCATAACACCAAGGCAGTGGTATCCATCACTGCAAGCTTGAGCTTTAAGGCCTCATCATAAGTCAGATAAGGAAGATACTCAGCATTAGGATCCTTAAATGGATCGGCAGTATATACGCCGTTCACCTTTGTCGCTTTGATCAAGAGATCAGCATTGATCTCAATCGCCCGTAAGCTAGCAGCCGAGTCAGTAGTAAAGAACGGATTGCCCAGGCCAGCTGCAAAGATCACTACCCGCCCTTTCTCCAGATGACGGATCGCGCGGCGGCGAATGTAATCTTCACAGACTTGGTTGATCTTGAGCGCTGACATGACCCGAACTGGCTGCCCTAAATGCTCGATCGCATCCTGCATCGCCAAGGCATTGATGACCGTCGCCAGCATCCCCATGTGATCGCTGGTGACTCGATCTAACCCTTCAGCGGCCTTTTCTGCTCCGCGGATGATGTTACCGCCGCCGATCACCAATCCGATTTGGACGCCGATCCGGCACAGCTCGACGATCTCAGCCGCAAGCCGCTTGACCGGCTCAGCGTCCAGGCCGCACTCGCGCCTACCCATCAGCGCTTCACCGCTAAGTTTGAGTAGGATTCTACGATAACGCGGAGCCGTCATCTTAGCCGCCGCGCACCTGAGCCATGACTTCTTCAGCAAAGTCGGTGCGAGGCTTTTCAATGCCCTCGCCTACCTCGAAGCGGACAAAGCGTACTACCTTTGCCCCGGCTTTTCGAAGCAGCTCCTCAACGCTGCAATCGGGATCTTTCACAAACGGCTGTCCTAGCAGAGTGACTTCCTGCAAATATTTGCGCAGCCTTCCTTCGACCATTTTCTCAACCACGCTACTTGGCTTGCCACTCGCTTCCGCTTGGGCAGTAAATATTTCCTTCTCCTTGGCCAGAATAGCTGCAGGAACATCTTCTGGACGTAACCACAGAGGCTTGCTGGCAGCGATATGCATGGCAATGTCTTTGGCCAATTCTGGACTGCCGCCTTCTATCTCTACCAATACCCCAATGCGGTTGCCGTGAAGATAGGCGGCTAACTTTCCGGTATCGGTCTCAAGTCGGGTCAGACGCCTAAGGTTAATATTTTCTCCCAGCTTAGCTACCAATTCGCGCCGCACCTCCTCGATCGTGGGGCCGCCTGCTTCGATCGGTACCGCAAGCAGCTCTGCGGCGGTCGTTGCACCGCTGTCCAGCGCCCTTTCAGCTACCCGATCGGCGAATTTTAAAAAGTCATCGTTTTTGGCTACAAAATCGGTTTCGCTGTTGACTTCGACGATTACCGCTCGCTTTTCGTCGGCGCTCAGCTTAATCGCGATCCTACCTTCAGCAGCGGTGCGGCTTCCTTTTTTGTCAGCTTTGGCCAACCCGGCTTTGCGCAAGATCTCAACGGCGGCCTCCAGATCGCCTCCCGCTTCCGCAAGTGCGCGTTTACACTCCATCATGCCAGAGCCGGTTCGCTCACGCAGTTCCTTGACCAATGTTGCGGTGATTTCTGTCATCTTTGCCTCGTTTAGGAGTTAGTAGATCATGCCGCTTTTAATTCGATTCGGGATTCGCCGAAGTCGCAGCCATCTCTTCCGGCGCTTCTACAAATTCGTCTTCGGCCACCATCAACGCTCGGCTAGCTTTACCCTCTAAGATAGCCGTCGCCGCTGACCGGCAATAGAGTTGAATGGCCCGAATAGAATCATCGTTGCCAGGGATAATGTAGTCGATCCCATCTGGGCTATTATTGGTATCCACCACGCCCACGATCGGAATACCTAGTTTCTGCGCCTCTTTGACGGCGATGTACTCTTGACCTACGTCCAAAACAAAAAGGACATCTGGCAACTCTTCCATGTCTTTGATCCCGCCTAGGCTACGCTCGAGTTTCTCCAACTCCCGCATCAGCTCCAGCGCCTCCCGTTTGCTGAAACGTTGCAGGGTGCCATCGTCACGCATCGCCTCTAATTCTTTGAGACGCTTAACGGATTGCCGAATCGTTCTGAAATTGGTCAGAGTGCCTCCTAACCAGCGGTAATTGACATATGGCATACCACAACGCACGGCTTCTTCTTGCACCGCCTTCTGCGCCGTCCTTTTCGTGCCGACGAATAAGACCACTCCTTTGTCAGCCGCGGTTTGTTCAAGGAAATGCAAAGCTTGCCGTAGATACAGGAAGGTCTTTTCCAAGTTGATAATATGAATCCCGCTTCTGACCCCATAAATAAACGGGGCCATCTTCGGATTCCAGTAACGGGTCTGATGGCCAAAATGCACGCCAGCTTCTAACAGCTCGCGCATAGAAATATCTACCATTGCGATGACTCCTTAAGGTCGGGTTAAGCCTCCACCTACCCCATCCGACGACTTGTCCCAAGGAACCAGCACCCCATCGGATGTGTCGACAGGTGTGTGAATTATTGCTAAACAGCATCGCTTTATACCATAATCTATCCTGATCAGACAACGGTTCAAAGTCCGGGGCTCTTAATACTATGAAGCAAGCATATCAACGCTGCACACGTCATGGCATTCCTTTGAAAACCCCTGAGGAACTAGAAAAAATGCGCGTTGCCGGAAGGCTAGCGGCAGAAGTGTTAGAATTCATCGCCCCCTACGTTCAACCGGGAGTGACCACGGAAGAATTAGATCGCCTCTGCCACGATTATATCGTCAACGTCCAGCAAGCGATTCCCGCGCCTTTAAATTACAAAGGATTTCCCAAGTCCATCTGCACCTCGATCAACCATCAAGTTTGCCATGGGATTCCTAGCAACCGGCGCCTTAAAAACGGCGATATCGTTAACATCGATATCACGGTGATCAAAGACGGCTTCCACGGCGACACTAGCAAGATGTTCTGCGTCGGCGAATCCTCCATTCGGGCCAAACGCCTAGTTGCCGTCACGCAAGAGGCTTTATATCTGGCCATCCGCCAAGTTAGGCCAGGCATAGACCTAGGTCAGATCGGGTATGTGATCCAGCAATACGTAGAAGCACAAGGATACTCCGTAGTGCGCGAATTCTGCGGCCACGGCATCGGACGGGAATTTCACGAAGCTCCCCAAGTGCTCCATTACGGCAAACCCAACACCGGCATCCTCTTGGAGCCGGGGATGACTTTCACCATCGAACCTATGGTGAATGCCGGCAAGCGCCACGTCAAGCTGCTACCGGACGGCTGGACCGTGGTCACTAAGGACCACAGTCTATCAGCGCAATGGGAGCATACCTTAGCGGTCATCGAGGATGGCGTTGAGGTGCTGACCCTGCGTGAGGAGGAAGACTTCCCCTGCTTTATCCGCTGTACCGATTAAATTGTGCGCCAGCTGATTGGCCTCTCCAAGGAATCTATCCAAGCGTTTCAAACTGAGCTCGAGCGGCGTTTCCACCAAGGCACTGCGGTAGCTGACCTCTTACACGCCCGGGCCGTTTTTATAGATGCGCTCCTTCAAGGCTGCTGGCACCGGTACCTAGGCCAGTTGGCTAGTCAAGCCTGTCTGGTGGCTGTCGGTGGCTACGGTCGGCGTGAACTGCATCCTTATTCGGACATCGATTTGCTGGTACTGGTGCCGGAGGCAATGCCCCCCGGCTTGGAAGCTAGTCTAGGGGAGCTATTTGCATTTCTTTGGGATCTCGGCTTAAAACCAGGATATAGCGTCCGTACTCTCGCCCAATGTGAGGAAGAAGCGAGCAAGGATGTCACCGTCATCACTAACCTGATGGATGCGCGCTGGATCAGCGGTAATCTATCCTTGTTTCAGGCCATGCAAGCGCGCCTCGGCCCGGATCGAATTTGGCCGTCGCCTGCTTTCTTCCAAGCCAAACTCAAAGAGCAAGCAGCCCGCCACGCCAAATATCACGACACCGCCTACAACCTAGAACCCAATCTCAAGGAAGGACCGGGGGGCTTGCGTGACATCCAGACCATCGCCTGGGTAGTCAAACGCCATTTCCATGCGGCTACCTTGCACGAATTGGCAGCGCAAGGCTACTTGACCGAGGACGAATACGAAGAGCTTAACCAGGGGCGCAATACGCTCTGGCGCATCCGATTTGCCCTGCACCTGTTAGCTGGCCGGGCAGAAGAGCGGATTTTATTTGAATACCAGCGCACGTTAGCTGAGTGGTTAGGCTACCGCGGCGAAGGCAATGCCCCAGTAGAGGCTTTCATGCAATCCTATTTCCAGACTGTACGGAACATACAGCAGCTTTCAGAAATGCTGCTGCAGCTCCTCGAAGAAACCCTCTGCCCGGATTTTAGCACCAAACCTAAAGTCTTAGACGCTCATTTCCAAGTGGTCAACCAACACTTAGAGATTCGCCAACCGGACAAATTCGCTCACTATCCCTTGGGGCTGCTAGAGATTTTTCTGCACCTCCAGCACTATCCCGAACTAAAAGGCATCCGCGCCCATACTATCCGCGCGATCCGCCAAAATCTCCACCGGATAGACGAATACTTTCGCCGCGATCCGCGCGCTTGCCAGTTATTTCTGCAGATCTTGCGCGGCCCCAGCGGGGTTACCCACCAGCTTCGCCGAATGAATCGATATGGCGTGCTCAGTGCTTACCTGCCGGAATTTGCCCGCATCGTCGGTAGGATGCAATACGACCTGTTCCACGCTTATACCGTGGACGAGCACGTCTTGTTCGTGGTCCGCAACCTACGCCGCCTGGCTTTACCTGAATTTCGCCACGAACTGCCCCTGGCCAGCGATGTTTTCCCGTTAATCGCCAAACCAGAGCTATTGCACCTCGCTGGCCTCTACCACGATATCGGCAAGGGACAAGGGGGGGATCACTCCCTCATCGGAGAACAGCTAGCGCACGACTTCTGCCACCGCCACGGCCTGCCAGAACACGATACCCGGCTAGTCTGCTGGCTGGTGCGCAATCATCTGCTTATGTCCCTCACCGCTCAGCGCAAAGACATCAGCGACCCAGAAGTAGTGCGCGAATTTGCCCATCAGGTCGGCAGCGAAGAGCGGCTCAATTATCTATATCTTCTGACAGTCGCCGATATCCGCGGCACCAACCCTACGCTTTGGAACGCTTGGCGCGACTCCTTGCTGCGCGAGCTGTATCTGGCCGCCCGCGACCAACTCCGCTACGGTTTGGAAAGCCCAGATACCAGCGTCCGGGTCGCCGAAGCCAAACGCGACGCGTGCGCGCTCCTGTTGCGCCTTGGCCTGGATGAGGCCACCATCGAGCTGGTTTTTGATCATTTCAGCGATACCTATTTTCTGCGTTGCCTGCCAGAAGAGTGCGCCTGGCAAACCCTAGCGATTGCTGCAACCCCTGAGGAAGCCCTGCCGCTGGTGCTGCTGATGCCTCAAAACCGACGTGGCAGCGCTGAGGTGTTCATCTATATGCGCGACCGCGACGCAATCTTTGCTCAAACCGCAGCGCTTTTAGATCAGCTTGGGCTGACAGTCGTGGCGGCACGGTTAGAGACGACTCGGGACGGCTATGTGGTTGCCAGCTTCTTAGTCCTAGAGCGCGACGGCCAGCCAATTTTGGAACTAGCCCGCGAGCAACAGATCGTCACCCGCATCCGGCGCTGCCTGAAAGACCCCAAACCACCTTGTTTTGCGATCGAACGGCGCCCAAGCCGACGGCTGCGGCATTTTTCTATCCCGACCCAAGTCAATTTCCATCCGGACCCAAATCACCACCGCACCATGCTCGAGCTCATCGCCGCCGACCGCCCTGGCCTCCTGGCCAGAGTAGGAGAGGTCTTTCAACGCTTAAGGTTACGCTTGCACGAGGCGCGCATTGCCACCCTAGGAAACCGCGCCGAGGACATCTTCTACCTGACCGACTATGAAGGCCAGATGCTTTCCAGCGAGGAAAGCTGCAAATTAGCCCAGGCGCTGACAAAAGCAATCCCTTAAAAACCGTAAATATACCGCCTTAGCGCCACCAACTCCGTCTGCAGCGGATCGGCGTAACGCAGGCCGATCCGGTATTCGTCGTGAGACACGCGGCGGACGAAGATCACCCGGCAACGCAGCAGCAGCGCAACATCACTTAGGCAACAACTTAGATTCAGCTCGATCGGCCGGCCTTTGGAGTCTAGACAATTGGCGCCAGGGGCGATGATCGCACTGCTTAAAGCGTCGCATTCGATTTGCGCTCCTCCATCAGACAGATCCCGGATCTGCACTGGCACCCGAGCTCCACTATCTAAGACTACTTCTGCCGCAAGGTCCAAGCTGACTCGACGAAAGCCTTTGCGTTCCACAATTTAAGCCCTGCGCCATTTCTCCCAATAAGGAACCGGATATAAGCGTTCGGCCAGGAAATCCAAAAACGTCCGCACCTTGGCCGATAAATGCCGGCGATGCGGATAAATGGCATAGATGTCCATCGCGGGCAGCTCGTATTCCTGTAACACCGCCTCCAATCGCCCTTTGCTCAAATCCTGGCCGGCGATATAGGTCGGCAGTACCGCCAATCCTGCGCCATGGATCGCAGCCAAGCGCAAGGGGTCGGCGGTGTTGGCTTTGAGCGTCCCAGACACCCGGACTGTGATCTGTTCCCCTTGCGGACTGGTAAACTTCCACAGGTCATGGGGTTCAAATCCCATATTGATCAGGCAATTGTGGTGGCGCAAATCCTGCGGCACTTTAGGTCGTCCGTATTTTTCGAAGTAGCTGGCAGCACCGCACACCACCCTAGGAGAACTAGCCAACTTGCGCGCAATCAGGCTGGAATCCGGCAACTCCCCAAGGCGGATTGCCAGATCCAAACCCTCAGCCATCATGTCTACCACCCCCCCGCGGATTACCAAATCTACCCGGACTTTAGGATACTGCTTGAGATAAGCGGCGATGGTAGGCGCCAGATGGAAAGTGCCAAAAAACGGCGGCGCCGAAATCCGAAGCAGCCCTTGAGGTTCAGTATGGAGGCAGGTCACTGCTAATTCCGCTTCCTCGATATCTTCGACAATCTGCACGCAGCGATCCAGATAGGCAGCGCCTGCCTCGGTCAGGCTGATCTTGCGCGTGGTACGGTTGAGCAGACGCACCCCTAGAGTGTTTTCTAGGTACATGACGTGCTTGGTCGCCATGGCCCGGGAGATTCCCAGCTCCTTGGCCGCAGCAGCGTAGCTCCCGCTCTGAGCGACTTTGACGAAAACCTTCATGCTGGTCAGTTTATCCATAGATTTCCAGCTGGCCCCCAGAATAAACGCGCCACGCGAGTTTGAGATCTTCCCACGCTTGCCGTTTGGCAGCCGGATTGCGGAGTAAATACGCCGGATGATAGACCACTACCAAGGGAATCGCACCGAAGCGGTGAACTTTACCCCGCAATCTGGACAGCGGTGCGTCGGTATGCAGAAGATTTTGGGCGGCGATCCTGCCTACCGCGAGGATAATCTTAGGCTGTACAAGGGCGATCTGACGCCTTAGAAACGGCTCACACGCCGCTACCTCCTCCGGCCTGGGATCGCGGTTGCCAGGCGGCCTGCTTTTAAGAATATTGGTGATGTAGACCTCTTCGCGGCGCAAACCTAACGCTCTTAACATTTCATTCAACAGCTGACCTGCCGGCCCGACGAAAGGTTCACCCTTGAGATCTTCCTGCTCCCCCGGCGCTTCTCCGATCAGCATCCAAGCTGCCTGCCGGTTACCCACGCCAAATACTGCCTGCGTGCGGGTTTTATGCAGGGGACAGGCGCGACAGGTAGAGACTTCATACGCCAGCCGGTCCCATTCATCCGCCTCCTTTGCGCCTGGACGCTCGCCACGATCAGCCGAAGCGTTCTCGCTTCCAGGTCGCCTCACCCAGACCTGGATACCCAGTGCGCGAAGATAGGCGAGCTTGACCGGATCCACACCTTTAGACGTCTGCCGCCTGGGGATGTTTGCGCAGAGACGGACTCAAGAGTTTATTGACCGCGTTTAGATAAGCCTTGGCCGAGGCGATGACGATGTCGGTATCTGCCCCCTGGCCGTTGACAATCCGACCCCCTTTTTCCAGCCGCACGGTCACCTCCCCCTGAGCATCAGTGCCAGTCGTGATACTGTTGACCGAGTACAACAGCAACACCGCACCGGTATTCAGCAGGGATTCGATCGCCTTCAAGCTGGCGTCCACCACCCCGCTGCCTGAAGCTTGCCCGCGCCTCTCTTCGCCGTCTACCTTCAGCACGACTTGTGCTTGGGGAATTTCACCGGTATCAGCGCATACGTGCAGGGCGATCAATTTCACCCGTTCCGCCTCGGCTTCGTAAATCTGCTCAGAGATCAAGGCTTGCAGGTCCTCATCGAAAATCTCGTGCTTTTTGTCCGCAAGCTCCTTGAAACGGGCAAACGCCTCGTTGAGCGCCTCCTCGGATTCGAATTCTATCCCCAGCTCCTTCATCCGGGTCCTAAAAGCGTTGCGCCCCGAGTGCTTACCCAACACCATCCGATTCGCGCTCCAGCCCACATCCTCGGCGCGCATGATCTCATAAGTTTCGCGATGCTTTAAGACACCGTCTTGATGGATTCCAGACTCGTGAGCAAAAGCGTTTGCCCCGACGATCGCCTTATTGGGCTGAACCGGAAAACCGGTAATACTAGAGACCAATTTGGAGCAAGGCACGATCTCGCGGGTATTGATCTGAGTGTCGCAGGGGAAGATATCCTGGCGGGTTTTTACCGCCATCACGATTTCTTCCAGGGCAGCGTTGCCAGCCCGCTCGCCCAAGCCATTGATAGTACACTCCACCTGGAGCGCACCGTTCAGCACTGCAGCCAAAGAATTGGCGACTGCCAACCCCAGGTCGTTGTGGCAATGGACGGAGAAGATCGCCTTGTCAGCATTCGGAATGCGCTCCCTCAGGCGCCGAATCAACGCCCCGAACTCAGCCGGCAGGCTGTAACCCACGGTGTCGGGAATATTAATGGTAGTTGCCCCAGCGGCGATCACCGCCTCGATGACTCGGCACAGAAAATCCTCCTCCGAGCGGCCAGCGTCCTCGGGGGAAAACTCGACGTCATCGGTATAACGGCGCGCCCGCTTGACCGCTGACACTGCGCGTTCGACTACCTGATCTGGAGTCATGCGCAGCTTACGCTCCATATGGATGGGGGAGGTAGCGATGAAGGTGTGGATCCTAGGGCGCTTAGCTGCTTTAAGCGCCTCTCCCGCGCAGTCGACGTCGCCATCTAAAGCGCGCGCTAGGCCGCAGACAATGGTATCCTGGATTGCTTGGGAAACCGCCTGCACTGCTTCAAAATCGCCAGGGCTGGCAGCGGGAAAGCCCGCTTCGATCACGTCCACTTGCAGGCGTTCCAACGCCTTGGCAATCCTGACCTTTTCCTCCCGATTCATGGATGCGCCAGGGCTCTGCTCGCCATCGCGCAAGGTGGTATCGAAAATGATGAGCTTATCTTTCATCGTCATGCTCCGCGTTAGTACTGCATAGATTTAATAGGGAAGGCGCGCCAGATTTGCCGTTCCTAGAACCATAGACCACCATTCCTTCAGGGTATGTCGTCCAGGACACCAGCCAAACAGTGCTGCTGACGATTCGCGTGCCGGGATTGCACCGGCAAGGATCGGTGCGTTGCCAGGATCAGAGGCGCAAAACAGCCCGACCGATCTTGCGCCAGCTGCGCCGCTTTGAGCGCCTTCCTGACGGTCGCCCAGAAAGACCATACATGCTTTGCCCGATTCCTTAGGTAAGACAAAGAAGTCGCGTTTGAGTTGACTGATCGGCTTGCCGGCTTGTTTTGCGGCAAAGAGGCTGCGCTGTGCTTGTCCATCCAGGGCAGCATAGCGCGCTAGCATCGCCCGGTAGGTAAAGACGGGCCGCTCACGCATGGACGGCCCCCGTTGCCTTTTTGGCCCGGTTGGCGGCTGAGCATTTGCCATAGAGCCTGGCGCCCATTCGGTCACTTCGTTGGGCTCGATGACAGGGATCTTTCGTTGCTGCGCTGCCAAGGACGCTTCCAGATGCTCGAAGCCAAAGCGCATGAGCCGGTCGCGATGTTCGACTGCGATAGTTTGAACTTGTGGGTTACTCAGGAAGCGCAGCAAGCCTTTGCGGTGTCCGCTCAAACCTGCGCCGATTTCCTTGACTACGTCGATCACCAAGCCTTGGGAGGCTGCGAATTCCGCCAGTCTGGCTAGCTGTCGATCCAGGTCCGCCTTCTGATCAGCGCTGGAGACCTGCGCGCACAAGGCGACGCCTCGCTCGCGACGTTCGGCATGCACCCCTATGGTTCCCGTTGGCAGCTGTTTGGCCGAGACAGGCAAGGTGCCAGACTTCCATATGCGCCATGCGGTTTTGTAGCTAATACCTTGCTGCCTGGCCCAGGCGCTAAGCTTCATGCCCAGTATTGGGGTACATTTGGACATCTTTGTCTATACATGCGGCCGCTGTTCGGAACCCTTTAGCCTGCTTGTTTGCGGCGCTGGCTGCGCCGCTGCCGCAGGAGCAGTAAAGTCACCAGCGGACCGGAGATGGCATAGCCGGTAAAAATCAGAAGCAGCATCAACTGCGGCTCGGTCAAGATCACGGCGAATGCCAGCATCACGGCGATGATTACTACGAACGGCACGCGACCGCGAATGTCGATACTTTTAAAGCTGTAGTAACGGAAATTGCTCACCATCAACAGCGCCACTAGCGTCGTGGTCGCGATGGCGACATATCGCAGCGCATCTCCCGCCAGGCCATAGGTCTCTCCCACCCAAACCGTCCCGGCAACGATCACCGCTGCCGACGGGCTAGGCAATCCTTGGAAATAGCGCTTATCTTCGCTGCCAAGCTGGGTATTGAAGCGGGCTAAGCGCAGCGCGGTCGCAGCGGCATAGACGAACGAGGCAAACCAGCCTGGCTTGGCGAGGAAAGAGAGCGACCACAGGTACATGACCAAGGCCGGTGCCAAGCCAAACGAGACCATGTCCGAGAGGCTGTCATACTCGGCGCCAAAAGCGGTCTGGGTATGGGTCAGGCGCGCCACCCGCCCATCCAAACCATCCATGACCATCGCGGCGAAAATCGAAAACGCAGCTTTGTCGAACTGCCCGTTCATCGCCGCGGTGACTGCATAAAAGCCGCAAAACAGGCAGCCAGTGGTGAACAGATTAGGCAGAAGGTAAATTCCCCGATAGCGCTTCTTTGGCGGATCGATTGCCATGCGCTTTAGTTTCTCTCCCGATCGACCAGGCGGTTAGCGCGGATCCAAGGCATCATCTCGCGCAGTTTGGCCCCTACTTGCTCGATCGGATGCTCGCGGGCAATCCGCCGTCTAGCTTTCAAAGTCGGGCAGCCCGCTTGGTTTTCCAGGATAAATTCGCGCGCGAACTCGCCGGTTTGGATTTCCTTGAGGATCTTGCGCATCTCGTCCTTGACGCGCGCGTCAATCACTCGCGGGCCGCGGGTGAGATCGCCGTACTCGGCAGTATTGGAGATGGAGTAGCGCATGTTGGCGATCCCGCCTTCATACATCAGGTCGACGATCAGCTTCAGCTCATGCAAACACTCAAAATACGCCATCTCAGGCGCGTAGCCGGCTTCGGTCAAGACCTCAAACCCGGCCTGCACTAGCGCTGTTACCCCACCGCACAAAACTGCCTGTTCGCCGAATAGATCGGTTTCGGTCTCCTCGCGGAAACTGGTCTCGATAATCCCAGCGCGGCCGCCGCCGTTGGCACAGGCATAGGACAAAGCGATCGCTTTGGCAGAACCGGTGGCGTCCTGATGGACTGCAATCAAGCACGGTACCCCGCCGCCCTGAAGATAGGTCGAACGCACCAGGTGCCCAGGACCTTTGGGGGCGATCATGATCACGTCCAGATCGGCGCGCGGCTCGATCTGTTGGAAATGGATGTTAAACCCGTGGGCGAATGCCAGCGCTGCCCCCGGCTTGAGATTTAGCTCGATGATCTCCCGATACAGCTTAGGCTGATGTTCATCTGGGGCTAGCACCATCACCACATCCGCCCTGCCCACTGCCTCGGCTACCGGCTTGACGTTAAGCCCTGCTTTTTCTGCCTTCGCCCAAGAAGGCGATCCCGGGCGCAGCCCCACCGTCACCTCAACGCCCGAGTCTTTGAGGTTATTCGCATGCGCATGGCCTTGGGAACCGTAGCCGACGATAGTCACTCGCTTAGAGCGGATGAGAGAAAGGTCAGCGTCGCGATCGTAGTAAACTTGCATGGATTGCCTCGTTGGTCGTTAACTCAAAGATGTAAACCGCGTTCGCCGCGCAAGATGCCTGTCGGTCCCGAACGCACTACTTCGATAATCTGATCGGCAGCCAAATTGGCCAAAAACGCATCGAGCTTGGGGCTGGTGCCGGTCACTTCAATCACATAGGAGGATACCGTCACGTCCAGGATACGGGCACGGAAAATGTCTGCCAGGCGCTTGATTTCTTCCCGCGCTGGACCTTTAGCGCGAACTTTCACCAGCATTAGCTCGCGCTCGATGTGATCTGCCTCGGAGATATCCATCACCTTGATCACATCGATGAGCTTGTTAAGCTGCTTGGTAATCTGCTCGATGATGCGTTCATCGCCGCGGGTCACGATAGTCATCCGCGAGACTGTCGAATCTTCCGTCGGCGCCACGGTCAGCGCCTCGATGTTATAGCCGCGGGCTGAAAACAGGCCAGCGACCCGCGATAGCGCCCCGGCCTCATTTTCCAGCAGCAAGGAAATGATATGCCGCATCAAGCTAGCTCCCGTTCCGGTGAAATCCAGGGTGGCAAACGCATCTGGTGCTGTGCCTTACCCGCCTCTACCATCGGATAGACGTTTTCGGTGCGATCGGTGATCACATCCAAAAACACCAATCGGTCCTTTAGGCGGAACGCCTCCTCCAGCGCCGGGCGAACCTCCTGCGGCTTTTCGACCAACATCCCAACGTGCCCGTAAGCTTCCGCCAGCTTGACAAAATCCGGCAGTGCGTTCATGTAGGAGTGAGAGTAGCGGCTCTCGTAGGTGAACTCCTGCCACTGGCGCACCATGCCCATGTAGCGATTGTTGAGGTTGACGATCTTGATCGGGGTCCTGTACTGTAAGGCTGTAGAAAGCTCCTGGATGCACATCTGGATGCTGGCCTCACCGGTGACACATACCACCTCCTCCTCCGGAAACGCCAGCTTGACGCCGATCGCTGCCGGCATCCCAAAGCCCATCGTACCGAGCCCGCCGGAATTGATCCAACGCCTAGGATAGTCGAATTTGTAATACTGGGCCACCCACATCTGATGCTGGCCCACATCCGAGGTCACATAAGCCCTGCCCAGCGTGACCTCCAACAGCTGCTCAATCACGTACTGCGGTTTAATCAAGGGGCTAGTACGGTCGTAGCGCAAGCAATCGATAGCACGCCAACGTTCGATCTGTTCCCACCAGGCAGCAAGCGCCGCCGGATCTGGGCGCTTGCCGCTTGCCTTGAGTTGGGCAAGCAGGTCAGCGAGCACCGGCTTGACCTGGCCAACGATGGGGATGTCTACCGGCACGTTCTTGGAGATAGAAGAGGGGTCCACGTCGATATGAATGATCTTGGCATACGGGCAGAACTCGTCCAGCTTACCCGTGACCCGATCGTCAAAACGCGCGCCGATTGCGATCAGCACATCGCACTCGTGCATCGCCATGTTGGCTTCATAAGTGCCGTGCATCCCCAGCATCCCTAGGAACTGTCGGTCAGTGCCAGGATAGCCGCCAAGTCCCATGAGGGTATTGGTGATCGGAAACCCTAACCAACGAGTCAGCTCAGTCAATTCAGCTGACGCCTCGCCTAAAATTACCCCACCGCCGGAATAGATCATCGGTCGCTTGGCTTCCAAGATCAGCTCAGCTGCCTTTTTGATCTGGCGTAGATTGCCCTTGACCGTGGGATGGTAAGAGCGCAGGTGGACCGTTTCGGGGTAGTGGTAGGGAATTTTGATCTTAGGATCGGTGATGTCCTTGGGGATGTCCACGAGCACCGGCCCTGGACGTCCGGTAGTGGCGATATAAAATGCTTTCTTGATCGTCTCGGCCAGCTTGTGGCGATCTTTGACTAAGAAATTGTGCTTCACGCAAGGCCGGGTGATCCCAACCGTATCGCATTCCTGAAACGCGTCGCTGCCGATCACCGGCGTCGGTACCTGGCCGGTGAGCACCACCAGCGGGATCGAATCCATGTAGGCCGTGGCGATGCCGGTGACCAGATTGGTCGCGCCAGGCCCGGAGGTAGCGAGTACCACCCCAGGTTTGCCGGTGGCGCGGGCATAACCGTCGGCCATATGCGCAGCGCCTTGCTCATGGCGGACTAGGATATGCTTGATTTCCTCTTGGCCAAACAGAGCATCGTAGATGTGCAGCACCGCGCCGCCAGGATAGCCAAAGATAAATTCTACCCCTTCGTCTTTCAATGCCTGGACGACGATCTCCGCACCGCTCAGTTCCATCTTGCCCCTGCAAACAATCGCTTTCCGAAGAAAAATAGTAAATTAACGCAAACAAAGCTTTTGCGTCAAGGCGCCAAACTAAAAGCGGACTGGTATTCAAAACCGCCCACACGCCGCTTCTACTTAAATGCCACGGTGCGGGTTAGCAGCCATCTGAACGAGGAGAGACAGGTTTGCCTCGGCGTTGCCGAAAGCACTAGCAGCCAACGCCTTCCTTAGGTTTGGCTTTATAAGGAGAATGGAGGCGGCGGTCGGAATCGAACCGGCGTACACGGCTTTGCAGGCCGCTGCATAACCACTCTGCCACGCCGCCAAGACGAAAAAAGCCGCAGTGCGGCTTTACATTGGAGCGGGAAACGGGACTCGAACCCGCGACCCCAACCTTGGCAAGGTTGTGCTCTACCAACTGAGCTATTCCCGCACCTTAGAAGCTAAATTGTAACCGCCGAAGCTTGGCTGTCAAGTGGAAAAATTTCCCCAAAACTTTTGCGTTCAAGCATAATATTATTTTGGAGGATCCGGCGATGACTTCTAGCCAACGCATAGAGCTCATCCAGGGCGACATCACTCAGCTCCACGTAGATGCTATCGTCAATGCGGCAAATGCGTCGCTTTTGGGCGGTGGCGGGGTAGACGGGGCAATCCATCGGGCAGCAGGCCCTAAACTCCTGGAGGCCTGCCGGCAATTGGGCGGCTGCCCTACCGGCCAAGCCAAAGCGACGCCAGGATTTAACCTGCCGGCCAAGTATGTGTTCCACGCAGTCGGCCCCATCTGGCGCGGCGGCGGTCAGGGAGAAGACGCCCTGCTGGCTTCCTGTTACCGCGAGTGCATGCGCCTGGCCAAGGAATACGGCATCGCGACCATCGCTTTCCCGGCGATCTCCTGTGGGGCGTATGGGTTTCCGGCCGAACGCGCTGCCTCGATCGCCATCGTGACCATCGCCGAAGCCTTAAAGGACAACCCCAAGCTTCAAAAAGTCTATCTGGTCTGTTTCGACCACCCTACCTATCGAGCTTATCAAGAAGCTTTCACTCGCTGGCAACTGTCAAACCCCGATGGCACAGGTTAATCCCAACCATCGCCGCCAGGCTGAAAGCCTGCTGCGCTTTATCGGTGCTTCGCCAAGCCCCTGGCATGCCGCTGCCACCGTGGCGGAATGGCTGGAACAAGAGGGGTTTCAGAACTTGGACGAACGCGCCTGGTGGCGTTTGGAACCTAATGGTCGCTATTACGTGCTGCGCGATGATTCCTCCTTACTTGCTTTCATCGTCGGCCTTGACCCTTTGCCTGAAGCTGGCTTTCGCATCGTCGGCGCTCATACTGACTCACCTGGGCTGCGCTTAAAACCCAATCCGGCGCATGCCTTCGACCCCATGCTTCGACTTGGGGTAGAAGTTTACGGCAGCCCGATCCTAGCCACTTGGACCGATCGCGACCTCAGCCTAGCCGGACGGGTCGCTTTGCGCGGCGAGACGCCTTCGATCTGCCTGGTGGATTTCGAACAGCCGCTGGTGCGCCTGCCGAACCTGGCTATCCACATGAACCGGGAGGTCAATGATACCGGGCTGAAATTGGACAAACAGACCGAACTGCCTTTGCTGTTGGCGGTGTTGGAGGACAATTTGCCCCCTGCGCGCCGGTTTATAAACCTACTCGCCGAACGCTTAGACTGTTCCCCTGAGGCGATCTTGGGCTGGGAACTCAACGCGTACGATACCCACCAGGGAAGCTTTTGGGGGGCGGACGGCGAATTCATCGCTGCCCCCCGCCTCGACAATCTCGCCTCTTGCCATGCGGCCATTTGGGCTCTGTTAGCCCAAGACGAAGCAGCTGCCACCCGCGTGGTCGCCCTGTTCGATCACGAGGAGGTCGGTTCCGAAAGCTTCAAGGGGGCAGCCGGCAGCTTTCTCGAAGACAGCCTGTTTAGGATCGGCGCTGCTTTGGACCTAGGAAGTATCGATTACCAGCGTGCCTTGGCAGCAAGCTTTCTGATCAGCACCGATATGGCCCATGCGTTTCACCCTAATTTCGCGTGGGGATACGACTTAGAACACAAGCTGATCGTCAACCGCGGGCCTGCGATTAAGATCAACGCTAACCTGCGTTATACCACTGAAGTTTTCTCACAGGGATTGTTCATCCACTGGTGCGAAGAGGCAGGCGTCCCTTTTCAGCTTTATGCCCATCGCAGCAATCTCCCCTGCGGTACCACCATCGGCCCGCTCACCTCAACTAGGCTAGGCATCCGTAGCCTTGACGTCGGCAATCCCCTGTGGGCCATGCACAGCGTGCGCGAGAGTGCAGGCGCTTGCGACCATACCTTCCTGATCCAGGCGCTTGAGCGGTTTTTCAGCTGTCCCAGGATCCCAGTGAGCGGCTAATAAATACTGATAAGAATTGCGCATTTATTCTACAACCACATGGCTGTGAGTTTTACAAAATCAACCTGTAAAAAAGCTAGCTGGAGCGGTACCGGTCTGGATGCAGCAGAGAGTCAGTCCGACGAAACAGCAAATTGTGCGTTTTTAGATCATAGATAAGCCAATGGTACGCAAAGTCAAATGCGCTAAATTAGGCATTGAAGCTGAAGGGCTGGACAAGCCTCCTTTCCCTGGCCCAGAAGGGCAAAGGATTTACGAACATATTTCCAAACAGGCCTGGCAGGAGTGGCTCAAAGTTCAAACGATGTTGATCAATGAATACCGCCTGACCGTCTTTGAACCAGAAGCAAAAGAATTCCTCGCTCGGGAGCGGGAGAAATTCCTGTTCGGCGATGTACCGCCAAAGTCCGAACAAGACTCTTGACCTAGGCAGCAAGCCCCGGCTTTCAAGCAAAGGGAAGACAAAGCGATGGCGAGGCGGCTCGATGCCGCGGCTGCTATCTAAGCTTAGGCTTTACAGCAGCCGAGGTGGTCTGCTATTACCTCGCCTCTCATTTTGGTAGCATCATCGCATGAATGACTTCGACCATCAGTTACTCTTT
>CAZJKH010000008.1:0-75053 GCA_964546735.1 uncultured Methylococcales bacterium | reverse complement strand
CATCGGAAGACAGAAATAGGGATCGGCTGCGGTCAAAATAGATTCCTTGGGGCAATAGGATTGAGGGGCGAGTAAAGGCTACATCTCGGGTTTCATTGTATAGCCCAAATGGATTTTTTACCCTACCCCCGCGGAGATGTAAGACGTAATCTTTTTTGGCCAGTACTGCTAGATCAGCAAGGGCAAAGTCTAATTGGACTCGATTCTCGACTTTTCCTGCATGGCGATAAAGCCCTTGGGCAGTCAGGCTCAGCCAGGGGGAAGCCGCTACTCTCAAGTTTGCACCGAGCTCGGTAAAATTTGGACTACCGGTTTCGCTGTGGCCAAAAAAATTATTGCTCGATGTCCAAGTATAGCCTTGCGAAAGGAAGCCATGGAACTGGGTAATCTCTTGCCACGACCGCGCTGAGGACAGCTGAGGAAATAACAGTAAAAGAAGCAAGATGATTGCCATGAACACCGATCGGCATAAAAAACTTAAAACCCTAGCCCAGCCTGCGTGGCAGCGATAGGTCGTAGCGCGGTGGAAATGGGAAAGCACGATATGATGCCTTAGTCAGAGGATTATTAAATGGTAATGCGGTTTCATTTGATAGCGACCGATGGACCGGCACGGCGGGGAAGGTTGCAGCTTACCCATGGCAGTGTAGAGACTCCTGCTTTCATGGCAGTGGGAACCTACGGCACCGTCAAAACCTTGACTCCGGATGAAATAAAATCCAGCGGTACGGAAATTATCCTCGGCAATACTTTTCACCTCATGCTTCGACCCGGCGTAGAAATCATTCGAGCGCATGGGGGGTTACATGAATTCATGCATTGGAACGGGCCAATTTTAACCGATTCCGGCGGATTTCAAGTGTTCAGCTTAGGGAAATTGCGCAAGATTACGGAAGAAGGTGTCTACTTTCGCTCTCCCGTCAATGGGGATTCGATTTTTATAGGGCCGGAAGAATCGATCGCAATCCAAAAAGCCCTTGGTTCGGACATCGTCATGGTTTTCGATGAGTGTACCCCGTATCCGGCAACCTTTGAACAGGCTAAGGCCTCGATGGAACTGTCTCTGCGCTGGGCACAGCGTAGCCGGATCGCTCATGCTGATCACCCTGCCGCTTTGTTTGGGATCATTCAGGGAGGAGTCTACGAAGAGTTGCGCCTTCGATCGCTAGAAGAGCTGCTTGCAATCGACTTTAATGGTTTTGCGATCGGGGGCTTGTCAGTGGGGGAACCTAAAGAGGATCGGTATCGCATTTTAGATGCTCTGTTGCTGCAGATGCCTGTTGATAAGCCCCGTTATCTGATGGGGGTGGGTACGCCGGAAGATCTCGTGGAAAGCGTGTGCCGCGGTGTGGATTTGTTCGACTGTGTCATGCCTACCCGCAATGCTCGGAATGGGCATTTATTTACCCGTTTTGGCGTAGTTAAGATTCGCAATAGTTGTTATCGGACAGATACCCGACCCCTTGACGAGTCATGCGGATGCTACACTTGCCGTAACTTTAGCCGGGCTTACTTGCACCATCTGGACCGATGTGGAGAGATCCTTGGAGCACGCTTGAATACTATCCACAATCTTTATTACTACCAGGAACTAATGGCTGGGTTGCGGCAAGCGATTGCCAACCATCAGCTCGCAAGCTTTATTGATTGCTTTTATCGCGAGCGCGGTAAAGTCGCTCCGCTTGTGGCATAATTTTCTTTTTATAAAGTCAACCAAGAAAGGATTTAGATCTATGGGGTTTTTCATTGCCGATGCGTTTGCGCAAGCTGCGCCCCAAGCGCAGCAGCAACCTGGTTGGGCAGGTTTAGTATTACCTTTGGCGATTTTCGCTTTTTTTTACTTTTTATTCATCTGGCCTCAGCAACGCCGTGCTAAGGAACATAAGAAGATGGTCGCATCTATTGGCAAAGGGACGGAGGTAGTTACGAATGGTGGCATCTTGGGCCGAGTTGTGGATTTGGATGAAAATTTTGTAATGCTGGAAGTTTCAGATGGCATTTACATTCAGGTGCAACGCAATGCGATTGCCAGCATTTTGCCCAAGGGGACGTTCAAAGCGGTCAGGAAAAAGATTATCCAGGCAGAAAAGCAATAAAAGCAAAAAGGCTATTTATGCAAAACCATTTCCCGCTTTGGAAAAATCTGCTGATCATTCTGACATTAGTGCTTGGAGTTATTTATGCTCTTCCCAACTTGTTCGGCGAGGACCCTGCAGTTCAGGTCTCATCCCAACGCGGTGCGGTGGTGGATAGGAGCTTGCAGGCTAGGGTGGAGAAAATCGTTAACCAGGCTGCGTTAGTTCCTAAGCAGATCGAAATCCAGGAAGGTAAGCTGCTGCTACGTTTTGATACTACGGAAGCTCAGTTAAAAGCTGCTGATATAGTGCGGGAAGAGTTAGGAGGCGATTATATCGTCGCGCTCAATTTGGCACCTGTGACTCCAAGGTGGTTGCAGGCTGTCGGGGCCAAACCCATGTATCTAGGATTAGATTTACGCGGTGGGGTGCATTTTCTGCTGCGCGTGGACATGGAGGTGGCCATTAACCAGGCTTTGGAACGTTATCTAAGCGATATCCGCGCTACCCTGCGCGAGGCTAAGGTCCATTATCTAACGGTTGCTCGGGATGGCGAGGTGATAATAGTCAAGTTCAAACACAGTGCGGATTTGGCCAAGGCTGAATCCGAATTGAATCGAGCTTTTCGCCAATTGGTGGTGGAGAAAGACGAAGCCAATCTAACTCTGAAAGCCCGGCTGTCAGACGCAGAAAAACGAGAAATTAAAAGGTTTGCGTTAAAGCAAAATCTTACCACCTTACGCAATCGCGTCAACGAACTAGGAGTTGCCGAACCGGTGATCCAACAGCAGGGGGAAGACCGGATCGTAGTGCAGTTGCCCGGTGTGCAGGATACTACCCGCGCCAAGGAGATTTTGGGGGCCACTGCTACCTTAGAATTTCGGTTGGTAGACATCGAACATGAGGTAGAGTCAGCCCTCACCGGACATCCTCCACTCGGTTCTAAGCTTTATTACGACCGCAGCGGTAAACCTGTCTTATTGAAGCGGCAAATCATCGTATCTGGCGACCAGATCGTCGATGCTTCAGCGGGATTTGATCAGGATTCCAGCACGCCAGCAGTATTTGTGACCCTAGATAATGTCGGGGCTAAGAAAATGGATCTGGTCACTAAGGAAAACATCGGTAAGCCGATGGCAGTGGTATTTATCGAGAATCGGGTTGAGACCAAAACTGTAAATGGCCAAGTAGTCAAGGAACGCAAGCGGGTCGAAGAGGTGATCAACGTCGCGACTATCCGCGGCCGCTTTGGCAAGCGTTTCCAGATCACTGGTTTAAATACTACCGAAGAAGCCCGTAATTTAGCCCTTTTGCTACGCGCTGGAGCTTTGGCAGCACCGATGGATATCGTCGAAGAACGCACGATAGGTCCAAATCTTGGGCAAGAGAATATCAGGCGCGGTTTTCTGTCGGCAGTGGTCGGATTTGCCTTAGTGTTGGGGTTTACGGCCTGGTATTACAAGATTTTCGGACTGGTGGCGGATCTTGCGCTCATGGGTAACACGGTTCTGCTCATTGCCCTTTTGTCTTTGCTTCAGGCGACTCTGACTCTGCCTGGAATTGCTGGAATTGCGTTGACGATGGGAATGGCGGTGGATGCCAACGTGCTTATCAATGAACGTATCAAAGAGGAGTTGCGCTCCGGCAACAGTCCGCAGGCGAGTATTTATGCCGGTTATGAAAAGGCGTTTGCGACTATTTTGGATTCAAATCTTACTACCTTGCTGGCTGCTTTAGTGTTATTCGGTCTGGGTACCGGCCCCATCAAGGGATTTGCCGTGACGCTTTCGCTTGGAATTGTTACCTCTATGTTTTCAGCGATTCTGGTGACCCGAATGCTGATCAACTGGATTTACGGCGGCCGCCGCGTAGCACGGCTAGCTATCTAAGGAGCGAGCATGACTCAGCCGATTCGTTTTGATTTCATGGGAAAGCGTTCTCTGGCGCTGATCCTGTCCGGTATGTTGATCATTTCGTCGTTGGGATCTTTGATTGTTCAGGGCCTAAATTTAGGGCTCGATTTTAGCGGCGGCACGCTCGTAGAAGTGGGATATCCAACCCCTGTGGAGCCGACTAAAGTGCGAACCCTGCTAGTGCAGAATGGGTTTAAAGACGCTGCGGTGCAGCATTTTGGTACGACCCGTGAAATCTTAATCCGCCTGCCACCAGATCCTGGGCTGAATACGGTTGCCTTGAGCGACAAGGTGTTGGCGATTTTGCGCTCTGAGCCTGGTGCGGAGCCGCAGCTTCGACGGGTGGAATTCGTCGGCCCTCAAGTTGGGGAGGATCTGACCGAAAAAGGCGGGCTGGCGGTATTATTCTCCCTGATCGGGATTTTGATTTATGTGGCCTGGCGGTTCGAATACCGTTTTGCCGCAGGCGCAGTCCTGGCGCTGGTCCACGATGTGATCATTACCCTTGGGTTTTTTTCCTTGACGCGCTTGGAGTTTGACTTGTCGGTATTGGCGGCAGTGCTGGCGATCATCGGTTATTCGCTCAACGATACTATTGTGGTTTTTGACCGCATCCGCGAGAACTTTCGTCGGCTGCGGCGCAGTAATCTGTTAGAAGTGATCAATGTGTCTATTAATCAGACTTTAAGTCGGACCCTTCTCACCTCTGGGACGACGTTGTTGGTCGTATTTGCCTTGGCATTGTTCGGCGGTGAGATCATTCACAATTTTTCACTGGCTTTGATTGTCGGGATTGTAGTTGGAACCTATTCTTCTATTTACATCGCCAGCGCGTTATTGGTTTTGCTTAAAGTCAAGCGAGAGGATCTGCTCCTGCCGGAAAGAGAGACAGTTGATTTGGATCGGCTGTAAGCTCAGCCGCGCAGGGCATCGGTGAGGAAGGGTTCGATGGTACGGCAGATGAGCTGCTGCACCTTGGGTGTGCCGGCGACGATATTGCCGGTTTCAAAGTAACGATTAGCTCCGGTGAAATCGCTGACGATTCCGCCGGCTTCCTGGATTAATAGGACGCCGGCGGCGATATCCCAAGGTTTCAAGCCGATCTCCCAAAAGCCGTCTAGGCGGCCGCAGGCGACATAAGCCAAATCCAGGGAAGCAGCCCCAGCCCGGCGAATATCCGAGCAGGTTCTGAGCAAGGCCTGGAACAGGCCAAGATAAGCGGGCAGGTGCTCTGGGTGCTTGAAAGGAAAACCGGTTCCCAACAAGGAGCCTTCCAGAGTCGATTGGCGGGAAACTCGGATCCGGCGGTTGTTAAGGGCAGCTCCCTGACCGCGACTGGCGGTGAACATCTCCTGGCGTAAAGGATCGTAAACGACTGCTTGCTCGATTTGACCGCGGTGCTTTAAGGCGATGGAAACCGCGAATTGAGGAAAGCCGTGCAGGAAGTTGGTGGTTCCATCTAAGGGATCGATGATCCACAAATATTCTTCCCGGTCGGGCTTGCCGCGACGTCCACCTTCTTCACCTAGGAAGTGATGATTTGGGTAGGCTTTGCGGAGGATCTGAATGATCTCCCGCTCTGCGGCGCGATCTACCTCGCTGACAAAGTCATTGCGTCCTTTGGTCTCCACGGCAAGGTAATCGATCCGTTCTAAGGAACGAACGATCAAGTCACCGGCGCGCCGAGCGGCGCGGATAGCAATATTGAGTATCGGATGCATGACTAAAGTATACTAATTTTTGCTTTTTTCTTCTAAGCGCGCCCTACAGATTTTCCCGTTTCACGGTTTTTCGCGCGATTCTACCTATTGAATTACATCCAGAAAGCGCTGCTTCGATAGCTGGTGTATGCCATAGTGGCCATAGTATCACCACAATGTACGCAAGTAGATTACCTGCGTTGAATGGATTTAAAACTTGGATGTAGATCGAGGGTAATCTGCGGTGAGAAACTGCGAATTTAGATAAAATTAACCGAAGTGTAATTTCCGAAGTTTAGAGATTTGGCACAAATTCGTATCGTGCTCGTGGAGACGAGCCATCCAGGCAATATCGGGGCTGCGGCTCGTGCCATGAAGACGATGGGGTTTTACGAATTAGCTCTGGTTGCGCCTAAAGAGTTTCCTCATGCCGATGCCATCGCCAGAGCAGCAGGCGCTGACGACGTCTTGGCCAGGGCACAGGTTTATGCTAGCTTGCAAAATGCAGTTGCCGATTGCCATTTGGTCATCGGTACCAGCGCGCGCCAACGAAAAGTTCCCTGGCCTATCTTAACGCCTCGCCAGTGTGCTAAATTGGTGAGGCAGGAAAAGCCCACCACTAAAATCGCCATTGTCTTCGGACGAGAACGTTGCGGGCTGACTAACGAAGAATTAGATCTCTGCCATTATTGCCTATTTATTCCCAGCAATCGGCAATTTAGTTCTTTGAATGTAGCGGCAGCGGTCCAGATCATCACTTATGAGCTGCATGTCGCCTGCGGCGGATCAGAACCGCTTGCTTTTACCGACAATCGTCTAGCCACCCAGGCTGAACTGGAGTCATTTTATGCGCATCTCTATCAAACTTTGATAGACATTGGATTCCTCCATTCTACTAAGCAAGGACCTTCGATCATGCGTCGCCTACGCCGTTTGTATGGGCGCGTCCGGTTGGAAAAAAAAGAGGTAGACATCTTGCGTGGGATTTTGAGCTGTGCTCAACGTCTTTGCCAAGGAAAGAAGGTATGCTGAGATACTTGACTGAGATAGGGCAACGGTTACGCGAAGATATTCAGTGCGTGTTCGAGCGGGATCCTGCAGCCCGTACGTGGTGGGAAGTAATGACTGCCTATCCTGGGGTTCACGCGGTGTGGTTCCACCGCCTTAGCCATTGGTTGTGGAACCGCGGCTGGTGTTGGCTAGCCCGCTTCTTGGCCTACCTCTCTCGTTGGTGGACCGGTATAGAAATTCACCCAGCGGCTCAGATTGGGCGCCGTTTTTTCATCGATCATGGGATGGGAGTAGTCATTGGCGAGACTGCTGTCATCGGTGATGACTGCACTTTGTATCACGGGGTCACCTTGGGGGGGACAAGCTGGCAAAAAGGAAAGCGTCACCCTACTTTAGGAAATGGGGTCGTGGTAGGTGCAGGAGCTAAGGTATTGGGGCCGATTACAGTAGGAGACAATGCCCGCATTGGTTCTAACTCAGTAGTGCTCAAGGACGTCCCGCCTGGGGCGACGGTAGTGGGGATTCCTGGGCATGTCGTCTACAAAGCTAGCGCAGCGCAAAAAGCCGCGATTGCCAAGCAGCTGCGCTTTGATGCTTACGGCTTGGCGCCAGATATGCCTGATCCAGTTGCCTATGCGATCAATCGCATCCTTGAACACCTCCAAGCGTTAGACCAGCAGCTAGGGAGACTGCGCACAGCCCTGCGCGAAGCTGGTATCGATTTGCAGGAGGTGGAACTTCCGCCTTTAGAAGCGTGCGAATTACGCGACGGTGAAGAAGAAAAAAATGCCTAAATTGACCAGATTACTCGGTTTTAATATAAATATAGTTCTTTATAGATCAAGAGGATAAAAAAGCATGCGGAGTCTGCCGTGCGTTTGACAACCAAAGGCCGGTATGCAGTGACGGCGATGTTGGATCTGGCTTACCATAGCGGCAAAAAACCGGTGACGCTCACCGATATTGCCAAGCGGCAGGATATTTCCTTGTCTTATTTGGAGCAGTTATTTGCCAAGTTACGCCGGGCAGGAATAGTCACTGGGATGCGTGGCCCTGGCGGAGGATATCAGCTGAGCCGGCCAGCGCATGAAATCAATATTGCCGATATCATCGCTGCGGTCGATGAAAGCGTCGATTCTACCCGCTGTGGTGGCAAAGGTAACTGCCAAAACAATCAGCCTTGCCTGACCCATGAGTTGTGGGTGGGGTTAAGCGAACAAATCCGTGCCTATCTGGCGGGTATTAGCCTAGCTGACTTGCTATCTAGACAGGCCGTGCAGGCAGTGGCGGATCGCCAGGATCGGGAGGTTCAAATAAAAATTGTCGGGGATAAACACCCTTAACGCATGATTTACTTAGATCACAATGCCACTACTCCGTTGGATGAGAGGGTGGTGGAGGCAATGCTCCCTTTCCTTGAGACGTTCTACGGCAATCCTTCGGCTTTGTACCGTTTGGGGAGGATGGCGCGCGACGCGGTCGAGCAGGCGCGAGCTCAGGTGGCGGCATTGGTCGGGGCAAATTCTTCCCAGGTCATCTTTACCAGCGGTGGAACTGAAGCCAATAACCTAGCCCTTAAAGGTTGGGTGGGGGCACATCCAGGGCAAGCGGTTGCTGTCAGCACCGTTGAACATGCGTCAGTGCGCGAGGTTGCCCAGGCTTTACAAACTTTCAAGGCGGTTCCGGTGCACAGCATTGGAGTAGATGCCCAAGGGCGGATTCGGATCGAGGAATTGGTTGGGCTCCTAGAGCGCGAGCCGATTGGGTTGGTTTCGTGCATGCTTGCTAACAACGAAACGGGCGTCCTTCAGCCGCTAGCAGAGCTTGTGAAAATTGCCTCTGCCCAAGGGGTTTGCGTGCATACCGATGCGGTGCAGGCGATTGGGCGGATACCGGTGGATTTTGCGTCTTTGGGCGTGCAGATGATGAGTTTATCTAGCCACAAGATTTATGGCCCTAAAGGAGTTGGCGCATTGATCGTCGATCGTTCCCTGGCCTTGGAACCTTTGCACCATGGAGGCGGGCAGGAGCAAGGGTTGCGAGGTGGGACCGAAAATGTAGCTGGAATCGTAGGATTTGGTAAGGCAGCCGAGCTTGCTCGGCTGGAGCTAGAGACAAGAGCTGCGCATGTGCGCGTTTTGCGTGAACAGCTTGAGGCTGGACTAGCTGAATTGTTGCCGGAAGCGGTAGTTTTCGGCCAAGTGAGCCAACGCCTGCCGAATACGGTGTTCATAGGAATTCCCGGGATCGACGGCGAGGCCTTAGTAATGGCGTTGGATCGAAAAAAAATCGCCATCGCGAGCGGTTCGGCGTGTAGCACTGGAAAGCCCAGTCATGTCTTGCTGGCGATGGGAGTAGAAGAGGCTTTGGCCAGGAGCGCGGTTCGGATTAGCTTGGGTAAGGATAATACTGCGGAGGAAGTTAGCCAGTTCCTCACCGCTTTGGCTGAAGTCGTAGACGATTTCGGAAAACGTTCTAATTGACGGGGTAACTTATGGAGATTCATCTGACTGAAGCAGCAGCAGGCCGCATTCGCGATCAACTAGCGCGCCGGGGTAAGGGAGTGGGCTTGCGGCTCGGCGTCAAACGCGCAGGGTGCTCTGGCTATGCGTATGTCGTCGATTATGCAGATGCCATCGAGCCAGAGGATGTGGTCATCGAGAGCTGTGGGATCAAATTAGTCATCCGGCGTGACCAGCTGGAGTATCTGGACGGTTTAGAAATCGACTTTCGCCGCGAGGGGTTGAACGCGGCATTTCGCTTCTACAATCCCAAGGCTAAAGCTACCTGCGGCTGCGGGGAAAGCTTTGCCGTCTGAAGAATCGGGAAAAATTCCCGTTTTTTTGTTCAGGCTAGTCGGCTACTCTTTTCCAAGTTTTTCTTAGGGGAGATAGCCGATGCGGAAAAATTTAGCAGGTATTTGGGCACTGGCGCTGATCTCAAGTCCTGGATTCAGCGAATCGGCAGTGGAGCTAGAAAGCATCGAGGTAGTGGAAGAGACTCCTTTAGGAGGAGGGGTACCGCTCAAACACATGCCAGCCAATGTTCAAACGGCTACTTCAGAAGACTTAGCTAGACTAAAGAGTTTCTCAGTTAGCGATTACCTTCAAAATTCTTTGGGCAGCGTCTCGGTCAGCGAAGCCCAGAACAACCCTTTTCAGCCTGATATTCAGTATCGCGGTTTTACAGCGTCACCTTTGCTGGGCCTGCCGCAGGGCTTGACCGTGTATCTGAACAGCGTGCGCTTTAACGAGCCTTTTGGGGACACGGTCAATTGGGATTTAATTCCGGAAGGGGCGATCGATCGCTTGGAGCTGCACCCAGGTTCCGATCCGGTCTATGGCCTAAATACTTTAGGCGGGGCAATCTCGGTGCGTTCCAAAACTGGCTTTTCCTTTCCCCGCCACCAGTTGAAAGGGTATGCCGGTTCCTTCGGACGCCATAACGAGGAGCTCTCAAGCGGCTGGAATAACGGCTACTTCGGCTATTTTCTCCATCTTCGCCATCTTGAGGAAGATGGCTGGCGCGATTTTTCTCCTAGCCACCTACGCCAGGCTTTTGGAGCCTTGAGCTTGCGTCCGGAACATGGCGAGTTGAATTTGACGCTATCTGGCAACGACAATGACTTAACCGGCAACGGTGCCGTTCCCATCCAGCTTTTGCGACAAGAGCAACGAACCATCTTCACGCATCCTGATGAGACTTCCAATCGCATGTTCTTCAGCAATCTGGACGGTAACTATTGGCTAAACGACCGCATCCAGCTTTCTAGCAACGCTTATTATCGCTTTAATCGCATCCGTACTTTCAATGGCGACGATACCAATTTTGTCGCCTGCCCACCACCGAATGAAGGTTTCATGTGTGGCGAGAACGGGGAAGTGATCGAAGACGTCTTCGGCAATGAGATCCGGGCGTCGGAGCAAGTGGATTCAGCCACTAACAACTTCAGCCAAACCCGCCAGCGCGGCTATGGCACCTCGGTGCAGACTGCTTTTTTATATGATCTATTCGGTCTGGAAAATCGCCTAGTTACCGGTTTTAGCTTCGATCAGGCCCAAATTCGCTTCAATTTCGACACCGAGTTGGCGCGCTTGACTGCAAGCCGAGGCACTTCAGGCAGCGGCATCTTAGTGGGAGAACCGAGGGTGCGGTTAGACAGTGAGGTCACGCATTTTGGGGCATTCTTTGTCGAACAGCTTTCCCCTTTTAAGGATCTGACGGTTACTGTCTCTGGGCGCTATAACGCGTCCCACCTTAATCTTAAAGACAAATTCGGCAACGAACTCAACGGCAAGCACACCTTCAACCGCTTCAATCCCGCCGCGGGGGTTGCTTACCAGCTGGTGCCGGAACTGGGTGTATATGGACGGTATAGCGTAAGCTCTCGAGCACCGACCCCGATAGAGCTGACCTGTGCCAATCCGGAAGCGCCGTGCCGTCTGCCTAATGCTTTTTTAGCCGATCCACCGCTCAACCAGGTAGTCGCCAGGTCTTGGGAAGCAGGGCTGCGCGGAACCGTGGAAGAGATCCGGTTAAGCGACAGCATCCATACTAGGCTGCAATGGCATGCTGGCTTTTTCCTTACTAAAAACCGCGACGATATCTTGTTCATCAGCGCTGGAGATTTACTTAGCCAAGGATTTTTCAGCAACGTCGGCAAAACCCGCCGCCAAGGCTTGGAAGCGAATCTAAGCGGAGAGCTTGACAATCACGCGCTAGGCATGTGGCTGCCCAAGCTACGGTACAACTTTAATTACCTGTTTTTGGATGCGACTTTCCGCTCCCCCTTTCAAGCCCCTAGCCCCAATCATCCTAAGGCCGATGAAGGCGGCATCTTCGTCAGGCGCGGTGATCGGATTCCTTTATTGCCGGAACATACCTTCAAGTTCGATTTAGATGCTGACCTTGTTCCTCAGTTTACTTTGGGCATAACCGGAATTTACTCCAGCGACCGCTTCTTCCGCGGTGACGAGGCCAATCTGAACGTTCCCTTGCCGGGTTATTGGGTTTTTAACCTGCGCGGGGAATATCGCTTTAATCCCCATATACAGCTATTCGTCCGAGTGGATAACCTGTTTGACAAGCGCTACCAGACTTTCGGATTGTTCGGCGAAGCCGAGCGGGTGCTAGGCGAGGGGTTTGGCGACGCAAGGTTTGTGGGGCCTGGATCGCCCCGGGGGATTTGGGGAGGAATCCGGCTAGAGATCTAAAGCCTAAATTGTTTTTTATATAGAAACAATATGCTTATAAAAGATGGGATAGAACAATTACGTGAAGTTTCTATCTATAATTAGGAAAGAGCAATCTTACAGGTTGAGTTCATCTTAATAGTTCTCCTCCTCTTTGGCGACCGCAAGGTCGCTTTTTTTTAGCCTGAATAAGAAAAGCCCGCTCGAAGGCGGGCCTGCTTTTGTTGTTATTATCGAATACCGCTGCAAGCAAAGCATGACAGCGTTTTGTTATTGTTATTATTTCGGCTAGACAGGGGACTCCTCCTCTTTGACGCGTTTTAATACGGTTAATCCCTGTAGCACGATGAAAAAGTGTAAACCACACTTTAGAAAAGTGCAAAATTTTTTTGCGGCATTTGCCACACTGATATTTGCTTGCTAGACAGTTTAAAATCGATCATCTGTCAGAGGTAAGTAGTGATGGCGCAAATTCTAGAAACTCTAAGGCGTTGGATCGGAAGCGACGCGCAGCAGGCGTTCTATGAACGGCATTGCCCAGAGGCAGTGAAGAAGGCGACATTTGAGATCCGGCCGATGAAAAAAAAGGACCTCAAAGCGGTCGCTGCTATCGAACAGTCTGCCTATGCTTTTCCCTGGCCTTTGGATGTTTTTAAAAGCTGCCTCAAGGTTGGCTATTCCTGCTGGGTGGGCGAGGTAGGGGGCGAAGTGGTCGCCTATGGCATTTTATCTGTTGGTGCAGGGGAAGCGCATGTGATGAATGTGTGTGTTGCCCCACAATGGCAGGGGCAAGGTTATGGTCAAAAGATGATGGAACATCTCATGCAAGCTGCCCGCGAGCATTGCGCCGACATGATATTGCTAGAAGTGCGTCCCAGCAACAAGGTAGCTATCCATCTCTATCACCGACTTGGATTTAATGAAATCGGCCGCCGCAAGGATTATTATCCGGCGGCAGGCGGTCGGCGGGAGGATGCGCTTGTGCTCGCCAGGATGTTGTGAAATTAAAAACAGTTTCGTCCTCTGCCTCGGTATCAAAAGCTTTTAGTTCGGACCTGGTGCAAAAGGACAGTATCGGCTTGAATTTTAGATAATTGCTGTGTACCCTACAATCTTAGCGTTTAAGTTTGCGCCAACCTAGGGAGAAAAATCCCCCCGCGGCTATATCTAACTGGGTCAGCTCTGGGCCGTCTGCGAACAGAAAGCTGCGTTTTAAGGCGTTTTCCAAATTGCCTTGCTCAGTGTTCTGGTGGCCGGGCCGCTTTGGGCAGAAAAGGTTGTGCCGAGTCGCAAACTCCTGATCGCCAGACCAGTGACCTTAGCGGACAACCAGGTAGTTGCCTAGGTGATCCGGATCGAGTTCCCAGTGGGATATAAAACTCCAAGGCGTATTCACGAAGGACCAAGTCCTCGCTATGTACTGACCGGAAAGATCAAAATCAGCGATCAAGATGGTGTGCGGGCCTATTATCCGAAAGAGGTGTTCTGGGAGACTCGAGCCTATGGTCGCGGAGAACATTGCCGATGGCTCAGCCACGCTACTGATTTTCGAAATGCTTCCCAACCGGTTGAGACCTGAAACCGGTAAGATCATCCTCAAGCCTCAATGAGGAATCTTATGAAGTTCCTTAATCATCAATCATCAACTTGAAGGAGGAGAACGATGAGCAAAATCGTTGAAGAAGTCCTAAAAGCGAACGAGCAATACGCAGCTACTTTTGGCGCCAAGGCCAACTTACCGATGCCGCCAGCACGGCGCTTTGCTATTTTGACTTGCATGGATGCACGCCTCGATCCGGCCAAATACGCTGGGTTATCAGAGGGCGATGCGCACGTAATCCGCAATGCGGGCGGACGCGCCAGCGACGATGCGATCCGTTCGCTAGTGATCTCTTACAAACTCTTAGGTACGCGTGAGTGGTTTGTGATCCATCACACTGACTGCGGCATGGAGACCTTTACCGATGACATTATGGTCGATCTCCTTGCGCATAGCTTAAAAACTGCCCAACTGACTCCTAACGGTTGGCAGGATGTGGGTGAGGGACCAGGTTCGCCGGTGGGCAAATACATCAAGTGGCTGACTATTAAAGATCAGGCTCAAAGTGTGGTGGATGACGTTATTCGCATCAAGTCACACCCGCTGGTACCCAAGGAGATCCCAGTATATGGGTATATCTATGATGTCAAAAGCGGGCGCTTAATTGAGGTGCCGGAAGCAACTTTAGCTGGCAAGCCAGCTTGATCGTTAATTTGCACTTTGGTTCTTGCAAGGCCGACCACTTGGTCGGCTTTTTTATGGCCGAAAATTATAATAATTTTTTATAATGAATATCTATTATTTAATAAACCGATTCTTGCTACGATGCAAATCCAATTAAACAGCATCGGTCACTATGGGTTTGGCAATTCTCCTATTTTTGTTGATCGGCCTTAGCCTAGGCCTTTTAGGCGGCGGCGGTTCGATCTTGACCGTGCCGACTTTGGTCTATGCCTTGGGGATGGAGGTCAAGCAAGCGATCGCGACTTCTTTGCTCGTGGTCGGAACGACCAGTGCAGTGGCGATGATTCAACATGCCAGGCGCGGTGCGGTGAGCTGGCGGGTCGGATCAATCTTTGGGGTTGCCGGGATGGTAGGAGCGTTCGGGGGCGGTTGGATCGCCCGTTATCTCCCATCAGGGCTACTGATGATAGGGTTTGCTCTGATCATGCTTGCCATTGCCTGGGCGATGCTGCGTAACGGTCAACTGGCGGAGAAGCCACGGCAAGAAGGAGCGTGTCTCGACTGTCTACCGCTTGGCAAGATCGTGCTGGATGGGCTAGTCGTCGGTGCGGTCACAGGTCTGGTAGGCGCTGGCGGGGGGTTTTTAGTGGTGCCGGCGCTGACCCTGCTAGGAGGATTGCCTATCCATTTGGCGATCGGAACATCGCTGCTAGTGATCGCGCTTAAATCGTTGGCTGGATTTTTAGGGTATTTAAGCCACGTCTCAGTAAATTATACCTTAGCCAGCGTGGTGACAGGCTCAGCGGTGGGAGGAGCGTTTCTCGGTAGCTTTTTAGCTCACCGGCTTAAGGCGCATCAACTGCGCCAAGGGTTTGCTTGGTTCATCCTGGCGATGGCGGTTTATATCCTAATCCGCCAAGGGCTAGAGCTGCTCGAACAGGTAAAGCAGTTGTCTTAGGTTTGGCATTTCCGGAGGAAGAGATTATGGCTAATAGGCATCATTCTGTCGTAGTGATTGGCGGCGGTGCTGCCGGTGCCGGCATGGCTCATCGCTTGGTTGAACAGCTTCGCTGCCAGGATGTGGCAGTGATCGAGCCAGCACAAATGCATTATTATCAACCGATGTGGACGTTAGTAGGTGCAGGCGTAGTCGAGCGCCAAACCACTGCCCGTCGTATGGCAGATGTGCTACCTAAACAGGTAAGATGGATTCAAGAGCGAGTCCTCTCTGTGGATCCTGAGCGGCAGATGGTGGAAACTGAGGCAGGCAACCGAATCTGCTATGACTGGTTAATCGTTGCAGCTGGGCTAAAGCTGGATTGGGAGAAGATAGAGGGCTTAAGCAAAGAGCTTGTTGGCCAGGCGGGGATCTGTAGCAACTATAGCTATGAGACGGTAGCTTATACTTGGCAGGCGATCTCAAGTTTCTCAGGCGGGGCAGCGCTGTTTACTATGCCGATGATGCCGATCAAATGCTCAGGCGCACCGCAGAAGATCGCTTATCTGGCTGAAGATTATTTCCGTCGCAAGGGGATTCGAGATCGGTGTACAGTGCATTATCTGACGACGGCACCTACTATTTTCGGCATCAAGAAGTATGCCGATGCTCTAATGGAACAAGTCATTCGCCCGCGCAACATCCAGGTAAGTTTCCGCCATAATCTGATGGCGATCCGACCCAAGACGCGCGAGGCAGTCTTTCAAAATCTCGACAGCGGCGAGACGGTAGTTTATAAAAATACGATCTGATCTACATCACTCCACCGCAGTCAGCGCCAGATTTTATCCGAAACAGTGCCCTCGCGAATGAGGCGGGCTGGGTAGATGTTGACCCCAATACCTTGCAGCATATCCGCTATCCCAATGTATTTGCCTTAGGTGATTGTGCTGGCACGCCTAACTCCAAAACCGCAGCTGCAGTTCGAGCCCAAGCGCCAGTTGTGATTCGCAACTTGGCCGCAGCCATGCAAGGGAAGACTTTACCGTGCGTATACGACGGCTATGGTTCGTGTCCTTTGGTAACCCGTTATGGCCGTGTGATTTTGGCTGAATTCCTGTATAGGGGGAAAGTGCGTGAGACTTTTCTTTTCGATCAAGGCAAGGAGCGGCAGAGTATGTATTGGTTAAAGCGTTATGTTCTGCCAGTAGTCTATTGGCAGGGACTGGTCAAAGGCAGGCAATGGCCAAAGCCGATACCGCGCGATTTTGGCAGTGGCCATGGGCCGGTTTAAACAGTCAAGTTTTTAATTTAATAAGGAGAGTATGATGACATCCCCGATCATTCGTCACTTTTATCACGCACCGACTAATACCTTTACTTATGTTGTCGCGTGTCCAGAGACTAGATCTTGCGCTGTGATCGACTCGGTGCTAGATTTTGCCTACAACGCAGGAAGGATCAGCGCTGGCTTTGCTGACACAGTCATCGACTACATCCGCCGGGAGGGATTGACGGTAGAATGGCTGCTCGAGACCCATGCCCATGCCGATCACTTGAGCGCGGCAGCTTATCTTCAAGCGAAACTAGGCGGCAAGATCGGCATCGGTGAGCACATCCGAGAGGTTCAGCAATATTTCAAGGAGTTTTACAAGCTTGCAGACATCTCTTGCGATGGCTCAGAGTTCGATCACCTATTTGCTGACGGCGAGCGGTTTACTATCGGTAAGGTGCCGGTGCGCGTCCTGCATACTCCTGGGCATACCCCGGCCTGCGTGACTTATGTGGTGAATGAGGAGGCTGCGTTTGTGGGCGACACGATTTTCATGCCCGACTATGGTACCGCCCGCTGCGATTTTCCCAATGGTAGTTCGCGCCAGCTGTACCGTTCGATCCGCGACAAAATCCTTGCCCTTCCGCTGGAGACTAAGCTCTACATGTGCCACGACTATCGCCCCGACGCGCCTGGGCCGCGCTACGTCGCCACCGTCAAGGAAGAGCGCGAGCGCAATCCTTTAGTCCACGATGGCACAAGCGAGGAGCAGTTTGTCCGAATCCGCGATGGCATCGACTCGGTTTTACCTGCCCCTCAGTACATCTTGCCCTCGCTTCAGATTAATATCCGCGCTGGCCATATGCCTCCCCCTGAGGCCAATGGTCGACGTTATCTTAAGATCCCGTTGAATGTGCTAGGGGGAAATAACTTAGCGTTGGATTTTTAGGAGGTGACCATGGCTAAGATTCTGATTTCGGCCAAATACGGCACCAATAATCCGACGTTAGCGACACTGCCTTACATCGCTGCTAAGACGGCCAAGACTCAGGAGCATGAGGTCACGCTGTTTCTTTGGGACGAGGCGACCGCTTTGGCGCGTCCTGGAGCGGCGGAGCACATCGTGGGTGTAAACGTCAAACCCTTGCGCGAGGTGCTGGCGGAAGTCCTCGCGCTGGGAGTCCCGATCTGGGTCTGTAAAGGCTGCGCGCTCGCGCTGGGCGTCGATCCGGATCACCTGATCCCCAATGCGGTCATCAAGGAGATAGCAGATTTTATTCAGGCTTTGGCCGAATCCGACAAAAACGTCGAGTATTAAGGCTATGAACGGTCTAGATCGACATCGCGGCGGGCTGCGACGATGGTAACCGAAAATCCGGCGATTACATCGATCAAAGCCATCAGCGTGAGGATGAAGAAGACCGAATTGCCCGCTTGGGGGGCAATCAAAAACTCCACTAGGAACAGCAAAAACACCAGCATAGATAGGGAGTGGTCGATAATCGAAGCTGTTCCAGAAGAGGTGGCTTTGAAGATTTCCACATACAGCAACAACACGCCGGTAAAAACAAGCAGATCGCCTAGCGTGATGGACCAGGCAGCGTTAGATGGCAGTGTGATGCGCAATAGCACGCTGCTTAAGGCTGTAGGAGCTTCCCCGGCCAACATCAGCCCATTGTAGATTAGCCATAACACGATCAGCAGCGGCAGCGAGCGAACCATCTTCATGCAGTCCAGAGGCGTTGAGGTGGCAAGGCTTGCGCTTTGCCACCTGAAAGCGCGGTCAAAGGTGAATCTTTAGCCGCTTGAATAATTCCTCGTCGCGATAGTGAATATCGGTCCAGCACCGCGGCAAGGGCTCGCCAGAGGGGAAAATCAAGCTATCTTTGGTGAATTTTTCCGGATCACCTGGTTCTTCGCCGTAATGCAAACGGCCGATGATTTCTCGGTGCAGAGGATTGATCAGGTCGTTGACGGTAAGCACTTCGACCAGATGCCCGTTTTGTTTTAGCTTCAAAAACATATTCCCTCCTGTTGCCATTAAAAAAAGTAGAGGAATTTTACCGCTTGTTTGTGGGTCTTGTCTTGTCGAACAAGACTTGCTGGCTGAGATTGCAGCTTGAATTCCCAAAGCTAGCCCGCATAAGTAAGTAGGAAAACTCAGGAGGATTTGGTATGGTACAGCTACCGAAAAAATCCAAGTTCGTAAATAATCTACTGGACTTTCTTAACCAACTGTGGCGGGCGGTGATGCGTAAAAAACCGGATATCGAGATCAATAAGCCAAGCAAACAGCCTATCTGGCACGATCCAAAATTTAACTGGATCGCTTATCTGGTGTTAGCTTTCTTGCTCTTGGCGCTATGGCAAGATTACTTAGAAACAGCCCAGCAGTTGGAATTGCCCTATAACCGGTTTCTTGAGTACGTCGAGCAGGGCCGAGTCGAGAAAGTGGTCGTCAGCGACAAGAAGATCACCGGAACACTCAAACCCGAATCCCCTATAGAAAAGCCACAGCCGTTCGTCACTGTCCCGTTGTGGGATGAACAGTTGGCGGAAAAACTCAAGGCCCACGGAGTTGAGTTTTTGGTTCGGCCGGAGACAACCAATTGGATTGCCTATTTCTTTTTCTCTTGGGTTTTGCCCTTAGTGCTGCTGTTTTGGCTGTGGAATTTTATGGCCCAGCGTATGGCAGGGGGGCGAAGTTTCCTGAGCTTGGGAAAACGGGCACGGATTTACGCTGAATCCGACGTCAAGGTCCGATTTGAGGATGTGGCCGGATGCGAAGAGGCCAAGCAGGAACTTATCGAAGTCGTCGAATTTCTCAAAGATCCTAAGCGGATTCAAAAGCTCGGCGGACGGCCGCCGAAAGGGGTGCTGCTGGTGGGTCCCCCTGGGACTGGTAAGACCCTGTTAGCGCGCGCTGTGGCGGGGGAGGCTGGGGTGCCGTTCTTTAGCATCACCGGCTCGGAGTTCGTAGAAATGTTTGTCGGGGTCGGGGCGGCACGAGTGCGCGATCTGTTCGAGCAAGCTAGGAAGAAGGCGCCTTGTATTATTTTTATCGATGAGATCGACGCCATTGGTCGAGCGCGCGGGGTTTCACCGATCAGCCATGAGGAACGCGAGCAGACTCTAAACCAACTGCTGGCCGAGATGGATGGGTTCGACCCCTCTTCGGGCGTGGTGGTGATGGCAGCCACCAATCGGCCTGAGATCCTCGATAAAGCCTTGCTGCGCCCTGGGCGCTTTGATCGCCAGATTGTCATCGATAAACCGGATGTCGAAGGGCGCGAGGCGATCCTCAAGATCCACACTAAATCTAAGAAGCTTTGTAGCGATGTAGACCTACACGTAGTCGCTCTGCGTACGCCTGGATTCGTCGGGGCAGAATTAGAAAACGTCTGCAACGAGGCAGCGATCATCGCGGTGCGTAGTAACCACGCCTGTATTTCGATGGAGGACTTTGAGGCTGCTATCGATCGGGTAATCGCAGGACTTGAGCGTAAGACCCGAGCCTTAAGCCCCAAAGAGAAAGAGCGGGTAGCCTATCACGAAGCCGGTCACGCCCTAGTGGCGGTGGTCGTACCTACGGGCGAGCCGGTACATAAGGTTTCGATCATTCCCCGCGGTATCGGGGCGTTGGGGTATACCTTGCAGCTGCCGGTGGAGGAGAAACTCTTGGCCACTGAGCAGGAATTGCGCGATCAGTTAGCGATTTTAATGGGCGGGCGGGTAGCCGAAGAAATCGCCTTCGGCGACGTTTCCACCGGAGCCCAAAACGATCTCGAACGCGCCAGCGAGATCGCGCGCAGTATGGTCTGCTATTTGGGGATGAGTCGCCAGCTGGGACCGGCCACCTGGGGACAGCGCCAGCAATTAGCCTATTTAGAAGGCAGCATGCAGGAGATCCGCAACTTCAGCGAAGAGACAGCGCGCGCTATCGACGAAGAAATCAAACGCTTACTCCAAGAGGCGCACGAGCGCGCAGGACAGATTCTAAATACGCATGGCCAGGCGCTGGAAGCGCTTGCGCAAGCGCTTAAAGAGAAAGAGGTCCTAAGTGGAGACGAAGTCAAAGCCCTGTTGGCTAAGTATCAGGTAGAAAAAGAGCTTACTCGGCTATCAGGAAGCACACCTAGCTTGGCTTAAGGAGAGCGTGGTCTGACTCGTTGGCAGCATTCAGTAGAGGAAGAGGGGTTAAGCTCTTAGGCTCCCCTCATGGCGCTCTTCGATTCGGCGGATGAAGTCGACGATGATCCGCCGGTAAAGTTCCTCGCCTAAGACTTTGTCTTCGATGCCGGAATCGATGTTAGGGTTGTCGTTGATCTCGATGACATAAAGATGGCCGTTTTCGGTCTGCTTGAGATCTACCCCGTAGAGCCCGTCGCCGATCTTGTCGGCGAGCTTGAGCGCAGTGTCTACCACTTCCTTGGGTGCTTGTTCTACCGGCAGGGTCTCAAATCCCCCTTCTATGATCCGGCCGGAGCGTTCGTATTTGACGATCTGCCAATGCTGGCGCGACATGAAGTAGCGGCAGGCGTACAACGGTTGGTGATTGAGGATGCCGATCCGCCAATCGAATGGCGTGTAGACGAATTCCTGCGCCAGGATCAGGTCGGATTCCTTAAACAGCTCGGCACAGATGCGGCTGAATTCGATCGCGTTGTTGGCTTTAAGCACGCCGCGCGAGAACGAGCCGTCCGGAATCTTGAGGACGACCGGGAATCCTAGCGGATTATGCAGAGTTCTTTCCCCTTTCTGGAGGATTAAGGTACGCGGGTGGGGGAGGTTTTGGGCGGCCAGGAGTTCGGCTAAGAAGACCTTGTTGGTGCAACGGATGATGGAGGTGGGATCATCGATCACCGCCATACCTTCCAGGTAGGCTTTCCTAGCAAAGCGGTAAGTATAATGGTCGATCGCGGTGGTTACCCGGATGAACATGGCATCGAATTCTGACAGCCGGCCGTAATCTTTTTTCTCGATCAATTCCACTTCGACCCCTAATTTTCTGCCGGTCTGAATGAATTTGCGTAGCGCTGCAGGGTTAGAAGGTGCTTTTCGCTCGCCTGGCTCGTGCAAGATGGCCAGGTCGTAGCGTGCTGCCCGTTTGGGCTTTGGTAGCCGCCACGGCTTGCTCAGGTAGGATGTCAGTGCGGCAGCGAAGTCTTGTTGTTGGGTGGGGGTCAATTGATTCAGAGGTAGCGGCTGGATAGCAGAAATTCCCCAGCGGTTCTGACGCCGGAACGTCACCTTCAGGATCGGACAAGGAAACAGATCAAAAATCTGCCGCGCCAGACCTTGTAGGCTTGAATCGCTTGCCTGGCCAAAATAGATCGCCAATTCTAGCTCTATACAGGAGTCGGACGGTTGGCGTCTGTTCAAGGTTTTCTGGATGATCTGGTCCAGATCCTCCACGTCTAGGTTGTAGAGGGATTTGCGGCTCAACGCAGTGAGGGTATTGACCGAAGGCAGCGCCTTATGATGGCGGGCGCCAGCCAGGAGGGAGCAGTAGTAGCCAGTGCTCAGATAGCGGTAGCTGCGGCACAGGTTGATCAAGTGGGTACCGCGGTGTTCTAACAGATCCGGTTGGCCTAGATATTCCCGCGCAGTGAGGGTTTGCACTTTGGGGAAAATAGGCAGCCAGTCTTCTTTTTTTTCGATTAGGACAATATGGGAAGACATGCAGGCTCAGGTATAAGCGAAAGGCGTGATGGTGCCGCAGAGATTAAATAAGATCAGGACCGCTTTTTGGCCAGTCTTGCCGTAACGCGCCATGCGCTCAAAGTCGCGCTTTAGGATTGGCAGATTGACGACATCGGTGACGCTTTTACCAGCCTCTTCGTCTACGTAAGGATCGTGCAAGTAGATAAAAGATTCGTCATGCCCGGTCACCACCACCCAGTGCGGGAATTTTTCCCCGTAGATCCGATAGGAGCTGATCAGGACCACCGGGATACCGCCGCAGTCGAATTTTTCCGTAAGTTCTTTGACCCCTAAAGCGCGGTATTCTAGATGGATCGGTAAGGTTTGAAGTTCCTCTAACAGATCTTCTTGCACCAGACGCATGACCTCGCGTTTTTCTGGGTCGCGCACCGAGGTGATGAACAAGGCGCCCGGATCATTGACAAATACTTCCACCTTGAACCCTCGCCGCCAGGCCGACAGGGCTAGGCCGTAGGGGCCACAGCCGCCGTGTCCGGAAGTCATGAACACGGTGGTCGACTCGCGCCAGATTCTAAGCTCTAGTTTGCGGTCTAGGGGAAGGGAGGGATCTAAGGTCTTCATGGCCATCATCAGAGAAGCTGGCCCACAAGTGAAATCCAGCGTTTGCCGGTAGTAGGGCACGCGCACGAGCGAGGGTTTAAGGTGCGGGGCGAGGAATTTCTCCATCCGTAGGGCATCCATGTGGTCCTCGTAATAGTCCGGGACGGTGCCTAGCGGTTTGTAGCCATGCGCCTGGTAGAGGCAGATAGCGCTTGCGTTGTCTTGACGCACCTCCAGGCGCAGGGTGACACAATCGTGAGCCAAAGCAAGCTGCTCGGCCGCCTCGATGAGCTTGGAACCTACTCCTAGGCCGCGAAAGGCGGGATCAACCGCGATCGAATACAGGCGCGCTAGAAAGGTATTTTGGTGGAACAGAACCGTAACGTAGCCTATGATCTTGGCATCGAGCTCGGCGACCAGAGTGACGGCATTAGCCCGGGTAAGGAGGTAGCGGAAAGTGCGGCGGGAGAAGCGGTCGGTGGTGAACGATCGGTGTTCGACTTGCACCAGCCGGTCCAGGTCCTCCAGTCGGGCAGGCCGGATAGTGATCGCTTGACTTGGCGAGGGGAGCTGAAGCGCGGAGGTCGTTGTCATGGGAAGGGTTATTTCTCTATCTCCTCTAGCGGGAAAGTGGTCGCGCCGGTACGCATCTGGTATTCTTGCTCGGCCTCTTCCATCATTCTTTTGCCGCGCTCGATTATCTCTTTTCCCTGTGCGCGCTTTTGCTGACCTTGAGCAATCAGTTGTTCGCCAGCCTTGACTGTGGCTTCACCTTGCTCGACTAGCTTTTGCCCTTGCGCCCACTTTGCGCTGATAGCGGCCAGCGCCTTCCGCTCGCGCTCAAGCTGTTCAGCAAAGGTGGGAGGACCTTTGGGCGCAGGCGCGCAGCCTCCTAGCAGGAAAATAGCCAAGCTTATAATAGCAGCTTGCATGGAGACCTCGGTTGGATTTTAAAAGCAGATGGTTTGCAAAGATACCCGATTGGGCAATCCGGCTCAATCGATCGCTGCCATGTTCAGTCAGTGCTTTTTGGAGCTAATCGATGACTGAGCCTTCGGTGAACATTTTATCCCAACCTGTTCGCCTTAAAGTATTGGCGTATCTTCTCGGCTGGGTAGGATTGGTGCTTGCTGCATTGACCTTGGTGCCGATGCTCGTCGCTTGGGCAAGCGGGTCTTGGTCTGCCGGTTTTAGGTATCTTGCGGTCATCGTAGGGCTTGGATTGGTAGGGTGGCCGCTGACCAGATTTACTCCATCTCCAAGCTTAAGAAGCAGCGAAGGATTGATTATCACTGCCTTGGCGTTTCTCCTGTCTCCCTTGGTCATGGCCTATCCCTTGAGCGGTGCTGGGATAGATTATCCCATGGCCTTGTTTGAGGCAGTCTCAGCGGTTACCACCACCGGGCTTTCTATTGTTCCTACGCTTAAGGACAAGCCTGCTGATTTTTTGTTCGCCCGCGCTTGGATGCAGTGGTACGGAGGACTTGGGATCGTTGCGCTATTGCCGTTGTGGCTGGAACCTGGCCCCTTGCCTAGGCATCTTCTGGGGTTAAACAGTGAATTCGAGCCGCTTACCTCGACCTGGATTTATACCCGTAGGATTGCTGTTGTCTATCTGATCTTGACAGTGTTCGGATTCCTTTTGCTATGGTTTCTCAGTGGCGATCCCTTTGCGGCCCTAGTCCATGCGCTGGCAGCGATCTCTACCGGCGGTTTTTCTTCTTTAGACGGGGGACTTGCCGAACTGGGCTGGCCTTTTGCCGTCGGTGTGATTGGAGTCAGCGTGCTGGGGGCATTGCCGTTTGCGGTCTATCTTCAAGCTACATTCCAGGATCTTCAGGGGCAGGCGATGCTCAAAAGCAGCTTAGTAGCAGGGCTCATGATCAGTGCTGCTTTGGTTTGGCAGCAGGGATACCGCTGGGACCAAGCGCTGTTCCATGGTCTTTTGACTGCTTTTTCTGCCCAAACCACGGCTGGTTTCTCTACCCTTGAGGTGGCTACTTTGCCGCCGGTGGCGATCGGATTGTTGCTCGCGCTCATGCTAAGCGGTGGGGGGCTAGGATCTACCGCTGGCGGGGTTAAAATCTGGCGGCTATTGGTCCTATTTGCCACTTTAAGGCAGCAGCTTTACCGCCAGGTTTTGCCGCCCCACGCTTGGGTGGCGTGGTATTTAGGAAAACTCCCTCTCGATGACGCTCTGGCCTGCCGAGCCCAGTTAGTGCTGTGTTTGTATCTTTTGACTGCATTTTTTTCTTGGCTGCCGTTTCTTGCCTTGGGATATGATCCGCTTTATTCGTTGTTTGAGGTAATCTCAGCCCTTGGGACGGTAGGGTTATCAGCAGGCGTGACTCGTGCTGAGCTGCCCGGCTTGCTGCAATGGGTGCTGGGACTAGATATGTGGCTAGGTCGAGTAGAGATTCTCGCGGCATTGGTGTTATTTAGTCCAGTCACGTGGCGATCTTAAAGGCTAAGATCACAGGTCATGACGTAATCGTCGTAGCAGTATCCGCTGCCAGCATCGGTGACTTCCTCGGCGGTGATGACAAAGCCGGCTTTTAGATAAGCGCGGATGGCGGTTTGATTCTTCTTGAAGACGTAGAGATAGATTTCTTTTACCCCAAGCTGGACAGCCAGTTGTTTGACGTGACTCAAGGCTAGCGTGCCGATACCGCGTCGGTGGTACTCAGGCAGAAGATACAGCTTATTAAGCCGCAGCCGCTTTGCCTCTGGCAAGTGATGCCAGGCTAAAAACCCCACCCGCGTGTTGGCTTCAATCCATTCGTAGACCACGCCTTGAGCGATTTCCTTGCAGATAGTGGCCGGGCTTAAATTTCGCTGCCAAAGGTAGGCGATGGCGTCCTGAGTGAGTACTGCCGGAAAATAGCAACGCTGCCAAATATCCCATCCCATCGCGGCAATTGCCTGGGCCTCTTCAGGGCGGGCAGGAGTCAAGCGGATCGCCTCCAGTTCGCCCTTGCCTAAGTATTTAAGATGGCTGATGCAGCCAGCGCGGCAGTCGCTGGCGCCAAAGCTTGGGATCAAGAGCTGGCCAAGCGTACGCCGGTTGACTTCGCATTCTGCCTCTTTGAACCTAAGGATCTTAAAGACCTGAGCAGTTTGGGCCGCAAGCAGGAAATCGATATGCCAGCGTAGCGTCTTTGAGGCCGAAAGATGGCGAGCGATGCGCGCTTGGAGGTGATGCCGCGCGCTTCCGGTGTAGACGTAGCGCCCGGCGGGGAAATTGAATTCCCCTAGCTTTCCAATTTGCAGTCGCTGCGGCGCAGCAAGATCGATCAGAAGCTGATAAGTGCGTTCGAGAGAGCTCATTTTAGAAAAGAGCTATGCTTTAGAATTAGCTTAACCGATTTTTACAAGATAGCGCAGACGAGAACAGCCAAACGGTAGCGATATAATAAATGTTTGATTTCTTTTGGAGCGCGGTAATGAACGCAGAGCCAGAACGGATTGCTTTCAATCGGCAGGTTTTCGACCGCTTCGTGCGCATTGTGACCCTGTTTACTGGGGATCAAGCCGTTGGGCGGACGGCGATTTGGCGGTTTGTAGCGCTTGTGGTTTTGATTTTGAGTTTCAACGGCATGAATGTGGTCGGCAGCTATGTCGGGCGTGATTTCATGACCGCAGTGGCTGAACGCGATCTCAACCGCTTATGGCTACAGGCGGGATTGTATCTGTTGGTGTTTGCCGTGCTCACCGTGGTTTCGACGGTCGCGCGTTATCTTGAGGAGAGCTTAGGGCTGTTATGGCGGGAGTGGCTGACTCGGCTGAGTTTAGACCGTTATCTTAGATACCGCAATTATTACCGCCTCAGCCTGACGGGGGAGGTTCCAAATCCCGACCAGCGGATCGCTGACGATATCAAGGCTTTTACCACCACTACGTTATCTTTCGCGCTCATCCTGCTAAACAGCGGTTTTACCGTCATTGCCTTTGCTGGGGTACTGCTGGACATCAGCCCCTTGCTGTTTGGTGTGGCTGGGCTCTATGCCATCGCGGGGTCTTACTTAACGATCCGCCTGGGGCGCCCTCTCATCCGGTTGAACTACGATCAATTAGACAAAGAAGCCAATTTTCGTTCCTTGCTCATCCATCTGCGGGAAAATGCTGACTCGATCGCCTTGCTTGGTCAGGAGTGCCCGCTGAAGGCGAAGTTACTCCATCAGCTTGGCGAGTTTACCGCAAACTTCCGCAGAATTATCCAGGTCAACTTCAGGCTGGGTTTTTTTACGAATGGCTACAACTGGTTGATCCAGATCATCCCGATTCTCATCGTAGCGCCTCTTTACTTCAGGGGAGAGGTCGAATTCGGCGTGGTCACCCAGGCGGCGATGGCGTTCATGACCCTGATGGGCGCCTTCTCGTTGATCGTTACCCAGTTCCAGTCGATCTCTTCGTTTGCTGCCGTCATCGCCCGGCTCGACGATCTAGCAGAAGCTTTGGTGGCAGCGGAAGAGCGCGCCATGGCACCCCTTATCCGAATCGTCGAAGACGACACCCAAGTGGCTTACGAGCGCTTGACGCTCCGCTCGCCGCGGACTGGACGCCCGCTGGTAGAAGCATTGACGCTCGCGATTCCACATGGTCAAAGAGTGCTCGTCGTCGGGCCAGACCCGAGCGCACGGGCAGCGCTTTTCTTGGCAACCGCAGGGATTTGGGAAGCAGGCGAGGGGCGGATCATTAGACCTGCCCTAGAACGGATAGAGTTTCTTCCGGAGCGACCTTATCTACCGCCGGGGACGCTGCGCGAAGCTTTGCTGTGCGGTTGTCCGCGAAGAAGGGTTGCCGACGAAGAGATCCTAGCTCTGCTTAAGCAGTTGAAGATCGAAACCCTCGCGGTGCGCTTTGGCCTCGACACCGAGCAAGATTGGAACAGCTTGCTCGGCTTGAGCGAGCAGCAGCTTTTGGCCGTCGCTCGAGTATTGTTGATCGAGCCTCGGTTCTCTTTCCTAGATCGCCCAAGCAGCGCCCTTAATCTCAAACAAACGGAGTACGTCCTCGACCTCTTCAACCAACTTTCGATTTCTTATGTGACTTTCGAAGAGACCCCAGCGGATTTGGCGCGCTACGATGTAGTGCTCGAGCTTGAGGCCGGTGGGAAGTGGCGCTTGCAAGATGCTATGGCGTTGGCAAAAAGCGAGTTAGGCGCTTGAGCACGGAAGAAATCTTGGATGATTTCAAGGATCTTTCCGAGTGGCGGGCGATCACCTCAGGGAAGGCGAAGCTTATCCTCTCTTCGGTAGCAACCCCAGTAGGTCAGGCCCTGCGCATGGATTTCGATTTCCAGGGCGGGGGGTTTGTGGTAGCGCGCAAGGAGTTGCCGCTGCAACTTCCGCCAAGCTACGCCTTTACCTTCCTCATCCGCGGATCGGGGCAGATTGCGCGCTTGGAATTCAAGCTGATAGACTCTGACCAAGGTGTCTGGCGCTGGCAGGCAGACGGTTTTGCTTTGCCAGAGGATTTCCAGCTCCTGCGCATCCCAAGCAGCCAGATTGAGTTTGCTTGGGGGCCGCGCAGTTCAGGCTCACCGCAATCTGTGACTGCGCTCGAAATCGCTCTGATCGCCGGGCCTGTTAGCCGGGGGACAGTGGAAATTGCGGCATTGCGGCTTTGGGATGAAACCTACCGCGGGGTACCGGTGGTCCAGGCTTCCAGCGCGCTGCCGGGACACCCTCCTGCCAATGCCATCGATCCTGCGGCCACTTCAGCGTGGCGCAGCCTGCCGTCAGAGCCACAGTGGTTGCTGCTCGATTTTGGGCAGGTGCGCGAGTTTGGGGGATTGGCGATCCATTGGGTGCAAGGTTTTCAGGCGCTTGTTTTTGAGGTCCAGCTCTCTGCCGACGGCAAGCTTTGGCAGACCGCTTATGCCACCCGCCAAGGAGGGGCACAACGCAGTTATGTATATCTTCCTTGGGCCTCCTCGCGCTATCTTAGACTGAATTTGCACCGCAGCTTGGGACAGGGGTTCGGCATCCGTTTCGTTGAGGTCAAACCCTTAGCATTCTCCCGTACGCTCAATGCTTTTTTTGCAAGCATCGCCAAGGAGTGGCCGGCAGGCTGGTATCCTAAGTATCTGCTTGACCGCCAGAGCTACTGGACCGTTGTCGGTACCGACCGAGGGGAAGTGCAGGCTTTGATCAACGAGGAAGGCATGGCCGAGGTGGGCAAGGGTGCGTTTTCCATCGAGCCGTTCCTGTATTTAGACGGGCGTTTGCTTACTTGGGCAGAGGGAACGTTTACCCAGGGCTTAGAACAAGGGTATCTGCCGATTCCATGGGTAGCATGCCAAATGGGGGGATTGACTCTCAAGGTCATCGCGTTGGCGGAAAAAAATACCCTGTGGCTTTGCTATCGGGTTGAGAATGGTTTGCAAAAGTATCAATCGACCTGGCTGTTTGCCGCTATTCGACCGTTTCAGGTCACCCCGATTTGGCAGCATTGGCGAGAATTCGGAGGAGCCGTCGAGATTCGAACGCTGAGCTTGGCGGGCGGTGAAGTGACGGTCAATGGCCGCCTGCGAGTGCGTCCGCTTGCGCCTGTTGCGGGATTTGGCGCAGCGGCGTTTACCCAGGGCGCGATTCCAGAATATCTAAGCGAAGGGACCCTGCCGCCTCAACTTGAGATCAGCGATGAGTTCGGCTATGCCTCAGGCGCGTTGCGTTTTGATCTGAACCTTGCGCCCGGTGGCGCCGAAGAGATCTGGCTGGCGGTCTATCCTGCGGCGGAGAAAGATCTGCCTTTCAGCCTGAACTTGGCGCGCGCCGTCCAAACTTGGCAAGCTGCCTTGGGCAAAGTAGAGATTTGCCTGCCTCCTAAGGCTCAAGACCTCGTCAATACGTTCAAGACCGCCGCTGCCCACATCCTCATCCACCGCGTCGGTCCTGCTTTGCATCCTGGCCCGCGTCGGTATGACCGGGCTTGGATCCGCGATGGAGTGGTGATGGGAGTAGCCTTGTTGCGGGTCGGGATCGTTGAACCCCTGCGCGACTTTATCCGCTGGTATGCCGGCTTCCAGGCCGAGGACGGTCGTCTTCCGGACTGCGTCGATCGAGAAGGTCCGGAGTGGCTGCCGGAATTCGACGCCTACGGCCAGTTCCTATACGGCATCATGGAATACTTTCGCTTCACCGGCGATATTGAATTTGTACGGGAAATGCAGCCCAAGGTTAAAAAAAACCTAGCTTACCTTGAGGCGTTGCGCGCCCAAAGGCTAACGCCCCAGTATCGGCAGCCAAAACAGCGCGCTTATTTTGGTCTTTTGCCTGAGTCCATGAGCCACGAGGGCTATATGGCTCAGCCAGTGCACGCCTATTGGGACGATTTCTGGGCCCTGCGCGGCGTCAAAGATGCGCAAGCTTGCGCGCAGGTCTTAGGCGATCGGCTCGAGGCAGAGCGCCTAAATGCCTTGTACGCCGAGTTTTGTCAGAACGTCTACGCCTCGCTCAAAGAAGTCATGGCCGCGCGCGGTATCGATTATCTGCCAGCTTCGGTAGAGCTCGGCGATTTCGATCCGACGGCAACTTCGGTTGCAGTTGCGCTCGATGTCGCTGACTGCTTGCCTAAGCCTGCGATCGATCGAACCTTTACCAAATACTTAGAAGACCTTAAAAGTCGGGTCCAGGATCGGGTCCCGTGGACTTGCTATAGCGCTTACGAAGTCCGCATCGCTTCTGCGCTGGTACGTCTTGGCCGCAGACTCGATGCCTTGGAGCTGCTTGAATATCTATTGGCCGACCGGCGCATCCGACCCTGGAATCAATGGCCGGAAATCTCCTGGCGCGATCCCTTAGCGCCCAACTTTCTCGGCGATCTTCCGCATACCTGGATCAGCGCGGAATATCTCTTGGCAGTCCGCAGCCTGTTCGCTTACGAGAGCGAGGCCGAAAAAGCGCTGGTCATCGCAGCTGGCATCGCAGATATTTGGCTTGAGGAGGGATTTACCGTGTGTGTCCGGGATCTGCCGACCTGGTACGGAACGCTGAGCTATTCCCTCTGTCTGGAGGCGCCTTGCACCTTACACTTAGCAATCGACGGCAGCCTGCGCGTGCCGTCGGGCGGGATTGTAGTCAGGCCGCCGCTTGCCGGTCCTATCGTCCAAGTGAAAGGGGATACCGCAAAGGTCGCTGAATTTGGTCCAGACCAGGTCGTGATCCGGGAGATACCTGCAGACATTCGGCTTGGGGTGACTCAATGAGAGATCAGGGGGTTGCAATCCAACTTGAAAGTCCTTCTGGTCTTAAAGCGCAAGTCAATGCGAACGGTTCCATCCGGCGCATGGATTTAAGCGGGATTTTGATCAATTTGTTCTTCGGCAACGAGATGGAAGGCGGGGTGACCAATCTGTATCTGCGCCTCCACGGCAAACCTTTGACGTGGATCCCGCTGCTTGGGCCGCGTAGCCCCTCCTCGGTCAGGCTGGGCCCGCGCGCGTCGGAGCTCTGGCTAGACGGCGAGTGCTTGGGGATCCGTTACACCGTGGCCCTTATGCTGGCAGAATCGACTCCTGCCTGGTTCTGGCATGTGGCGTTGAAGAATACCGGCAAGCGCCTTGAGACGCTCGATTTGATTTATGTCCAAGACTTAGGTCTGGCCGAGGCCAGCTTGGTGCGCTCGAACGAGTACTTCGTCAGCCAGTATTTGGATCATACCCCGCTGGTTCACCGAAAGCTTGGGGTGGTCTTAGCAACGCGCCAGAATTTAGCCGTCGCTGGCCGGCATCCGTGGTGCATGATCGGCGCCTTAGATCAAGGCGTAAGCTTTGCCAGCGACGCGCTGCAATTCTATGGGCTGGAGAACCGGGCTGGCAAGCCGCCAGTTGGCGTCGTCCAAGGTCTGCCAGGTGTGCGCCTGCAGCACGAGCACGGTTTGGCGGCAATTCAAAGCAGGCAGTTTCAGTTGCCGCCTGGCACCAGCGCTATCCGTGGATTCTTCGGCTGGCTAGAAGCAGATCACCCGCAGGCGACTTCAGAGGCTGATTTGCGCTTCGTAGAAGCCGCCCAGAGCCTGCCGGAAGCTTGCTTTCCTGCAGGGCGCGCAAAGCAGGCAGAGGGGATTCGATCCAGCCCGAGCTTGTTTATCACTGCCCCGCTTCTGGATGCTCTAGAGTTGATCGACGCGGAAGTTGCAGCGCAGTTCGGTTCGCCGTGGCGCCAGGTCGAGCGCGATGAGGCTGACCGTCTATGGTCCTTGTTTACCGGGGCGTGCCAGCACGTTGTGCTCAAAGCCAAAGAGCTTGCGGTACTGCGGCCTCATGGCCAGATACTGCGCACCGGCAGCCAGCGGGTTCCAGACGAAGCCAGCCTGACTTCTACCGTCTGGATGGCGGGGGTGTTCCATTCCATGGTGACCCAAGGACACGTGGCGATCAACCGCTTCTTGTCTACTACCCGCAGTTACCTGGGATTGTTTCGGTCCTATGGGCTTAGGGTGTTTATGGAATGGGAAAGCCGGTGGCATTTGTTGGATGTGCCTTCTGCCTTCGGCATGAACCCAAGCGGCTGTCGTTGGATCTACAAGCACGCAGGCGGACTGGTCGAAGTCCAAAGCAGCGCTGGCGCCGATCGGCACGAGCTTGGCTTCACCATACGCGTGCTGGCTGGGCCGCCGACGAGGTGGTTGATCGTCCAGCATGTGGCGCTCAACGGCGACGATGGCGCCGATGCCGTGCCGGTGTACTATGAACGAGACGGTGAGGGGATTTTGGTGCGGCCTGCGCCTGCCTCTGAACTCGGCCAGCGCTTTCCACAAGGCAGTTTCCGCTTGGGTCTTTTGCCTGGGACGATCCTAGAGCAAATAGGTGGAGATGAGCTTCTATTTAGTGACGGCGTATCGCGCCGACAACCGTTTCTGTGCCTGCTGACTGCGCCGACTTCGGAAGTGGGGTTTTGGATCGTGGGTCAATTGGTGCCGGCGGTGGCAAGCCAGAAAAATGAAGTGCTACCGCGCCTGTCTTTACCGGCGATAGTCGGCCGGCCAAAAGATGCGCGTTTCTGCGATGAGGTGGCGGAGATTGAGGAGATTCTGCCTTGGTTTGTCCACAACGCCTGGATCCATTACTTAAGTCCCCGGGGTCTGGAACAGTACACCGGTGGTGGTTGGGGTACCCGCGATGTGACCCAAGGGCCGGTAGAGATGCTGCTTGCTCTGGGCAGTGGCCAGCCGGTGAAGGAGATCTTGATCTGCGTATTCAAGAACCAAAATCCAGATGGAAGCTGGCCGCAGTGGTTTACGTTTTTCGAGCGGGAACGTCACTTGCGAGCCCAGGATGCCCACGGCGACATCGTGTTTTGGCCGCTGCTTGCGTTGGCTCGTTACCTCGCTGCGGCCGAGGATACCTCATTGCTCGAGCAACCGATGCCGTTCTTCCACCCTAGAGGCGAGGCTCAGGCGGAGCAGGCAAGTTTATGGCAGCACGTCGAGCGGGCTTTGCAGTGGATAGACGGGCAGAGGATCGAAGGGACCCATCTGGTCCGATACGGGCTTGGCGATTGGGATGATTCGCTGGAGCCGGCAACTTCCGAGCTGGGGGATGAGTTGGTCAGCAGCTTCACGGTCGCCTTGCACTATCAGAGCCTAAACCTGCTAGCGCAAAGCTTACGCCGCCTAGGACAAACTACCCGCGCTGCCTATCTGGAAGCGCTTGCAGCCCAGGTAGCAGGGGAGTTTCAGCGCTATCTCCTCGCCGATGGGGTCTTGGCTGGCCTAGTTCGGTGGCGCGGCCAGAGGAAAGAATGCCTGATGCATCCGCGCGATGCAGTCACCGGCGTCCGGTTACGGCTGGTCGCGGTCGTGCAAGCCATCTTGGCTGGCTTGCTGCCTCCCGAGCAGGCGCGCGCCCATCTGGCGCTGGTGCGCCAGCAGCTGTTAGGACCGGACGGGGCGCGCCTGGCGGATCGCCCGCTGGTGTATCGCGGCGGCGAGGTGCACCTGTTTCAGCGGGCCGAGACCAGCTCGTTCTTTGGCCGCGAAATCGGCCTGATGTATACCCATGCCCACTTGCGCTATGCCGAAGCCTTGGCGCTTTTGGGAGAGGCTGAAGCGTTTTTCCACGCTTTGATGCAGGTCAACCCCATCGGCTTGACCCAACGCGTGCCAGCGGCTACCCGGCGTCAAGCCAATTGTTACTACACCAGTTCCGATGCTGCCTTTGCCGATCGCTATCAAGCCCAAGCTGAGTACGAGCGGCTCTTAAAAGGCGAGATTCCACTGGCGGGGGGGTGGCGGGTCTATTCAAGCGGGCCTGGGGTATTTGTGCGCTTAATCCTGTCAGGCTTATTTGGCTGGCAAGTGACCAAGTCGCGCCTTTTACTTGATCCGGTGATGCCTAAAGCGCTCGATGGAATAACAGCTAAACTAGCGCTCGTTGGACGAGAGATCGAGGTGAGCTACCACATCGATCGCTTTGGCTTTGGCCCCTGGCGGGTGGTCTTCAACGGCTTGCCTGTTTCCCTGATCCGAAGGGCTCATCCCTACCGTTTGGGCGGGGTGGAAATTCCGTTGGAAGTGCTTGAACAAGCGTTTCAGGAGGTCAATCGGATGGAAGTGTGGCTAAGTTGAAAACGAGTGGGTCGTGAAGGATTCGAACCTTCGACCCGCGGATTAAGAGTCCGCTGCTCTACCAGCTGAGCTAACGACCCAAGATGGGGTGGGTGACCGGACTCGAACCGGCGACAACTGGAATCACAATCCAGGGCTCTACCAACTGAGCTACACCCACCGTAGCTAGAATTAAAATTATACTAATTTGCGAGCAAAAAACCAAGCTGGTTTCCAGCCTGCTCAGAATTTCCCAGCGATGAGGCTTTAGACAAGCGTATTTTCCCTCAAGTGAGGCATTTAGCCCAGTATGATGCACCTTGATGATCGCGATCGAGCCGAGAGCTCCTCTGGCTGCACTCTAGACCGACTTGACTGCTTGCTGACTGAGCTACCGCAAGGGGCAAAGGCGGTCGCTGAGCTGGGAGCTATCGCCGAGGGGCTGGCATTCCAGCCGTGCTCTTTCAAAGCTTGGAATTTGGCTGATAGGATATACAGCGCGTTGGAGGCGTACCAGCAGCGCCTTTATGCTAAGCCACCTGCCGGTTTTCCCCGGTCGCCAACCGAAGAAGAACAGGCCCAGGTCTGTCTCTCTGCCTGGCGGGCTTTAGGCCGCACCTATGCCCGCTGGTGCCTTGCGCAAGAGAGCCCGATCGAGGGAAGGTGGCTGGTCGGTGCCATCGCCTGTTTGGGACAAATCATACGCTTAGGCGGGTTTTATCACTGCCGGCTACCGGAAGGGTTGTGGCTAGACCTGCACGCCTTGTTTCAATTGGCACAACAAGCTAAGTTAGCCCAAGCGAGAAACAGATGGTCGGTATTAGGCCAGCGAGTGACGACTACTCCCGAACGGGAATATCTCAGGGGATTGCTTCTGGGGCTAGCCGATCCTTACGGGCTGCTCCCACATGAGGTAATCCTGCTCGACGGCCTGCTGGACAAATGGCTTGTCTGGGTGAAGATCGTAGACGATCCAGGCGAAGGATGGCAGCTGGACGGCAGTCGGGATATGCCTGCTTGCTGGCGTGCAGCAAGGCATGGCCTGCGTTTGGATTGGACGCACTTGGCGGCGTTGTTTGCCAGGTGTAGGCATTTGGCAGCTGCGCAAGGGCGATTTAAGTCCCACCCCTCCTCGGACGCGCCCATTCCGCTTGGGTTACTGGAGTACTTAGAGCAGCATTGGTTTCAGCCGCCTCTGGAAAGGGAAAGAGCGCCGCCGGTGGATTGCGAGTGGGTCATCGGGCTTACGGAGATTTTCGCGCGTCTGCAGGGCGAGGCCACGGAGGCGATTGCCGCAGATATCGATGCCGATGCTGAATATGTAGTTGTAAATGCGCGTCCGGAGAGCGTGCAAGTGGGAGATCTGGTCGGCGTCTTTAAAGCACACCAAGGTGATCTAATCGGTTTGGCAAGGATAGATCGGCTTGAGTGGGCTGAGTCCCGAGTGCTACGCGCGCAGCTTAAGGTGTTGCCGGGGGGCGTGTTTGCGGTAGGTGTCCAACCCTTGGATCGAGCCAGGCAGCCGTGTGCTTACCAGCGCGGGTTGTTGCTGGTGACCGATCCAGATCGGTTGTCTCTGCTGCTTGCCGAGCAGCCTTTGCCTGAAAGGCTGGTCGTGCGCCTCTTGCATGGCGGCAAGTTGTATCCGATCCGTCTGGACGGCTGCCAACATCTTGCCCGTGGGATAATAAGTTGTCGCTGCGTCAGCGCTGCTAGTCTGGTTCAGAAATAGTATTGCAGTTCTAGCTGAAGGTAATTTTCCCGGCGGAAAAAGAAGCCGGCGTCTTGCGGGTCGGTGTTGACGAAGCCGCGGATCTCCAGATACAGCTTCCAATGCTCGCCGAAACGGCGGCTGGCTTCGATGTTGTAGGCGGTCGTGGCAGTGTCGAAGTCGACGATTGCGCCGGCTAACAGCTCGGTACTGGCGACATCGTTTAAGGCCAAGCGGGTGCCGGCGAAGAGGTCTTTTTCGAACGGGATGAAATTGACCTGGGGTAATCGATCTTGCCGGTTATCGTATAAGAATTCCAACAATAGGCCGAGATCGGCGCCGGTTTCAAACACGCTGCTAAAAGTGTATTCGAAACCGGCGGTCAGTTGCTGGAAGCTTTGGCCTTGGCCTGCCCGGTGAAATCCTTCTAGCTTCCACAGGAAGTTACCGGTCACCCCTTGGATGTCCAGCCCTAGTTGATCGATGACTTCGTAAACAGGGGTCAGCTTCGTTGGCCGAAACTGGCGATCAAAGCCGATTCGAAACCTCGGTTCTCGGGTCACGCCGTGGAAATACGCGATCCCTACATCCCAATACCCGAAAGTCCTGGTCCAGCGTAGGGCAAAATCCGGATGGGTGGTCCTGGCGTTGCCCAGGCGCTCGGCTGAGGCGGTGATCGGCAGGGGCGGGCGCAGCCGGCCGTGTTTGCCCGGAAAGGTGCGCAGGCGCGAGACGGGTAGATAAAACAGGCTTAAGTTTCCCCAGCGGGGATCGGCATAATCCAAGCGTAGCATGGGCTGGCCGAGCTTGTCTTCGGTATCGGAATTCTCGATCAGGTCGGTTTGGTTGATGATGTCGACGGTATGGCGAGACTCGGCCACTCCCCAGAACACCTTGTCGATGCCCACGTGGAAGGTGACTGGGCCGCGGCTGAAGCGCCAGACTAACTCGCGCAGGTCGAAGTGGGTGCGGCGAGGGTCGTTTTGGTCATGACGCCAAAACGGTTGCACGCTCACTTTTTGGCGGTTGCCGTCCCAGGCGGATTGGAGTTTTGGTTCTAGATGGAAAGAAAAATTATGGTGATAATCCATGCCGCGGTCTTCCCCGCGATCATGGAAGAAGCGATATTCCAGCCCGCCTTGGCCGGTGAGGTTGGGCAGCCAGCGAGTTTGTGCGGAAGGTTTAGGTTCATTTGCTGGCGCCGATGAGGGCTGGCTGTCGGCAGTTTCTGGTGCTGATTCTTCAAAAAGCTCCTCTGCAAATAAATCTGCATTGGCTGCAGGTTGTGCTTGAGCGGTCAGGCTGATGAGACAAGCCAAAAGCAAAAATGGGGATTTCATGCCAAAGCTGCACATAGCTCAAGCATAGCCTATTTTGCTGCCAAGGCACGAGATCCGATTAAAGTTCGGATATAATGAAATTTATGAATTCGATGTCTAATTCGCAGGCAGTGTTAGATCAGTTACAGACGCTGCGCGATTTTATCCGCTTCGGTGCCAGCCGGTTCAATGCGGCAGGGCTGGTGTTTGGCCATGGTACCGATAACGCTCTAGATGAGGCTGCAGCGTTAGTCTTGCATGGGTTGGATTTGCCCAATGATCTGCCCGACTTTTATCTAGAAGCTCGGTTGGTAGCAGAAGAAAAACAAAAGGTCTTAGACCTCCTTGAGCGCCGCATCGCCACGCGCCAGCCGGCTGCCTATTTGACCCACAAGGCGTTTTTCTGTGGGTTGGAATTTTACGTCGACGAGCGGGTATTGGTGCCGCGCTCGCCGATCGCCGAGTTGATCGAGAGGCAATTTGCTCCGTGGCTAGACGGCGTGGAGGTCATTCGTATTTTGGATCTTTGTGCTGGTTCTGGCTGTATCGCCATCGCCTGCGCTTACGCTTTCCCGACAGCTCAGGTGGATGCAGTGGATATCTCCCCGGATGCGCTGGAGGTTGCCAGAGAAAACGTGTTGCGCCATCAGCTGGAAGGGCGGGTCCACCTGATCCAATCAGATCTGTTCCAACACGTGACCCACGATTATCAGCTCATCGTCAGCAACCCTCCGTATGTGAGCGAGGCCGAATGGGAGTGTCTACCTCCAGAGTACAAGGCCGAACCTAGGATTGGGCTCCAGGCAGGTCCGGAAGGGCTAGATTATGTCGTGCGGATTCTGCAAGGCGCCAGCCAGCATCTCACCGATGAGGGTATCCTAGTAGTGGAAGTGGGCGCCAGCGCCGAGGCCTTGCGTCAGCGGTATCCAGAGGTGCCTTTTATTTGGCTAGAGTTTAGCCGCGGCGGCGAGGGGGTGTTCTTGTTGACGGCGAGAGAACTTCGCCGCTATTTCAGCGGTGCGATGATCGGCTAAGGAACGATGGCAGGAAATACTTTTGGCAAATTATTTACCGTCACGACTTTTGGCGAAAGCCACGGTCCTGCGTTAGGGGCGATTGTGGATGGGTGCCCACCGGGTTTGGAGTTGACCGAAGCGGATATCCAAAAAGACTTAGACCGGCGCCGGCCGGGCAAGTCCCGCCATACCACTCAGCGCCGCGAACCGGATCGCGTCAAGATTTTATCCGGCGTGTTCGAGGGCAAGACCACTGGGACCCCGATCGGGCTTCTGATCGAGAACGTTGATCAGCGCTCCAAGGATTACGAACAAATCGCCGACCGTTTCCGCCCCGGGCACGCCGATTACGTCTACGTGCAAAAATACGGCTTAAGGGATTACCGCGGCGGTGGCCGGGCCAGTGCCCGAGAGACTGCGATGCGGGTAGCGGCTGGGGCGATCGCGAAAAAATACCTGCGCGAACGGCTAGGGATCACGATTCGCGGCTATCTTTCCCAGCTTGGGCCGATTGCGCTCGAGCTGGTCTCATGGGAAGCAGTCGAGGAAAACCCGTTTTTCTGTCCAGATCCTAGCAAGGTCCCGCAGCTTGAGCAGTTCATGGATGCGCTGCGCAAATCTGGCGATTCGGTCGGCGCGAAGATCACTGTGGTGGCGAGCAATGTCCCGCCAGGGTTAGGGGAGCCGGTTTTCGATCGGCTCGATGCTGAGTTGGCGCATGCGCTGATGAGTATCAATGCGGTCAAAGGCGTAGAGATCGGCGACGGCTTTCGCTGCGTAGAGGCCAAAGGGAGCGAATTCCGCGACGAAATGACTCCGCAAGGTTTCTTGAGCAATCACGCCGGCGGCATTTTGGGGGGGATCTCCTCCGGTCAGGAGATCATCGCCCATATTGCTTTAAAGCCGACTTCCAGCTTGCGCCTGCCATGCTGCAGCATCGATCTCCACGGTCGACCGGTCGAGGTGATCACCAAAGGCCGCCACGACCCGTGCGTCGGGATTCGCGCTACCCCGATTGCCGAAGCGATGGTCGCCTTAGTGTTGATGGATCACTATCTGCGCCACCGCGCCCAAAATGGGGACGTAGTCCCGCCGCTTGCGCCGATTCCTGCTGCCGTTTGAACGCGCGCGTGCTTGGCTGGCGCCTAAAGGCATTTTATTTCTTTTACTTTGCCAGCCTAGGAGCGATCCTGCCTTATGGGGGCTTGTATCTTCAGGCGCAAGGATTGAGCGCCCGCCAGATCGGCACCGTGCTGGCAGCGCTTGCCGCTACCAAGGTGGTGGCGCCTAATCTGCTTGGCTGGTTGGCTGATTTGAGCGGGCGGCGCATCGCTTGGGTCCGCCTGGCGTGCTTGCTAGCGGCGGTATTTTTCCTATTCATCTTTAAGGTCAAGGGATATCTTGAGCTGCTTGGGGTGACTTTAGCGTTTGGAATCTGCTGGAGCGCGGCCCTGTCCCAGTTCGAAGCAGTCACCTTGGCCCACCTTGGCAGTGCAGGCGAGCGCTACTCTCTCATCCGGCTGTGGGGATCGCTCGGGTTCATCGTAGCGGTCGTGGGTCTAGGGATAGGGATAGACCGATTCGGCGTCGATTTTCTACCCAAGATATTGGCGGTTCTGTTTGGATGGATTTGGGGGTGCGCCCAATTTGTGCCGGAACCGCCGATGGTCGGCGATTCCCTTGATTTAAAACCCTGGTGTCGCATCTTGTGGCGACCTCAGGTGCTTGCCTTTTTGGGGGCAGTCTTTCTGGTTCAAGTCGCCCACGGTCCTTATTACACATTTACACATTTTATTCCATTTATCTGGAGGCCAACGGCTATTCAGGACTGGCCACCGGGGTGTTATGGAGCCTGGGGGTAATCGCTGAAATCGCGCTGTTTATCAGTTTTCCTTCCTTGCTGCGTATGGTCTCCTTGCGCCGGTTGTGGCTGGCGGCACTACTGTTAGGCGCAGTGCGCTGGCTGATCCTCGCTGTGGGCGTGGCGCGTTGGAAGTTGCTTGTCCTAGCGCAGCTCTTACATGCGGCGACCTTTGCCGTCAACCACGCGGTGGCGATGCAATTGGTGCAGAGCTATTTTGGCGCCCGCCACCAAGGTAAAGGGCAGGCGCTTTACAGCAGCTTAAGCTTTGGCCTGGGCGGGATGGTCGGAAGTTATCTCGCCGGGGCCTGGTGGCAAGCAGTCGGCCCGGCTTGGGTCTATGGGGCTGCTGCGGGCATCAGCCTGCTCGCCTTTGGGCTGGCTTGGCAGGTTAAGGAGCATTGAGCCAGCCATGCACAGCGATGCTCGCCAAGTAGCCGACGACGATTAACGGCGCCCAGCGCAGATGAAATAACGAAGTATAAAAACCGCGGGCTTGGCCTAGCATAGCCACCCCAGCCGCCGATCCTACCGCCAGCATCGAACCGCCAACGCCGGCGGTGAACGTGACTAATTGCCATTGGTAGACGTCCATGGCCGGTTCCATATGGAGCACAGCGAACATCAAGGGGATATTGTCGACCACCGCGGATAAAAATCCGACCAGGATATTGGCTGCGGTTGGTCCTAAGCTGGTATAGAGAAAATGGGAGGCCAGGGTCAGGTAACCCAAGTAGCGCAGTCCTCCCACGGCAAATACCACCCCGAAAAAAAACAGCAAGGTATCCCACTCGATCTCGCGAATTTGGTGAAAGATGTCGCAGGGTTGACCCAAGCGGCGTTGCTGCCAATAAGCATGAAACATCAGGCACGCCAGGCCGGTCATCATCCCCAGGTAAGCAGGTAAGGAAAATAGCTGCTCGTATAAGATGGCTGTCAAGATAGTCAAGAAAAACATCCCCAGGATCGTCCATGCGCCAGGTTTTAGGGGAGCAGCGTCTTGGATCTCGAGAGTCGGGGTACCTTTGGGGATGATAAAAGTCAGTCCCAGCGCGGGCACAAGAAGGTTAACTAAACTGGGTAAAAATAGAGGAAAGAACTGGGTAAAGCCTAGCTTATGGTCTTGCCAGACCATAAGAGTCGTGATATCGCCGAAGGGGCTGAAGGCACCGCCGGCATTGGATGCAACCACAGCGATCAAGCACGAGGCAGCGATAAAGCGGGGATTGCCTTTGCCGACGGCAAGCACAACCGTGCCGGCAATCAGGGCACAGGTCAAATTGTTCACCACCGTAGACAGGAAGAAGGTGATCGTTGCTACTACCCAAAACAGCTGCCGATAGCCTAAGCGGCGGCGGATCAGCCAAGCGCACAAGGCTTTGAACGCGTTGCGCTCGTCTAGGGCGTTAATGTAAGTCGTCGCGGCGAGCAAAAATAAAAATAGCTCAGCGTACTCTACTAGTTCTTCCCGAAGCATCTTGCTCATCGGCTCGGGCGGGATCCCCATCTCTCGATTTAGCGCGGAAATGACTATCCAGATGAGGGAAGCGCCAAGCAGCATCGGTTTGGATTTGTGCAGGCCAGTGACGTCCTCCAACATCACGGCGAGATAAGCCAACGCAAACAAACCTAAACAGAGCAGAGCGAGTGGGGCAGTGGTTAGCTCAGGATTTAATTCGCCAGCTAAAGCAAGAGTAGGTAAGTAAGACAGACCAGCTAAGAGCTTACGCATTTATTATTTATTAGCTGTAGATAAGAATAATTATATTTGAAATTTAAAGCGCGCTGCTGCATTTATTGCTTGCTTATAAGATAATAACAAATTTAATTTCGTGAATTTGCATTGGATTCATGCATAAAAAGAATAGTTACACTTATGAGGAGTTGCTTGAGTGCGCGCACGGGAGGTTGTTTGGGCCGGGAAATGCCAGGCTGCCTTTGCCGCCGATGTTGATGTTCGACCGCATCACGCATATTAGCGACCGGGGAGGCCGATACGGTAAAGGAGAAGTCATCGCGGAACTGGACCTGAGACCGGATCTGTGGTTTTTTCAGTGTCACTTTGATACTGATCCGGTCATGCCCGGCTGTTTGGGGCTGGATGCGATGTGGCAGTTGGTGGGCTTTTTCTTGGGGTGGATGTGCGCCCCAGGGCGGGGGCGGGCGCTAGGATGCGGGGAAGTTAAGTTCCGTGGCCAGGTTTTGCCCAGCCAAAAGCGCGTGATCTACCGGGTCGATTTAAAGCGGGTGATGCTGCGCAAGCTAGTGATGGGTATCGCAGATGCCATCTTGGAGTGCGATGGTAAGGCGATTTACGAAGCCACCGATCTGCGCGTCGGATTGTTCACAGCCACGGATGCTTTTTAGGGGAGAGCGATAGATGATGAGACGGGTGGTGATCACTGGGGTTGGGATCGTTTCTAGTATCGGCAATGACAAAGAAGAGGTGCTCGCCTCCTTGCGTGCGGGCAAAAGCGGTATCGAGTTTTCCGAAGAATACAGGGAGTTTGGTCTGCGCAGTCAGGTCTATGGGCCGATTCGCCTGAATCCAGCGGAATTGATCGACCGTAAGATTTATCGCTTCATGGGGGATGGGGTCGCCTATAATTACCTGGCCATGCAACAGGCGATTGCCGATGCCGGCCTGACCGAAGCCGAAGTTTCCCACGAGCGGGTGGGGATCGTGATGGGTTCAGGCGGGCCATCTACCAGAGACATCGTCGAAGCGGCCGACATCCTACGCCAGCGGGGAATCAAAAAAGTCGGACCTTACCGCGTGCCACGGGTGATGTCGAGTACCCATTCGGCTTGTCTGGCAACCCCGTTCAAGATTCGGGGAGTCAATTATTCTATCAGCTCTGCTTGCGCCACAAGCGCCCACTGCATCGGTCACGGGGTAGAATTGATCCGGATGGGCAAACATGATCGAGTCTTTGCCGGCGGCGGCGAGATGATCGATTGGACTTTAACTTTGACCTTCGATGCTATGGGGGCCTTGTCGAGCAAATACAACGACCGGCCGCAGGTGGCTTCGCGCGCTTACGATGCTGACCGCGATGGGTTTGTGATCTCTGGAGGAGCGGGAGTGGTGGTGCTGGAAGCGCTGGAGGTCGCGCAAGCTCGCGGGGCCAAAATCTACGCCGAGGTAGTCGGCTATGGCGCAACCTCCGATGGTTATGACATGGTTCAGCCCTCCGGGGAAGGCGCGGCGCGCTGCATGCGCCAGGCGCTGGCGACAGTGGATGGGAAGATCGACTACATCAATGCCCATGGGACTTCTACCCCAGTGGGGGACATCAAGGAGCTGGAAGCGATCCGCGCAGTATTCGGCGAGGATATCCCGCCGATCAGTTCGACTAAGTCTTTGACCGGTCACGCCTTAGGTGGAGCCGGAGCGATGGAAGCGATCTACTGCTTGCTGATGATGGAGCACAGCTTTATCGCTGCCTCGGCCAACATCGAGCGGTTGGACCCAGAGGCGGAAGGTTTTCCCATCGTGCGCGAGCGTATCGACAATGTGGCGTTAGATCTTGTGATGTCGAATAGCTTCGGTTTCGGAGGCACCAATGCCACGCTCGTTCTCAAGCGTTATCGACCGGAATAACGAATGGAAACTATCATTCCTGCTGCTTCCTCTTGGGAGGAAGGTGATAAACTAACCTCGTCTCGCCAGCGCTACGAGCGGAGCAAGCTGCAAAAGCGTTTGCGCCGCTTGGTCGGGCAGGCCATCGCCGACTACGGCATGATCCAGGAAGGAGATCGGGTGATGGTGTGCGTGTCTGGTGGCAAAGACTCGTTCACTTTGCTGGAGATCTTGCTCAACCTCCAGCGGACCGCGCCGGTCAAGTTCGAGCTGGTGGCGGTCAACTTGGATCAGAAACAGCCCGGCTTTCCTACTGAGGTTCTGCCGCGCTACTTCGAACAACGGGGCGTGCCTTATCATATCATCGAGCGCGACACTTACCGTGTGGTCAAGGAGATTATTCCAGAAGGCAAGACCACCTGTGGCCTGTGTTCCAGATTGCGCCGCGGAATCCTGTATGGGTTTGCTGAAGAACACCGGTTTACCAAAATCGCCTTAGGGCACCACTTAGATGACATCGTCGAGACGTTGTTTTTAAATCTCTTCTACGGTGGCCGGCTCAAGGCCATGCCGCCTAAGCTCTTAAGCGACGATAAAAAACACATCGTGATCCGCCCGTTGGCCTACTGCCGCGAGGAGGATATCGCCAGCTACGCGAAGCTGATGGGCTTTCCGGTGATTCCTTGCCAGCTGTGCGGCTCGCAAGACAACCTGCAACGCCAAGCGGTGAAAGCGATGCTCAAGACCTGGGAGAAGCGCCATCCCGGTCGGGTGGAGACGATTTTCCGCGCGCTTTGCAACGTCGCTCCATCCCAGTTGGCTGACCCTAGCTTGTTCGATTTTAAAGGGCTTGAAGCGCAGCGCCTTCGATGAATACGCGCCAACCGTGGCTGGTCACCTTTACCGACTTTGGCTGCCATGGCCCGTATCTTGGACAGCTGATCGCGGTGTTGAAGCGTAAGGCCCCTGGGGTCGAAGTCATCGACCTGCTCAACAACGCCCCACCGGCTGATCCTGTTCACAGCGCTTATCTGCTTGCCGCGCTGGCGCGCTGGTGGCCGGCTGGAACAGTGTTTGTCGGGGTGGTCGATCCGGGGGTGGGGACTGCCCGCTTGCCAGTGGTGCTCTACGCCGATGATAAGTGGTTTGTCGGTCCAGACAACGGTCTGTTCAATACCGTCGCGGTGCAAAGCCATACCTTTAGGTGGTATCGGATTGTCTGGCGTCCGCCGCAGCTGTCGGCTAGTTTCCACGGGCGTGACCTGTTTGCACCGGTAGCAGCCCAGCTGGCCCAAGGCAGCGGCGAGGATCTGCTTGAGCCTTGGGAGGGGCCGGATTTGTCCGCTTGGCCTAAAGCGTTGGCAGAGGTAATTTATATCGACACCTACGGCAATGCGATCACCGGTCTGCCGTTCTGCCCCGACTGGCAAGGGCGGAGGCTAAGCTGCGGTGGGGTTGTGATTCCGTTCGCAACGACGTTTGCCGAGGTAGCAGAGGGGGCACCGCTTTGGTACCCAAATTCGATGGGGCTGGTGGAGATCGCTGTCAATCGTGGCAGTGCCCAGGCTTTGCTTAAGCTTCAAATCGGCACTAAGATCGCTTGGCATTAGAAGCGCTTGGCTTTCCACCTCAAGCCGGTGGCAAGCGCAAGCAGAAGGAGCGTATTCAATCCTGGCGCCAGCGCGATATTGATGAGCTTGAGCTTGAATCCAAGCGCCTCGATTTCCTGATCCAGATGGTATCTGAGCTGCCTTAATTCCTTGCGTAGCTTTAAGCGTTCTTGTTGAAATGCCGCCAGCGTTTGGTATTGCTCTTTGGTCAGCCTGGCGTTCTCGTTTTGGCGTTCAAGTTCCTTGAGCTTATGCTCGGTAGCTGCAAGCTGTTGTTGCAATGCTTCCAGTTTTGCTTGGCGTTGGATTTCCGCTTGTCGACGTATTTGTTCGACCCGCTCGAAGCGCTGTTCGTGCCAGCCTCGTCCACGGATACTGATCAAGTCTGGGTTGCCGGTCAGATGATCGATGGCATTAATTAAAAAGGAACCATTGTCGGCGATCGGCATGACCGCTCGTTCTCCCTCTGAGTCTGTCTGTATTCGGGCCCAGAGGCGGCTCGCTAGAAGATCGCTGTCGCCAACTACCAGCAGTCGAGAACGGCCTTGGCTTTGGCCAAGATGGGGCAAGGCCCATCGGCTGCCAGGCGGAGGGCCATTGGGGAAAGCGCTGTTCAATTGGCCCTCGATCTTAGCCGCCAGGGTGAAAGATTGTCCTGAGGGCTTAAACGCTTCATAGAGAATCGCCGGATCGAACAAATAATCGAGCGCGACAATCGGGATCTCCATCGCCTGGCCGCTAGACTGCAACAAGGGTAAAAAGTCGATCTTGGCCCCCGCGAGGGGGCGGATAGCCCCAGCTGAAGATAGCACCAGTTTCTCCAGGCTAGCCAGGATCACATCCTGGCCCATGGCGCTTTGATCTAGACTCAATACCCCAAGGTGTCTGGAGGGTGGGCGCCCTTGGGCGAGCATCACTGGGGTAGCGTAACGGGCATCACCTACGAACTGATTGGTACTGTGCTCAAATCCCCAAACCCGGAATAGGCGGTTTAGGTCTGAGCTCTTGCTGCGCTCGGGTGCCTGGAAGCGCGGCGGGCCGTCTAGTTCTGCATAAGGATCGACGAAAATTAAGGCCTTGCCGCCGCGCAGAATAAACTGATCGATCGCGTAGAGGCTAGACTCTGCTAGGGATTTGGGATGGATGAGGAGTAACAGATCGGTATCTTGCGGAATGGAATCGAAGTCTTTAGCTAGCCAGGTGACCGCATAGAACCTGGCGACTTGCTCCATTGCCACCCAAGGTTCGGCAGGCTGGCGGGTCCACGGATTGATCCCGCCGCGCACCAACAGGTCTGGTTCAGCATAAATGGCCACGCGGGGAATAGAGGATCGGTTGAGTTGGACCAACAGCTCGCTGAGATCATATTCTAAATAGGGCTCCCGAGCTTGATGGAAAAACGGAATGACTGCCCGTTTGCCAGACTGAGTCAGCGCAGCTAGGCCGAAATAGACTTCGGGGGCAGCTGGAAATAGCTGAACACCGCGCAAGCCGCGCTCGACTGCCTGATCTTCGGCTTCGGAAAACGGTTCCGGGTCAATGCTCACTAAGGTGATTTTGCCTTCAGCAGTGCGTTCGTATTCCTTTAGGAGCTCCAAGACGCGGCGCGCGTAAGCCCGCACTACCGGCATGTCTTTAGTGGTGCGGTCGGAAAAATAAAATTCCAAGGTGACCTGCTCTTGCAGTCGGGCCAAGATCTTTAAGGTCCCGGGGGATAAGGTATAGAGCTTTGCTTCAGTCAAATCGATCCGGCTGCTCGGCAGGTAAAGGGTCATGGCAGCTGCGCTGAACATAGCCAAAGCAAACAACCCCAGGCGGGCGCGCGCCTCGAGGATCATGGCGCAAACCAGCAGCCAGCCAGCCATCATGCAGGCGAAAAACGCCAAATCGCGTATTTCCAGCACCCCGCGGGCGAGCAGTTGAAAGTGGCTGAGAAAGCTGAAGTTGGCGGTCTGATCGACCAACCAGGTCGGTGCCCACTGCTGGAAGGCCTCGAGCACCACGGGCGTGCCTGCCGCCGTCAGAAAGAAACAGATGACTACCGTGGCGATGAAAGCGATCGTTTGGCTGGTCGTTGCTGCAGATAAAGCTTCCCCAACTGCCAGATAAGCGCCTGCCATCAACCAGCTGCCAAGATAAGCGGCTAAAATGGCGCCGTTGTCCGGGGTGCCTAACCAGTTGACGGTCAGCCAGAGCGGAAAAGTCAGAAGCAACGCCAGCCCGGCACACAGCCAGGCGGCCAGGAACTTTCCTAAGATCGCATCGGTTAAAGTCAAAGGCAAGGTAAGGAGCAGTTCGATGCTGCCGCTACGGCGCTCTTCTGCCCACAAGCGCATCGAGAGCGCAGGCAGCAAGACCAAATAGAGCCAGGGGTGGTAATCGAAAAACGGCCTTAAATCGGCCAGGCCGCGTTCGTAAAATCCCCCTACTGAGAAAGTACAGATCCCGCTTAGGGACTGAAAAATGAGCCAGAACAGATAAGCCAGCGGGGTAGCAAAATACGTCGCCAATTCTCGCCGGCAGACATGCCAAACATGCCTCATGCAGCCGTTCCCACCAGGCGTAAGAAAGCTTCTTCCAGCGGTGCTTGGGCAGTGAGCGCTTGGGGCGTGGTATCGGCGACGACTCGGCCTGCGGCCAAGATGACAACCCGATCGCAGACGGATTCGATCTCTTCCAAAAGATGCGTGGAGAGGATGACTAGGCTAGTTTGCGCCAGGGTGCGGATAAGTTTGCGGACTTGCTGTCTTTGGATGGGATCGAGGCCGTCGGTCGGCTCATCTAGGATCAAGGCGGGTGGGCGATGTAGGATCGCCTGCGCCAGCCCGACGCGCCGTTTGAAGCCTTTAGACAGACGCTCGATCGGGCGGTCTAGAACGCTTTGAAGCTCTAGCTCAGTAACCACTTGGCGGAGCCGATGGGATTTGTCTGGACCGCGCAAGCCGCGCACGCGCGCGATAAAATCGAGGAATCCGCGTGGAGTCATCTCGCCATAAGCTGGCGCCCCTTCTGGCAGGTAACCTAGTAAGGCTTTGGCTTGCTCTGGTTGGCGCCAAAGATCGTCATCGAAGATCTTGACCACCCCTCGGTCGGGACGCAAAAACCCAGTGAGCATACGCAAAGTGGTGGTTTTCCCAGCCCCATTAGGGCCGAGCAAGCCTAAGACCTCACCTAAACGCGCGCAAAAAGACACCTCTGCCACGGCAACGCGATCGCCAAAGCGTTTATGCAGCTGTTCGATCTGAATCATTGCGAGTTGGTAGTTTTTAGTGGTAAGTTTTTAGCAGGGTAAACCGACGCTCAAGACTAACCACTTCTACGCGCTTACCTGTTGTTTCAGCCAGGCGACGATGCCGCTGCATGCGATTTCTCGGCTTTCGGCATCGCGGCGGCCCCGATATTCGACTTTACCTGCCTCCAGCAAGCGCTCGCTCAACACGATCCGATGAGGAATCCCGATCAATTCCATATCGGCAAACATCACTCCCGGGCGTACCTGGCGGTCATCGAACAGGACCTCAATGCCAGCTTGGCAAAGTTCTAGGTAAAGGGTCTCGCACGCCTGCCGCAGACGCTCAGACTGATGCATGTTGATCGGCACCAGGGCGACTTGGAAAGGCGCGATCGCCTCTGGCCAGATGATCCCCCGCGCGTCGTGGTTTTGTTCGATGGCGGCAGCCACGACCCGGCTGATACCGATCCCATAGCAGCCCATGAGCAAAAGCTCCTCGCGCCCGTTTTCATCTAAGATCGTAGCGCCTAAGGCTTCGGAGTATTTGGTACCGAGTTGGAAGATATGACCTACCTCAATGCCGCGGCGGATCATCAACGTGCCTTGGCCGTTGGGACTTGGATCGCCTTCCTGAACAAAGCGGAGGTCGGCCACCTCCGGTAAAGGGAGGTCTCGCTCCCAGTTGACGCCTTGATAATGCTTGCCGTCCCGATTAGCGCCGCAGACAAAATCTGCCATCACGGCTGCGCTCCGGTCGCAGATCAGTGGGACTCCCAGTCCAATTGGGCCTAACGATCCGGGGCTGCAGCCAGCCACCGCGCGGATCTCAGCGTCGGAGGCAAATTCTAGTGGGGCTTTGACTTTAGAGTGTTTTTCGGCCTTGCGCGGATTGAGTTGATGGTCGCCGCGCAGGAGCAACCCTACCAGGGAGCCATCTTGGCCTTTTACCAACAGGGTTTTGAGGATACGCTTGGGTGCTACTTTCAGGAACTGGCTGACCTCCTCGATGGTGTGTTGGCCGGGCGTATCGACTAGCGCTAACGGTTGCGAGGGGGACGGGCGGTGTGAGGTAGGCGGTAAAGCTTCAGCCAGCTCCACATTGGCGGCGTAATCGCTGGTAGTGGAGAAAGCGATGGCGTCCTCGCCGGTATCGGCCAAGACATGGAATTCGTGCGAGAGATTGCCGCCGATTGCGCCGGGATCGGCCAAAACTGCGCGAAATTCCAGTCCCAAGCGAGTAAAGATGCGGTTATACGCGGCATGCATCGCAGCATAGGTTTGCTGCAACGAGTCCAGGTCGCGATGGAAGGAATAGGCATCCTTCATGATGAATTCGCGCGCGCGCATGACGCCAAAGCGCGGGCGAATTTCATCGCGAAATTTGGTCTGAATCTGGTAGAAATTGAGCGGCAACTGCTTGTAGCTTTTGATCTCCGAACGCACTAAATCGGCGATGATCTCTTCGTGGGTGGGGCCTAAGCAGAATTCTCGCTCGTGGCGATCTTTGAGGCGGATCAGCTCTGGCCCGAATTGCTCCCAGCGTCCCGATTCGCGCCACAGCTCCGCCGGTTGCAGCGCGGGCATCAACAATTCCAAGGCACCGGCACGGTTCATTTCTTCGCGGACGATGCATTCGACCTTGCGCAGCACTCTAAGCCCTAAAGGCAACCAGGTATACAAGCCAGAGGCGAGTTTGCGGATCAGGCCTGCGCGCAGCATCAACTGGTGGCTGACAATCTCGGCCTCAGAGGGAGTTTCCTTGAGCGTATATAGGGGAAATTGACTGGTGCGCATGGGTATCCTTTAGTCCATAAAAATTAGTTTAATTTTAACCGATGGATTACTTTGAAGCATCTTTGCGCGTTGCTTGGCGCTTAATCATCGCAGGCGATCCCAAAGTCTGGCGGATCGTGTTGGCCTCGCTTGAGATTTCTCTGACGGCGGTTTTCCTGGCTGCGCTGATCGCGGTCCCTTTAGGGGGGGTGCTGGGGATGAGTGAGTTTCGCGGAAAACGCCTGCTCAGCCAGCTCTTGGGCAGCTTGACGGCGCTGCCGACGGTCGTGGTGGGCTTGGTCTTATATGGCTTGCTCAGCCACCGCGGTCCTTTAGGGAGCTTAGGTCTACTCTATACTCCGGCAGCGGTTGTGATCGGCCAAGCGGTGTTAGTATTGCCGCTGATCGTTCACCTGGTCAGCACTGCGGTGGCAAGCTGTGATCCGCGCCTTAAGCTGACGCTGGCCAGCCTAGGGGCCAATGGCTGGCATAAGCTGTGGTGGTTTCTGGGGGAGACCCGGATTGGGGTAGCGGTGGCGCTGATGACAGGGTTTGGTCGGGCCATCGGAGAGGTAGGGGTGGCGATGATGCTGGGCGGAAACATCGAAGGGTTGACGCGGACGATGACTACTGCGATCGCTTTGGAGACCAGCAAAGGGGAATTTGAATTGGGGCTGGCGTTAGGATTGGTGCTCCTGGCGGTGGCGTTTGCGGTCAATGGCTTATTAGCATGGTTTAAGCAGCAAGGATGATGCCTTTGTATGCTTTACGTGGAGTGGTCCAGCGCTATGCTGGGCGCCAGGTATTAAATATCCCCCAGTTGGTCATCCAGCGCGGCAAGGCAACTGCTCTGTTAGGCGCCAATGGCGCTGGCAAAAGCACTTTGCTGCGCCTTTTAGCGTTGGTGGAGCAGCCGAGCGAGGGGGAGATTTGGTTCGATGGCAGGCGTATTCAGCGGATCGATCGGGCACTCAGGCGGCGCATCGGTTGGGTGATGCAACAGCCTTATTTGCTTCGCGGGTCAGCGCTAGATAATGTCATGCTAGGGCTAAAGCTGCACGGGGTAGTCCGCTGCCTGCGCCGCAAGCTAGCCTTAGAAGCATTGGAAGAAGTGGGATTTAGCGCTGACCCAGGGCAGCCTGCAGCGCAATTGTCAGGCGGCCAGCGCCAGTTGGTCGCTTTGGCGAGGTGTTTGGTACTCAAGCCCAAAGTGCTGCTCCTGGATGAGCCTTTTAACCATTTAGACCGCGATGCTTGCCGGCTGCTAGAGAGCTTGTTGTTAAGCTTAGTCCGCAGCCAGGGCGTGAGCCTGGTCATCAGCAGCCACGGTGGCGATCTCCCGGCGCTGGCCGATACCAGCGTGACGCTAGCAAACGGATGTCTAATCCCCGCGCCGCGGTGGAATATTTTGCCAAGCAACGCGGAAATAGGGCTGACTTTGAGCCAGCCCCAGTGAAGTTTATTCGTAGGCCCGCTGCTCGCGTTCGCTGCCTAGCACCTTAGGGGTATCTTTGGTCAATTGCTGGACCATATCGTCCCAGGACTGATAGTTCGCAAAGCGTTGGTCGCCGCGGGCAATGCGGGCGTTAACTTCCTCCCGGGCAAGGGCGATGATTTCTTCAGCGTTTTTGCCATCCACCGTCTCTAGGAAGGCTCGCTCTCCTCCTTCTTCGGTCTTGATCTGCTGCAGGGTGCCGAAAGCGATCTGGAACGCCAAGCGTTCAGAATCATCCCGGAGATAATTTTTTACCAACCGCGCCGATTGATAGGCGCTCTTTAAAGACGAGGCATGGATTTCGCGTCCCCCTGAACAGGTGACGGGGAGGACAAAGATGATGGCTAAAAGAGCCAAGAGCACGAAACCAGCTTTCATTTTTCGCCAACCTCCTATTTAATAAAGGTTCGATTATAAACCCACAAAACAGATGTCTGCATTGGCAAGCTAAGAGATAAAGCCTATGGAACAAGTATTGACCGATCGCCAGCTAAACGAATTTCAACAGCTGTTGAAAGAACGTTACCAGGCCTTGCGCGAGGAGATTCGCGCCGAACTTTTGCGCAGCGAGGATGAGCAATACCTTGAGCTGGCTGGACAGGTTCACGACATGGAGGAAGCAGCGATGGCAGATCTGCTGGTGGACCTCAATCTGGCCGACATCGACCGCCATATTCAGGAAATCCGCGACATCGACGCTGCCTTGATCCGCATCGCCGAGGGTACTTATGGCATATGCATCGACTGCGAACAGCCAATCGGCATCGAACGGCTTAGATCCTATCCGACGGCCAAGCGGTGTATTAGGTGTCAGGAAGCTTACGAAAAAACGCATCTAGGCACTGGGTCGCCGAACCTTTGAGAACCCTCTTTCGATGACACTTGCGCCTGATTTTGCTAACCTGCCGTCCCTACTTCGCTTGCCGGCTGAAAGGGCCTGGCAACGATATCTGGAAGCGGCTGCAGAAAGCGGGGTACAAGTGCCGGCAGATGCGGAGGTACTGGCGAGTCTCCCTAAGGTCTTTGCCGTCAGTCGATTTGTCGCCGAGCAATGTATCAGGCGACCTAGGATGCTGGCGGATTTGATCGCCAGCGGTGACCTCAACTCGCCTGGGCGGGCAGGCGCTTATCGGGGTGAACTGAACGCTAAGCTGGCGACGGTTTCGGAGTTGGCTGAGTTCAAGCAGGTCCTGCGCCGCTTCCGCAACCGAGAGATGGTGCGCATCGCCTGGCGCGACATTGCGGCCTGGGCACCCATCGAGGATATCTTGTGCGAGCTCTCCTTGCTGGCTGAGGCGTGCGTACAGGCGGCGCTTACCTGGTTGTTTCGGCGCGCTTGCTTGCGCTTTGGCACGCCCTGTCGGCCAGATGGCCAGCCGCAGTTACCGGTAGTCTTGGCGATGGGAAAGTTGGGCGGCTGGGAGCTGAATTTTTCCTCAGACATCGATCTTATCTTTGTATTCGAACACGATGGGAAGCTGGCGGACGGGGGAATCAGCTACCAGGAATTTTACTTGCGCCTGTGCCAGGAGTTGATTAAGGCGCTCCAATCTCAAACCGAAGATGGCTTTGTGTTTCGGGTCGATACTCGGCTGCGGCCTTTTGGCGACAGCGGTCCGTTGGTGCTAAGCTTCGATGCCATGGACATCTATTATCAATCCCAGGCGCGGGATTGGGAGCGGTATGCCATGATCAAAGCCCGCCCGGTGGCAGGGGACTTGGAAGCCGGCGCGCGCCTGCTCAAGCTGCTTGAGCCCTTTGTCTATCGCCGCTATCTTGACTATCGCGCCTTAGGGGCGCTGCGCGAGCTCAAGCATAAGATCATGGCGGAATTAAAACGCCGCGATCGGCTGGAAGACATCAAGTTAGGGCCAGGTGGGATTCGGGAAATCGAGTTTATCGCGCAGGTGTTTCAACTCATCCGCGGAGGCCACGAGCGCCAGCTTAGGGATCCGCGCCTGCTGGTCACGCTGGCGCGCTTGGAGGCGTTGAACCTATTGCCGCCAGAGGACGCCCAAACCCTGATTTGGGCTTATCGGTTTCTGCGCCAGGTGGAAAACCGCTTGCAAGAATACGCCGATGAGCAAACCCAGTGTCTGCCCCAGGACGAGATCGGGCGGCTGAGGTTGGCAGTGGGGATGGGAGATCCCGACTGGGGAGCGTTTCGCTGCCGGCTGGAACAAGTACGCCGCCAGGTCCAGACCTTGTTTGAGCAGGTGTTTGCGGTGCCGGCGACGGAGACGGAGGGCTTAGGGACACGAGTTTGGCGCGGGGGAGAGGAAGAAGATCAGGTGCAGGCGATATTGGCGGCGCTTGGGTATCAGGATCCAGTCGCGATATGGAGGAGGTTACAGGCGTTTCGCAGCGCCCGCCCAATCCGCTGGTTACTTTCCCAGGCGCTAGCGGAATTGGATCGGCTCATGCCGGCCTTGATCGAGGCGGCCGGTCAGAGCCAAGCGGCAGATCGCGTGCTCCCGCGCTTGCTTGGCTTGCTCGAAGCCATCGCTTCCCGCAGCGCTTATTTGACGCTGCTGGCGGAAAATCCAGGTGCTTTGCAGCAGTTGATCAAGCTGGTGGCGGCTAGCCCCTGGATCGCCAGCCAGCTGAGCCAGTACCCGATGCTATTGGACGAGCTGATCGACCCACGTACCCTTTATGCTCCGCTCACTAAAGATCAGCTTAGGGCCGATTTGGGCCGCCGTCTGGCCGGCTTGGAACTGAGCGATGAGGAAGCGCTGCTCAACGCCCTGCGCCATTTCAAGCAGGCTCATGTTTTGCGGGTGGCGGCGGCAGATCTGGCCGGGGCGATCCCGACGCGGATCGTCAGCGATTATTTGACTGCGATTGCCGAAGTGGTGCTGGAGCAGGCAGTGGTCTTGGCTTGGTACCATGTGGCGGCCAAGCATGGTCCGCCACCAGGCGCAGAGGCAGGGCAGGGGTTTGCCGTCATCGGCTACGGCAAGTTAGGCGGGATTGAGTTAGGCTACGGCTCAGACCTGGATTTGGTCTTCCTCTACCAGGGGGAAGCTGACGAGGAGACGACCGGGACGCGCCCGATTCTGCGCGCGCAGTTTTTCTTCCGCCTTAGCCAGCGCCTGATCCATATTTTGACCGCGCCGATGCTGTCTGGGGTGTTGTATCCGATCGACATGCGCTTGCGCCCTAGTGGCAACGCTGGTCTATTGGTCACCAGCCTGGCGGGGTTTAGGCGCTATCAGCTCGAGTCTGCCTGGACTTGGGAGCATCAGGCGCTGGTGCGCGCGCGACCGGTGGCGGGCGATGTCTTTTTAGGGCAGGCGTTTGAACGAGTGCGCTTGGAGGTCTTATGCCTGCTGCGCGACTTGGCCAAGTTGCGCCGGGAGGTGGTGGACATGCGCGCGAAAATGCGCCTGCACCTTGATCGGTCTAACCCCGCCCAATTCGACCTCAAACACGGCGCAGGCGGTGTCGTCGATATCGAGTTTATAGTACAATTTGGATGTTTAGCTTATGCGCGACAGCGCCCGGAGGCATTTCGCTATACCGACAACCTGCGTCTTTTAGACGCCTTGGTAGGGATTGGCTGGCTGAGCAAGGACGAGGCGGGTTTCCTGCAGACGGCCTACCTTGCGTTTAGGACTCGCCTCCATCGGTTGGCGTTGGAAGAGCAACCTGGGTTGGTGGCGCAGGAAGAGTTCCGGGAAGAGCGGACCGAGGTGATGCGCTTGTGGCGGAGACTGCTCGAGAGAGAGGCTTAACCATGCTGATGTACGACAGAGACGGCGAAATTTGGCTCGATGGCGAATGGCTGCCTTGGCGGGAAGCTAAGGTACACGTGCTCACCCATACCCTCCATTATGGCGGTGGCGTATTCGAGGGATTGCGGGCCTATTATGGCCACCACGGCACGGCGATTTTCCGGCTACAAGATCATACCGACCGGCTGTTTCGCTCGGCCCACATCATGCGCATGCAAATTCCCTATTCCAAGGAGACGCTTAACCGTATCCAGTGCGAAGCGGTTTGGCGCAACTGCTTAGACAGCGCCTACATCCGTCCGATGTGCTTTTACGGCGCTGAAGGGATGGGCCTGCGGGCCGACAATCTCAAAGTCCACGTCATGGTGGCGGCCTGGGAATGGGGGGCTTACCTGGGCGCTGAAAATCTAAGCCGCGGAATTCGGGTGCGTACTTCCTCGTTTACCCGCAACCACGTCAACAGCTTAATGTGCAAGGCCAAAGCCAATGGCAACTACGTCAATTCCATGCTCGCCTTGCAGGAGGCGCTGGAGACCGGTTACGACGAGGCTCTGTTGCTCGATCAACAGGGTTATGCCGCCGAAGGCAGCGGCGAGAACCTGTTCATCGTCCGCGCAGGCATACTCTATACGCCGGATTTGACCTCGGTACTGGAGGGGATCACCCGCGATACGGTCATGACGCTTGCCCGGGAAATCGGGCTGGAGGTAGTCGAAAAGCGGATCACCCGCGATGAAGTCTATATCGCCGATGAGGCGTTCTTTACCGGCACTGCCGCCGAGATCACGCCGATCCGCGAGGTCGACGGTCGCCTGATCGGCAACGGCACCCGCGGGCCGATCACGGAAAAGCTCCAAAGCCTCTATTTCGACTGTGTCCACGGGCGCTTGAGCAATCATCTTGAATGGCTGACACCGGTAGTCCCTGGAAAGTAACGTGTACCTGCGTTTTCAGCGCCGTATTCCAATCGTGCCTGGGCTGGTATATCTGAATCTGACCAAGACCGGTATTTCCTTATCGGTAGGCCGACCCGGCTTTTGGCTCACCTTTGGCCGCGGTAGGGTAAGGGTGACTGCCGGCTTGCCAGGCACGGGATTGTCGGTCTCCGAGCAAGTTTCTTATAAACGCCGTCGTTCTGCAGCCAAATAAGTGATTCAGGTAGAAGTTTTTAGTCTCGAGTTTTTCTCCAAAAACTCATCGCTAAAAACTGTAAGCTCGTATGACTGTTGTTGAAGCCCCGATAGAGATTCCCGCCTACGAGGCCTTCGCCGGGCGCCTGGTGGAAACCGGGAAACTGCGCCCGGCAGATCTTCAGCGAGCCCAAAGGGTGCTCGAGGAGACCGGCGAGGAGTCGCTGCCGGTCTTGTTGATCCGCTTAGGGCTGGTGGCGGAAAAAGACGTCGCCGAAGCGCTGGCCGAAGTGACCGGTTTGGAGTTGGTCAAAACAGGGGACTACCCATCTGAGACGCCTTTGCCAGAAAGCGTCTCGGTGAGATTTTTGCGCGCTCGCCATGCCGTCGGTGTGGCAGAGCAAAGCGATTGCTTGATCGTGGCTGCGGCTGACCCGTTGGATCCATTCCTCGGTGAGGCGCTGCGGCTTGCATGCGGCAAGCCGGTGAGGCTGCGGGTCGGGGTGCTGGCGGAGATCGACCATGCCTTAAAGCGCCAGTACGAGCAGGAGGACGCCGCAGGGATCCAGACCTTCGCGGTGGAATTAGACGAGGCGGATGTCGAACATCTCAAAGACATGGCCTCGGAAGCGCCGGTGATCCGCACCGTCAACCTGATCCTGCAACAAGCAGTCGAGCTGCGCGCCTCTGACATTCACATCGAACCGTTCGAGGATCAACTGCAGGTGCGCCTGCGCATAGACGGCATCTTGCGCCCTATCCACCCGCCGGCGGTGCGCTCGGCGGCGGCGGTGATCTCGCGGGTCAAGCTGATGGCCAATCTCAACATCGCCGAGCGGCGCCTGCCCCAAGACGGCCGTATCAAAGCTCAGGTGCAAGGCAAGGAACTCGATTTGCGCGTCTCGACGGTGCCAACTCTGTATGGTGAGAGCGTGGTCATCCGCCTGCTGGACAAGGAACAGGTCACCTTAGACTTTACCGCGCTAGGATTTACCGCCGACGTTTTGCCCCGGTTCCTGAACGTGTTGGGGTTGCCCCATGGAATCCTGCTGATCACCGGCCCCACTGGTAGCGGCAAAAGCACCACACTGTACACCGCGTTGGACAAGCTCAATCTGCCCGAGCGCAAGATCATTACCGTCGAGGATCCGGTAGAGTATCAATTGGCCGGGGTCAACCAGATTCAGGTTAAACCGGCGATCGGCCTGACTTTTGCCAATGCGCTGAGATCCATCATGCGCCAGGACCCGGACGTGATCATGATCGGTGAGATGCGCGATCTAGAGACCGCCCGGATTGCCGTGCAAGCGGCGCTGACCGGACACCTGGTGTTATCTACCCTGCACACTAACGACGCCGCTGGTGGCATCACCCGGCTGTTGGATATGGGGCTGGAAGACTACCTGATTACCTCTACGGTCAATGGGCTTTTAGGCCAGCGTCTGGTCAGGCGCCTGTGCGACCGCTGTAAAGTCCCTTATCCGGTGTTACCCGAAGTGGTCGAGGAGACTGGCCTTAGCCGCTTTCTCGAAGAGAGGGAGCCAGTCTTATATAAGGCGAGCGGTTGTGAGCACTGCCACGGGATAGGGTATCGGGGCAGGTTGGCGATTATGGAATTTCTGGTGATGTCGGACGCGATCCGCCGCTTGGTCATGCGCCATGCGCAGGCGCGCGAGATCGAGAGCAAAGCGCGGGAGGAGGGGATGCTCACCATGTACCAAGACGGCCTGCGTAAAGCGGTCGCTGGGGTGACGACTTTGGAAGAAGTCCTGCGCGTGACCAGCGACGTCTGATGCCTAGCTTTGTCGTCAAAGCGGTCAACCGCGCTGGGGAAACCGTCGAAACCTTGCGCGACGCGCAGGATGAAACCGCTCTCATTCGCCAGCTCCAGGAAGAAGGCTTATTGCCGATCCGGGTCGTGCCAGCTTCGGGGGCGCAGCGCTTCTTGCGCGCGAGATGGCGTAAGAGGCTCAAATCCAAGGAGCTTACCCTGTTTACCCGCGAGCTTGCCACGCTTTTCTCAGCAGGTCTACCGCTGGATCGCGCGCTGAAGGTGTTGCTGCGGGTATTTCCTGAGGAGAGTGCCGTGTATGCCTTGACCGAGAGGATTTTAGAGCAGGTCAAAGGAGGGGCACAGTTGTCGGCGGCGCTAGAAGCCGAAGGCGGTCTGTTTCCCAAGCTGTATGTGAGCATGGTACGGGCGGGAGAGGCTAGCGGTGCCTTGGAGAGCGTACTGGAGAGATTGGCAGATTATCTAGAGCGCGCACAAGCACTGCGCGCCAGCGTCATGACAGCGTTGATTTATCCTGCCATCTTGGTCGTGATGGCGATCGCCTCTTTGCTCGCTTTGCTGACTTTCGTCGTGCCCCAGTTTCAGGAAATGTTCCAAAGCGCCGGCAAGGAGCTACCGCTGCCGACCCAGATCGTCATGGCTCTGGCCGCTGGCATCCGAGACTACGGTTTGGGAATACTGATCGGGGGGTTAGGGGGGGTCTGGCTGGTACCAAAATGGCTGGCGCGCCCAAAGGCGCGCTACCGTTTCCATCGCTGGCTGCTTAAACTCCCTTTGCTCGGCGAGCTTTTGCTCAAGCTGGACGTGGCGCGCCTGGCGCAGACCCTTGCCACCTTACTCGAAGCAGGGGTGCCGCTGCTTGCAGCCCTTGGGATCGCCAAGGAGACCTTAAGCAATCTGGTGCTGTCGGAGGCGGTCGCGCAGGCGGGCGTGCGCCTTAAAGAAGGGGGAGAGATGTCTGTGGCCCTGGAAGAAGCTGGGTATTTCCCAATCCTGGTGTTGCAGATGATTAAGCTGGGGGAGGAAACCGGCAAGCTGCCCCAGATGCTCGCGAAGATGGCCGAAATCTATGCGGCGGAAGTCAGGATTTCTGTACAGCGGCTTTTGACCTTGCTGGAGCCGGCGCTGATCGTAGGCTTGGGCGTGGCGATTGCAGCGATCATTATGTCGATTCTGGTGGCGGTGGTGAGCGTCAATGAATTGGCGTTTTGAGTCAGGATTTACCCTGCTCGAGCTGATCGTCGTGCTAGCGATCTTGGCGTTGAGCTTTGCGTATGTGGCGCCGAACTTTGCCCACACCCTAGAAAGCGTGCGCTTTAAAAGCGCAGTGCGCGAGGTAGCCTCAGGTCTGCGTCAGACGCGCGGCATCGCGTTATCCCAAGGGCGGGAGGCGGTGTTTTTCCTGGACGTAGAGGAGCGCACGTTCCGCATCGATCAATTTCATCCTAAAAAATTGCCCAAGCGCTTAGCGTTGAGCTTGCATACGGCGCAATCGGAACTGGTAGGCCCAGGCCAAGGCGGGATCCGCTTCTTTCCGGACGGTTCATCCACCGGTGGCCGGATCGTCATGAGCTTAGGCAAGCTGAGGAAAAGGGTGGACGTCAACTGGCTCACCGGCCGGGTGACGGTGACCGATCATGCGGGTTGAGCGAGGGTTTTCCCTACTTGAGATCATGGTGGCGTTCACCCTGCTGGCGCTGGCGCTGGCAGTGTTGCTGCAGGCGTTCGGCGGTGGGGTGCATTTGCTTGGCAATGCGGACCGGCTGGCGCGAGCGGCGCAGCTCGCGCAGTCGCAGCTGGCTCAAGTCGGCCTGGAGATCCCGCTGGCAGAAGGGGTAACCCAAGCGGAATGGCCACCGGATTATCGCGTTCGGCTGCAAGTGGCGCCGGTTCCCCTGCCATCGCAGTTAAGTAACCATCCGCGTTGGCAGCTTTGGCAAGTGGAGGTGGTGGTCGATTGGACTGAAGCCGGGCGCGCGCGCGCGTATCGGTTGGTGAGCTTGCGGGTTGGAAAGCGATCGGATGCGGGATAGAGGCTTTACTCTGTTAGAAGTTCTGATCGCGTTGGCGTTGTTCAGCCTCATGCTGGCTTTGGTGTTTGGTGCGCTCCAGATGGCGAGCCGTACGTGGGAAGCCGGCGAGGTGCGCGCCGAGGCGATCGCTGGGCGGATGGTTCTGGAGCACTTCTTGCGTGCCACCTTGGGCCAGGCAAGGGTTTGGTCAGGGACGGGACAGGCGGCGCCGTTTGGGTTAGAGGGGTCGGCGGCGGAGCTGAGCTTCAATGCATACCTTCCTCATACCCCTGGGATGGCGGGATTGCAGCGCCTTACCTTGTATTTGGCCCCTGGCCGAGAACGCCTAGAGCTGCGGGTTCGAATCGCTGCGGCAGACGGTACGATGCCAGCCGGGGAAGAAGAAACGCGCGATCAGGTGTTATTGGAGGATGTTTTGGCAGTGCGGTTTGCCTATTGGCAAGAGGGTAGTCCGGGAGGATGGGTTGACCGCTGGGAAGGGACGGTGCTGCCTAAGGCGGTATGGGTCGAGGTGGTGCGGGAAGGAGAAAGCTGGCCGCCTTCTATTGTGCCGCTGCGGATCCAAGCTCAGGGGGTAAGCCCGGCCTTCTCGCCTAGGGTTTTCGAGCGGCGAGGGTTTTGATGGGACGCCAAGCGGGGGTCGCGCTGGTCGTCGTGCTCTGGATAGTGGCGGCGCTCAGCCTGTTGGCCGCCAGCTTCGGACTGGGCATCCGGCGCGAAAGCAAGCTTGCGCTGCATTGGGCCGAAACCGCTCAGCTTGAGGCGGCAGCGGAAGCTGCGATCCACTACGCCGCGTTCATGGTCACCCACCCGGATCCTAATTGGCGTTGGCGCGCCGACGGCAGCCTCTATGCGCTGAGCTTAGAGGATTTTGAAATGCGGGTACAGGTCGTAGATGAGGGCGGTAAAATCGATTTGAATCGGGCGGATGAACCTTTGCTGCGGGGGGTATTGACCTATCTGAGCGGCGATCCTAACCAGGCTGCCGCTATCGCTTCTGCTATCTTGGATTGGCGCGACGGCGACCGCGACCGCCGCGTGGGCGGCGCCGAGGCCGACGACTACCGCGCAGCTGGGTTGGCTTATGGACCGGCCGACGCTGCGTTCAGCGCGGTGGTGGAAGTCGGATGGGTGCTTGGCATGACGCCCCAGCTGACCCGGGCCTTGTTGCCGCTGGTGACTGTCTACAGCGGCCAGGCCGGGATCAATCCGCGCCTGGCCCCACCGGAGGTGCTGAAAGCGTTGCCTGGCATCGACCCGGCTTGGGTGGAGGCGTTTGTTCAAGCCCGCACCCAGCAACCGCAAGGAGTGTCTCCTTTGCCTCAATTGCCGGGAGTGAGTTTTCACTCGGTGTCCGGGAGCGCGTTGGGGATCCGCGTGGAAGTGCATCGCCAGGCAGCGTCCTTGACCGTGCAGGCAGTGATTCGCCCGGGAGAAGGAGTCGAGTACCTGGATTGGCGCCAGGAACCGTTGCCTGAATCGCTGTTTGAGCGCCCTGCGCTCATGCAGGTCGATCTGGGGTCAGCGCTTCCCTAAGGGCTACTTCCAAGGTGGCAAAACGGAAGGTAAATCCTGCCTCGGTGAGGCGCTTGGGGACTACTCGCTGGCTGGCAAGTAGGATCTCTGCCATCTCGCCCAACATAAGCTTAAGCGCCCAAGCGGGCATAGGCATCCAGGCCGGTCGATGCAGTAAACGCGCCAGAGTAGCGGTGAATTCAGCGTTCGTGACCGGCGCAGGCGCTGCCGCGTTAAACGGGCTTGCCAGAGTTGCATCTTGGAGCAGGCGCGCGGTGATGCGGACATGATCGTCGAGGTGGATCCAGCTCATCCACTGCCGGCCATCGCCTAGTCGTCCTCCCAGGCCCAGCTTGAAAGGCAGGAGCATAGGCGCCAATATTCCTCCGCCTTTGCCGATCACCGGCGCGGTGCGCAGCAAACACACGCGGACGCCGTAGTCTTGGGCTTTGGCTGCTGCCTTTTCCCAGGCCGCACACAAGCGTTGGCCGAAGCCTGTGGCGATCGGTTCGCTGGTTTCGTCTACGATCGCCTCGCCCTGGTCCCCGTAATAGCCGACCGCCGAACCGGATACTAACACCTTTGGTTTGACCTCTGCCTGTGCGATCCAGTCCACCAGGCGCTCGGTTAAGGTGACGCGACTGTCCCACAGCCTCTGCTTGCGCTTTTCCGTCCAGCGCCAGGTCAAGATCGGCTCGCCTGCCAGATTGACGATGGCGTCGAAGCGATGCGCAGGGGTCAGTTCCTCTACAGAGTGAATCACCTTGACCTCGCCGCAGATCGCGCGCGCTTGGGCCTCTGGCCTGCGGCTGAGGACGGTGAGGGGGTGGCTTTGGGCGTGGAACAACTGGCATAAATGGCGGCCGATAAAGCCGGTACCGCCGGTGAGGAGAATGTGCATGTGACCTCCTGCGTTGGCGTTAAAAGCTTCTTCTATGTCACAATTTTAAACCTGTCAAGGCAATGTTAAGCGCCTATGGACAAGCTGCGGTTTCTCAAAGCGGTCGCGCTCATCGACCAAGCCAACGCGCAAGATCCCAACTGGGAATCCTGGCAAGGTAAAACCTATCCTAAGACGTATCTGCATGGCCTGCGCATGACTACCTGGCTGACTCGGCTTGCGCCGAAGGCGCCGGAGACGGCTTTTCTTGCCGCGCGCGCCCAGCACACTTGCCGTTGGCTGGTGCCGCGCAGCTGTTATCCTCCAGGCAGGCTAGGGTATCTGAAATGGCGGACTTGCTTGTACCAACTCCATGCGGATAAAGCGGCGCAGTTGCTTAAAGCGGCAGGTTATGGTAGTGAGGCGATCGTTCAAGTTGGGCGCATTTTGCAAAAACAAGGCTTGCATCGCGACAGGCAGGTACAGCTAGTGGAAGATGCTGCTTGTCTGGTATTTCTTGAATATTATTTTGCCCCGTTCGCTAAGGATCACTGCGATGAGAAAATCATCGAGATCCTCACCAAGACTTGGCGAAAGATGTCGGATCAGGCCAGGCGGGAAGCGGTGCAATTGAGGTTTGGAGAGCGCGAGGTAGCTTTATTACGGCAGGTGCTAAGTAAAATCAACCAGGTATGAGGAGGGCGTATGCAGGCAGTGCGGATCAATTTTCAGCTTTCAGTTTGGCTGTCCGTGCTGGGCGGGCTGTGGATATTATTCAACCCAGAGTGGGTGTTTTCTAGGGCCGTGATGCAGTATTACGGCCATGTCAATTTAAGCTTTATGGCGCTTTTGTTTTGCTTGGTGGCAGTGCAGGTTTGGTTGTGGTGGTTCCATTACGCCAAACCCGATTACCGGCCAGCGGCGTTTATGGGCGGGCTGTGGTTGGCAGCCGCGTTGGGGGGATGGTTGTTCAGCGCGGCAACCCACTTGCCGCTTCGGCCGTTTTTGCTAATCGGGTTGGTTTACTTAGGCTTGGCGCACCTCGCCGAAGCTTGGCGGCGGTTTAACATCCAAGGCTAAAATCATGCTTAAAATCCTAAGCTTGTGGTTGATATTGCTGTTGCCTGGCTGCGGGTATAACACCTTGCAGCAGCAGGACGAGCAAGTTCGCGCGGCGTGGGCAGAGGTCATCAATCAGTACCAGCGGCGGGCGGACCTGATCCCTAACCTGGTCGAGGTGGTAAAAGGCTATGCTGCGCACGAGCAGGAGGTACTGACGCAGGTGACCGCTGCCCGCGCGAAGGTAGGCAGCTTCCAAGCCTCCCAGTTGCTTTCCGATCCGGAGGCGTTGGTGCGCTTCCAGGCGGCGCAGAGCGAGCTTTCCAGCGCCTTGGCGCGGCTTTTGGCGGTGGTGGAAAATTACCCGCAGCTGAAAGCCGATGCCTTGTTTCGCGATCTCCAAGCGCAGCTTGAAGGGACGGAAAACCGAATCGCCGTGGCCAGGAACCGCTACATCCAGGCGGTGGCGGCCTATAACGTCACGGTGCGCTCATTCCCTACGAACTTGACGGCGAGGCTGTTTGGGTTTGAGGTCAAGCCGAGCTTTGGGGCAGACCACGAGGCGGCCATCGCCACCGTGCCGAAAGTGGACTTTAGCCCTCGGCCCAAATGATCGCAAACCGATCGTGGCGCTGGCACAGGTGGTTCGGTTTGGGACTGGCGCTCTTTGCCGCTGCGCTGCTAGCCCAACTAGCCGTGCCGCCTTTGACTGGGCGGGTGGTCGATGTGGCCTCCGCCCTCAAACCGGCGCAGCGTGCCGAGCTGGAAGCAAAGCTGCAAGCGTTTGAATCCGAAACGGGCAGCCAAATCGCGGTGCTGATCGTGCCTACCACCCAGCCTGAACCGATCGAAGCCTACTCGATCCGTGTCGTCGACGCGTGGCAGTTAGGGAGGAAAGGGATAGACGATGGGCTCTTGGTGCTGTTGGCGCTTCAGGACCGCGCAGTGCGGATCGAGGTCGGGCGGGGATTGGAAGGGGCGATCCCAGATGCCATCGCCAAGCGGATCATCGAAGAGAAGATGCTGCCTGCTTTTCGCCAGGGCGAGATTTACCGAGGATTAACGGCTGGGCTGAGGCAGATCATGGCGTTGATCCGCGGGGAATCCCTGCCGCCCCCGAAGCGGGCACCTGCCTTCCCCGCCGATGGAAGCGCAGGGATTGAGTTTTTGGCGCTGTTTGCCGGCATTCTCGGCGGGCGCTGGCTGCGCAGCGCGTTGGGGCCTTTACCGGCAGCGTTGATCGCCGGGCTTGGAACCGGCGCGATCGTCGGGGCGATGGGCCTTGCGCTTCCGGTGGCATTGTTTTTCGGGTTGTTTGTCTTCCTGGCGGTCTTGGGTGGGATAGACGGGCCGCGCGGTTGGTATGGAGGAGGGCGTGGCGGGCGCTGGGACCGGTGGGAAAACCTAAAGCTAGACGGCGGTTTTAGCGGTGGCGGGGCGTCGGGACGGTGGTAAATCTTGCGACCTTCATCAGGATGATCAGACACCTTAGCTATCCGCCTTGGCGGCTGCGCCGGATGCTGCCGGAGCGATCCTTAAGGGCGATTGCAGAGGCCATTGCCTGCAGCGAACAGCGTAGCTCGGGTGAGATCTGCGTTGCGATCGAGGTAGCCCTGAACTGGCGTAGGCTGCTGCGCGGCCAGTCGCCGCGGGAGCGGGCGCTGGAGGTGTTCGCTCAGCTTCGGGTATGGGACACCGAGCGCAATAACGGGGTGTTGATTTATCTGCTGATGGCCGACCGCGACGTGGAGATCGTCGCCGACCGCGGTATTGACCGATGGGTGGGGAAGGAGGCATGGGAGCGTATCTGTCGGGAGATGGAACAGGCTTTCCTGCAAGGCCAATTTGAGTCCGGCATTCTCCTCGGGGTCCAAGCGGTCGGGGAGCAGCTAGCCCGGCACTTCCCAAGGCAGGGGCAGGAGGCTAATGAACTTCCCGATCGACCGGTGATCCTGGAGTGACTTGCCGCTTGTTAGCGGAGTTGGCGCTGAATCTCACGCAGGATTTGGGCATGGGCGCGGGCGTCCAGGGGAAAATGCCAGGCAAGATAAACGCAGATTGATTTCATTAGCGCCGGCAGCCCAGCATACAGCCAACCTAAAGCGTTCAAGGCTGAGGCCGGTTGGGTGGTAAGGCGGGGATCGTAGCCGAACAGTTCCAGCAGCGGGAAAGCGATTCCCACCGCCAGCGCCAGGGCCAGCTTGGTCGCCATGCTCCAGAGGCCGAACAACAGGCCAGCGCGGCGGCCCCCTCCTAGCGCGGTGTCTACGTCTACCACATCCGCTTGCATCGCCACTGGCAGCGCCATGTCTGCGCCGAGCGTCAAACCGGTCAGCGCTACCGTTGCAGTAAACAGCCCAACCTGCTTAGGTCCAAGCCAGGGAACGGCCAGAAAAGACAAGGCTGCCAGCGCTAACGAGACGGCCCAAGCGCGATGTTTGCCGACCCTGCGGGCAAGTCCGAGCCAGATCGGCATGCCGAGCACACCCATGCCAAAGTACAGGATCAAAAGCGAGGTTGGTTCGGCGATCGCCAGGCGCTCGGTGGTGAACAGCAAAAACAAGGTAGCCGGTAAGCCATTCGCCAGGCCGTCGAGGAGATAAGCCAACAGCAGCCGGCGCAGCGGGCGATTGGTCAGCAGCGCGCGCAGCCTAAAGGTCCACAGGGAAGATCGGGATATCCAGTTCGGCTCGGAAAGGTAAGTTGCAGCGATGCATACCGAAAGCGGCAGGGTCACCGCGACGATGGTGAACAAGTAGTTTAGGGTCGCGCCGAGGTTGTTCCCGTTTCCTACCACCAGCGGCAATCCCAGGGCCAAGAATACCCCAAATGCCCTAAATCCTTCGCGGCTGGCGGCTAACCGGCTGCGTTCGTGGTAGCTGCAGCTTAACTCGGCGCTCCAGGCGGCATGGGGGATGTCCATCAAGGTCCAGCCCAGGTAGGCAAGCGTGGTCCCGCCGAGCAGCCAGAAAGCGCCAGCGTCGGCAGAAGGCAGAAACAGCATCCCCACTCCCAGGAGTAAGATCGGCGCGCCGGCAAGCAGCATCGCGCGCCGCCGGAAGCGGCTTGGGAGCAGCTGGTCGCTGATCCAGCCGGCCAGTGGATCGGTGATGACGTCGAACACCCGAGCTGCTATCAAGACAGCGCCCACGGTGGCCGCACCTAGCATCAAGTCGCGGGCATAATAAGTAGGCAGGTAGACATACAAGGGCAGTCCCAGGACCGCTAGCGGCAACCCGGGAAAGCCGTAAGCGATCAGGCGCAGCCAGGAGAGGGGTTGGTTCATGACCAAGCGCGTTCAAACTTGCCCCATTTGACTAGGATCTGGGGCAGTAACAACAGCGTCAGGAAGGTCGAGGACACCAGCCCGCCGACGATGATGCCCGCCATCGGTCCTAAGATCTCACGCCCCGGGTTGTCGCTGTCCAAAGCGATGGGGAGCATCGCTAGGGCAGTGACTAGGGCGGTCATCAGGACTGCGGGCAGGCGGTCCAAAGCGCCGTCGATGGCGGTGTGGAGATTCCACGCTCGCCCTTCCTGTTCGACCAGTTGCCGGTAATGGGCGATCAGCATGATGGCGTTGCGCACCGTAATCCCAAACAGGGTGACAAATCCTACCATCGACCCCACCGAGACGACGCCTCCCTGCAGCCATACCGCAGCCACGCCGCCGATGAGGGCGAAAGGCAGGTTGACTAAGGTCAGCAGCGTGTGGCGCCAGGAACCTAAAGCGAAATAGAGTAACCCCAGCACCCCAGCGCCGACCAGAAAGGCGTGCCAGATCAGTTCTCGTTTGGCCTGGCGCTGCTCTACCGCCGCGCCAGTGAATTCCGGATAGAAGCCGGGTGGAAAGTCGATCTCTTCCGCCACCCGGTGCTTGAGCTGGCTTAAGAAGCGGTCCAGATCGCCGGAAGCAGAGGCGGTGACCACTTGCACACGCTGGGCGTTGCGGTGAAAGATGGTATAGGGCCCTTCGGTCTGCCGAATCTCAGTCAGCTCGGCAAGTTCGATCAGCTTGCCAGCAGGCGTCTTAAGCGGCAGCGAGGCCAGGGTAGAAGGGGTGACGCAGGATGGCGGCAAAACCACGCTGATCGGGAAGCTGCGGTTGCCCTGGTAGAGTTCGCCGATGACTTGGCCGCGCACCGCGCTCCCTAGCACTTGTCCTAACTCAGCCGGAGAAATCCCCCACTGGACGAGCGCTTCCGGGCGCGGTGTGAGCGTAAGCTGGGGTAAAGCTGCCTGGGCGCGCACGCGCACCTCGCGGGCGCCGGGAAGAGCGCGCATCAGCTCAGCGGTGCGTTGGGCCAGCCGGTGAAGCGTGCCCCGCTCTGGACCATAGAGGTTGACTACGATTGGCGCAGGAAAGCCACCTAAGGTCTCGTCGATCCGCTCGGTGAGAAAGGTATTGGCCTCGGCGGCGATGCCGGGAAAACGTGCCAGAATAGTGCGCAGCTGCACCAGCAGCTGCTGCTGGCGGTGACCGGACATAGGTTCCAGGCGGACTTCGTACTCGCTGTAGTGGCTGCCGTAAATGTCGGCGCCGCGCTCTGCCCGGCCTGCCCACTGCGACACCGATACCACCCCGGGCAGGTCCAGAAACGCTTTGGTCAGATGCTTGCCCAGCGTTAACGAGGCCTGAAGCGAGGTCCCCGGCAGGCTGGTAGTGTGGACGATGAAGTGGCCTTCGCGCAGCTCAGGCAAAAAGCGTCCCTTCAGTCCCGGCAGGCTAGCTAGGGTGGCAAGACAAACCAGGATGATGAGGATCAAGACCAGGCGGAAACGGCGCCGGATGACAGCTAGCAGCCTCAGGTAATGCGGCTGCAGCCAGGAGATCAAAGGCGCCGGGCCGACGACAGAGGCATGGCTAAGGAGCAGGCAGCTTAGCGCCGGGGTGAACGTGAGGGCGACCCCTAGCGAGACGAGGATCGCCAAGATATAGGCTTGCCCCAGCGGGGCAAACAGGCGGCCGGTTACGCCCTGAAGGGTGAGCAGGGGAACAAACACCAGGGCGACGATGAAGCTGGCATAGATCACAGCGCCGCGCACTTCCAGAGAAGCGGCCAGGATCACTTGGGCGGGCGGGCGAGGGTGAGGGCTTAGGCGGTTTTCTTTCAGTCGCCGCAAGATGTTTTCGGTGTCGATGATCGCATCGTCTACCACTTCCCCAAGCGCGATGGCCAGCCCCCCAAGCACCATGAGGTTGAGGTTGACCTTAGCTTCGATCAAGATCCACGCAGCGCCAAGCAGCGCCAGGGGAATCGCAAGCGCTGAGATCAAAGCGCTTTTTAGATCAAATAAAAACCCATACAGCACCGCAACCACCAAAAGTGCCCCGATTGCCAGATGGCTGCCTAGGCTATGGATCGAGCGCTCGATGTAATCGGCCGGACGAAACAAGCGGGGATACAGGGTGATTCCCTGGTTTGCCAGCCGCGGCGCAAATTCGGCAAGCGCTTTTTCCACCGCGCGTGAGACCGATAAAGTATTGGCGCCGTACTGGCCGATCACCATCAGCACTAAGCCGCGCTTGCCTTGAATCTGAGCCGCGCTGAGGGCAGGGGCAGGGGCCCATTGGATCTTAGCGAGTTGATCTAAGGTCAAGGGAAGGCTGTCGCCATAGGCGATAGGCAGGCGTCCTAAGTGGGTCAACAGGGTTTGGTCGAGGTCCAAGCTCAGCTCCAAGCGCTGGTTGGGCGTCTCGACAAAGCCTAGCCCAGTGCGCTTCAGGGCGTGTTGGAGCGCTGCTAGCACCGTGTTCACGCCCAATCCATGCCGCTTGAGCGATTCCACCTCGAGCTGGATCTGCAGCTGGCGCTCGCCGCCGCCGAACACGTTCACGTCCGCTACCCCAGGAACTGCCAGCAGCTTAGGGACCAGTGTCCAGTCCACGACCTCGCGCAGCTGCATCAGGTCAGCGCCGGTCAGCCCCAGGGTGAGGATGGTCGCCGAAGACGACGCCAACGGGACTAGTCTGGGTGGGCCGACGTCTGGCGGAAGCGTCAGGCTGGCCAGCCGTTCGCTGACTTGCTGGCGAATACGGTAGAGGTCGGTTTGCTCGGCGAACACTGCGGTCACTACCGACAAGCCGGCGATCGATTCCGAGCGCAGATTCACCAGTCCCAAGAGCCCGCCGAGCACCGACTCGATCGGCTGGGTGACACGCCGCTCTACTTGTTCGGCGGTCAGGCCCGGGGCTTCGGTCTGGATTACGACTTGCTTGGGAGCAAATTCAGGAAAGATGTCCAGCCCCGCGTGCGCAAGCTTAAAGCCGGCATACGCACACAAGATCAAACTGAATCCTACCACCGCCCCCCGCCAGCGGATGGCGGCTTGAATCAGCGCCGCGAGCATCAATCTTCCTCCGGCACCTGCGCTTTCAATTCTTCTGCAAGTAAAAGTTGCGCGCCTTGGATCACTACTTGCTCGCCCGGTGCCAACCCCGCCTGAACCCAAACGGTCTGCCCGCGCTCGCGCCATTCGGTCAGACGGCGGCGTTCGAAGCGCTCGGTTCCGGTCTGGACGAAAATCCACTTTTGCCCGCCGTACCAGACCACTGCTTGGGCCGGGATCGGAAGCGCTGTGCCGGTTTCAATTAGCCAGGCGGTCAGGCGCTCGCCGAGGCGCAGGTCAGCCGGCGCAGCGGTGAGGAAGAAGTGCGGGGCGCCGGAAAACACCGGATCGCTTTTGGGGCTAGGGCTTAAGTACTGCAGCGGGAAGCGCTTGCCTTGGCGCTCGAGCACCGCAGTATCGGTGCACTTGTCGTGAGGAAGGATAAGGCGTAGCAGAAAGCTTTCGTTTCGGGCAAGCTGCTTGAGCTGGTCGGTCTCGGCTTTGGCCCACGCGCTCAGCACCGGACCCCACTCGGCCTGCAGCCGGTTCTCCAGCGCCGCTGCCTCAAGCTGCAAGGTTTCAAGCCGGGTCTTGGCAGTGAGCCACGCTTGGCGGGCCTGTTCTAGGGGATCGCGGCGCAATGCTTGACCGATAGGCTCCAGGCGGGCGATGCGCTGGTGGAGCATGGCAGTGATTTCAGCTTGGCTGGCCAGTTCCCTGGAAAGTTGAGCGAAGCGGTTGCCGGCCTCCAGGAGCGGTATCGGATCGATGACCTGAGCCGGGACCGGAAATTTGAAAGAAAAAGACCTAGGCTGGATTGGCTGTGCGCGAATGCCAGCTAGGCGCTGGCGCGCTGCCTTCAGTTCGAGCGCTTGACTGACCGGGACTTTAGCGTCTGCCCAGCCGGTTAGGCTAGAGGCTGCCAGCACAAGGAAAATCATCCTGATGGACACGCTCGCCATCATCTGAATCGATCATCCCTATCGTTAGAGCTGAATGTCTCTTGCTCCCTTCCGGTCGAGGAGATGGATCGGGCTGTGGCGCTGGCAGGTTTGCTCGGCATAGCGCTTATAATACCTGCAATTTTGTCCGGTTGGAGTCAAGAGGATGGGAAGAAAACGCCCGCTGCGCGGCGCTTGATCTTGACACCCACTGCCCAACATGCGCCTGGCCGGAACCAAAGAACGCAGTTGTTTGGGTTGCTGGGGGCGATCGATGGGTGCGTGACTGCGTTTTTGGAGGCATCCTCAGGCTGGGTTACAATGACGCTTTCCTGAACTTTGGCTAGGGGCGACATGGGGCAGCCGGGTCTTAAAGGGGTAGCGCGACTGATTGCGGCTTTGCGGAATTCAGTGACCGGGATGCAAACCTGTTGGCGGAAAGAGGAGGCGTTTCGCCAAGAAATTTGGGTGTTGACGCTTGCTTTTCCGTTAGGGTGGTGGTTAGGAGAAAATGGGATTGAGCGGGCACTGTTGCTTGGCAGCGTGTTGTTGATCCCGATTTTCGAGACCTTAAACTCGGCAGTCGAGGCGATGGTCGATCGCATCGGCTCGGAGTTTCATCCTTTAGCCGGTTATGCTAAGGACATTGCTTCGGCCAGCGTGCTGCTGGCGATCGGATTGGCGGCGCTGGTGTGGGGGTTGGTGCTATTTGATTGAGGTGAATATGACGGTGTTGATTACCGGTTCGATGGCCTACGACACCATCATGGTGTTCCACGACTATTTTAAAAACCACATTTTGCCGGATCAGGTGCACATTTTGAACGTCTCCTTCTTAGTACCTGAGCTTCGGCGCGAATTTGGAGGATGTGCCGGCAACATCGCTTACAACCTAAAGCTGTTGGGTAAAGAGCCGCTTCCGATGGCCACCGTCGGCAAAGATTTCGGTCCTTACCGCGAGCATCTTGCCCGGCTAGGGATAGAACAGCGGTATCTTAAGGAGATCCCAGATGCCTATACGGCCCAGGCGTATATCACCACCGATCTGGCCGACAATCAGATCACCGCGTTCCATCCCGGCGCGATGGCCTATGCCCATTTGAACCCAGTGCCTTGCGATGCCGATATCCGCCTAGGCGTGGTGGCTCCTGACGGGCGCGAGGGGATGCTTTGCCACGCCGAACAGTTTCACCGCGCTGGTATTCCTTTTATTTTCGATCCCGGCCAGGGCACGCCGATGTTTGACGGCGCCGAGCTGATCCACTTCATCGAGCTGGCCACGTGGGTGATCGTCAACGACTACGAAGCAAAACTCATAGAAGACAAAACCCATCTGACGCCGGCGCTGCTCTCTGAGCATGTCGATGCGGTCGTGGTGACCAAAGGCGGCAAGGGCTCTATAGTGTATGTCGACCGCCAACCGATCGAGATTCCACCGGTGAAACCTTCGCAGGTGGTCGATCCTACCGGCTGTGGGGATGCCTATCGGGCAGGGGTGATCTTCGGCCTGCTGGAAGGCTATGACTGGGAGACCATCGGCGCGATCGCCTCGCTGATGGGGGCGATCAAAGTCGAGTGCGCCGGTACCCAAAATCACCGCTTCACCATGGAAGAGTTCCACCAACGGTTCTTCGATAACTTCGGATATCACTTCTAGTGAACGCAGTCGACCGCCTATTGGCGATTCTAGCGGCTTGGCAGAACCCCTTAAGGCGAGCCGAACGCATCCAAACCCAAGCCGCCCGGCATGGGTTGGATTGGCCAGAGGTCGCGCAGGTATTCGACAAGGTGGAGGAGGAGCTGGCCGAGCTGCGCGATGCTTACGCGCAAGAAGATGGCGACCATCTCCAGGAAGAATTAGGCGACCTGTTGTTTGCCGCAGTCAATCTCGCCCGCCACCTCAAGGTCGATCCAGAAGCGGCCTTGCGCGCAAGCTGCCGCAAATTTACCCGCCGCCTCGATTACCTAAAAGCGCGCCTGAAAGCCCAAGGCAAAACCTTAGCTGGCACCCCCCTGGCTGAGCTCGATGCTCTGTGGGACGAGGCCAAACGCCGTGAGGCTTAAGCTCCACCATCCCCATCCCTGGGACGTTACGCCTCAAGAGGCCATTGCGATTCAGGAACAGCTTAGGCGGTGGGTGAGGCTGGAGGACGATTTGCTAAATCCGGTAAAGACTGTCGCCGGCGTGGACGTCAGCTTCTCCGCGCCAAGGGGGATCGCTTGTGCGGCGGTGGCGGTATTGGCATTTCCCAGTTTGCAATTGTGTGCCCAGGCAAGCGCTGAGGTTCCTGCCCGTTTTCCCTATGTCCCTGGCTTACTTTCTTTCCGCGAGCTACCTTCGGTGCTTCAGGCGCTGGAGCAATTGCCATACTTGCCCGATTTGATCCTATGCGATGGCCAAGGGATCGCCCATCCGCGGCGGCTGGGGATCGCCAGCCATTTGGGGGTGCTGCTCGACCATCCCACCATCGGGGTAGGCAAAAGCCGCCTCCTCGGCCACCACGATAAGGTCCCTGACCGACGCGGCGCTTGGGTACCGCTGGTCGATCGAGGAGAGGTAGTCGGGGCAGTCCTGCGTACCCGCCAGGGAACCCGGCCTGTCTATGTCTCACCCGGACATCGGATCGGGTTGGCCACGGCGGTGGCTTGGGTGATGGCGTGCACGACCCGTTTTCGGCTCCCGGAGACCACCCGCTGTGCCGACCGCCTCAGTCGCAGCGGTAGCTGCGCCAGTTGATGTTTAGCCCAGGCGGGTAGTAGCCGTAGCGGTAGCGCGGCGGCGCGTGAAAACCGAAAGGCCGCCAGTGGCCGTGATCGTGGCCATGCCAGGGGCTGGGATGATAGTGATGGTGATGATGGTGCCAGTAGTAGCCTGGACCTGCGGAATAGATCTGGATTGAAAAACCGGCATTGGGGTAATAGCCGAAACCGGGGTCGGCAAGGCCGGTGCGGGCAGTGGCCAGCAAGACAGCGATGAGGGTTGCGCGTAGGATGACCATATCGACCTCCTTTAGGGCAAATAAACATTTGCTGCCAAGCATATCCAGTTCAAGCTGGATCTAAACTTTATGGGATGAATTGATCGATTTGTCAAGCTGGCGCAGGTGATCTGTCTCAAAGCGATAAGTTTAAAGCCCGCAAGACCACCTAAGTAGCGTCTTTTGCGGCTAAAGATTTGCCGGTCGAGGCAAAATCGAGCGGTGAAGGTTTTCTCGAACCAAAGCATACGCTAGGATATTACATTGCCTGGTAAGAAAAATCCGATCACTTGGGATTGTCGTTAGGCAAAGATGGCACAGGCTGTCTCGCCCTGCTGAACTCTAGAGGTAGTTCCCGATGACCGATGCGCTCCGGACTGTTGCCAAAAGCCTGGGTCTGGCTATTACCCACCGCCATATTTTCCTCTGCTGCGACCAGACCGAACCTAAGTGTTGCTCCAAGGCAACGGGGTTAGAGTCCTGGGAATACTTAAAGCGCCGCTTGAAGGAGCTGGCCCTGGCTGAGCGCGGTGGGATTCAACGCACCAAGACCAATTGCCTGAGAGTATGCATTCAAGGGCCGATTGCGGTGGTTTACCCGGAAGGTATCTGGTACCACTCCTGCACGCCTGACGTGCTAGAGCGGATCATCCAGGAGCATTTGATCGGCGGTAAAGTAGTTCAAGAATATGCGTTTGCCTGCCGAGAAAGCTCCTAATGCTCTTCCTTTGTAGATCCTTAACTTGAGCGCCATCGACGGAAAAGCAAGGAGATTTGAGCTAAAAGCGTGAGCAATTCCTTGCTTGGTCAGTCGGCTGCATCTACACTTAAGTTATGGTTTTAGCTGTAGAGAAACTCCTTACTTGGCGGCCGGGGCGATATGCCCGCGACAGCTTGGTCACTTTTGGCTGGTTGATCG
>CAZJKH010000007.1:0-79042 GCA_964546735.1 uncultured Methylococcales bacterium | reverse complement strand
TCAAGGCTGCAACACGGGTTCGAATCCCGTTGGGGACGCCAGAAATCATGCTTTAAAACCTGCGCTGATGCAGGTTTTTTATGCTGCCAAGAAAAAAAGCCTGCTTGAAAGCAGGCTTGTCTGAGCTTGGTGCCGAGGGGGAGAATCGAACTCCCACAGGGTTTCCCCTACCAGATTTTGAGTCTGGCGCGTCTACCGGTTTCGCCACCTCGGCGCGCATTAACAATTATACTAAATTTACAAACGCTAGCAAAGATGGATGTATACGCGCGATTTTTCTTGCGATCTTCCCCCCGAATTGATCGCCAAAGCTCCGCTCCCTGAGCGCAGCGCCAGCCGCTTGTTGGTCCTAGATGGCCAAAGCGGGCGGATCGAAGATCGCTGTTTTAGCGAAATCGTAGATTTGATCGACCCGCAAGACCTTTTGGTCTTCAACGACACTCGGGTGATACCAGCAAGATTGTATGGACGCAAGGAGACCGGCGGTCGGGTAGAGATCTTGGTAGAACGGATTCGATCAGAGGTATTGGCTGTCTGCCACCTGCAGGCCAGTAAAACGCCAAAGCCAGGTACTGCCATTGCGCTTGAGGCCGGATACCGCTGTGTCGTTGAAGGACGCGAGGAAGAGCTGTTTTTACTGCGCTTTAGTGATCCATTGGCTGAAATTTTGGAGACAATCGGTCATGTCCCATTGCCTCCTTACCTCAATCGGCCAGACAGCGAGATCGATCGAGAGCGTTATCAAACCGTCTATGCCAGGAAACCTGGTGCGGTGGCAGCGCCTACCGCCGGCCTGCATTTCGACGCGCCGCTTTTGGAGCGGCTGCAGTCCAAAGGTGTAAGGATGGCGTTTGTCACCCTCCACATAGGCGCAGGGACATTTCAGCCGGTGCGGGTAGAAGACCCGTCTCAACATAGGATGCACCGCGAGTACTTCGAGGTCAGTGAAGAGATCGCAGCGGCCGTGGAACAGACACGAATGCTCGGGGGACGGGTAATTGCGGTGGGAACCACCTCGGTGCGCGCCCTAGAGTCAGCAGCGCAGACGGGGATCTTGCAGCCTAGTCGAGGTGAAACTGAACTGTTTATCCTGCCTGGTTTCGAGTTTCGGTGTGTGGATGCCATGATCACCAATTTTCATCTGCCTAAATCGACTTTGTTGATGCTGGTGTGCGCCTTTGCCGGTACCGAGCAGGTGTTGACAGCCTATCGCCATGCGGTACGGGAGAAGTACCGTTTTTTCAGTTATGGAGATGCGATGTTTGTCAGCCGCAGGTAAAAAAACCGGCACCCTGTTTAGGAGGTTGCGCGAGAGGAGGAGTGACCAAAAGGTATAGGGTGCCGGAAACCAGGTTGAAGAGGTTATGCGATAAGAATTTAGCACTATTTGTGCCAAAAACTTTTTATTTAAAATCAATTACTTAAATCTTTACGCGGAGAGAATGTTTTAAGGCAAATGCCTTAAACTGTGGCATATGCCTCAACTTGGGGCAAGAAAGTTCATTTTCAGTAGCTCCTGACGCAGCGCTTCTATCGTTTGCTCTTCCCGCACATTCCTGGCAACAGGGAGGATGAACTCTCCGCAGGTGTGGCTAGGACAGGGGGTTAAAAACACGATCCGATCGGCGAGGGCGATGGCTTCGCGCAGATCGTGGGTAACCAACAGCACGGTGTGGGGGCGCCGGTGCCATAGCTCCTGAAGCAAGCGGCGCATTTTCTCAGCCGCGGCCGCATCCAGAGAGACAAATGGTTCGTCTAGGAGCAGAAGGTCTGGCTCAATCGCAAACGCGCGCGCCAATGCTACCCGGCGGCTCATCCCTAATGACAGCCGCTGCGGGTAAGTGTGCTGAAAGGGCGCCAGGCCAGTGATTTCGAGCAGGTCAGTGATCACTGCTGGATCATGTCCTGAGGGCAGGGCAAGCTCTAGATTCTCGCGCACTGTACGCCAAGGCAACAGGCGCGGTTCTTGGAATACATAGCCTAGGCTAGGCGGTTTGGATAGGTGAAACTCGATCCTCCCCTCAAAGTTCCGGTCCAGGCCGGCGATCAAGTTGAGGAGCGTGGTCTTGCCGCAGCCAGACGGTCCCACCAGGCAGACGAACTCGTTTTCTCTAAGCGTCAAGTGTAAGTCCTGGATTGCAACGTAGGGCTTATGACCTTGCTTCGGGAACGCTTTGCGGTGGATATGAATGTCGATCTTCACCTGCGCCACCGATTGGCATAGCAGTCTAGAGGCTTGAGTACGCTCCACTCCAGCAATTGGATGACAACTACAAAAGCCAAGGTATAGGCTAAGATCCCAGCCACATCGAATAACTGAAAGAATAAATGCAACCGATAGCCCATACCGTCGCTGCGCCCTAACAATTCCACCACCAAAATGATCTTCCAGGTCAGCGCCAGTCCAGTTCGGGCAGCAGCGATCGCGAATGGATACAACTGGGGCCACACCACGTGGCGGAAGGTCTTCCAAGGGCCAAATCGGTAAGCGTAAGCCATCTCCAAAAGCCCTTTGTCCAGCGCCCGTGCCCCTTCCCGTAAAGTGACTGCAACGTTAGGGAGTTTGTTCAACACCACTGCTAAAATCGCAGCGGTTTCAGTCAGCCCCAGCCAGACATAACAGAGTAAGATGGTGACCAGGGCTGGGATGTTCAAAAGCAAAGTGAGCCATGGATCCAGTACTCGGTCAAGCCACGGCTGGCGACCCAACGCGATTCCCAAGGCACAGCCCAAGGTCATGGCAAGCAAAAAACTGATGCTTAAGCGGGCAAGCGTGATGGCGAGGTGATGGGGAAGTTCGCCTGAAGCTAGATGTTGGCTTAGAAGCTTGAAGACCTCTAGTGGAGCGGGCAACAAGGGGGAATCGAACCACCAGGCCAGTCCTTGCCAGATCGCAAGCAAGCCGAGCAACGAGGCGGCAGGAAGCAGACGCTGCATTGATGCCGATCACTGTGGCCAAGTGAAATGCGGCCAGAATGTTCCTTCGGGGAGTTCTGAAGCAGGGCTTATCTGGGCGTCGATTTGGCTGAGCAGCCGATACAGCTGGGCTGCGGCGCGCAGCTCCGCCTTGCCCCAACGCTGTAGGCGGCCTTCGCAGTAGCGTTGATGCAACACTGCTAGCACTTGAGGATCCTCTTGGCCTGTCAGAGACCGAATGGATAGCCAAACCTTAGGGTCAGAGCAAATCGCCTCCTTGGCTTGAAAAACAGCCTGCAGAAATGCTTGGATGGTTCCTAGGGCTTGCACGGCCCAGCGCTCCCGAAACACATAGCCTAAGGTGGGAAGCGGAGGATCGATTCCCAGCGCTTTAAGCAGATCTGCACCGCTGAGCAGCCTTCGGTACCCCTTGGCCTCCAACAGAGCAGCGTAGTTCCAGTAGGTGAGCAGAGCATCTAAACGCCCTTGGAGCAACTGCTGGTTGAGCAAAGGCGGTGTACCGAAAAACGGCTGAGCAGCCTGCGCTAAATCTAAGTCGTACTGCTGCCTGGCAAGCGCCTGAAGCAGGAGCCAGTTTTTATCCAACGCGCTGCCGGCGATACCGATCCGCTTACCGACCAAATCTCGGATCGAGCTGATCGGTGAAGCGGGCGGGACGAGCAAGGCGCCGTGGCTGAGCGAATACGGGACAGCGGTCAAATCACTTCCTCGGCTGCGCTGCTTTGCCACCCATAGCCAGTCGGTGACGATCAGGTCGACTGCGCCAGCTTGCAAGGCGACTTCTGCTGCCTGAGGGCTAGCGAGCTTCTGTACCTTCAGCGTCAAGCCTGGGGCCAGCCCTTGGCGCTCGATGACGGTCAGCTCCCAGAGCAAGGTACCGTAAGCCAAAGCGCCGACGGTCAACGCTTGGCTTGCCTGCAATGCGGCCGGCAGGAGGCTGGTCAGAAGCAGCAGTACGGTCTGGAATTTAACTGTGCAATTCGCGGTACAAGGCACGAAACTCCTCGGTTAACTTGTGATCGGGCGCATAGTAGATCAGCGGTTTGGCCTGGCTATGAGACTCGCGCACCTTGACCGACGGAGAGAGGCGGGTGGCCAGGACCGGATGGCCTTCTTTGGCGAGCTCCTCTACCAGTTGCTGGGGAAGTTTGGCGCGGCTTTGGAATTGGTTGACTACCACGCCTTCCACTTCTAAGTTAGGGTTGTGATCTTGCTTGACCTCCGCGATCGCCTCCAAGAGTTTGTATAAGGCCTCGCGCGAGAAGGCATCGCAGTCGAACGGGATCAAGCACTTTTCCGCCGCGATCAGCGCTGAGCGGCTGTAGAAATTTAGGACCGGTGGGGTATCGATGAAGATGTAATCGAAGTCGTTAAGCTGTTCCAAGGCTTCTCTTAATTTATAGATCTTATAACGCGCTTCGAGCCGACTCTGAAGCGCTTCCATCTCCGGGTGGGAAGCGAGCAAATATAAGTTCGGAAACGGCGTATTTTGGATCAGTTCCCGGGCGGAAGATTTCTGGCTTTTGGCAAACGGATTGATGCTTAAGGTCTCGCGAAAGAATTTAGCTAAGGTCTCTTCGGGATCTTCGATTTTTGCCCCGAGCAGATAATGGGAGGAATTGCCTTGCACATCTAGATCTACCACCAGCGTAGTTTTGCCTTCTGCAGCGCTGATAGCTGCCAGATTGCAGGTGATGGTGGATTTGCCCACGCCGCCTTTCTGATTAAAGATCACCCTACGCATTAGACCAGCCTCGTGTTGTCGTTTAAAATCACGCGATTGACGCTAACGAATTTCAAATCATTCTAACACTTTTGCCAATAGGGTTATTGTACAGAAATGGATCAGACCTATCGCCCCCATGCCATTGAAGAAAAAGTGCAAAAGCTTTGGGAAGAAACCCGTGCCTTCGAAGTGACGGAAGATCCAAGCAAAGAGAAATTCTATTGCTTGTCGATGTTTCCCTATCCTTCCGGTCGCCTGCATATGGGGCATGTGCGCAACTACACCATCGGCGATGCCATCGCCAGGTATCAGCGCATGCTCGGCAAGAACGTGCTCCAACCGATGGGCTGGGATGCGTTTGGGCTGCCGGCAGAAAACGCTGCCGCCCAGCACGGCGTCCATCCGGCGAAGTGGACCTACGAGAACATCGCCTATATGAAACGCCAGCTCAAGCGGCTGGGTTTTGCGTATGACTGGCGGCGCGAGATCACCACCTGCGACCCGGCTTACTATCGATGGGAGCAATGGTTCTTTACTAAGATTTTCGAGCAGGGTCTGGCGTATCGCAAAATGGCCACAGTCAACTGGGATCCGGTGGACCAGACCGTGCTCGCTAACGAGCAGGTGATCGAAGGGCGTGGCTGGCGCTCTGGAGCTTTGGTTGAACGGCGCGAAATCCCGCAGTGGTTTTTGAAAATCACCGCCTACGCAGAGGAACTGCTAAGCTGCCTAGACCAGCTGCCGGGTTGGCCAGCCCAGGTCAAGACCATGCAGCGCAATTGGATCGGCTGCTCAGAAGGGGTGGAAGTGCGCTTTGCCCTAGAGCAGGGAGGAGAGGTCAGCATCTTCACCACGCGTCCGGATACCATCATGGGAGTGACGTATTTAGCCGTCGCCCCCGAACACCCGTTAGCTCAAGCAGCCGCTGAAGCGGATCCGGAACTTTTAAGCTTCCTGGCTGAATGCAAACAAACCAAGGTCGCCGAGGCCGACTTGGCGACGATGGAGAAGAAAGGCCGCCCCTTGGGAGTTTGGGCAGTACATCCGATTTCAGGGGAAAGGCTACCGGTATGGGTAGCCAACTTTGTCCTGATGGAATACGGCGCCGGGGCAGTGATGGCGGTTCCCGCCCACGACCAGCGCGACTTCGAGTTCGCCCAAAAGTATGGTCTGCCGATTCGCCAGGTGATTGCTCCCAAGCCGGATTCAGAGGCCTGCTGTGACTTGAGCCAGGCAGCGTTTACCGACAAGGGGATTTTGATCCACTCTGGCCCATTTGACGGCCTGACTTCAGAGGAAGCGTTTGCGGCCATCGCTCAGCATCTTGAAGCGCGGGGTCTGGGCAAAAGAACCGTTCAGTACCGCTTGCGCGACTGGGGTGTGTCGCGGCAGCGCTATTGGGGAGCGCCGATCCCGATCTTGTATTTAGAAGACGGCACGCCGATCCCCATGCCAAAGGATCAGCTACCGGTGGAGTTGCCGCTGGATGTGACGGTGGACGGCATCCACTCGCCGCTCAAATCTGACCCGCGCTTTTTCGAGGTCACTTTACCCGATGGTCGGCGCGCCACGCGTGAAACCGATACCTTCGATACTTTCATGGAATCGTCCTGGTATTACGCGCGCTTTACCTGCCCGGATTATCACCAAGGGATGATCGATCGCGCTAAGGCCGACTACTGGCTGCCGGTAGATCAGTACATCGGCGGGATCGAGCACGCTATCCTGCATCTTTTGTACGCGCGCTTTTATCACAAATTGCTGCGCGATGCCGGGTTAGTCAGCTGTGACGAGCCGTTCAAGAACCTCCTGACCCAGGGCATGGTGCTCAAGGATGGGGCCAAGATGTCCAAGTCCAAAGGCAACGTGGTCGATCCTGAGGAGTTGATCGAAAAATACGGCGCCGACACCGTGCGCTTGTTTATTTTGTTTGCTGCTCCGCCGGAGCAATCGCTGGAATGGTCCGACAGCGGGGTAGAGGGCGCCTACCGGTTCCTAAAGCGCCTGTGGCGCCAGGTAGCGATCTTTGTCGATCAAGAAAGCAGCCGCCAGCCGGTTGATCCTAACGCGCTGACCGGAAAATTGCGGGAGCTTCGGCGGCAGATCCACCAGACCATCGCCAAGGTGACAGAGGCGATGGAAAAGCGCTACACCTTCAACACCGCTATCGCCGCTAACATGGAGCTGCTAAATACTTTAAGCAAATTCGACGATGTCAGCCCCCAAGGACTGGCAGTCAAGCGCGAGGGGTTAGAAGCCATCGTGCGCATGCTAGCGCCTATGGTGCCCCATATTTGCCAAGAACTGTGGCAAGCGCTGGGCCATGCGGAGATGATCATTGACGCCCCTTGGCCGAAAGTGGACAAAAGCGCGCTGGCCCAAGACCTGATCGAGCTGGTGGTACAAGTCAACGGCAAGCTGCGCGGTAAGATTTCAGTGCCGGTCGATGCGGATCGAGCGGCCATCGAGCAAGCTGCCTTGGCAGAGGAAAACGTCAAGCGCTTTGTAGAAGGTCAGATGGTGCAGAAGGTGATCCTCGTCCCCGGCAAGTTGGTCAACATCGTCTTGGCCAAAAGCGGAAAAGGATGACGGCTTGTTCCGTAAGCCAAGAAGCGATCGCCCGGGCAGTGTGGACGCTGCGGCGAGGGGGGCTGGTGGCGTTTCCCACTGAAACTGTCTATGGCTTGGGAGCCGATGCGACCAAGCCGCAGGCGGTGGCACGCATCTTCGCAGCCAAAGGGCGGCCAGCCGATCATCCGCTGATCGTGCACTTGCCGGGGCTAGAGCGCCTGGAGCGCTTTGCGCGCAAGGTGCCAAAGCTGGCCTTCAAGCTGGCAGAGCGTTTTTGGCCTGGGCCTTTGACCTTAGTTTTGCCGCGTGCGCCTGGCGTGTCCGAGCTAGTCACCGGAGGGCAGGACACGGTTGCGCTTAGAGTGCCGGCGCACCCTCAAGCGCTTGCGTTGCTGAAAGCGTTTGGCGAAGGCGTGGCGGCGCCCTCGGCGAATCGCTTTGGGCGCGTCAGCCCAACCACCGCCGCGCACGTCCGGGAGGAGCTGGGAGAGGCGGTGGATTACCTCCTCGACGGTGGACCCTGCCCGTTGGGGATTGAGTCGACCATCCTCGATTTGAGCACTGAACGCCCTAAGCTGATGCGGCTTGGGGCAGTAGCGCGCTCAGCGTTGGCTGAGGTGTTAGGCGAACTGCCTGAATTAGCGACCAGTCAAGCGCCGCGTGTGCCAGGCAGCCTGGCCAGCCATTATGCGCCTGCCACCCCGGTGCGCTTAGTCGCCGAGGAAGCGTTGGAAGCTAAGCTCACACGCTGGCAAGCACAAGGAGAAAAGCTGGTAGTACTGGCGCTTAGGCCAGATTGGAACTTACCGGGAGTTCGCTGGATCTCCATGCCTGCCGATCCGAACGCCTACGCCCAAGTCTTATACGCGCGCTTGCGCGAGACAGATCGGTTAGAGGGGCAGGCGATCGTAGTCGAGCTTCCTCCCCAAACGATCGCCTGGGAGGCAGTCTTGGACCGTTTACGCCGAGCTGCGGCGAAGGGGCCCTACACGGTAGGGTTGAAAACTGCTAGCCAAGAAGTGGACAAAAATGGATAAATCGGTTATGCCATTCACGTGAAGCTAAGTGAATGGGCCAGAAAGCAAGGTATCTCGTACAAAACTGCCTGGCGTTGGGTACGGCAAGGCAAAATGCCGGCTCCCTTCGAACAGACGCCCACCGGGACTATCCTAGTCAAGGAGCCGGAGATCACTTCCCGGTCTGTAGCCCTGTATGCCCGCGTGTCCAGTGCCGACCAGAAGGTAGATCTGGACCGGCAAATCGCCCGGCTGGTCGCTTACGCCAGTGAGCATGGCTGGGCTGTCACTCGGGTTGTGTCCGAAATCGGGTCGGGATTGAACGGTCATCGCCCGAAGCTTATACGCTTACTATCCGATGCCAGTGTGGGCACGATCATCGTGGAGCCTCGGGACAGGCTAATGCGCTTTGGTTTTGAGTATATTGAGGCAGCTTTGGCGGCGCAAGGGGATTGTGGTGGTAGACCCAGGCGAGGTGAAGGAGGATCTGGTCCAGGACATGATCGAAGTCCTGACATCGTTTTGCGCTCGTCTTTACGGCTGCAGATTAGCCAGAAACAAAGCGATGAAGGCTTTGGTTTGGAGGCCATCCAGCGGGAGAGCTGATGTGAAAGTCACTCAAGCCTTTCGATTCGAGCTTGATCCTAACGCTGGTCAGCGGATGGCTTTGGCCAAGCATGTGGGTGCTGCTCGTTTCGCCTACCACTGGGGGCTCAGCCGGTGCTTGGAAGCCCTCGAGCGAGGGGATGCGATCCCCACGGCTATTGATCTTCATCGGGAGTGGAACCAATGGAAACGTACGAATGCGCCTTGGTGGGGAGAGGTCTCTAAATGCGCCCCGCAGGAGGCGTTCAGAGACTTGTGGTGTGCTTTCAAGAACTGGAGGAAGAGGCTAGCGAGAAAGCCCCGATTTAAGCGCAAGAAGATCCTAGGCGACAACTCGGCGCATTTTACCGGTTTCATTCGGGTTTCCCCCCCGCCATGTGAAGTTGCCGCGCATCGGCAAGGTACGCACTAAGGAGCGGGCGGATAAGCTTCTGGCCTTGCTCTCAGAACATAAGGCCCGCATTCTGTCGGCCACGGTTTCCCGGGAGGCGGACCGATGGTATGTCAGCCTGACCTGTGAGGTGGAAAGGCCAGACCCGGTGCCCCTGATTGGAGAACCTGTTGGGGTTGACCTGGGCCTTGAAGCTTTTGCCGTCCTCTCTGATGGGACCGAGCTGGAGGCGCCTAGGCCACTCAAGAAGATCTTGCGATTACTTCAGCGTCGCTCTCGGCGGTTTTCCAGAAAGCTGAAGGGCTCGAGAAACTCTCAGAAGGCGGCTCTAAGGTTAGCTCGGTTGCACCGACGGATTCGCAACATTCGCCGGGATTTCTTGCACAAGGTCACCACTTGGCTGGCGAAAACCAAGCCGGTGATTGTGGTGGAAGATCTTAATGTGCGGGGAATGTCCCGTGGGCGGCTATCCCGTTCGGTGGCGGATGTAAGTTGGGGCGCCTTTCGCCGGATGCTTGAGTACAAGACCGCCTGGTACGGCTCAAGGCTTATCGTTGCGCCCCAGCGTTTCCCCTCGACCCGGACATGCTCGGCTTGCGGACATGTCGGGCCAAGCTAGCCTTAAGCCAGCGGGTCTTTGTTTGCTCAGGATGCGGGCTTGAGCTTGACAGGGACCTGAATGCAGCCCTAAACCTTCGAGTTTACGGAATAGCCGTCCTAAACGGCTCTACCGGGAGTTCCCCGGGAAGTCACGCCTGTGGAGATCCCTCTGGCGGCGGAACGGCCTCTGGTCGGTCTACGAGTCATGGGTCGTTGAAGCAGGGAGTAACTAGAACAAGTATCGCCGAGATATTTGTCCATTAGTTACAGAACGGCGAACCTCCCCTGAGCGCCAGCTCAATGTTTCGGCGTATCGCCATCGATCCCTTGGTAGGTAATGTCTCAAAGTAAGATAAGGCATTGTTTGGGGCATGGTGGCTTTCCTGAGTTTTTGGCTTAGATCGATTTGGCAATCAAAGTAGCAATTGGCAGAGAATTGGTCGGGCGCTGCTCAGTTAAGGGTAAAAACTGGCTACAGTTGGCATCATAACCGAACACTTGCCCGGTCTCGATCTTGTAGACCCAACCGTGCAGCTTGAGCTTGCCTTGCGCTAAGCCGGCCGCTACCACCGGATGGGTGCGTAGGTTTTCCAGTTGCACTAGTACATTTTCCTGGATCGCGATATTGAGTTTGGCGACTTCGTCGAGTTCGCAGTATTTCTTCTGTACGATTCGCCGCGTGGCTTCAGCATAGCTTAGCCACTGGGTCAAAGCTGGAAACTCAGCTGTTGAAGGCGGTTGCAGCAGCCCTTTGACCGCACCGCAGTGGGAGTGGCCCAACACGATGATGTCTTTGACCCCTAGACCGGCTACCGCAAATTCGATCGTGGCAGCTTCCCCGCCCATGACGGTTCCATACGGCGGGATGAGATTGCCGGCGTTGCGCAAGATAAACAGTTCCCCCGGTTTTGCCTGGGTGATCAGGCAGGGATCAATCCGCGAGTCGGAACAGGTGATCAGCAGCACTTCCGGTGCCTGGCCTTGGGCGAGGCGTTCAAACAGCTCGCGCTGGGAACCGAATACTTCTGCTTGGAAGCGGTGAATGCCTTCGATCAACTGCAACATAGTTTGTACTCCAAATGATCGGAGCCAGTAGTTTATAGCGTCAAGATCCTATAGAAAAATAGAATATTTAAATAAATTTCATCGAATATTTGGATAATTATGGAACAGCTTAATTACAAACATTTGTATTACTTTTGGATGGTCGCCCGCGAAGGGGGCATCAGCCGCGCTTGCGCTAAGCTCCATCTAGCTCAGCCTACCGTCAGCGGCCAACTGGCAGCGTTTGAGCAAGCAGTCGGTGCAAAGCTGTTTGCCCGCGATGGCCGCAAACTCATGCTGACCGATGTCGGGCGCTTAGTGTTTCGCTATGCCGAGGAGATTTTTACTTTAGGCCAAGAGCTGGCTGCGGCGCTCAAAGGAAAAGCGACCGATAAGACCTGGCGCCTGACGGTCGGGGTGGCCGATGCTTTACCTAAGCTGGTAAGCTACGGGCTGTTGGAGCCGGCCTTGCAGTTTTTAGAGCCGGTCCAGTTGATTTGCCAAGAAGGCAAAGCCGAACGCCTACTGGCGGAAGTTGCCGCAGGTGAGCTAGATCTGGTGTTGACCGATGTCCCATTGGCAGTTGGCGGTGGGCGCGCATTGAACCATCTACTCGGCGAGTGTCCGGTGAGCGTGTTTGCCTCTCCCGGTTTAGCCGAGCGTTACCGCCCTGGTTTTCCGCATTCCTTGGAGAATGCACCGTTGCTGTTGCCTACCGTCAATACCGCGCTTCGGCGTGAGCTTGAACAGTGGTTCGATAACACCGGCATTCGACCTAAAATTTGCGCTGAGATCGAGGACAGTGCCTTGCTCAAAACGTTTGGCAGCGGTGGGGTAGGATTGTTTTTTGCCCCAGACTTGGTGGAAAACAAAGTGCTCAAGCAATATCAAGTAGAATTGGTCGGTCGTCTGCCTGAAGTCAGAGAGCGGTTCTATGCGGTCACCCAGCGTAGAAAGTTCAACCATCCGGTGGTGGCGGCGATTTTGAATCACGCCAAGGCAACATTACAACCTGCTAAGTTTTAACGATTAGGTAGAACTGCGATGCGCGCCTATCTTGGCCAAGATTACCTAGACTATCTCGGGATGAGCGCAAGCTGCCAGGCGCTGGCCGAAGCGTTTCCCCAAATCGTGCGTCTGGAAACGATCGGCCACAGCCGCCTGGGACATCCCCTGTATTTATTGACCCTCGCCGCCCCTGGGCCGGTTGCGCCGGACAGGCGCCCGGCGTTTTGGCTCGATGCCGGCATCCACGCAGCCGAATGGGCCGGGATCATGGCCGCTCTGTATATCGCTTGGCGTTGGGCAGAGGCAGCAGCGCAAGGCGAGGGGTGGTTTTGTCGCCATACCGTTTATCTGATCCCCTGCGTCAGCCCGGATGGGTTCCAGGCGCTGTGCGAGGGCAAGCCATTTTTGCGCTCGGTCTTAAGGCCACCTGAGCCTGGCAGCGTGCGCAGCGGCTTTGCCCCGCGCGACCTGGACGGTGACGGCAGCGTGCGTTGGATGCGCTGGCGCCATCCTGCAGGCCCATTTGTGCCGGACTCAGAAATGCCTCTTTACATGCGCCCAAGGCGCCTGGAGGACGACCCCGAGCAAGCCTATTTCCTCTGCCCGGAGGGGGAGTTTTTGGCTTGGGACGGCGTGCGCTGGACTGCTGCTCCGCGCGAGTTCGGCCTGGATCTCAACCGCAATTTTCCGGAAAGTTGGCGGCCGTTTTCGATGTGGGGAATGGACTCTGGGCCGTATCCTTTATCCGAACCGGAAAGCCGCGCTCTGATGGAAGCTTTTGTTGCCCGCCCCAGGATCGCCTGTGCGTTGAGCTGCCACACCTATACCGGTTGCCTGTTGACCGCTCCAGTGCGCGCCGACGATCCCCTCAGCCAAAGCGATGTCCTATTGCTTGAAGCGCTCGCCCAAGAGGCGGTCGAAGGCACCGGCTACCGGGTGATGCGCAAATATCCAGATTTCGTCTACGACCCAAACAACCCCATCGCTGGCTGCTGGGATGACACCTTGTTGTTGGTCTTTGGCGTGCCGGCTTACGTCTTGGAACTGTGGGATCCGTGCGCGTATGCCGGGGTAGACAACCCTAAACCGGCCGAGTTTTTCCAGCGCCCCGATCTTGAACGGCTTAGAAAATTGATCGCCGCCTTTGCTGATGAGCCTGGTACTTTGCCTTGGCAGCCGTTCGATCATCCCCAGCTCGGTCCGGTCGAGATCGGCGGGTTGGACTACTACCGCACCATCCGCAATCCACCTGCGCGCCTACTGGCAAAGGAGTGCCAGCGCGCCTTCAAGGTGGCCGACAGCTTGCGCCGGGCTTTGCCGCAAGTCGAAGCTAAAGTCGAGATCGCCGCGCTTGGAGTCGGGCATCGCGTGCGCTTGATCCTGGAGAACCTTGGGTTTTTGTCGACTTCTGGCTTGGCTTACGCCGAAAGCCTACCGCGCCGGCTAAGCAGTTCTGCCATCTTGAGGCTCACTGGAGGGCTAAGTCTGGAAGCAGGTACCCCAACCGTGGCACTAGAGCCGCTAGACGGATGGGGAATGCTGAAGGTGGGGGCGTGTGCCAATCCGATCTACGCCGAGCTTCCCCGGCGTGGCCCGCGCGCGATGTGCGAGTGGCTAGTCCGAGGTCAAGGGGAGGCCGTGATCGTTTGGGAGACAGGGCGCGGTGGCGCAGGCGAGATCCGGGTAAAGCTCTCCTGATTGGCAAGCTTGCCGTTTATCCCCTGGCCGGGGAGGGAGGATAAGCTATGCTTGAAAGATAGGTAAGGTTTTAAGCATGTACGATCCAAATCGCCCGGAAACCTATCCGCGCCGCGTGTTAGTGGCGGTGACTGGACTGTCGCCCCAGGTCGTGACCGAAACGCTCTACGCTTTAGCTGTCCAGCGCCGCCCACCGTTTATCCCGACCGAGGTCGTGCTCGTGACCACCCGCACCGGCGCCGAACACGCGTGGTTGATGCTGCTTTCTGAGGACCAAGGTTGGTTTCACCGCTTCTGCCAGGACTACGGCTTGACCGGCATCGCTTTTGCAGAAAATTCTATCCGCATCTTGCCCGATTCCCAAGGCAACCTCGCCGACGATATCCGTACGCCCGAAGACAACGAGTGTGCAGCCGATTACTTGGCTGACCTGGTGCGGGAATTGACCCAAGATCCAAGCTGCGCTTTACACGTCTCGATTGCCGGCGGACGCAAGACCATGGGGTATTACTTAGGCTATGCGCTGTCGCTCTATGGCCGGCTGCAGGACCGCTTGTCGCACGTATTGATCTCGCCGCCGTTTGAATCTCATCCCCAGTTTTTCTATCCGACCTGCGCACAGCGCATCATCTACGCTCTAGATAAGCAGCAGACGCCCTTAGACAGTAGCCAAGCTAAGGTGATGCTGGCTGAAATTCCATTTGTCAGTCTACGCCACGGATTACCAGAAGCTCTGCTCCATGGAAAGGCGCGCTTTAGCGAGGCGGGCGGTTGCGGCTGCCAAAAGGCTCTTGGCACCTCCGAGTCTGGTTCTCGATCTCAAGGGCTGCAGGATTTGCGCTGCCGACCAGATCATTCATTTGTCCCCGGCTGAGTTGGCGCTCTATAGCGTGTTTGCTCGCCAGGCGCTTACCGAAGGGCCGCCGCTTTATGCGCTGCCCAAAGAGGTCCCGGATACGGCGTGGGGCCAGCGGTTTCTTGAAGAATACCGCGCCATCCGCGGAGAGATGGCCAGCTTGGAAGCGACCGAACGGGCGTTGCGAACAGGCATGGACGGCGAATATTTTTCCCAGCGCCTGTCCAAGCTCCACCGCACGCTTAGGGACGCATTGGGACCGGCTGCCTTGCCTTATCTTGTCGACTCCAGCAGCTCCAAGCCTAAGCAATATGCGCTCAAGCTCCCTAAAGAAACGATCCGCTGCGGGCCGGTTTCGCCGCCTAAAGCCAGGCGCGGGCGGGTGTAGAGCACGCCGAAGATGGTCTCGTCTACCTGATTTTCCGGCAGCTCCAAGAGGTCTTCGTAGCGGGTTTGGCGTTCGAGAGCTTCAGCCATGGTCGACTCCAGACGATCGACTTAAAATAAACAATTTAGCAGATTGGAGGTTTTGAATGAGCGTGCTGCTGACCTTTCTTGGCCGCGTCCCGAAACAGGCAGGCGCCTATCGCACCACCGTCTATACCTTCCCAGACGGCACGCGCTCAGAGCCGGTAGCATTTTTTGGCTGGTGTTTGCAAAAGCACCTTCAGGCGAAGCGCTTGGTGATCCTAGGCACCGCAGGGAGCATGTGGGATCACCTGTTCGAACAGGATCTACAGCTAGGCGAGGCTAAAGAGGCAGAACGCCTTCGGCTTTTGGAAGCGGTGGAGGCAAAAGCGGTCGACTACCAGCAGCATCTTTTGCCGCTTGAGCCTTTGTTAGAAAGCGCGTTTGGGTGTCAGGTGGACCTGAAGCTGATTTCCTATAGCTGGGATCAGGCAGAGCAGATCAAGCTGCTGCGTATCTTGGCCGACTGCGTCCGCTGCGGGGATACAGTACATCTGGACATAACCCACGGGTTTCGCCACTTGCCGATGTTGGCGCTTTTGGCGGCGTTATATCTGCGCCGGATCAAGGGTGCCCAAATCGCCGGCATCTGGTATGCCGCTTTCGATCCCGACACCGGGCAGGCGCCGGTGCTGGAACTCTCAGGTCTGTTGCACTTGGCGGAGTGGCTCCAAGCGCTGGCGACTTACGACCAAAGCGGCGACTACAGCGTTTTTGCCGCGCTTTTGGGCGAGGCCGGCAAAGCGCTTGAGAAAGCTTCGTTCTTTGAGCGCACCACCAATCCCGTCAAAGCCCGGCAAGAGTTGAACGGCTGGCAAGCTCAGCTTGAGGGAGACCCGGCATATGACCTGTTTCAAGAGGAGCTCCACCGCCGTCTCAAGTGGTGGAGGCAAAAAGACCGCGCTCGCTGGGAAGCTGCATTGGCGCGGCATTATCTGGCGCATGGCGATTACCTGCGCGCTGCCATTTACGGCTTGGAGGCAGTGATCTCGCACCGGGTTGCGCAAACCAGCGGCAATCCCAATGCCTTCAAAGCGCGCGAGCAAGCGCGCCATGACCTCCAACAAGACCAACAACAAGACCAAGCCTTGTTCAGCCGCCTGAGCTGGCTGCGCAACACCATGGCTCACGGCGTACTTGCTTCGGATCGGGAAACCCTAAAAGCGCTAAAGAGCAAAGATCAGTTGGCTGAAACCTTGCAAACGCTGTTCGATCGCCTGCTGCCAAAATGAACGAGCCGGCCAGAATTTACACGATCGGCCATTCTAACCACGAGCTACCTAAGTTTTTGGCCTTGCTCAGGCAGCATGCGATTTCTACTGTCGCTGATGTGCGCTCGCAGCCTGTCAGCCGGCGATTTCCCCACTACTGCCGCGAAGCGCTGCATGCCTGGCTCAAAGCGCAGGGCAAAGGCTATGTCTTTTTGGGGCAAGCGCTAGGCGGAAGAAGCCTAGATCCTGCTCACTACGACGCCGAAGGTCGAATCGACTATGACAAGCTTGCCGCCTCTTTGGCCTTCCAACGCGGGATCGAGCGCTTACGCCAGGGTATCCAAAAAGGCCACCGCATCGCGTTGCTGTGCGCCGAGCGCGATCCTTTAAATTGCCACCGCGGTTTGCTGATCGCGCCCCAGCTGGAACGCTGCGGAATTCAGGTCTGGCACATTTTAGGCGATGGCACGCTCGAACCGCATTCCACCACCGAACGCCGTCTGCTTTCGGAAACCGGGGATATGTTTGCGTCGCAACAAGAGGACTTGTCCCTGGCTTATCGCCAACGCGCAGCAAAGGTCGGCTATCGCCAGAAGCCGTAAGCGGCTGGCAAGCTTGCCGTCTAAGACAACAGGCTTGGTCCGTGCTGGAATAAAGGCCATGCTGAATCGTTGTTTGTATCTCATCGCCTACGATGTGCGCGTGCCCAATCGCCTGGTTGCGGCTTTGCACTTGACACGCCGCTATGCGACCGGAGGACAGAAGTCGGTGCACGAATGCTGGCTGACCGAGGATTTTGATAGAAGGGATGATTTTAGGCGAGGTGCCCTTGCCAAAGGAGATGAGGGATGCTAGATTTTAAAACAAAACGTATGCCAAAAAATTGGCACGTCATCTTTTTGACGTCAAAAAATTCCCGCAAAGGACTCTGTAATGCATTGATCTTTAACAAGAAATTTGAGGGGTGCTCTCTAGAAATCGACCTGATGAAAAAGGGATTAAGACAAGATGATTAAGACGACCGACCCAGTGGATCGTCAAGAAGGGTTTTGAGGTGGGCCGTGCTGGATTCGAACCAGCGACCACCGCATTAAAAGTGCGATGCTCTACCGACTGAGCTAACGGCCCATGCGGAAAGAGCGTTATGATAGCGGAAACTTCCCAAAAAGCAAACCTCTAGAAAGCAGCCTTAGAAATTGGCTATGCTTTCAGATAGATCGCACTGACCTCTTAAAACGTGGCAATCGACCTTCGAACCTGGCAGCCCAGGCCCTTGCTCCTAAAATGCGGCGTACAGCATTACGCCTGGGGCGACTTTGAGTTTATCCCCAAGCTGTTAGGTCTTGCCAATCCCGACCGCAAGCCGTTTGCCGAGTTATGGATCAGCGCCCATCCTGAGCTTCCAGCTCAAGCCCTCGTTGGGTCTGACGCAATCCCCTTAGACCGCTTGCTAAAGGAGATCCCCGAAGCCTTGCTAGGGCAGGTGGGGGAGCTGCCGTTTCTGATGAAAGTCCTTGCTGCTGCCCAGCCGTTATCGATCCAGGTTCACCCCGACAGACGCCAGGCAGAGGGAGGTTTTACGCGCGAAGAGCGGCTGGGGATTCCCTTACAAGCTGCCTGGCGCAACTACCGCGATTTGAACCATAAACCGGAGCTGCTGTGCGCTTTGACCGATTTTTACGCCTTCAAAGGCTTCCGCCCAGAAGCGGAGATTGCGGCGCAGTTGGCAGCGATTCCCGAATGGCATGAGCTTGCAGCCCGTTTTCGCAAGCGGGGGCTGCGGGATTTTTATGGTTATTTGATGACCTTGCCGCAAGAGGAGGTAGATCGGCTGCTTACACCGCTTTTGGCGCGCCTTAAGCAGCAAGGTGGGTTTTCCAAAGACACGCGTGAATATTGGCTGCTTCGGGCAGATGCGCTGTATTCCAAAAACGGCCATCACGACCGCGGCCTGTTTTCTTGTTATCTTTTGAATTTCGTTCACCTGCGCCCAGGGGAGGCCATTTTTCAGTCTGCCGGCGAGCTGCACGCTTACCTGGAAGGGGTAGGAATAGAAGTGATGGCTAACTCCAACAATGTGCTCCGGGGAGGGTTGACGCCCAAGCACGTCGATATCGAAGCCTTGCTGGAGGTAGTCAAGTTTGAAGGAAGGCAAGCGCAGCGGTTGCTTCCGAAGCAGTTTGGAATAGAGGCGGTCTATCCGGCGCTGGCAGAAGAGTTCGTCTTGACGCGGGTGGAATTGCCCCGGGCGGCGATTTATTCTACGGCCGGTCCATTGCGCTTGGGGATCGTGCTGGCAGGAACAGTCTGGCTGGTCTGGCAGGATGGACAATTGCCCCTGTCGCAAGGCCAGTGCTATTTGATCCCGCATGGATGCCATTGCCATGTCCGAGCAGAGGCAGATGCTGTGCTCTATCAGAGTGCCTGCCCAAGTTAACCCGGCAGGTTGGATAACCTATTAAACTGAGCAGACGAGGAGGAGAAAAGCCATGGCGAACAATGTCCTTGCCTTTATCATGGCTGGTGGTGAAGGCAGCCGGCTGTACCCGATGACCGCCGAGCGTTCTAAGCCGTCAGTGCCGTTTGGATCGCGCTATCGGATCGTCGATTTTGTACTGTCTAACCTGGTCAATTCCGGAATCCACGCGATTTACCTGCTGGTCCAGTATAAATCCCAGTCGCTGATCGAGCATGTGCGCAAAGCCTGGGTGCTGCCGCTTACCCTGCCTAGCCACTTCATCACTGTCGTCCCACCGCAGATGCGCCAGGGGCAACAATGGTTTCAGGGCACGGCCGATGCGGTCTACCAAAACCTCAATCTGATCCGCCAGCACGCGCCTGACCTAGTGTTGGTGTTTGGGGCTGACCACATCTACCGCATGGATATGCGCCAGATGATCGAATTTCACTTGGCTTGCCGAGCGCAATGCACGGTGGCGGCGCTGCCGGTCCCGCTTGAGGAAGCCTCTGCGTTTGGCATCATCGAGGCAGATGCTTCTGGCCGCATTCTGAACTTTCTGGAAAAGCCCAAGAATCCACCGCCGATGGCGACCGATCCTAGCCGAGCCTATGCCTCGATGGGCAACTACTTGTTCGATGTCAAGGTATTGGAGGAGGCCTTGATCGATGCCAATGCCCGAGGGGAACATGACTTTGGCCAGCACGTCTTGCCACGGCTGGTGGCAAGCGGTAAGGTGTACGCTTACGATTTCAGCCAAAACCGGGTACCGGGCGTGCGCCCCTATGAGGAGCAGGGTTACTGGCGGGATGTAGGCACCTTGGATGCTTATTACCAGGCGCATATGGACTTGCTCGGCCTTACGCCGCGCTTTGATACGTTTAACGCTCAGTGGCCGATCATTTCTACCAATTACCAAGGCCCGTCTGCCAAATTCCACAACGCGCACCTAGACAATAGCGTCGTCCGCGCTGGCTGCCTGATTCATGGTGCCACCGTGAGAAATTCTATTCTGCGCCGTGAAGTCGTGCTTGAACCGGGGGTAGAGGTAGACGGCTGTATCATTATGGATAACGTGATCGTAAAAGCAGGCGCCAAACTCAGGCGGACGATCGTGGACCGCTACAACGTGATCGAGGCAGGTGCCAGAATCGGCTACGACCTTGAGGCCGATCGCAGCCGTTACCATGTGACGGACTCTGGCCTGGTAGTTATCCCTGAGGCACAACCGTATGTGCCTGCTAGAACCTCGTTTGCTGAAGACTTGTGATCTATTTTCAGCTAGGATAGAATTTTTAATTTGGTTTTTTAAACTTCCTTGCTTTACCACTTAAAGTGGAAAGCTGTATAAGCCGTAAGGAGTTTTGCATGCGTCACTACGAAATTGTGTTTTTGGTCCATCCTGACCAAAGCCCCCAAGTCCCGGCCATGCTCGAGCGCTACCGGGCAATGATCGAGAACAACGGCGGCAAGATTCACCGCCTAGAAGATTGGGGCCGGCGGCCTTTGGCTTACTCGATCCAAAGGCTGCACAAGGCGCATTATATCTTGATGAACATCGAGTGCGATCAGGAGACCATTCAGGAACTTCAAAGCCATTTCCGCTTCAACGATGCTATCTTGCGCGACCTGATCATTCGGCGCAATGAAGCGATCACCGAGCCTTCGCCGATGGTCAAGGGCGCTGAATCCAAGTCGGAGCAACCCATAAGTGAGTTCGAGGATGAGGCCGAGGACTTGCTGGAAGAGGTCGACGAGGACATTACCGAATCTCTTGAACCAGAGGTAACGCATGGTACAGCAAGTTAAAAAACGGAAATATTGTCGTTTCACTGCAGCAGGCGTGAAAGAGATCGATTATAAAGATCTCGAGACTTTAAAGGACTTCATCACTGAAACCGGCAAGATCGTGCCCAGCCGAATCACTGGCACCAGCGCTAAGTATCAGCGGCAGCTAGCGACTGCAATCAAGCGGGCTCGTTTCTTGGCTTTACTTCCTTACTGCGACGCGCACAAATAGACTGCTTTCATGCGCTGGCTAGCTGAGTTCACCATGCGCAGCCGCATGCAGGCGATCGCGGTGGCAGCGGCGTGCCTGATGCTATCTTTGCTTATGCCGCCTGTGAGCCTGGTTGCAGCGGCGGTGGTAGCGCTTAGGACCTTGCGCCAAGGCTGGCGCGAAGGGCTCAATACCTTGCTGGCGAGCGCCTTGGCGGCAGGTCTGTTAGGTGCCATCGTGCTGGGGAATTTCGTCCTGCCAGCCGGTTACGGGGTGATGCTCTGGCTGCCTGTCTGGGTAGTGGCGCTGGTGTTACGTCGTACCCGCAGCTTAGGTTGGACGGTTGAGCTGGCGACGGCTTGCGGGTTGATCGGAGTGGTCGCGATGTACCTGTTCCATCCGGATGCAGCCGGGTTCTGGCAGGAACGGATACGGCAAGCCTCAGCCGTCCTAGGAGAGGAGCTAGGGTCGGGGCCGGTGGCGTGGCAAGCGCAGCTGACACTAGTGGCGCGCTATATGACCGGCGTGGTAGCCACTGGGATGGTATCGAGCCTGTTGCTGAGTCTGCTTCTGGCGCGTTGGTGGCAGGCGCTGCTTTACCATCCCGGCGGCTTCCGAGCCGAATTTTTGGGGCTTCGCCTGCACCGGCCGATGGCGTATCTTACCCTCGGTTTGGCTGGAGCGGCAATGGTTCTGGAAGCTCAAACGCGTGAGGCAATAGTCAATCTGCTCCTAGTGCTCGCGGTGGTGTACGTAGTGGTAGGAACGGCTGTCCTGCACGCGATTTTGGCTGCAAGAGGTCATACAGGCTGGCTTTGGGGATTGTATGGGCTGATGCTGCTGGTTCCCCATGTATTGCTGCCGGTCGCACTGGTTGGTTTAAGCGATGCGTGGTTCGATTGGCGCGGCCGATTCATTCCGGTGGAAACGCAACGTTTAGAAGGTAAATGAACGATGGAAGTGATTTTGCTTGAAAAGATCCTAAATCTAGGTGATATAGGCGCGCGGGTCAAAGTAAAACCCGGTTATGCGAGAAATTACTTGATCCCTCAAGGCAAAGCGGTGCGCGCAACCCCTGACCGCATTGCCGAGTTCGAACGGCGCCGCGCCGAGCTTGAGCAGAAGGCTCAAGCTGCGTTGGCAGCAGCGCAGGAGCGCGCGGCTAAATTGGCGGCGCTGGAAGTGGTCATCACCCAGCGCGCAGGCCCTGAAGGCAAGCTGTACGGTTCGGTCGGGACACAAAACATCGCCGAGGCGATCTGCGCTTTGGGCGTTCCGGTCACCCGTCAGGAAGTCCACCTTCCGTACGGCCATTTGCGTCAAACCGGCGAGCACGAGGTCGAACTGCAGCTTCATCCGGACGTGGTCGCGACGGTCAAAGTGATCATCCGCCCGGAGTAACGCGCAAGATAAAGGTCACCGGTCCGTCGTTGGTGAGACTGACTTGCATGTCGGCGCCGAAGCGGCCGGTGGCGATCTTAGCATAGCGGCGCTGCACCACGCCGACCAAGTATTCAAATAAGCGCTTGCCGGTAGCAGGATCGGCAGCAAGGGTAAAGCTTGGCCGCATGCCTTTGCGGGTGTCGGCGGCTAAGGTGAACTGCGGAACCAAAAGCACTTCGCCGCCGATCTCCACCACGTTTAGGTTCATCTTACCTTCCGTATCGGGAAATACTCGGTAGCCGAGCAGGCGCTTGGCCATCCGTTCTGCCTGAGGTTCGGCATCTCCTTGCTCGATGGCAACTAATACCAAAAGCCCACGGCCGATTTCCGAGGCTGTCTTGCCTAAGACTTCGACTTTAGCTCGACTGACCCGTTGGAGGACGGCGATCATGGATTTTGAGCGATTCCAAAATGTCTGCCGGCAAGGGAAAGACGATGGTGTTGGACTTGTCGCCGGCGATTTCGATCAGCGTTTGCAGATAGCGCAACAGCAGAGCTTGCGGCTGCTGGGATAGGGTGCGAGCAGCGGTGAGGAGCTTTTCAGCCGCTTGCATTTCTCCTTCGGCGTGGATGATTTTCGCCCGCCGCTCGCGCTCGGCCTCAGCTTGACGGGCGATTGCCCGGATCATGCTTTCGTCTAGGTCTACCCGCTTGATCTCGACGTTTGAGACTTTGATTCCCCAGGCGTCGGTTTGGGTGTCCAGGATCGCTTGGATGTCGGCGTTGAGCTTTTCCCGTTCGGAAAGCATCTCATCTAACTCGTGTTGGCCTAAGACTGAGCGCAGGGTAGTTTGAGCTAGCAGGCTGGTGGCATCGTAGTAGTTCTCCACCTGGATGATGGCGCGCGCAGGATCGATGATGCGAAAGTACACCACCGCATCTACCTTGACCGAGACGTTGTCGCGGGAGATGACGTCTTGGCGCGGCACGTCCATCACCACGGTGCGCATGTCTACCTTGACCATGCGCTGGATAATCGGGATCACCAAAATCAACCCTGGCCCTTTGATCTTGTAGAAACGGCCGAGGAGAAAAATCACCCCGCGCTCGTATTCCCACAGGATTCGGATAGCGCTTAACAAAAATAGCAACAGTAAAACGAAGATGACGATCAGGACGTTCATGAAATGTCCTCCTTGAAGGGTGTGACGTAGAGGGTAAGACCGTCTAGCTTGAGTACCTTGAGCTTCTCCCCGCGGTGTACTGGGCGGTCGCTCACCGCTCGCCAGCGCTCGCTGCGCAGCCAGACCCAACCTTGGCGTTCGAAGTCCTCGAGGGCTACCGCAGGCTGGTGGAGGAGTTCTTCCACGCCGGTGGTGGCCGGCTTGCGCCTGGCTTTTATGACCATCCCCACCCCAAAGATAAACAGCAGGGCGGAGGTGATAGCAAATCCCAGGATCAGCTCTAGCTGGATGGCGAAACCCGGCACCCCGGTGCCGGTGAGCATGATGGAGCCTAGGGTAAAGGCGGCGACCCCGCCGATGCCTAAAATCCCAAAGCTAGGGGCAAAAGCTTCCGCTACCATCAGGAGGATGCCTAACAGGATCAGCCCAAGCCCAGCGTAGTTGATAGGCAAAACCTGGAAGGCGAACAAGGCCAAGAGCAGGCAGATGGATCCCAACACGCCGGGGACGATTGCGCCTGGATTGGAAAACTCGAAAATCAGGCCGTAAATGCCAAGCAACATTAAAATATAGGCGATGTTGGGGTCGGTCAGGACGGCCAGAAGCCGGCTGCGCCAATCCGGTTTGAGCAGTTCCACTATCAGGCCAGACGTTGCCAGGGTGAGCGTGCGCCCTAAGACGATCACCTTGCGCCCATCCAAGCGCTGCAACAGGTCGCCGACATCGGTGGCGACTAAGTCGATCACGTTTTGTTTGACTGCTTCCTCGGCAGTTAAGGTGGCAGCCTCGCGCACCGCTTTCTCTGCCCATTCGGCGTTGCGCCCGCGCATGTTGGCAAGACCCTTGAGATAGGCGACTGCATCGTTGACGATTTTGTGCTCCATCGCATCTGCCTGGGGACGTTCTTTGCGGCCAGACTGTTTGTCAGGTCCTTCGGGCGGAGAGCCGAGGCCTGGCAGCCTGACCGGCGTAGCAGCGCCGATGCTGGTAGCTGGGGCCATGGCGGCGAGGTGGCAGGCATAGACGAGATAGGTGCCGGCGCTGGCAGCGCGCGCCCCGCTGGGGGCGACGAAGCCCACCACCGGCACCGGAGAGGCGATGATCTGCTTGATGATTTCCCGCATCGAGGCGTCTAAGCCGCCGGGGGTGTCGATGCGTAAAATGATCAAGCGAATCGAAGGATCGACTGCGCGCTCAAAAGTGCGTTTGACGTAATCTGCAGTCGCCGGCCCGATCGGACCTTCTATGTCGAGCTGCAGGGCCTTATCTGCAGCCGCCCATTGCGCGCTTGCCAGCAAGATCAGCGCCAAGAGCCAAGATTGTCTCATTCCAAGCCGATTTGGCTGTCTATCTCGTGGACCAATCCTAGCGCAGGCACCTCCAATCGGGCTTTGACGGCCAAGGTTTCCGTGCCTTTGAGCCGACCCTCTTCCAGCGCCTTGAAGATGGCGAACTCGATCTTCTGCTGGGAGGTCACGCCGAATTGTTTTAAGAATTTGCGCATATCCATGTTGAGCTTTTCTTCATTCATGGCTGCCCCCATAAGTTTGGATGTCTCCCGGTTTACGCAGCATTTTATCTACTTCGCCTTGATGCAGTTCTTCGCTTGCAATCAAGCGGCGGGCATATTCCTCAAGCAACACCGATTTGCCTGCGACCTGCGCTAGCAATTCTTGATAGACTTTCAAGGTCTGGCGTTCGTGTTCTAACGACTCGCGCAGGATGTCGCCGATGTCATGCTTGTGGGTCTCAAGCAGCGGCCCAATTCCCAGCGAAGGATGGCCGCCGAGATGGGTGATGAGTTCTCCAGCCTCGCGCGCATGGGATAGAGATTCTTCAGCTTGTGCTCGCATCCAGGAAACGATAGGGATGCGGTTATAGCCATAAACCATAAACGAGTAATGCGTATAGCGGACTACGCCTGCAAGTTCCAGCTCCAAAATCCGATTGAGGAGTTCGATCGTTTTGTCTCGATCCAGCGTATCCATAGGCGCCTCCTGTGAATGGATGATGATTTCATCGTGCTCATGATAACCCTGCTGGATAAGCTTTGCGTAATTTTTTGAAGGATCAAGGATGCTGGCGCTGCTCGAGCAGCAGGTTGATCAGCTTTAAGGTCGCCAAGACGGAGGCAAATACCTGATTGACGTGGACTCCGCGGGTGGTGCGGAGGTGACCATCTGCCTCCCAGGTGATGATGCATTCGGTAAGGGCTGAGGTGTGGCCGCCTTTGGGGATGCGCACCTCGTAGTCGAGAAGCTCTGGAAGTTTTAAGCCGTAGTGGGCGAGGATTTGGTTGATCGCCGCGATGAACGCGTCGAAACCGCCGTTGCCGGACCCGGAAGCAGTGTGGAGCTGGCCGTCGATCTCCACCCGAATGCTGGCGGTAGAGGGAAGGTCGAGCCCGGAAGTGATCGCGCAACCGAGTAGTTTGATGTGCTGGTAACTTTCGCTTTCTAGGACGTCGGCGATGATGAAGGGCAAGTCATCGGTAGTGACGACCTGCTTGGCATCCCCCAGTTCAACGATGCGCGCTAGGACTTTGCGCTGCTGGTCTTCGCTGAGCTCGATCCCTAGGCGCTCTAGGTTCTTACGCAGCGAAGCTTTGCCGCTCATTTTGCCGAGGGCGTAGCTGCGCACCCGGCCAAAGCGCTCAGGGCGCAACGGGCTTTGATAAAGGCCGCCCTTGTGGTCGCCGTCGGCGTGGATGCCGGCAGTTTGGGTAAAGACGTCGGCGCCTACGATCGGGGCATTGGCGGCGACGCGCTTGCCTGAAAAGCGCTCGACCATGTCGCTGATCGGCACCAGTTGCGTTTCGTCGATGTTGAGTTCGATACCGAGTTTATCTTGGAGTACCACTGCCACTTCTGCCAGCGAAGCGTTGCCAGCTCGCTCTCCCAAGCAGTTGACGGTGCAGTGGACGCCTTTGGCGCCAGCTTTGACTGCAGCCATGCAGTTGGCAGTGCCTAGGCCGTAGTCGTTGTGCGGATGAAAATCGAAGTGGAGCTTGGGGTAGCGCGCGCACATATCGGCGATGGCGGCAGCGACCTCCTCCGGAGCCATCACCCCCAAAGTGTCGGGGAGCATAAACCGGCGGATGCCTAAACCGGCGAGCTCATCCATCAGGGCGAATACATAATCTGGGCTATCGCGGTAGCCGTTGGACCAATCTTCCAAGTAGAGGTTGACGGTCAGCCTGTGCGAGAAAGCATACTCTAAGGTGCGCAGGATGTCGGCAAGGTGTTCCTCTAGGGTCTTGCCGAGCTGCAGGCGGCAGTGCTTCTCGCTGCCTTTGGCGAGGAGGTTGATGACTTTCCCACCCGCAGCGCAGATCCAGTCTACGCTTAACGTGTGGTCGACAAAGCCTAACACTTCTACCCGCTCGGCCAGTCCTTCTGCCGCTGCCCAAGCGTTGATCTTAGCGACTGCTTCTTTTTCTTTAGCTGAGACCCGGGCAGAGGCGACCTCGATCCGGTCTACGCGCACGCGTTCCAAAAGCGCCTTGGCGATGCTGATTTTTTCTTCTGGCGAGAACGATACCCCTTGGGTTTGCTCGCCGTCGCGCAAAGTAGTATCTAGGATTTCGACTCGCATAGGTTAAACCTGGCGCAATACCCAGTCGAGCGCGCGCACGGGTAAGATCCGCTTGAGAAAAGCGAACAGATAAGTCGGAAAGGTGACGTAATAGCGGATCTTGGGACATGGACGTTCTAGGGCATAGATCACCTTCTGCAACACTGCTTCCGGCGGCAGGGTGAAAGCGACCACTGGTCCTTCGGCAGCCAAGCGCTGTTCCATTTTTTGATAGATCTTTTGGTAAGGGCTGTGCGCGGCGTCGATGTTTTGTTTGAACTTATGATAAGCGTTCTCGCGGAATTTGGTCAGAATCGGGCCAGGTTCGATCAGGATCGGATAGATCTGCGTCCCATAAAGTTCTAGCCGCAAAGTATCGACCATCCCTTCCAGGGCATATTTGCTAGCATTGTAGGCGCCGCGGAAAGGTAAGGCGACAAACCCGAGCACGGAGCTGTTAAAGAGAATCCGCCCGTATCCTTGGCGGCGCATGACGGGCAGAACCAAGTTAGTCAGCTCGATGGTGCCAAACAGGTTAGTTTCAAACTGTTCTCTCAGTACCCTGCGGCTTAAGTCTTCCACGGCCCCCACTTGTCCCCAGGCAGCATTATTGAACAGCGCATCTAAGGTGCCGCCGGTCCATTCCAAGACTTGCGTCACCGCGGCCTCGATGCTAGCCGAATCGTCAAGGTCAAGCTGCACGGCTTCAAACCCTTCGGCCTGCAAGCGCTCGACGTCCTTTGGCTTGCGCGCCGAGGCGAATACCCGGTAGCCGCGTTTCTTTAAGCCATGGGCAGTGACGTAGCCGATTCCGCTGGAGCAGCCGGTGATTAGGATGGTATTGACAGGGCGTTTCATCGCGTTAAGCCTTCGGTAAGGTGACGCCAGTTTGGCCCTGATACTTGCCGCCGCGGTCGCGATAGGAGGTCTCGCAGGCCTCGTCCGATTCGAGGAAAATCATCTGAGCTACTCCCTCAAAGGCATAGATTTTCGCTGGCAGCGGCGTGGTGTTGGAAAATTCTAAAGTGACGTGGCCTTCCCATTCAGGCTCCAGCGGCGTGACGTTGACGATGATCCCACAACGCGAATAGGTGCTTTTGCCCAAGCAAATGACTAAGACGTTGCGCGGGATGCGGAAATACTCCACCGTCCGCGCTAAAGCGAAAGAATTAGGCGGAATGATGCAGACTTTGGATTTTAAGTCGACGAAACTTTTGGGGTCGAAGTTTTTCGGATCGACAATGGTCGAGTTGATGTTGGTGAAGATCTTAAACTCATCCGCACAGCGCACGTCGTAGCCATAGCTTGAGGTGCCATAGGAGATGACTCGCCTCTCGTCTAGCGCAGAGATCAGCCTAGGTTCGAACGGCTCGATCATGCGGTGATTTTCCGCCATCTGGCGAATCCAGCGGTCAGATTTGATAGGCATCAGCGCTCCACTACGATTTTCGGAAATTTACCGCTTGTGTCTTTAGGCTGCAAAGACAGATGGGCTGCCATCTTGCGCGCGATCTCGCCGTAGCTTTGGGCGAGCTTGCTGTTTGGATCGGCTGCAACGATGGGCTGGCCCACGTCTGCTAATTCGCGGATGCGGCTGTCTAAAGGCAGCTTCCCCAATAGAGGCACACCGTATTTTTGCGCCAGCTCTTTGCCTCCGCCTTGGCCAAAGATCGCCTCCTCATGACCGCACTTTGGGCAACGATACAGGCTCATGTTTTCCACGATTCCCAGCACTGGCACTTTGACTTTTTCAAACATCTTAAGTCCCTTCATGGCATCCAAGAGCGCGATCGGCTGCGGCGTAGTGACGATCACTGCCCCGGCGACCGGAATCTGTTGCACTAGGGTTAGATGGATGTCACCGGTGCCAGGGGGCAGGTCTACGATCAGATAATCCAAGGCCTGCCAATGGGTTTGCGTAAGCAGCTGCTTAAGCGCTGAAGTCGCCATCGGGCCGCGCCAGATCATCGGGGTATCCTCCTCGACCAAGAACCCGATCGACATCAGCTTGAGGCTAAAAGCCTCTATCGGCTCAAGGGTTTTGCCATCTTGAGTCTTAGGTTGCTCCCTCACCCCAAACATACGCGGGATGCTGGGGCCATAAATGTCAGCGTCGAGGAGTCCTACTTGGGCGCCTTCCTGCACAAGAGCTAAAGATAAGTTGGCAGCGACGGTAGACTTGCCCACGCCGCCTTTGCCGGAAGCGACTGCAAGGACGTTCTTGACGCCGGAAAGAGGCGCTTGACCGGATTGCACCCGATGCGGGAAGATTTCCCAGTCGATCTCGACGCTGATCTCGGTCAAGCCGATAGCAGCCAGCTGATTTTTGATGGCGGAGGTCAAAGGAACAATCTGAGTTTTGGCCGGAAATCCAAGCCGAATTTGGAGATCAAGCCGCTTTCCTTCAAGCTTTAGCGCCCGCACTACCCCAGCCGTCAGCAAATCTTCGCCGAGGTGGGGTTCGATGTAAGTCCTAAGCGCAGCCTCTACTGCAGTTTGCAAGTTGTTCATAAATTTATTGTATCTCAAGACCTCATCATAACTCTATGTGCCTTCGTCAATTAGTGTTTCAGTGGTTGAATGATCGAACTCCAAGTTTGATCGGTAAGACCGTGATCCTGATTTTTCTCAATGGCTTGGCGGTTATCTTGGAGTCGGTATCGGCATATCAGCGCCTCTGGGGGCGGGAGTTTGCCTGGTTTGAGCAGATCTCTAGCGGCTTGTTCGCGTTTGAGTACTTAATTTGTCGTCTGCCGCGAGTTTTCTACCCTTATGGCATCGACCTTGATGCTTGTCGTGCTTGCCGCAAGCGGCATGTATTTGGTCGAGGGCAAAGTTCAGCCGGAAGCATTTGGCAGCATTCCATCGTCTCGGTCACCGTTTGGGGGAAAGCGTTTGGAGTCTTTATTACTATTGCAGGCTTAGGCATGGTGGCGTTACCGGCGTCGATTCTGACCTCCCGGTTGAGTTACGCGAACGGCGCGAGCGCTACCGCCTCGAACTTCAGGAGGCGTTGCTCGATGGAAAACTCTCTATGGCTCCGGCGACACTTGCTAGAGCGATCAATCTGCCCTCATTGCGGTAAGCTGTTAGGTGAGAAAGAAAGATGACCGGCTAGCGGTCGCTGTGACCTAACGCTTTGTCTGGGGCAATTAAGTCGCGCACGCGCTGCTTGAGCTCTTTAGCCTCTGGGAATCTTCCCTCATGCTGGCGCGACCAAATCAGCTTGCCGTCGAGGCGAATCTCGAAGATGCCTCCTGCTCCAGGCTGCAGGGCGATTTCTTTGAGCTCCTCGGCGAACGTAGTCAAAAGTTCTTGCGCCAGCCAAGCGGCGCGTAGTAAGAAGTGACAGCGAGCGCAGTATTCGATCTCCAGGCGCGGGGTTTTCACCATAGGCGATAAAACTGAGCTTTTAAGTATTCAGTCTCGGGGATGGCCGGGTGAATCGGATGATCCGGCCCTTGGCGACCTTGGGCAAAAAGGGCGATTTGATCGTGTGCTGCAAGGCGGGCGATGATCCCATCTAAAGCAGCTGCTGAGAGGCGATGCGAGCACGAGCAGCTTACCAGGATTCCAGGGCGCGCAAGGCACGTCAAAGCTAGCCGATTCAGGTTGTAGTACCCTTTTAGCCCTTGGGTTGAGTCTTTGCGCCGCTTGATGAAGGCAGGCGGGTCGCAGACGAGCAAGTCGAAGCGTTGGCGTTCTTGCTTGGCCTGTTTGAGAAATTCAAGCACGTCCGCTGCAACGAAGGCGATTTTGTGGGCCACGCCGTTGCGGCGGGCGTTTTCGCGCGCCAAATCTAGGGCCGAGGCAGAGCTGTCGACTGCGACCACGCGCTTGGCGCCTTGAGCGGCAGCGCGCACTGCAAAAGCGCCCACATAGCAAAATAGATCCAAGACAGTTGCGCCATTCGCTAAACTGGCTACCAGCGCACGGTTTTGGCGCTGGTCGTAAAACCAGCCGGTTTTTTGACCGTGGAGGGGGTCGATCTGAAACTGCAACCCATCTTCTTCGACAATGACTGTTTCAGGTAGCTTCCCCTGAACTTCGATGTGTGCGGGTAGACCTTCTAGGGCCCGGCTAGGGGAGTCATTGCGCAGGACGATCGCTTGGGGGCAGATGAGCTCTTCCAAGGCTGGTAGGATCTGGCTAAGCTGGCGTTCTATCCCGGCGGTATTACACTGGATCACGCACACTGCGCCGAAGCGGTCGATCACAAGTCCTGGGAGCTGATCTCCTTCGCTGTGAACCAGCCGGTAAAACGGTGCGGAAAATAGCTTTTCTCGCCACGCGAGGGAAGCTGCCAGGCGCGCGCGCCAAAAACTTATGTCTAATTGGATGCGGCTACGGCTTAAAAGTCTGGCGCAGATCAAGGCGTTGGGATTGACATAGCCGATACCGAGGAAGCGGCCAGCGCTGTCTTCGAGAGCCACGGGATCGCCAGGCGCGAAGTTTTTAAGCGGGGTGGCGGCCGTATCGACCTCGTTGCTGAAGACCCACAAATGACCGCGCTGCAAGCGGCGATTTTCGTGCGGTTTCAGGCGCAAACAAGGCAGGCTAGTCATTCTTGCGGAGTCCTACTAAGCGCACCCAACCGTCTTTAAGTGTTGGCGGTTGCCAGTGAAAGTGTTGGGCATAGGCTTGCCTGACTTGGTCAGCTTGGGCTTCTAGGATCCCGGACAAGACTAACAAGCCGCCGATGCGGGTATGCGCGGTCAGAGTCGGAGCCAGATCGATCAGGAGGCTGGCGAGGATATTGGCGAGCACGATATCGGCAGCGATGGCAGGCAAAGCTTGGGGAGAGCAGCAGCTCAGGCGTTCGGCAACCTTGTTTTGGCGCGCGTTGGTTTGGGTGGCAGTAAGCGCTTGTGGATCGATGTCGCAGGCTAACGCATGTGCGGCCCCAAGCAATAAAGCTGCGATCGCTAAGATGCCGGAGCCGCAGCCGTAGTCGAGGATGGTTTTACCACTTAGGTCTTGGCTGACTAGCCAATTTAAGCACAACGAGGTGGTAGGATGGGTGCCGGTCCCAAAGGCAAGGCCGGGATCTAGGATCAAGCGCGTGGCTTGAGAAGCCGGAGGCAGCTGCCCGCTTGGGCAAATCCAGAGGCGGCCAAAGTTTAAGGGGCGGAAATGCTCAAGCCAGATGCGTTCCCAAGGCTGGTCGGCAAGGATTTGATGCTGGAAGTCTTTGAGCTGATCGCCGAAGCGGGCGGTCAGCTCCGCTTGTAGTGCGTCGGTGTGCGTGTGGAGCTCAAACAAAGCAGTCAGGCGAGTGAGCCGCCACAGCGGCGTCTCGCCGGGAAGGGGTTCAAACAATTCCTCGCCGCCGTCCTCGGTGAAGGTGATCGCTTGGGCGCCCCGGGCCTCCAAAAACTCAGAGACGCTTTCAGCCAGCTCGCGCGGCAACACGCAGGAGAGTTCACGCCAGGGCATTATTCGCTCATTCCCAGCATTTCTTCCAAGTAATGGATGTGTTGCCCGCCGCTCTTGAAGGCGCTGTCGTTGACGATCCGGGATAACAGTGGGATATTGCATTTGATCCCAGTGATCACAGTCTCGGTCAAGGCAGTGCGCATGCGCGCTAAGGCGCTGGTTCGGTCTTGCCCGTGGGCGATGAGTTTGCCGATCATGGAGTCGTAGTAGGGGGGTACCAGATAACCGGCGTAGATATGCGTATCTATCCGGATGCCTGGGCCGCCGGGAAGATGCAGCTGTTCGATCAACCCATGGGAGGGGGTGAAGTTGTCTGGGTCTTCAGCGTTGATGCGGCACTCGATGGCATGCCCGCGCATCACGATGTCCTCTTGGGAATAGGACAGCGCCTCGCCGGCTGCAATGCGGATCTGTTCCTTGACGATGTCCACGCCGATCACCATTTCGGTAACCGGGTGCTCTACCTGAAGGCGGGTATTCATCTCGATGAAGTAAAACTTACCGTTTTCATAGAGGAACTCGAAGGTACCAGCGCCTAAGTAGCCGATTTCACGGCAAGCTTGCACGCAGAGCTCCCCCATTTCGCGCCGTTGCTTAGCGGTGATGCCGGGCGCTGGAGATTCCTCGATGACTTTCTGGTGACGGCGTTGGGTGGAACAGTCGCGCTCGCCCAGATGAATGACATTGCCATGGCTGTCGGCCAGTACTTGGAATTCAATATGGCGCGGCCGCTCTAAAAATTTTTCCAGATAGACCTCGTCCCGACCGAAGGCGGCAAGCGCCTCTGCTCGGGTCAACGTGATGGCGTTCATCAGGGCCGCTTCCGAATGGACTACCCGCATGCCGCGCCCACCGCCCCCGCCGGCGGCTTTGATGATGACCGGAAAGCCGATCTCTTTGGCAAGGCGTAGGTTTTCCAGGTAATCGTCGCTTAACGGACCGTCGGAACCTGGAACGCACGGGATCCCAGCCCGGCGCATAGCTTCTTTGGCAGAGATCTTATCTCCCATCAAGCGGATGGTTTCAGGCTTTGGGCCGATGAAAATAAAGCCGCTTTGGATGACCCGTTCGGCAAAATCGGCGTTTTCGGATAAAAAACCGTACCCAGGATGAATGGCGACCGCGTCGGTGACTTCCGCCGTGCTGATGATCGCGGGAATGTTCAGATAGCTGTCGGCAGACGGGGGCGGGCCGATGCAGACCGTTTCATCAGCCATCAACACATGTTTGAGGTTGCGGTCGGCTTCGGAGTGGACCGCGACGGTGCGAATGCCCAGTTCTCGGCAGGCGCGCAAGATTCTAAGGGCGATTTCACCCCGGTTAGCGATGACGATCTTGTCGAGCATAGGCGGTCCTTATTCGATCACGAAAAGCGGTTGGTTGTATTCGACCGGCTCACCGTTTTCCACCAGAATCCTGGTCACGACGCCGGATTTGTCCGCTTCGATTTGGTTTAAGATCTTCATGGCCTCAATGAGGCACAGCACATCGCCGACGTTGACCCGCTGGCCCACTTCGACGAACGGTTTGGCGCCTGGCGCAGGGGCACGGTAGAAGATGCCAACCATCGGCGAGCGGACAATATGCCCGGTCAACTCTTCTTTCGCTTCAGCCTCTATCGTAGCGGCTGGTGAGGCTTGAGCCGGTGGCTGGATAGGCGGGGGCGGGGCTTGAGAGACAACTTGGGCAGTAGAACCGACCCGAGTAATCCGAATGGATTCTTCCCCAGCATGGATCTCGATTTCAGCCACGCTGGAGGTTTCGATCAGCTCGAGTAGCTTTTTTATTTTTCTGATGTCCATAATTCAATCTCGGCTTAAATAGCGGATAGCAGCGTGCAGCGCCAATTCATACCCAAACGTACCGAGTCCGCAGATGACCCCATAGGCGATGTCGGACAGGTACGAATGATGACGAAAGGGTTCGCGGGCATACACGTTGGACAGATGAACCTCGATGAACGGAATCTTAGTCGCCAAAAAAGCATCGCGGAGAGCGATGCTGGTATGGGTCAAGGCCGCAGGGTTGATAATGATGAATCCGACTTGGTGAGACCAAGCAGTATGGATCAGGTCGACCAAGACGTGTTCCGCATTGCTCTGATGAAAGTCAACCGCATGGCCGTAGCTGTTAGCCAGCTGTTCCAGGCGGGTTTGAAGGTCAGCCAGGGAAGCGGTACCGTAGATTTCCGGCTCGCGAACGCCGAGCAGGTTGAGATTGGGACCATTGAGGACGGCAATACGCGCCATCTATCTGTAGATTGATCAGAAAATTGAGGTTATTATGAAGAAAGAGACAGATTTTGTCCAGAAATCCGTTGTTCCAGAAGAAGGCGGGCAAGAAAGCCTTTAGCTTTCTCTACAAGATTGATTGAGGTTTGCAAGATGAGTCAGAAACTGCGGTGGTGGCACGTAGCCGATCAAACGGGCGGCTTTGCATTCCCGCCCCTTAGGATCGAAGAACAAAATCGCCGGCGGGCCGATCAGGCCAAAACGCTGCAGCAGGCTTTGCTCAGAGGCAGTATTGGTCGTAACATCGGCTTTGAGGATTGCCAGCTCAGCCAACAGCTTACGGACTTTAGGGTCGGTGAAAGTTCGCGTTTCCAGTTCTTTGCACGCGATACACCAGTCAGCGTAGACATCCAGCATCGTCCATCTGCCGCGCGTCTCTCGAAGGGCGGCCTCCAGGGCAGCAGGGGAAGTGATCCGGCGAAGAGCTCTTAGCTCTGACGTAGCGGTGGGGCCGATTCGGGCGGTTAAGGGCTCAAGCGGCCTAAAGACGTTGCGGCTGCCCGAGGCGGCTCCAATCAGAAGCAAGATGCCGTAAGTGAGCATCACTAACCCAAGGGCTTTGCCAAGTTTGCGGTAGTGAGGAGCGTTCTCAGGTAAGGGATTGGCAGCGCCTAGATAGATCGCCGGGACAATCAGCCATAGCGCCCAGAGAAACAGCGTCGCAGGCGGCGGCAAAATTCTAGCCAGGAGCCAGATCGCTACGCCTAACAGCAGTACGCCGAACACCGCTTTGACGGTGTTCATCCACAAGCCGGCTTTGGGAAGCAACTTGCCGGCTGAAATACCGACAGCGATCAAGGGCAGACCCATCCCCAATCCCAACGCAAACAAGGCAGCTCCTCCTAAGACCGCATCGCCGGTCTGGCCGATATAGATCAGCGCTCCGGCCAGCGGCGCGGCCACGCAGGGACCGACGATCAGGGCCGACAGCGCGCCCATGATTGCCGCGTTGATGAAGCTGCCGCCTTGAGTACCGCGCCGGGACGCCAAGAGCGACTGCCAGGCAGCAGGCATCTGGAGTTCATACAGACCGAACATGGACAATGCCAGCAGCACGAACAGGGCGCTGAAGGCTGCAATCACCCACGGGTTCTGAAACGCCGCTTGCAGATTGGCTCCGAACAGCCCAGCGACAATCCCAAACACCGTATAAGTGAAGGCTGAGGCTAAGACATAGCTTAAGGACAGTCCAAAGGCGCGCCACGCAGTGACCCGATGGCCGTGGCCGACGATGATTCCAGATAGGATCGGCAACATCGGGAAGCAACACGGCGTGAACGCGAGCAAAATGCCAAACCCGGTGAAACTGAGCAAAGTGAGCCAGAAACTTTGATCGCGCAGGGCTTGGGCGATGCGATCCTGTTCGGTCAAGATCGAAGGAGAAGAAGTCGCCGGCAGCGACTGGACAGCGGCAGGCAAGGTCAAGGTGACGGTTTTAGTCTGCGGCGGATAGCAGACGCCCCGTTCAGCACAGCCTTGATAGCGGACTTTAAGCTCAAGCTGGATAGCCTCAGCGGTGGAGCGCTGGAGCGGCAAGATCGCGCTGACGCTACGGAGGTAGACTTCAGTCGGCCCGAATTCTGGATCCTGTTTTAGCTCGCCGGGCGGTAGCTGTAACTGGCCAAGTTTCACCTCGCCGGCAAGCTTTTCCACTTTGAGCTGGTTACGGTAAAGATAATACCCTTTAGCGATTTGCCAGCTAAGACGCAGGGCGTTGGGGTCTTCGGCAAACGCCTCGAAACGGAAAGCCTCATCGGCCGGCAAAAGCGCATCTTGGAACAGCTTCGTTCCCAACGTTTTCGAGCCGATTAAGGAGTCGAGCGGATCGCTTAGGCTTTCTGCCGGCCAGATTGAGATCAAGCTTAGGCCTAGAATCATCAAGCGGAGGAATCGAGCCATGCGCTTATCCAATCTAGATAGACCTGACTGCCTTGTTCCACAGAGATCATAAGGATCTCTGGAAGTTCGTACGGATGGTGGGTTTGGATAAACGTTTCCAAATCCGGGAAGCGGTCGGCACGGGTCTTGATGATCAACAACACTTCGCTAGTGGTCTCGATCTTGCCTTGCCAGGCGTAGATGGAGCTCATCCCGGGTACGAGGTTGACGCAAGCTGCCAGCCGGTTTTCGACTAGGCCCTGAGCCAGATGGGCAGCGCTGTCGGAATCGGGGCAGGTGCACAAGACGATTCGGTACTGCGTGCTCATAAAAAGTGACATAATGAGTCGGTTATTTATTTATGATACCCAAATCTATGCCGCTGTTTAGACTATTATTTTTGATTTTCCTCTGTGTTCCCCTGATCGAAATCTATCTTCTCCTGGTCGTGGGCAGCCTCATCGGCCCTTTGCCGACCATTGCCTTGGTAGTGCTCACGGCGATCTTGGGTATCTGGCTGCTCAAGATAGAGGGGTTTGAGACTTGGCTACGGCTTCAGCAAAGCCTGGCTCAAGGCAAGGTTCCGGCGCTGGAGATCGTAGAAGGGCCGATCCTGTTGGTCGGGGGAGCGCTGCTTTTGACACCTGGATTTGTCACCGATATGCTGGGATTGTTATGTTTATGGCCGACCACGCGGCGCAAGATCGCGCAGTATGTGCTCAATCGATGGTTGATCCCGCAGCTATCGGGTGGACCTATGCGCTTTGGAGAGAGAAGCGGCCGGACGATTGAAGGGGAATTCCAACGCAAAGACTAAAAGAGACAGCGCGTCCCTGCGCAGTGAACGCCCTTAAGCTCAGTGCGGATGCGCTTGGCCGTTTCCTTGGCCGCTGCAGCAAGCGTGGGTCTTGGTGGCTTCCGCTTGACTACCACAGGATAATGCCTGTTTGTCTTCGCCGCAGCAAGCGGCGGTGGTTCTTCCCAATCCGGCGTAGATCGGGCAGAAGTGGGTATAGCCAGAGACGAGCAATGCGATGCCAAGTAAAAGCAACGGCACACTACCCAAGAACAAAGATACCAAGATAGCAAAGCTGCCGACTCCGTAACGGATCTTTTGATCCTGATCGCCGACGTTGTATTCGTATTTAAACATGCGTTTGAAGTCGAATTGCATCACCGTGCCTCCGTTAAAAGCCTATCTTAGTATATCCTAAACCTGGCGGTCTCCGGAAAACAAAGGTCCTTATGGATGTCACCTCGATTCTCGGTCCTCTCAATGAAGTCCAGCGCGAAGCGGTCAGCGCCCCCTTACAGGCGATGCTAGTTCTAGCAGGGGCCGGCAGCGGCAAGACGCGGGTGTTGGTCCATCGCTTGGCTTGGTTGATGCGAGTGCAGGCTATGCCGCCCCATGCCTTGATGGCAGTGACGTTTACCAACAAGGCTGCCAGAGAGATGCGCAGCCGGGTGGAAGCCTTGCTCCAAATCGATACTCGCCCGATGTGGCTTGGGACCTTCCACGGTATCGCCCATCGCTTGCTTCGCCGCCACTATCGGGAGGCGGGTCTTCCAGAAAGTTTCCAGATCCTAGACAGCGACGATCAGCAGCGCCTGATCCGGCGAATTCTCCACGAGTTGAAGCTCGATGAAGGGCGCTGGCCCCTGCGGCAGGTACAATGGTACCTCAACGCTAACAAGGATGAGGGTCGGCGGCCGCACCAGATCACGCCGCAGGATGCGTTCGAGCACCAAATGCTCGCTATCTATCTGCAGTATGAACAGCATTGCCGCCGCGCTGGGCTGGTGGATTTCAGCGAGCTGTTGCTGCGTAGCTACGAACTCTTGCGCGACCACGCTGACCTACTCGATTATTACCGGCGCCGCTTCAGCCATATCCTGGTAGACGAATTCCAGGACACCAATACCATCCAATACGCTTTCTTGCGCCTTTTGGTCGGGGACCAGGACAACCTGTTCATAGTCGGCGACGATGACCAATCGATCTACGGCTGGCGGGGGGCCAGGGTGGAAAACATGCAGCGGTTTTGTACCGACTTTCCCAACCATCGTTTGATCCGTTTGGAACAAAACTACCGTTCGAGCGGCCATATCCTCGCAGCTGCCAATGCCCTGATCGCCCATAACCGCAGTCGGCTGGGCAAAAAGCTTTGGACGACCGGTCCCCAAGGCGAACCGATCAAAGTCTATGCGGCTTTTGATGAAATCGACGAGGCCCATTTCGTAGTCGATCGCATCCGGCATTGGCTAGAGGAAGGTAGACGCGCCGGCGAGGTGGCGATCCTGTACCGTTCTAACGCTCAATCGCGCCTGTTCGAAGAGCGATTGCTCGCAGCCGGCATTCCCTACCAAGTCTATGGGGGATTGCGCTTTTTCGAGCGCGCCGAGGTCAAGAGCGCATTGGCTTACCTTCGCCTGATCGCCAGCCGCGACGATGATCCATCCTTTGAGCGGGTAGTGAATCTACCTGCCCGCAACATCGGCCCGAGAACGATGGAAGCTGTGCGCGGGTATGCTAGAGCGCAAGGAGTCTCGCTCTGGGTGGCTGCCTGGACCCTCTGCCAGATTCAGGTGTTGCCGGCGCGCGCTGTCAATAGCTTGCGTGGGTTTTTGCAATTAATCGACGCATTAGACGAAGCTACCCGAGGGCTTACCCTTGCTGACCAGGTCAGAAAGGTAGTGGAAGGCAGCGGTCTAATCGAGCATTACAGCAAGGAAAAAGGCAATTCCGGTGAGGTTCGGGTCGAAAACCTAAAGGAATTAGTCAACGCCGCCCGCCAGTTTGCCCCTTTCGATACCGGCGAAGAAAGCAGGCCGCTGGATAGCTTTCTAACCGCCGCTGCTTTGGAAGCCGGCGAAACGCAGGCCGATGCTGCCGAGGACAGCGTCCAGCTCATGACCTTACATGCTGCCAAAGGGCTGGAATTCCCGCTGGTGTTTATCGTCGGGCTGGAGGAGGGTTTGTTTCCCTCCATGCAATCGCTGGAGGATACCTTTCGCCTAGAAGAGGAGCGGCGCCTGTGTTACGTCGGGCTGACCCGGGCGATGGAAAGGCTTTATCTGTCCTACGCCGAATGCCGGCGCCTCTATGGCCGCGAGACTTACCCGCAGAGATCGCGCTTTTTGCGTGAGATCCCTAGCGCTCATTTAGAGGAGATCCGGCAGACCCACCGTCTCTTCCGCCCTGCCCCTGTCATGGGGGAGGCCTCAACTGCGGCAGGTCTGGTAGGGCAGCGGGTCAGGCATGCAGCGTTTGGCGAGGGGATCGTGCTCCGCTGCGAAGGGGAGGGGAAGAACACTAAAGTCCAGGTGAACTTTGACCGCGCTGGCGTCAAATGGCTGATGCTGGAATATGCTGGGCTTGAACCCTTAGGAAGGGCTGGCTAAGCTAGCCCTTCTTCTTTAAGCGCTTGCTGTACTGCCGGCCGCTGCGCAATCCGGTCTGAATACGTCAGAAGTCCTGGCCATGGCGCAAGGTCTAGCCCGATGTAATTGCGCCAGCTCAGCACGACGAACAGATACGCGTCGGCCACGCTAAAGGTTTGCCCGAGCAGATAGTTCTGCGTGGCAAGGTGGTTGGCGGCGAAGGTAAGGCGCTCGTTTAGCCGGCGGCGGAAGATCGTTTTAGCTTCTTCCGGCAGATCCGGCCAAAATAAAGGGCTAAATCCCTTATGGAGTTCGCTGGCGATGAAATTCAGCCACTGCTGGAGGAGATAGCGCTGAAAATCTCCAGGGCGAGGTGCAAGGTTAGCTTCTGGTACCAGATCGGCTAAGTACTGGACGATCGCTGGGCCTTCTAGAAGCACCGTGCTGTCGTTGAGCTCCAGCGCAGGCACGTAGCCTAACGGGTTGATTTTGCGGAAATCCTCGCCGCTGGCAGTGCGTTTGGTGGCCAAATCGACCCGCACTAGGTCGAAATCCAAGTCGAGCTCGCACAGCACGATGTGCGGAGCCAGCGAGCAGGCACCAGGCGAATAATAGAGTTTCATCGTCAAACCTCCCACCAAGCTTTATAAATGCCGATATCTTACTCTGAATCTGCCAACCAATGCCAACGATCGATGCGGGCGGCCTGGCCGCAGAAGGCGCCGGTTTCGTCGTAAACATTCCAAACCAGCGCGCCTTCGATTCTAAAGCGCCTACCGCTTTTGGCGATGCGTATCCCGCAATAGTCAGCGATATACCCTTTGGCGGTGACCTCTTCGAGCAGACGCCGGCGCTCAGCTTGAACCGGAGGTTCTGCAGACAGCCTAGAGGGCAGGCCGGTGAAGTTCTCCCAGTCCCGCTCGAACAGTCGCTGGGCAGTCAGATTGGCATAGTTAAAGACTGGGTCTTCTTGAGCATCGTGGGAGAGCAGCGCAAAGGGAGCGTAATACAGCCAGCGAGCTGCAGCGATCGGATCGAGGGTAGGATCGACCAACTCAGCGCCGGTCCAGCACCGGTAGCTTCTGACCAGGCGCTGGATGTGTTCGGTCAGAAAACCGTTTGCAGAAGAAGGTTCGGGAAAGCTCATAGACGCTCTACGGGCATCTCCGGTTGAGTGAAGGTTTGGGCGCGATAGAAGCGCGCCGCTACCAGAAATAAGGCCGCTGTGATCCCCATCATAGCAGTAAAGAACCAGAAATAAGCTGCCCCTTCCAACAGGCTTTTGCCGTCCGGGGTTTGGATGAGAAAGTTAACCGCGCTGGTGAACAGGTTGCCGACTGCCACCGACAGCATGAAGAAAGCCATGACGAAGGATTTCATAGCGTTAGGCGCCTGGGTGTAGGAGAATTCTAAACAGGTGATCGAGACCATCACCTCGGCTGAGGTCAAGATCAAATAGGCCAAAAGCTGCCAGGCGATGGAAGGCGTATCCCCGGCGTCGATGCGCATCTGTAGCCAGGCAGTCAGGGCAAAAGCGAGCGTGGTGACGAACATCCCGAGCGCGATCTTGCGCAACGGTGGCAGCAGGATGCGGCGCTCAAACAGGGGATAAATCCCATAAGAAAACAGCGGCACCAAGAGCATGATCAAGAGCGGATTGGTGGCCTGGATCTGGGAGGGGAGGAGAGTATAGCCCCACAGCTCCCGGTCCAGCTGTTGCGCCTGCAGCACCCAAGAGGAACCGGTCTGGTCGAATAAAGCCCAGAACATGGCCACGAACAGGTAAATCGGGCTCAGCCTGCCTAGGATCTTTAACCCTTCGCCGCTCAATGCCTGGCGTACAAACCCCAGGCCTTGTGGCGGGATATGGGCGTAGCGGAAGCGCCCGCTCCAAAAGATCAGGGTCGCCAATGCCATCAGGATGCCGGGGGCGGCAAAAGCGACCGCTGGTCCATACTGCTGGAGCAGATAAGGCGTGGTCAACATCGCCCCAAACGCCCCGAAATTGATGGCGAAATAGAACCAGCCGAATGCCCGGCTGAGTAAGTGCTGGTTGGACGCGCCGAACTGATCGCCCAGATGGGCGGAAACGCAGGGCTTAATCCCGCCTGCCCCTAGGGCGATCAACGTCTGACCCAAAAGCAGGCCGGTCCGGGTCGAATCCAAGGCGAGCACAAAGTGGCCTAAGCAGTAGACCAGCGAGAGGGTCACGATGGTGCGGTACTTGCCCCATAGTCCATCGGCCAACAGTGCTCCGAGAAGCGGGGTCAGATACACGCCGGAGACAAATAAGTGAAACCAGCCTTTGGCTTCCTCTGGGGGCATCGGGTCGAGGTGACCTGCCGCATCGGTCAAGTATTGGGTCATGAACACCACTAAGATGGCGCGCATACCGTAATAGCTAAAGCGCTCGGCCGCCTCGTTGGCAACGATAAAGAAAATGCCAGGCGGCATCTTAGTGGTGGCCAGCGGTGCGGTGCGGTAGCGAGGCACTTTTTAGACTCCTTTTTGGAGCAGTTGCCTTAGGGCTCCGGCAAGACCTTCGGTGACTTGAGCGAGCCTTATGTAGTCGAGCTTGTCCGGGGTATCGCAGGGAAGGTGATAGCAGGGGTAGCGATAGAAAGCGGTGTCGGTCACCATCAGCGCCGGGTACTTCTCGCGCCAGAATGAGAGATGATCGCTCCAGGCCACTCCTGGGATCCAGGCAAACGCTGCTGCCTCCTCAGCAGGGAAATCGCACGCAGCGCGAAACGCTTGGGTCAATTTTTTGAGCTGGCGGCGGTATTTAAAGCAAGAGACAAAGCCGATGAAGTTTCCCCGGTCCGGGTAGAAAAAGCGAAACAGGGGTGGATAGCGCTGGCAGCCTGGCCGGTCACAATAATAGCCCATGGTCTCCAAAGATAGCATCAGGCGGATGTCGTCGCCGCGCGCCTTGGCCATTTGCGCATACTGCCGGCTGCCTTGCTTGGCAGTGAAGAAAAACGGCGGCTCCTCGTTGACGAAGGCGACCAAGCGCAGCGTTCTCGGCAGCGAAGTAGCCCGCAAAAGCCGCGAGAGCTCAAGCAGTACCGCTACGCCGCTGGCATTATCGTTCGCGCCGGGACAGCCGGCAACTGAGTCGTAATGGGCGCCGAGCAGCAAAATTTCCTGGGGCCGTTCTTGGCCGACGAGGGTCGCTTCGAGGTTGGCCGAGGGGACTCCTTTTGCCCAATAGACCTGGCGCTTGACCTTAAACCCCAGCGCTTGCCAGGTAGCAGCCAGATAATCCTCGGCCGCCTTCAAGGCCTCGGGGCAGAAAACGTTGCGCTCACCGATTTTGCCCGCTAGGTATTCCACGTGTTGGCGCAGGGCTTGCGCCAGGAAAGAGGTCACAGCGCAATCCTCTCAAATTGTCAGCGTTTGAGAAATTATGCAGTACTTCCTCATTCTTTTCTCGCTCTTATTGCTGGCTCCCTGGATGAGCGCTGCGGAGACAGAACCGCCTTCGATCCGCACCGGTACCTGGCAGCAGGCTAGGCTTGCTTTAACTCCGCGCACCGAAGTGACTGCGGCAGTTCTCGACAATAGAATCTATGTGATCGGGAGGTCTCCGCTGCGCTTTGGTAACTTGCTTAGGTTGAGCGTAAGCGATGCAGTCGAAGTCTACGATCCGGGAAAAGACCGCTGGTATCTAGTAGCACCCCTGCCCAAGCTCCTACATCACGCGGTGGCGGTGGTAGCCAGCCAGCGCTTGTTTGTCCTCGGCGGGTTTGCGCCCAGTTTGACCTCGGTTTGGAACCCGGTGAATTCGGTGTTCGAATACTTACCCAGCGCCGGTCGCTGGCGCGAGGTTGCACCCATGCTGACAGCGCGCAGCGGCATCGCTGCTGCAGTGCTGGATAGGATGGTGGTCGTCGGTGGAGAAAGCGACGCCGGAACCTTTGTTGAAAATGAGGCTTATTGGCCGAAAACTGAGACCTGGGTGACCCTGCCGCCGCTGCCGACCCCTCGCTATGGACTGGCTGCAGCGGTAGTCGGAGGGCGCTTATATATACGCTCTGTGGCGGAATCCGGCCGAGTCAGATCAATGAAGTATTTACTCCCTGCAGAGCTGATGACTTCTGTAAGCTGCCATGAAAAGTCGCACCACCTTTCCTAGAGGGAGGGGCTAGCGCGACTGAAGCATCGAACTTACAACCGCCTTAAGTTGACGGAAGAAATTGGCTCCCCGGGACGGACTCGAACCGCCGACCCGGTGATTAACAGTCACCTGCTCTACCGACTGAGCTACCGGGGAGTGGACTGGCGCGCCCGGAAGGATTCGAACCTCCGACCACCTGGTTCGTAGCCAGGTACTCTGTCCAACTGAGCTACGGGCGCTCGCAAAGGATTAGTAATTTACGCAGAGGATAATTCTCTGTCAATAGAGCACAAGGGTATTTCCACGCTTTCAAGCTTGGCAAAGCTGATCATCTATACTTAAAATGATATTTTTAAAAAAGTGCTAAGCCGATGCAGCCTTTGGTCAAGAGCAAACTTTCTTCCTCTATCGCCGAACTGCCTCCATTAGGGTTTGGCGCGCGAGAGATCCAGGCCGATTATAAGCGGCATTTCAATTACACGCTCGGCCGCGATCCCAAAAGCTGCAGATCGGCCCACTACGCTTATACTGCGCTAGCATTAGCGGTACGGGATCGGCTGATGGAGCGCTGGAAAAATACCCGCTGCGCCTATGAAGAGAGCCACTGTAAGCAGGCTTATTACCTATCGATGGAGTTTTTATTGGGCCGTGCCTTAGGCAATGCTATGCTCAGTTTGGGGATCACCGATTCCGTTACCGAGGCATTGCATGATCTCGGTATTCACTTGGAGGAGTTGATCGAGATTGAGCCAGATGCGGGGTTGGGCAACGGTGGCCTGGGGCGGTTGGCGGCTTGCTTCTTGGATAGCTGCGCTACCTTGCAATTGCCGGTGATGGGATATGGCCTGCGGTATGAATACGGCATGTTTCGCCAGGTCATCGAAAACGGTTTTCAAGTGGAAGAGCCAGAGCGCTGGTTGCGCAACGGTAACGTCTGGGAGCTAGAGCGCCCGGAGTTGACGCTAAGGGTGCGTTTTGGTGGTCGCACCGAGTCTTTCATCGACAGCCAGGGTCGTCAGCGGATCCGCTGGGTAGATACTCACGACGTGCTCGCGGTGCCATATGACGTGCCCATTCCGGGGTATCGCAACGGTACGGTTAACACCTTACGCTTGTGGAAGGCAGCGGCCACCGAGGAGTTCGATCTAGAGGAGTTCAATGCTGGCGACTATCCAGAGGCAGTCGCAGCTAAAAACCTGGCAGAACAGATTACCCTGGTATTGTATCCCAACGATGCCAGCGAAAATGGGAAAGAGTTGCGCCTACGCCAGCAGTATTTCTTGGTCTCAGCTAGCCTGCATGACGTGCTCCGACGCTGGGTTTGGACGCGGGGAAACGATTTTTCCGAGTTTGCCGATAAGAACTGTTTCCAGCTCAACGATACCCATCCTAGCCTGGCGGTAGCTGAGTTGATGCGCTTGCTGGTGGACGAATACGGGCTAGAGTGGGACGAGGCGTGGAACATCACGACTCGGACTATGGCTTACACCAACCACACTTTGCTTCCGGAAGCATTGGAAAAATGGCCGCTGAGGTTATTCCAGCAGTTATTGCCCCGGCTGCTCACAATTATCTATGAGATCAATGCCCGCTTTTTAGACGAGGTAAGCCAGCGCTGGCCTGGGGATATAGGCCGTCTAGCCCGCATGTCGCTGATCGAGGAGGAGCCAGAGAAACAAGTGCGTATGGCCTATTTGGCCATTGTCGGCAGTTTTTCCGTCAATGGAGTGGCGGCGCTGCATTCAAAGCTCTTAAGCCAGGGGTTGTTTCGGGATTTTTATGAGCTATGGCCGCATAAATTCAATAACAAGACCAATGGGATTACTCCGCGCCGTTGGCTGGCTTGGAGCAATCCTGCGCTGAGCGCTTTGATCACCGAAACGATTGGAGACGGTTGGATCACCGATCTTAGCCGCTTGCGTGAACTGAAGCCGTTGGCCTCTGACCCTGCTTTCCAGCAGCGTTGGGACGAGGTGCGGCAGCAGAATAAAAAACGCCTGATCGACTTTATCGCCCAGGAGAGCGGCGTAGAGATCCCAGCGAATTTCATGCTCGACGTGCAGGTCAAACGCATTCACGAATACAAGCGGCAACTGCTCAATGTCTTGCACGTTATCCACTTGTATGATCGGATCAAACGCAAAGATACCGCTAACTGGACCCCGCGGGCAGTGATCATCGGTGGCAAAGCCGCGCCGGGTTACCTGATGGCCAAGCGGATCATCAAGCTGATCAACAATGTAGCCCAGGTGATCAACAGCGACCCAGATACCGGGGGCCTGCTCAAACTGGTGTTTTTACCTAATTATCGGGTTTCAGCGATGGAAGTGATCTGCGCAGGAACCGATCTATCTGAACAGATCTCAACCGCGGGCAAGGAAGCCTCTGGCACCGGCAACATGAAATTCATGCTAAACGGCGCTTTGACCATCGGCACTTTAGACGGCGCCAATATCGAGATTCTAGAAGAAGTCGGGGAAGAGCATTTCTTTCTGTTCGGTTTGACCGCCGAACAGGTAGAGCAGATGCGAGGGCATTATGATCCATCTGCAATTATCGCTGCTGATGAGGATCTGTCGCGGGTGATGCGCTTGCTCGAAAGCGGCTATTTCAACCGCTTTGAACCTGGCTTGTTCGACGAGGTGATTGGATCGATCCGAAATCCACACGATCCTTGGATGACTGCCGCCGATTTTCGCAGCTACGTAGAAGCGCAAAAGCGTGCCGCCGAAGCGTATCGCGACCGGTCACGCTGGCTGCGTTCCAGCATCCTCAACACTGCCTCCAGCGGACGTTTTTCTACTGATCGGACGATTTTGGAATACAATCGAGACATTTGGAAGTTGACGCCGATTCCTCCCGCTAGCTGTTCGGCATGACTAGGCTTACCCTGTATAAGCTGCTCAAGTACAGCATTTATGCGCTGCTCCTATACGATGCTTATCTGTACTTCCAAGCAGATCTTGCTAGCGCCAGGCAAATTATAGCCAATGGGATGGCCTATCAGAAATTCATGGAGGCCTTTGCCATCAGTATCGATATGACCGCGTGGCTGGTGCTCTTGTTCTGTTTCGAACTGGAGACCGCCTGGATTACGCCGGAGCGGATGCAGAGATGGTTGGTGTGGGTGCTGCACAGTGTGAGGGTGATTTGCTATCTGTTTGTGTTGTCTTCGTTTTATGGCTATATCGCCAAGTATCGATGGCTAGGCGAGGCAAAGCCGTTTGCCGGGACGGATCTGTGCGCCCTGGTCGGGGCTGGCTATAGCTATCTGGTCGGTCTGGACGAATACCTTCCATTGACTGCCGAAGCCTGTCAGAAGCTGACAGGGCCGCTGCTCCAGTTAGCCGGAACGAATATTATCGCTCCTTGGCCACAGCTTGAAGATGCCCGTCTGATGGCCCTAGTGGATGTGATCAACTCCAGCACATGGCTACTGGTGGTGGCAATGTTGGAGCTGGATGTATATTTTAAAGAGCATGCCGGGCTAAAAGGTTGGATTCTGCGCGCCAGCGAAATTGGCAACGTCGTTTTATATCTGATTTTGCTGGGAGTAGCTATCTTCTATGGGGTCAAAGGGGAGTTTCTGGATTTTTGGGATTCCTTCTTGTGGTTGGCGGCTTTTGCTCTCATCGACCTCAACGTGCTTGGGGTCGTAGATGGGTCTCCTCCCAAGCCCGCGCCTGCTTAAAGACAAGCGCCGGCAAAGCCGAGCTGGCGCCAGGCTTCATAAACTGCTATTGCTACGGTGTTGGAGAGATTCAGACTGCGGCTTGCGGGCATCATCGGTAGCCGCAGTTTTTGTTCAGGGGCTAGGGTAGCAAGAAGGTCAGTTGGCAATCCTCGGCCTTCCGGACCGAACAAAAAGATATCCCCTGGCTGGAAATCGACCTCGGTATATAGCTGACAAGCTTTAGTGGTAAAGGCAAACAAGCGCCTTCCAGCAAGCTGACCTAACAAAGCGGCAAAGCTAGGGTAGCGGCGGACGACGATCAGATCTCGATAATCTAGTCCTGCACGCTTGAGCTTGGGCTCTTCTAAGTTGAATCCTAACGGTTCGATCAGATGCAGCCGACGCCAGTGTTGGCGCATAAACGAATAATATTGCCGGTGTTGGGAGCGATCTCTGGCTCAAACAGGCGATTTCGAACATTGAACTTGCACTAAAATTAGCTCAGCCTCTTTGCAGCTGAACCACTGTTTTTTTAGGCAGTGACAATCCATATTATACTTTTACTTTTGCAGTCAATTTGAATCAATAAGGATTTGGGGGGATTTCACATGGCTGTCATTCAGCGGCTTGCAGCTCAAGCGATCGTTTTGATTTTATGGGTGGCAGGATCCCAGGCTGACGCTGCCCAAGCTTCCAGTAGCCATCATCGGGCTTCTCTTGCTAAGGCCAATCCAAAGATACAGTCCGTGGCGGCTAAAAAGCGCGCTTCGACTAAGGCGCACATCGCAAAGGCTAAGATGGTCAAAAAGCGACCGGTGGCCAGCCAGCGGACCAAGCAGGCGAACGTGGCCTGGCAGAACAGACGCTCCTCCGCGAAGATAGCAGCTTCTAAGATAGTCCGGCAGGCTGGGCTAGTTAAGCCCAAGAGAGTGTCAGTCAGATCCTTGACTGCGAAAGCGGTCAAGCCCTATAGGCAGGCTATCGCTAAGAAAGTCAGGGTGAGGCCTCAGTATGCGGTAGGCAACTACGAACCTGCAGTCCAGGCCTCTTCGGTGCTAGTGGTGGATCAAGAGACAGGTGGGCTAATTTATGCCAAAAACCCCAGACGCCAGACTCCGATTGCTTCGATTACCAAATTAATGACTGCTCTGGTCACATTGGGGGCGAATCTACCGCTGAATGAGCCGATCACGATCACCGCTGAAGACATAGACAGAATCAAGCATACCAGCTCTCGCCTGCAGCTGGGTACGACGCTCACCCGGGAAGAACTGCTCCATCTGGCGTTGATCGCTTCTGAGAACCGGGCAGCAGCAGCGTTATCTCGAGCTTATCCCGGAGGACGTAGGGCTTTCGTGGCCGCTATGAATCGCAAGGCGAGAGAGCTTGGCATGGTCAACACTTATTTTGTAGATAGCACGGGTTTGTCTAGCCATAACCGCTCAACCGCTGAGGATTTGGTGAAACTGGTTCAGGCGGCTTATCGCAATCCCTTGATCCGCCGCATTACGACCACCGCTAGCTACGATGTAAAGGAGCGCGGTTTAATGTTCGTGAATACCAACCGCCTGGTTCGCCAGAGCGACTGGGAGATCGGTATTTCTAAGACTGGGTTTATCAATGAGGCCGGCTACTGCTTGGTGATGCAGGCGCGTATCTCCGGGCGACCGGTGATTATCGTGCTGCTGGATTCGCTCAACAAATGGTCTAGGATCTCCGATGCTGAGCAGATCCGCAAGTGGTTAGAGAGCCGTGCGTTTAAGCACTACGTTAAGGAACGCGCACAGGATGTCTCTACCTGATGGAGGTTAACGTAATGCTTGCATTGATTCTAGAGTAGGATGGCAGACGACTGCCCGCTCGGTGACGATGGCTGAGATCAATTCGGCAGGGGTGATGTCGAACACTGGATTCCAGGCATTTACCAGCTTTCTTTGGGACTGAAAGTAGGGCGGCAGCAATTCGCACGGATCGCGTTCTTCGATCGGAATCAGACCGCCGTGGGCGAGATTCCAGTCGATGGTGCTGGTAGGAGCTACGACCATAAAACCGATTCCATGCTGCCTGGCGGCGACGGCAAGTTGATAGGTGCCGATCTTGTTAGCCGTGTCGCCGTTGGCGGCGATGCGGTCAGCACCGACCACCACCCACGCGATTTGTCTGCGTTGCATCAAGAACGCCGCTGCTGAATCGCAAATTAGAGTTGCTGGAATCCCGTCTTGCGCTAGCTCCCACAGGGTTAATCTGGCTCCCTGCAACCAAGGCCGGGTTTCGGTGGCATAGATTTGAGGCCTCTCGCCTTTCATTGCCGCGCGCTGCCAAACCGAACGAATCACGCCTAAGGCGGTACCAAAGCCACCGGTGGCAAGCGAACCCGTGTTGCAGTGGGTCAAAATTCCCTGCGCACTTCCGATCAAATCGGCTCCTAACTGTCCCATCCGGTAATTGGCGGCGATGTCTTCGGCCTGAATGGCTTGCGCCTGAGCGAGTAAAACCGGTTCCGGGTTCCCTGCTAAGGTAGCAAGACAACGGCGCATCCGGGCTAAGGCCCAAAATAGATTGACTGCGGTTGGCCGCGATCTGGCAAGCTCGTTCAAGTCTTGCTCGATCAGCTTTTTCCAAAGCGTTGGGTGTTCTTGAAAGCGCTGTCTGGCAGCGAGTACGACCCCGAAAGCGGCGGCGATGCCAATCGCCGGTGCTCCACGCACCTGCATGGTGCGAATCGCAGCGGCGACTTCCTGGGCAGTAGTGCAGAGCCGGTATTCGGTCCGATCCGGTAGAAGGCGTTGATCTAATACTTTCAGGCCGGCGTCGGTCCAGGCTAAAGGCCGGATTCGGTCATAAGCTTGAAGCTGAGGTGCAGAATCGTACATCTTTTAAAAGTTTCGTGGTAAAGTGGTGGCGCTTGCAAATGTTGATGCCATGGAGCTGATTGACACGCTGATCTGCGCGCGCTGGATTATACCGGTCGCCCCCCCTGGTCGGCTACTGACGGATGCAGCGCTTGCCGTGCGAGCCGGGAAAATCGTAGCCGTGTGTAGCCGCGAGGAAGCGCTTGGCCGTTTTCACCCGCTGGAAACGGTGGATCTCCCTAATCATGCTTTGATCCCTGGGCTAGTCAATGCTCATACCCACGCTGCGATGGCATTGCTGCGGGGCATCGCCGACGATGTGCCGCTGATGGAGTGGTTGAATGAACACATTTGGCCGCGCGAGCTGCGGTGGGTAGACGAAGACTTTGTCCGTACCGGCACCTGCTTAGCGCTGGCGGAGATGCTGCGCGGTGGGATCACCTGTTTCAGCGATATGTACTTTTATCCCGATATCGCGGCTGAAGTCGTCCAAGAAGTGGGGATGCGGGCAGTCTTAGGGCTGATATTCGTCGATTTTCCTACTCCTTGGGCGCGCAGTTCGGAAGAGTATGTGACTAAGAATCTGGCGGTGTATCGGGCGTTTGCCAAAGATGAGCAGATCAGCTGGACACTTGCACCGCATGCGCCGTATTCGGTCAGCGACGAGATGTTTAGCCAGGTGGTTGAACTAGCTGGGGAATATGGTCTTAACATCCACCTGCACCTCCATGAAACCCAGTTTGAGATCGAGGAGAGCCTGGAGCGTTACCAGGAGCGCCCATTGGCGCGGATACGGCGGCTGGGCTTGCTCAACAGGCGTCTTATTGCAGCCCACATGATTCATCTGCAGCCCGATGAGATCGAGCAGGTGGCCGAGGCAGGTTGCAGCGTCGTGCACTGCCCGGAATCCAACCTGAAGCTGGCCAGCGGTTTTTGTCCTGCGGCTAAGTTGAAAGCAGCCGGGATTACGGTCGCTTTAGGTACCGATGGCCCAGCCAGCAACAATGATCTGGACATGCTTGGGGAGATGCGCAGCGCGGCGCTGCTTGCCAAAGGCGTAACAGGCGATCCGGAAGCGTTGGCGGCGGGTCAGGTGCTAGCTATGGCGACGATCGAAGGCGCGCGGGCGCTGGGCCTGGAGGCTAAGATCGGTTCGCTGGAAGTGGACAAATGGGCAGATCTGGCTGCGATCGACTTGTCTTTGCCTGAGACCCAGCCTGTCTACGATCCTGTTTCCCAAATCGTCTACGCCGCAGGTCGGCATCAAGTGACCGATGTCTGGGTCGCTGGCCGGCGGTTGCTCCAAGATCGACGTTTGACCACACTAGACTGGCCGGCGCTGCGCAAAGAAGTGGCTGGCTGGCAAACCCGGTTAGCCTAAATTCTGGAAATATGACTGATAACGTCTCTTTAGAAGAAATCGCTAAATTCAGCGCCAAAGCTGCGCACTGGTGGGATCCGACCGGCGAGCTGAGGACCCTACATCAAGTCAACCCAGTGCGAATTCAGTTCATCTGTGAGTTTTCCAAGATCCAAGGCCAAAGGATCGTAGACGTCGGTTGCGGCGGTGGAATCTTAAGCGAGGCACTGGCCCGCGAGGGCGCGGAGGTGTTAGGGATAGACCTGGCAGAAGAGCTGATTGAAGTGGCGAGATTGCATGCGTTGGAGCAAGGGGTGGAGACAGTGCGGTATGAGAAGATCAGCGCCGAATCCTTAGCTGAGCGGGAACCGGAGAATTTCGATATAGCCACCTGTATGGAGATGCTTGAACACGTGCCGCGGCCTGCTTCCTTAGTGGGCGCTTTGGCGCATTTGGTCAAGCCGGGAGGGATGGTGTTTGTGTCCACGTTGAACCGCAACCTCAAGGCGTATTTGTTCGCCATTTTAGGCGCTGAATATGCCTTAGGCTTGATTCCTAAAGGAACTCATCAATATGAGAAATTCATCCGCCCATCAGAACTAGCTGCCTGGGCGCGAGCGGTGAATCTTAGGCCGATTGGTATGCGCGGCATCGAATATCATCCCCTCAGCCGGAGGTTTAAGTTAGGATCGGATATCGATGTCAATTACCTGATGGCTTTTAGAAAAGAGCGATGAGGCAGCTGCGCTGTATTTGGTTCGATCTGGATGGCACTTTGCTGGATACGTTGCCGGATCTGGCCTTTGCGCTCAACACCGTGCGCGCGGAGGAGAGCTTGGAACCGTTGGCAGAGACAGTGATCCGTCCAGCCATCGCGCACGGCGCCAGGGCGATGGTGGAGTTGGGGTTTGGCAAAGACCAGGAAGAGGCAGCGCTACAGCGTCGGATAGCTCGGCTGTTGGCGGTATATCAGCGCCATTTAGCCGATCGCACTCGCCTGTTCGACGGGATGGCCGAAGTCCTGGACGCTATCGAATCCCGAGGGATGATGTGGGGCGTGGTGACTAACAAGCGCCGCTATTTGACTTTGCCTTTGTTGGCAAAGCTGGATCTTTTGCCGCGAGCGGTCTGTGTCGTCTCCGGCGATGATACCCGCCAGACCAAACCTCACCCTGAACCCTTATGGTTGGCTTGTCGGATGGCAGCGGTCGATCCTGCCGAATGTCTTTACGTCGGGGATGCTGAATACGACGTCGAAGCTGGACGCCGGGCTGGGATGGGCACGCTGGTGGCTAGATACGGCTATTTGGCTCCAGAGGCTTGTCCCGAGCGCTGGGGCGCTGACGCTATCATAGACGAAGCTGTTCAGTTGATCTGCTTGCTGGAGGGGAAAATGGATGGCAGCGGTGTTTGCGCTAGCTGGTTAGCTGCTAAGTGATGGAACGTCTTCGTTTACCGGAACCGGCGAGCGATGCTTTGGCCGGGCGTACGTTCCTGATTACGGGTGCCGCTGGCGCTTTAGGTAGGGTAGCGGCTTTAGCCTGCGCGGCTGCAGGAGGGCGGTTGATTTTGCTAGACAAGGATGTGCCAGGGCTGGAAGCGCTTCGCGACGAGATTTTGACGCGGCATCCTGACGCTGATCTTGGCTTATTCCCGATGGACTTGGGAGGCGCTGGACCTCCGCATTACCAACAGTTGGTTGAGACCTTAAGCTGCTATACCTCTTCTCTGCATGGGCTGCTGCACAATGCAGCCTGTTTGGAGTTCTTGGAGCCCTTGGATTGCCTTGCGCCGGAACGTTGGTTTCGTACCTTACAGGTCAATCTCAATGCGCCTTATCTGTTAACTTGGGCGCTACTTCCTTTGTTGAAAGCGAGCCGGGATGCTTCCGTCGTTTTCACGTCAGACTCGATTGCTCGCCACGCGCATGCCTACTGGGGCGCTTATGCGGTCTCTAAAGTCGGATTAGAAGCTTTGGCTAAGATTTTGGCGGCGGAGTGGGAAGCTTCAGATATCCTACGCGCCAATGTTTTAGTACCGGGGAAGGTGGCTACACCGATCTATCGGCGAGCTTTTGTCGAGGATGTGGATGAGCGCTTGACTCAGCCGCAATCCTTAGCAAAATTGTATGTTTATCTGCTGGGTGCGGCAAGCCGCGGCCAGAGTGGATACACTTACTTTTACCAGGATGAACAGCATGTATTACGGTCACGGTGAAAGCGTTCTGCTTAAGCGCGATGTGGATGCCATCCGAGTTCCAGACGGAGCGGCGATTCGATTAGCCAAGGATGAACTAGTCATCATCTACCAAGCGCTTGGCGGAAGTTATACCGTTTTAACCGAAGATGGCACCATGGCCAGGATCAGCGCCAACGATGCCGATGCCCTAGGCAAAGAACCGGCGTTGATCACCGATCTTAAGGAAGGAACCGATCCAGAAACGGTCAAACACAATGTATGGCAGGTGCTCAAGACAGTCTATGATCCGGAAATTCCAGTCAATATCGTCGATTTAGGATTGGTCTATCATGTCCGCGTGACTCCGACCGGGGCAGGCGGTCACCAGGTTGAGATCATTATGACTCTGACTGCCCCGGGGTGCGGCATGGGGCCGATCATTCAACAAGAGATAGAGACGCTGGTCAAAAATTTGCCCGGAGTGGGGCAGGTCAAAGTGGAGGTGGTATTCGATCCCCCTTGGTCGCGAGAGATGATGTCGGAAGCAGCCAAATTGCAGCTAGGAATGTTATAAGCCAGGCGCTTTTTCTCTCCTAGAAGTCTACCGTAAGTAGCTGTCAATTTTTTGATCTTTTTCCTAAAGTGCGCTTTTAAGGCCTTGTTTTTCTTAAAAATAAATGTAGGCATGATATTAGCATACTCCTGTTTAGCATCTATTACTGGGAACAACCGCCATAGGGCAGTTTATGCGGCAGGAGCAGATCAAACTAGCAGTTATCGACAATCCAGCTTTAAGTCAAACCTTTACCCCCGAACCGGTTCAGCGCCTAGAACTGCTTAGCACGCTGCAAACGACTTTAGTGCTGGATCGGCTTTTGCAGCTCTTCAGCCAGGCAGTCCAACAGTGGATACCCCATGACGGGTTTCAATACCGCAACGAAGGGTTAGCGTTAGAAGTTCAATTTGGCAGTAAGGCGCCGCATCGCTGTCATTACCGGTTGACGTTGGCGGAAGAGACCCTAGGTGAGTTGATTTTGCTCCGCCGCAGGCGGTTTAGCGAACAAGAACTGTCAGTGCTGGAATCCTTGCTCTGTTGCCTGATCTATCCCTTGCGCAATGCTTTGCTGTATTACCAAGCTTTACAGTCCTCCTACACCGATCCTTTGACTGGGGTGTATAACCGCACCGCTTTACATAATGTTTTCCAACGCGAGTGGAAACTGGCCAAACGCCAGGGATTACCGCTGTCGATTCTGGTCTTGGATGTCGACCGCTTCAAACAAGTTAACGATACGTATGGCCATGTTACCGGCGATCGGGTTCTAGTCAAGATCGCCGCTTGCCTGAAGCAAGCGGTTCGTTCTAGCGATATGATTTTCCGTTATGGTGGGGAGGAATTTGTGATCTTGCTGAGCAATACCTACCCTGAAGGCGCCAAGCTGTTGGCGGAAAGGTTGCTGCGAACAATTCGTAGCATGGATTGCTCGGACATTGCCCCCAACTTCCGCATCACCGCTAGCATTGGGGTAGCCACGCTCAATCATGTGGAGGAAACTGCAGAGCAGGTGTTCAAACGCGCCGACGAAGCGCTTTACCAGGCCAAGCGCCAAGGGCGCGATCGGGTTGTGATTGCCGCCTAAGGATCGATCTGCGGGAGCGCTTCTTCAGGCAAATCCTTCAAGAAATAACCGTTTCGGTCTTTGTCCGATAAAACCGGCGTCGAAATCGGCCAAGCGATCGCTAAGTCTGGATCGTCCCAGCGGAGGCTGTATTCAGCTTCTGGGTGGTAGAAGTCAGTGCACTTATAAGCGAACAAAGCCTCCTGGCTCAGCACGCAAAAGCCATGGGCAAAGCCTTCTGGGATGTAGAGCTGGCGGTGGTTTGCAGCGGACAACTCATACCCTACCCAGCGGCCAAAGGTAGGCGAGCGAGGGCGAAGATCTACTGCGACATCAAACACTGTCCCATACAGTACCTGGACTAACTTGCCTTGTGGGTATGGCCATTGGTAATGCAGACCGCGTAAGATTCCCTGCCGGGACAGAGACAAATTATCTTGGACGAAATCAGCTTGGATTCCGGCTTCGCGATAGCGCTTAAGATGCCAGGCTTCCATAAAGAAACCGCGGGCATCGCCATATACCTTAGGTTCGATCAACAGCACGCCGGGAAGGGGAGTTGCAGTTACTTTCACCACTCAGCTCCCTGCTCTAGGACTTGCTTTAAATAGGCGCCGTAGCTGTTGTTTTGGAACTTCTTCGCCTGCTTTGCCAGCTGCTCAGCATCGATCCAACCCTGCGCATAGGCGATCTCTTCAGGACAACAGACTTTGAGCCCTTGGCGCTCCTCGATCGTTTGGATGAACTGAGAAGCCTGCATCAGTGACTCGTGCGTGCCGGTATCTAGCCAAGCGATTCCCCGCCCTAGTTTTTCCAAGTGCAGCTGGCCCTGTTCCAAATAGAGGCGATTGAGATCGGTGATCTCCAATTCTCCTCGGGCTGAAGGGCGCAAAGATTTGGCCAATTTGCTTGCCTGGTCGTCGTAGAAGTAAATACCTGTGACGGCCCAGTGGGAAGGTGGATGTTGCGGTTTTTCCACCAGGTCTACGACCCGGCCGTCGGCATCAAAGCAAGCTACTCCGTAGCTTTGCGGGTCTTTGACCCAGTAACCGAATACAGTAGCTCCTTCCAGCCTCGCATTAGCACGCTGGAGCAGCCCGGTGAAGCCGTGACCGTAGAAGATATTGTCGCCCAGCACAAGGCAGCTGGGATTGCCGGCGAGAAACTCCTCGCCGATCAGGAATGCCTGGGCCAAGCCTTGCGGTTCTGGCTGGACTGCGTAATGCAACTTAATTCCCCATTGGCTGCCATCCTCCAACAGGCGGTGGAACAAGGGCGCATCGTGCGGGGTAGTGATCACCAGAATCTGGCGGATGCCAGCCAACATTAAGGTAGCCAGCGGATAGTAGATCATCGGCTTGTCGTACACTGGCAGGAGCTGCTTGCTCACTGCCAGCGTCAGAGGATGTAGGCGGGTACCCGCGCCGCCAGCGAGGATGATGCCTTTCCTCATGCCTTGACTCCTAAGCGTTCGCGCTGATATTTAGCGCTCACCTGTTGGCACCAGTCCTGATGCTCCAAGTACCAGTAAATGGTTTTCTTGAGTCCGTTCTCGAAGCTCTCTAAAGGCGCCCAACCTAACTCGCGCTGAAGTTTGCTCGCATCGATCGCATAACGCAAGTCATGCCCTGGGCGATCGGCGACGAAGGTGATCAGGCGTTGGTGAGGACGATGCGGGGAGTTAGGCAACAGCTCATCCAGGAGCCGGCAAATAGTTTGGACGACTTCGAGGTTAGTTTTCTCGCATCCTCCGCCGATGTTGTAGACCTCACCGGGACGACCGGCATCGAGTACCCGCTCGATCGCCCGGCAGTGGTCCTCCACGTAGAGCCAGTCGCGCACGTTCAGCCCAGTGCCATAGACCGGTAGAGGTTTACCTTCTACGGCATTGAGGATCATAAGGGGAATCAGCTTTTCTGGAAACTGATAAGGACCGTAGTTATTGGAGCAATTGGTGGTCAGGGTTGGCAAGCCGTAAGTATGGTGCCAGGCGCGTACTAGGTGATCGGCGGCGGCTTTAGAGGCCGAATAGGGGGAATTAGGTCGGTAAGGGGAGTCTTCGGTGAATTTGCCAGTCGGTCCTAAAGAGCCGTATACCTCATCGGTAGAGACGTGCAGAAAGCGGAATGCCTGCTGTTCATCGAGCGTTAAGGTTTGCCAATAGCGATAGGCTGCTTCCAGGAGTTCGAAGGTTCCAACCACGTTGGTCTGAATGAACTGAACGGGAGAGTCGATAGAGCGATCGACGTGGCTTTCCGCTGCGAAATTGACGATCGCCTGAGGTTTATACTCCTGAAGCAGGTGCTGCACCAATGCCCGGTCAGCGATAGATCCATGGACAAAAATGTGGTCGGGATGGTCCATCACTTGGGCTAGGGTAGCTAGGTTGCCGGCATAGGTGAGCGCGTCTAGGTTGATGATCCGCCGCCCTTGAGCGATCTGGAGCAAGACGAAATTGCCGCCGATAAAACCTGCGCCGCCGGTGACTAGCCAAGTAGGTTTCAAGTTCATCCACCTCTCCGTACGATCATGCCCTTGGCTGGATGATAGCCCCACACAGCCAGGATCAAGAATAACAACATGGTACTCAAAGTATAAAGGAAAGCGAAAAAGTGGAACTGGGTGTAGAGGGCGAAACGGATCAACTCCACTGCTTGGGAGAAGGGGTTGTAGTAAGCCAACAGCGCAAGGGTCGGGCTTGCCTCCTGCAACCGCCACAAAGGATAAAGAGCAGTGGAGAGGAAAAAGGTGGGGAAAATGACGAAATTCATCACTCCAGCGAAGTTTTCGAGCTGTTTAATGAACGAAGAAAGCAGCATCCCTAAGGATCCTAACATCAAGCCGCTCAGGATCAGGGCTGGAAATACGGCAATATAGCCCCAAAAAGGGGACTGGATCTCGTATGCCCAAGCGATCGCTAAAAACACATAAACCTGCAAGGTGGAGATTAGGGTGCCGGCGAGGAGTTTGCTGGTGAGGAGAAACCAGCGTGGCAGCGGCCCAGTGAGCAACACGCGCATGCTTCCCATCTCGCGGTCATAGACCATCGATAGGGAACTCTGCATGCCATTGAACAAGAGAATCATCCCAACCAATCCAGGAGTGATATATTCCTCGTAGAGGATGTAGGTTTGATAGGGAGGGATAACGGCTAGCCCTAAGGTAGCGCGAAAGCCAGCAGCGAAGATGAACAGCCACACTAAAGGCCGCACCAAGGCAGCGACAAAGCGGCTGCGTTGGTGAATAAAGCGTAACAGCTCCCGGCCGACGATCGCCTTGAAAGCGCGCAGATAGTGCATCAAACGCATGGAGAGGGTTCTTTAGTTAGCACTTGGAAAGCTTCTGTCAGGGTAACAGTCTGGGTCTTCTGGACGATTTCTGTGACTAAACCGATGGCGCGGATTTTCCCTCGATGCAGCACGATTAGCTGGTCCGACGGCCAGACCTCGTCCAGAAGGTGAGTGGCCCACAGGATGCCGATGTTTTGTTCCGGCGCCAGCTGGTGCAAATAATCCACCAAAGCCTGACGGCTGGGGATGTCTAGACCTACGGTCGGTTCATCCAAGAGCAGCAGAGTAGGGCGATGGAGCATAGCGCGGGCGATCTCTACCCGGCGTCGGTAACCGCCGCTTAGAGCGCGAACTTTGGCGTTTTGATAAGCGGTCAGCCCCAACCGTTCCAGCTCCGCCGCGATCCGCTGTTTTGCCTCACGCGGATTAAGACCGTGAAGTGCAGCAGCATAGCGTAAATTCTGGAGCACGCTCAAATCTAAATCCAAGGTCGATTGCTGGAACACTACGCCTAGTTGAGCCAGGGCTTTCAAGGATTGCCGGCGGTGGTCAAAACCGGCGATGCGGATGGCGCCGGTAGGGCTCTCGAACAAGCGGGTGATCAGGTTGAACAGGGTAGTTTTGCCTGCTCCATTAGGCCCTAGGAGGATAGCACACTGCCCTGGGACGACGCTGAAGCTGACATCGTCTAACGCTCGCTTGTCCCCATAAGCGAAGCTGATGTGCTCGACGATCAGTGCAGTCACGGCTTAACGGTTACTCCCCAGGGGTAGTGGCCTACCGCGATGGACTTGATCGGTTTTAACCGCTCGGTATCGATCACGGTGAGATCGTGGCTGGCACCGTTGGCAGTAAACAGCCTTTTGCCGTCGCTAGCCAAAGCCAAGTGCCACACCCGTTTGCCGGTCAAGAGATAATCGACTATTTCAAGCTTTTGCGCATCTACTACCGCCACTCGGTTAGCCGGTCCTAATGCTACATAGCCGTAGCGACGCTGTCGATCTATCGCGATCCCGACTGGCTGGACCAACGTCTGAGTGATCCCAGGGATTTTAAAGCTCAGCTTTTTGAGCGGTTGTTTGCTTGCGACGTCGATGACGGTTAACGTGCCGCCGATCTCCGAGGTCACCCACAGTTGCTTGCTGTCAGGGGTGAACGCAGCTGCCCGCGGACGCGGATCTACCAGCGTGTTATGGATGACTTCCAAAGTATCTGGGTCGATCCAATGGACCATGTTGGTCGTCTCGGAAGCGCTGACTACCCATTTGCCATCGGGGCTGACTGCGATCCCTTCAGGCTCAACGCCCACTGGGATAGTCTTGATAGCGGTGCCGGTTTTTAAGTCGATGACCGTGACCTGGTTGTCATCCTCGTTGGAGACGTACATGCGCTCGCCTTGGGGATCAAGAGCAAAGGTTTCCGGGTCTTTGCCTGAAGGTAAGGCCGCGATGGGCCGATAGGTGTCAGCATCTAACACCTGAATAGTGTCGTCATCGCTGGCAGCAACGTAAAGTTTGCGCTGATCGGGACTAAGTTGGATGTCGCGGGGGCGCCTGCCGACCGGTACCGTTTTGATCAAGGTCAGCTTGGCGCCGTCGACGACGGCTAAAGCGTTATCCTTCTCTAAGGTGGCAATAACCGTATCTGCCTTGGTTGGCAGAACAAAACAGAGCAGCATCATTGCAATAAGCCAGGTGGGAACAAACGGCTGATTGCCTTTATTTTTAACGTTGTAGGCGACATTCGGTCTCACGGGCATCATATCCTAACGTGTCTAATTCGTTTACAGGATGTAAAAACCCTTCGATAGGCGCGACAGCGACGATGTCATAGGCGCTGGCCAAAAGAATCGGCTGACGCAGTTGCCCATCCCAGGGTCGAAATGACAGCGGAACGCCTTTAAAGCCGGGCAGCTGAAGCTGTTCGCTGAGCAAGTACTTGGAGATGGTCGCAAAGTCTACGCTTTGGGTACGGGTGGCGGCCTCGCCGATGGCGCGCACTGCCAGCCAAGCGGCATAATCTTCAGGCTGCATCCAGCGTCCTGTCAATTTGCGGAAGCGGTTTTGCAGCTGCACTGCTCCCCATTGCTCGTGCGCCGGATGCCAAGCAGCAGCGATCAGCCCTTGGGTTCCAGCCACTGGCCTGGGCAGCCAGGTGCGGTAGGGGAAGTAATTGCCAAACAAACCGGTCTCATCGGCGACGAGCAGCACGTCGTAATCAACGCCTTGGGTAAACACGGCAACTTCCGCTCCGGCGGTACGCCGAGCATCGTAAGTGTCAGTCCAAGGTTTTTCGGCCACGATTTTAAGTCCAAAACGGGAGGCGGCGCGCTTTAGGGCCTGCGCGAACAGCCCGTCCTGCGGCATCGGTCCTGGGACCAGAAACCATTTTTTCCAACGCTTTTTTTTGAAATATTGGCCCAAGGCGTCGGCACGCATGGCGTGGCTAGGCAGGGTGTGGAGGACGTTGGCGCGGCAGTCTTTGCCTCTTAGGCGATCGTCATAGGCGCCGACATTGTACAATAGAACCTGTTCTGCGCCCGGGAAGTCGGCAAGCGCGAGCAAGCTGTCCGCCGGCAGGTTGACGAGGATGTGGCGGAAACCTTCTTTGAGGAGAAAATAAAACGCGCGGGTTGGATCTTCACCCGGCTCTAATATCCCGCCCACCAGGCGAAAGGATTGATGGGTGAAGCGGCCGGTAGTGTTGTTGTCCTCGATGCCCAACTCTGCTCCGCGCAACCCTAGGTCTAGATACCATGGCTCAAGACCAGATACTGCAGGTCTTGGATCTGGGCGCTGTTGCCCTAAGTAGGCGATAAACAGCGTCTGGGCATTGCCTTGGGATAGCCAGATAACTAGGATCCAAAAAGCGAGCCGAAGCGGTTTAGCGGTGAGGGAATACACAGGATAAAAAAACCATCTGCCTCTATGCCAAGCGAAAATTATAACCGATCTAAGGTTGAGCCTAAGGTATGGCTATTGTGTGGCCACAAGGTCGGAGACAATCAGCAGCTTGTCGCTTTAGCCGAGGCGCTTGGGTGGCCGTATACCTCCAAGCGGCTACGTTACCAGCCGTACGAGCTGGTGGTGGGCCGCTTAAGGGCAACTTTGCTGGGGATAGATCGCAACTTAAGCGATCCGCTTGTTCCCCCGTGGCCAGATTTGGTCCTCACCGCAGGTCGCCGCAACGAGACGGTCGCATTGTGGATCCGCCACCAAGCGGCGCGACGATGGCAAAAGGTGCGGATCGTCCAGCTGGGGCGGCCGTGGGCTAGGCTGTCTCACTTCGATTTGATCGTGACGACTCCGCAATATCAATTGCCGCCTTTGCCTAACGTCCTCTATAACACATTTCCCCTCCATGGTCTGACCGCAGAGGCGCTTTCGGCAGCAGCAGAAACCTGGCGTTCAAAGGTAAGCGTGCCTGGTCCGTATGTGGCGCTGTTAGTTGGAGGCAGTAGCGGCCCGTATATTTTCGATACCAAGGCAGCCAACCTGTTAGCTAAACAAGCGAGTCGGTTGGCCCAGCGACAAGGCGCCTCGCTCTTGGTCACGACCAGTGCCAGAACTTCACCTGAAGCAGCTGAGGCGTTGATTAAAGCGCTTGAGGCGCCGGCAGAGATTCACCTCTGGCAAGCGGGGAAGGAAAACCCCTATCTGGCCTATCTCGCATTCGCCGAAGCCATCGTCGTCACGGGAGACAGCATGTCGATGCTCGCCGAGGCGTGTTTTACCGGCAAGCCGGTCTATATTTTTCCCTTCGGGAACGGGCGCTTTGCCATGCGTCCTGAAGCACCCTTAACGCCTGCACCGCGTCCGTGGTGGGACCGGCATAGGCTGCGCGCCCTGCGTAGCGCCATAGGGTTGACTTTGGCGCCACGCCGTTTGCGGCGCGACATCCGGCGGATGCTCTTGGCGGCGGTCGAATCGGGCCGGGCGGTGTGGCTAGGGGAGGAGTTTCGCCAGCCTGTACCTGCGCCTGTAGACGAACTGACCAGGACTGTAGCGCGGGTTAAGGCATTGCTGACTGACTAAACGCATTGACCTGCTACTCCCGCCGGGATAAATCCGATGACATCCTTGTCGGTCGTCGATTAAGCCGCTTCAGCTTGGGGTATTTCCCAACCCAGAGGATGCCCAGGCGGCGGAACTAAAGGCTCGATGCGCTCGAGCAGTTCCAAAGCGTCATGGCGCACGTGGTTTTTAGCCATCTCGGCGCGGATCTGATCTTCGCTGATGATCCCTTGCTCTAAGCACTCCTTGACCAGGCCGAAGAAATAGCGTTCCTGATTAGGGTCAGGGTGCTTTTTATAGTGACCTAACAAGGCATACTCGCCGAATAGATGGCGGCGGGCGCGCAGGATCAACCCCCACAGGTTTTTCTTTTCAGCAGGGCGGAAATCTACCGGCAATCCGGTCTTCCACGGCTGAGTCTTACGCTTGGTAGTGTGGAGCATTTTAGTTTTGGGGGTAAGGCGGTCGAAGTCGTTCCATTCGTCTTCGAACAGCTCGATTGCTTCGCGTGGCTCAAGCCTTAAGCAAATCCAATCCATGTAATCGACTTCGAAGCTGAAGAGTTTATTGAAAGTCTCCTCCACGTTCCAGTGGGTGAGCTTAGCGCAGTCTAGAAGCATCACGCTGCTTGCTAAGCAGCCTTCTTTGCCCTTTTGGCCAGTGCGCGGGCGGCACATGATCGCAGCCCCTCCCATGTTGCGGGAGAGCAGCTCCCACACGTCGCCTACGGCAAACACATCTGGGTCGACCACCACCGCTCGGCCTTGATATCCCATCAGCTGGGGTGGCATAAAGCGCAACGGGGTAAAGGATTGGAGGTCGTCGTTGAGCCAGATACGCTTTTGCCCATCGCGTAAGTAAACCTGCCCCTCGCGCGCGTGGAGGAAAGGGTAATCGCGGTGGTGGGTGATCTCTACCTCAAACTTGTCGGCATGCTTGGAATTACGCCGCATGCTGTAAGCGGAAACTACCGCTCCCAGCCACTGCTTATGATTGGTATGGACGAAAACACGGTACTGCATGGAAGTTACCTCGATTGGATGTTAAAACACGCTACAGTATAAGTAAAAAACTTACAATCGATAAGGTTTAAGGAGTGAGTTTGACTTGGAAACCAAGCGCACGGATTTGCCCTGCAAACGCTTCCATCCAAGCCAGCGGCAAAGCCTCAAGGCGCTTGGCTTCCGGTTGCATAGAAGGGCGTGCTAGCCCGTAGAGCAATACGCCTTGTAGTGGGATGGCACGCGCTATCGCTTGGCGGAGAAATTCCAAGTATGCCTGTTGTTCCGTTTGCGCTGGAGGGGTACCGTCTAAAACAAACAAGCAGGTCTGCAGCCAGACCGGACAAATCGAAGCAGCGAGCTCTAAGTTCGCCAGCACCCGCTCGGGCGAGATGGCAGCTCCGTTGATGCGCCTTAAGCCTTTAGCAGTGGCGCGGTCGAGCTTGAACCACAGCTCGCCTCCCAGCGCTTGCCAACGGGCTAAGCCGCGCTGGACTTGGGGGCGATGGATGAGGCTGCCGTTGCTGATGATGACTTTACCGATGGGGGGCAGGGAGATCTTGGCCAGGACTTCCTCGATGCAGGCGATGGCACCGTCGAAATCGCGCAGTGTGGTCGGCTCGCCGTCGCCGGAGATGGCAAGGTCTTTCAAAGCGCGATACGCTGTTGGCAGCTGGAAACGCTGGTAAAAGCTGCCGTCTAGTAGTTGAGTGAGCAACTCGGTCAATTCCTGCATTAGTTTAGGATAGTCTAGCGGCGGTGCGATACCGCGCTGCAAGCCTGGCACTTGACAGTAAATACAACGCCAATTACAAGCTCGATTGGGGTTGAAATTGATCCCGATCGAGATGCCGCCGGCACGGCGCGACACCACCGGATAGACATAGGTTAAATTCGCTGCGTCGCGGCGGTGGTCAGTGACTGTAAGATACTTTGGCTCAAAGCTCATTTTGAGAGGATAGCGTGGCCTACTCGCCGGTAAAGTGCCGAAGGTCTAAAGTTCCTTGATTCATGAACGGGATACGGATGTCCCGGCTGAAACCGCGGCTGACACTCAGGTGACCTTGGATACGGTAATCGATCGGCTGGGTATCCAAGTTCAAGATCTGCTGCAGGATTTGGAGAGTCTGTACAGTTGCGCTGATCTCTAGATCAGCTTGGCCGTAGGCGGGCACTTTCACCGAGTGGTCGCTCAGACCCCGCGCCAGAGGTTGACCGTTGAGGAACACTTCGGCTACGGCGCCGTTGAGCTTAAATCCATACGCATTAGGATTGTCTATCCTCAAGGTGAGCAGAAAGTCCTGGGCCAGGAGCCTGCCGCCGCGAAGCTGCATATCGACTAGAGATACCTTAGGGTGTTCGAAGGTCGAGAGGTCGGCGCAACCGCCAAGCAAACCCAGTAGAATCAGAATGATAACACGCATGCGGATAGGACGATTTTTGATTGTAGCATGGGTCTCAGTCTTCGGTTTTGGCATCATCTTGTTCGTCTTCATGCTCGTATAATTTCGCGATCTCCTGTAGGCGAGCGACTGCTTTACCGTTGATGGAGTCTTCAGGATAATTGCCCTCTGCATCGGGGGTACCAGCAGGTAGGCCCATGAGGATTTCCAGGGCTTGATCCACGCAGGTTACTGGATAGAGGTTAAATTTGCCAGCAGCAATGGCCTCCATGACCTCATCTTTAAGCACTAGATGATCGCAGTTTGCTTGCGGGAAAATAACTCCGTGGTTACCGTCTAAGCCGCGCGCTTGGCAGAGCCTGAAGAAGCCTTCGATCTTCTGATTGATCCCGCCAACTGCCTGAACTTCACCGTACTGGTTAATCGAGCCTGTAACCGCCAAGCATTGCCGGATGGGCAACTGGGTCAGAGCTGAGATCAGGGCGCTGACTTCCGCTAAAGCAGCGCTGTCGCCGTCGACGTAACCATAGGACTGTTCTAGGACGATATGGGCGGAGATCGCAAACGGGAACTTGCGGGCATATTTGTGGCCCAGGTAGCCGGAGAGGATCATCACGCCTTTGGAGTGAATCGGTTGGCCGAGGTTCACTTCTCGCTCAACGTCTACGACACCTTTCGAGCCAGGATAGACAGTGGCGGTAATGCGGGCAGGGACGCCGAAACTGAGTTTTCCTGTTTCCAGAATGGTCAGGCCGTTGATTTTACCGACTGCCGCCCCGTCGGTGTCGATCAGGATGATTCCTCCTAGGATGTCCTCTAGCACCACCTGCGCCAGCCGGCCCTCGCGCTGTTCCTTGGCAGAGATCGCCAGATCCACATGGGCAGCCTCGATCAACGGAGCTTGCTGTTGGGTGCACCACCATTCTGCTTCGCAGATTAAGTCGATGAGTTCGCCAAAACGCGCCGAAAGTTTGTGACAAGATTCCGCCAGGCGCGAACTATAATTGGCCAAGCGCAGCACTGCTTGGCGGGTGAGGGGAGCAGTGCGATGAACTTGGGTCTGATGCGCCACAAATCTAGCCAGGAGCGACAGGGTTTCCGGAGTGCGGGGCAGATCGTCGGCAAAATCGACCAGTACCTTAAATAGGGTATTAAACTCGGGATCCAGTTCCTGGAGGAGGAAATACTGATCCCGATCTCCGACAATGATCACTTTGACTTTGAGGGGGATCGGACGTGGATTGAGGGTTGCCGGCAGCCAGGTAGCCGGTTCGTTCAGCGGCCGCTCGATGATCGATTGTTGGCGTCTGAGAGTCCGTTTAAGGGTCGGCCAAACCAACGGTTCGCTAAGCAGTTTATCGGCTTCTAGCACCAGGTAACCGCCGTTGGCCCGATGGAGGGAACCGGCGTAGATCTGACGATGATTGGTCTCGATGACCCCTTGTTCTGCCGTGTATTCGATATGGCCGAATAGATTGGGCAAGCTGGGATGCGGTTCATAGACTACCGGAGCTCCCTCATTTTGGGTATGGCAAACGAATAGGTTAGGCGCGTAGCTTTCCCTAAGTAGTTTGCGCCGATCGCTTTCGCTTAAGTCTTCAACGCACAGTTTTTCGCGTACGTTCGCTAGAAGATCGGCGCGCAGGCTGGCAAAAAAAGCCGCAAGCCCGTCGAATTGCCCGTAACGCTCTTCCAGCGGTTTGAGCAGTGGGTCGATCGCCTGGTGGATAGTCAGGTGATCCAGCTGGCGCTGTTTTTCCGCCATTTCCCGCTTCCATTGGGGAAGTTCGGCGAGCAGATCCGCCAGGTAATCTTCTAGCTCAGCGACACTTCGGTTGAAGGTTTCACGCTCGGTCTCGGGCAATTGGGTAAACTCGGCTTCGTCCAACGGCACTCCTTCTTTTAGGGGCGTAAAAGTAATCGTATCGCCGTCGCGGAAGACTGCGATATTCATTTCCAAAGCCTTGTGTTCGAGCTTGTTGAGGGCGTTTTCATAGCGCTGGTTGAATTCACGTTCGATTAGGTGTTTACGGCGTTGATAAGAAGGGCTTTCGAAAGCCGCTGGGAAAGTATCCAAGAGTTTATCGATCAACGCTTCCATATCGGCGGCAAATTGCCGGCTCAGACCTGCAGGCAATGCCACTGCAATGGGCTCGCGTGATTCCTCAAAATGGTTGAGATAGATCCAATCGTTTGGGGTAGGGCACAGGCGTGCGGTTTCCTGAAGCAGGGTCATGGTGAGGGTCAGACGGCCGGTATCGGACTCTCCCATGACATAGGCGTGATAGCCAGGTACTTGCATCGCTAGAGCAAACCGCAGCGCTTGTTCGGCCTGTTGTTGGCCTACTACTCCCGTGAAGGGGATAAGTTCTGCAGTGGTCTGAAAATCCAAGTCCAGGGTGGAATCGAGCGGTAGCAGGATCAAGGGACGCGCTGAGGGACGGCAACGTGGGTTCATGTAGCGGTATTTTGTATAATGAATAATTTCTGTTACTGAATAGCAACAATGGCACTTGTTTGTGCAATTATCGCCGGTTTTATCCGGCTCGTCGATGGTTTAAACGAATGGTTAGGGAGGGCGCTTGCCTGGTTGTCTTTGGGGATGGTGATTGTCACCTTTGCGGTGGTCGTCTTGCGCTATGGTTTCCATCAGGGATGGATAGCGGTCCAGGAGTCGGTTATCTATATGCATGCTTTGCTGTTTATGCTGGGATCAGCTTACACTTTAAAGCACGACGCCCACGTGCGGGTGGATATCTTCTATCGACGCTTAGGGCCTAAAGCGCGTGCCTGGGTCGATTTCTTAGGTACTTGGCTGTTGCTCATCCCGACGTGCGGGTTCATCTTGTGGAGTGGATGGGATTACGTGCAAACCTCTTGGTCGATTCGGGAAGTTTCTCGCGAAGCTGGGGGGCTGCCGGCAGTGTTTATCCTCAAAAGCGCCATGTTAGGGTTTGCGCTTACCTTGCTGCTGCAGGGGATAGCGCAGAGCGGCAAAGCGCTGCTCCTGATCTTCGGTCAGCCATTGGAACAGGAGAAATAGTGACTGAATCTACCTTTGCGATCGGGATGGTGATCGCCGCGTTCATCGTTTTGCTAAGCGGCTATCCGGTTGCGGTGGCTTTAGGCGGTACGGCGTTGATCTTCGCAGGGATCGGGGCGTGGTTGGGGCTGTTCGATTCTGTTTTCTTGCTAGCGCTGCCTAACCGGCTATATGGCATTATGACCAATGAAACTTTGGTGGCGGTACCGCTATTTGTGTTCATGGGAGCGGTACTGGAGCGGGCTAAAATCGCTGAAGACCTGCTTGAGGCTCTGGCTGGACTACTCGGTTCCCTGCGCGGAGGGCTTGGGTTTGCGGTGACCCTGGTGGGGGCGTTGATGGCGGCTAGCACCGGCATCGTCGGAGCGACTGTAGTCACGATGGGGCTTTTGTCCCTGCCGACGATGCTCAAGCGTGGCTATCATCCTGCGTTGGCATGCGGGACGATTTGTGCCTCGGGGACCTTGGGGCAGATTATTCCGCCTTCCATCGTATTGGTGTTACTCGGCGACGTGATCGGTCCGGCTTACAGCCAAGCCCAGTTAGATCAGGGGGTATTCAATCCCAAGACCGTATCGGTTGGGGATTTGTTCGCCGGTGCTTTGCTCCCAGGGCTAGGACTGGTGGTGCTCTATCTGCTCTTCCTGTTCATCTTGGCTTGGTTGAAACCCGACTGGATGCCGGCATTGCCGGTTGACAAGACGCATGAGTCTCGCTTATTTGGGCGGGTGATCAAAGGGCTGTTGCCTCCGCTGCTGCTGATCGTGGCGGTATTGGGTTCGATTCTGGGAGGGCTGGCTACCCCGACTGAGGCGGCGGCAGTGGGAGCTGTCGGCGCGCTGCTGTTGGCGGCGTTGCGCCGGCAGTTGAACCTGACTTGTCTGCGCGCGGTGATGCAGAGTACTACCCGGATGAGCAGCATGGTGTTTTTGATCTTGATCGCGGCGGCGTTGTTTTCCCTCGTCTTTCGCGGGTTTTACGGCGATGAAGTAGTGGTTGAGTGGCTGTCGGATCTCCCCGGTGGCGCCTTTGGAGCGACAGCGAGCGTGATGGCAGTGATGTTTGCGCTGGGATTTGTGCTCGACTTTATCGAGATTACCTTCGTAGTAGTTCCTATCGTCGGACCGGTGCTTTTGGGGCTGGGGTTAGATCCGATCTGGCTAGGGGTGATGATGGCTATGAATCTACAGACTTCGTTTTTGACCCCGCCGTTTGGGTTTTCTCTGTTCTACCTGCGCGGCGTGGCCCCGCCTGAGGTCACGACTGGCCAGATCTATTTGGGAGTCATCCCGTTTATCGCCATTCAATTGCTCATGCTTGCGATTCTAGCTGGTTGGCCAGTGCTGGCGACCTGGCTGCCGAGGCAAATCTATGGGGAGTAAATCATCGCCGAAATTTAAATACCGAATGCTGAGGTGAAGATGAAGAGTTTGATCTTTTTATTTTGGCTGATCGCAGCTAGCCAGCTTGCCGGCTGTGGCCAGAAAGGCCCGCTGTATTTACCTTCCCCGCCGCAGGACCAAACCCAGGAAAAACGCTAAATGGGCTATTTCTACTATCGAGCAGGCCAACTGCATGTAGAAGAGGCGCCAGTGACCGAAATCGCTGCCTGCTATGGCACGCCGGCTTATATTTATTCCCGAGCGGCGCTAGAGCAAAACTGGCGTGCTTTTGACCGCGCGTTTGGCGGATATCCCCACTTGATCTGCTACGCGGTCAAAGCGAATTCTAATCTTGCCGTGCTTAATGTATTAGCGCGGCTAGGATCTGGATTTGATGTCGTCTCGCTGGGGGAGCTGGAGCGGGTATTGAAGGCTGGCGGGGAAGCAAACAAAATTGTTTTCTCTGGCGTTGGCAAACAGGAAGCAGAGCTTCGCCGTGCCCTAGAAGTTGGCATCCGCTGCTTCAACGTGGAAGTTCCGCAAGAGCTGGACCGGCTCAATCGGATCGCCGGCGAGTTAGGCTGCCAAGCGCCGGTGTCGCTGCGGGTCAATCCGGATGTCGATGCTAAAACCCACCCTTACATCGCTACCGGCTTAAAAGAAAACAAATTTGGCATCGATCTAGAGACTGCATTTAACGAATATCTGCGTGCGGCAGAGCTGCCTCATCTTAAAATCACCGGGCTGGCTTGCCACATCGGTTCTCAGTTAACTGAAATCGCCCCTTTTCTCGATGCGTTGGAGCGGGTACTAAACTTGGTTGAGCGTCTGGAGCAGGCGGATATTCCCTTAGCTCATCTGGATTTGGGTGGAGGTTTAGGCATTGTCTATCGCGATGAAGTTCCGCCGCAACCTGCCGAGTATGTGGCAGCTTTGGTCAATAAGCTGGGGGAGCGCAGATATGAACTGTGTCTGGAGCCTGGACGGGCAATCGCTGGCAATGCGGGGATTTTGGTGACTCGGGTGGAATATCTAAAACATACCCCGGCGAAGGCGTTCGCCATTGTCGATGCAGCGATGAACGACTTGCTTCGGCCAGCCCTATATCAGGCTTGGCATGAGATCCTACCGGTTTATCCCCGCGCCAATGTGCCGCAGCGGGTGTACGATGTCGTCGGACCAGTGTGCGAGACAGGTGATTTCCTAGGCCGGCAGCGTTGCCTGAGGTTGGCTGTGGGAGATCTGCTTGCAGTTTGCTCGGCTGGGGCGTATGGTTTCACCATGAGCTCCAACTATAATTCTCGCCCTAGGCCGCCGGAGATATTGGTGGATGGTAGCCGGGTACACCTGGTGCGTAGGCGCGAGACGTTAGAGGATCTGTGGCGCGGAGAGCAGGTGCCTGAATGCGATTAAAATTCACTAAAATGCACGGATTGGGCAACGATTTTGTCGTCATCGACGCGGTCAACCAAGCAGTGTGTCTGACCGAAACGCACATCCGCCGCCTAGCCGATCGCCGGTTTGGGGTCGGTTGCGATCAAGTATTATTGGTAGAACCGCCGCCCGATGACACAGTCGATTTTAGCTATCGGATTTTCAACGCCGACGGCAGCGAGGTAGGCCAGTGTGGCAACGGTGCCCGCTGTTTTGCGCGCTTTGTCCGCGCTAAGGGGCTAATCGACCGCAATCTTATCCGCGTGGCGACTGCCTCTGGGAATATGTGCCTTGAATTGGTCGATGCTGAACAAGTAAAAGTAGAGATAGGGGTGCCGAGATTTGCCCCAGAGGAGATTCCTTTGGCGGTGCATGAAGAGAGCCTGGAATATCAGGCCGAGATCGAGGGAGTAAGTGTTCGCTTTGGGGCGGTCTCGATGGGTAATCCCCATGCGGTGATTGCGGTTCCAGATGCGGCTGCTGAGCCGGTGGCCACAGTCGGCGCGGTCCTGTCTAGACACCGCTTGTTTCCTGAGCGAGCCAACGTGGGCTTTATGGAAGTCGTCGATGCGCATCATCTTTCGCTTCGAGTGTTTGAGCGCGGCGTTGGGGAAACTCTGGCCTGCGGCAGCGGGGCATGTGCGGCCGCAGTGATCGGGATAGAACGGGGTCTGCTGCGATCTCCAGTAACGGTCCGGTTGCCAGGTGGAGAATTACGAGTGGAATGGGGTGGACGCGGCACGCCGGCGATTCTGATCGGACCGGCAGAATTTGTGTTCGAAGGAGAGATCGCATGGGCGGACTGACCACGGCGCTGGATCGCTTTTTGACCATGCTTCAGTATGAGCGGCGCGCCTCACCCCACACGTTAGCGGCTTATCGACGCGATCTTAATCGGGTTGCTGAATTCTGCCGCTGCTTGGGGATCAGCCATTGGCAGCAGTTAAACGAAGCGGCGGTTCGCCTTTATATCAGCGAACGCCGCCAGGCGGGTTTGTCTGCCCGCAGCCTGCAGAGAGAATTATCTGCTTTGCGGAGCCTGTTTTCCTATCTCCTGAAAATCAAAGAAATAGAAGACGATCCTGTTTCCCGCGTGAAACCACCTAAATCGACCCGTCCTTTGCCCGATGTGTTAAATAGGGAAGAGATAAGTACGCTGCTGAATGTAACTCCAGCATCAGCGCTGGAAGTTCGCGACCGGGCGATGTGGGAGTTATTCTATTCTTGCGGCTTGCGCCTAAGCGAGCTGGTTGCTTTGAATGTGGATCATCTAGGATCAGATCAAGCTTGGGTGCGCGTGCAGGCTGGCAAGCGAGGCAAAGATCGACTGCTGCCGGTGGGGCGTTGTGCCCGCGAGGCGCTGGACGCGTGGTTGGGGATCCGCAACGCGTGGACCCATCCTCAAGAGGTGGCATTATTTGTCAATCGTTGGGGAAAGCGCATGAGCGGGCGGGGAGTCCAGTGGCGATTGGCCATGTGGGGGCGCCGGTTGGGGTTGGATCGGCCGCTCCATCCTCATATGATGCGGCATTCTTTCGCGAGCCATTTGCTCGAGGCCAGCGGGGACCTGCGCGCAGTGCAGGAATTGCTGGGCCATGCCGATATCGCCACGACTCAAATTTACACTCATTTGGATTTTCAGTACTTAGCTAAGATCTATGATCAGGCCCACCCCCGTGCGCGCCGACGCTGATCGGCAAAGTGTGGTAAGATTGTTCTTTTAAAGTGGCTAGAGAGTTTTAAGCGATGACCGTGCCACATTCATCTTCAGAGACTGATGCTTCTTTGGATAACCAGACTCCGGTCGAAATTCCCACTGTTCCGGCTGGGATAGAAGAGGTGGAAGGGACGCGCCAAAAGCGTCGAATTTGGATATTAGGGGGGATAGTCGGCGCGGTCGGTGTGGTGTTTTTAGCACTGGGTTGGTATTGGAGCTATCAGTGTTTTAATCCGCGCACGTACGACGTCACGGAAATTGCGCTGCGAGAGACCGGCCTGGCTGATCCTAGGGAGTTGGTTCCAGGCAGCCGAACCACTGCAGTGTTGATCTACAACATGGACTACTTGCTGACCAAGCCAGGCGGTTACTTATCTAACGATGTAACCCCGCCAGGAGTGCTGCTCGATAACATGCCGAATTGGGAGTTTGGCGTGGTGGTCGCTTCGCGGGACCTTGCGACCGCCCTGCGTAACCAGCTTTCGCGGGCCCAGTCTCAGTCGCCCGAAGATCGAGATCTGGGGATTGCTGAGCCCTATTTTTATTTCGAGACCGAGTCGTGGATTTTACCGGCCACTGAGAGCCAGTATCAAAAGGGAATCGATCTGTTCCGGCGCTATCTCAGGCGCCTGCAGCAAGGGCGAGCTAATTTTTACGCGCGCGCCGATAACTTGACTCAGTATGTCGACATTCTAGCCAAGCGTCTAGGAAGCTATACCCAGCGCCTCAGTGCCAGCAGCAAATTGCACGAAGAGATGCCGCTTGTAATCCAGGGCAAACCCTCGCCTGCTTTTGCACCTTTGGAGCGAACGCCCTGGTTGGAGGTGGATGATCACTTTTATGAGGCGCGCGGTTACTGCTGGGCGCTGCTTCACATTATGCGTGCCATCGAGCAGGATTTTCATGAAATTTTACGCGTAAAGGGGGCAGAGGCCCCAATTCATCAAATCATTCGGGAACTAGAAGCAACGCAAGCGACGATTTTAAGTCCTGTGGTCTTAAACGGCAGTGGATTTGGTATTTTTGCGAATTATTCGTTGACTTTGGCGACTTACATCGCTCATGCCAATGCTGCTTTGATTGACCTGCGCGCTTTGTTGAGTATCTAAATATGAACCCTGATTTCAGCCGCTATCTTAAAGAACCGCGCACCTGGCAGCGGATTTTCTTCATGCTGGTATTTGCGTTGATTATGGAGTTTGTGCGCCTGATCCTATGGGTCGTGATCCTGTTTCAGGTAGGCAGCAAGCTGCTGACAGGGCAAGACAATCCTAACGCTCGCCAATTGGGGGCTCAGCTTTCGGTTTATCTGTATCAGATTCTGTTGTTTTTGACCTTCAATACCAATCAGATGCCGTTCCCTTTTACCGAATTGGGAAACTTGGGCAAGTTACCCTCTTCAGGCAGGCAGCGCTCCTAAAGTCTTTGCTTCCAATTTTGCCAATCTAGACTACGCTTCAATTAGGTAAGACAAGTTACCTGGAAAAAGCGATGCAGTTTACTCACCCTTGGGAAGGGGTGTTTTGGCTCGATGCGTTTTTGCAACTTAAGCTTCCTGCTGGGGGCAGTCCAGAAGCTGCCTATGTGTTTCTCACCCGTCAAATTCGTCGCCGGCCGACTAGGTTGGAACTTCACTTGTGCCGTATGCGTAGCGCCGCTTTGGTAGATCAGGAAGCTTTGTATGCAGCGGTCTTGGATTTGTTCTGGGTATTAGGAAAGAAAGGGGGTAGCCTGCGACAACGCGTGTTGAGATGGACGCGCGAGCGCTTAGCTCCAAGCCTTTATAGCGCGCTTACAAGCTGTAATGAAGGGCAGCTTGCCTGTTGGCAGCTGCCGTTTTCTCCCCGTTCAGTGTTCCACGATGGAAGACTGAAAGAGGCAGTGGAGTTGCCTTTGGTCGTTGAGGCAGAGGCGGAGAGAATCGATCTGCTGACAGTGGCACGAGTCTGTCTGGAAGTAGGTCAACTGGAGCAAGCGCGGGAAATTTTAGAAGCCCAGCTTAAGAACGAGCTGGCGCGTATCGAGGTTAGGCAGCAGCTGTTGGAAATCTATCTTGCCACCCAGGATAAGGAAGGATTCTGGCAGAGCTATCGCTGGCTCGAGACCAATGGCTGTCTGGATGAGGTCTGGCAGGCAGCGAGGACAAAATTTCAGTAGGGCCGGTAACCTATGGCAGTGAAAGTTGCGGTATTGGGGGCTGCGAATCGATTCACCGAAGTTGTGCGGGCGTTCATTCGTAAAACTTACCGCGATGCGGTGTTGGTAGGGGAAGATCAAGCTGAAGTGTGCATCATTGACTTGGATGCCTATGGGGCAACGGAGTTGCTGCAGGATCAGCGTCAACGTTTTCCAGATCGCCCAGTGATTGCATTATCTCTGCACGATTCCGGAGAGGAGGGAGTGATCTGGCTCAAGAAGCCACTGAGTGCAGAGGCACTGGCCAAAGCGTTAGATCAGGTCCGTGACTCTAAGCCTTCGCTCAAGCTGGTAGTAAGAGAACAAGCGGGCGGCGCTATCCATCAGGCCGCGGCAGGGATAGCTAAGAAAAACAGGGCTGCAGCTATCCATGTCCGTCACAATTGGGCAGAGGATACCAGTTCAGGCTACAACCCTAACGATTGTCTTCAGGGATGGTTGACTAAGGCTTACCGTCAAGCCATGTTGACCGGCATGCCGTTGCGCTTAGAAACAGGGTGGCAGCCAATCCTCGTTTTCCCGAAAGTGCAAAAAGTTTGGGTAGACGCGGATGACAAACAACTGCACGCTTTCTGCCGGATACCGCTGAAGACTTTTTCGCGCCTCAACGGCGCTCGAGTTGATCTGCCCATCGGCATCCATCCAGAGCCAGCTGCTGCTCTGGCAGAGCTTCCCCAGCCTTTGCAAGCGATGGATGCTTTTCTGTGGAAGGTGGCCTGGTGGAATTCAGGCGGACGTTTACCTACTGAGATTCGATCGACCCAGGTAGTGCGCCTGAAGCGTTGGCCGAATCTGACTCGCTATTTATGTTCACCGCAGGCCCTGCGACTGAGCGCGTTTTTATACCAACGACCAGCATCCCCCCTTCAGGCGGCAAAGCTTTTAGGCCTGGCGCTGGCGGACGTGTTTAGTTTTGTGAGCGCTGCTAATGCTGTAGAGCTGATCGAGCAGATCTCGGTTTCATCCGAGTCTCGCTCTGAGCTGCCTGCGCCGTCAAAAAACCCAAGTCTACTGCGACGGATTTTGCAACGTTTAGTAAAAGGATAGGAGCGATGGGACAGTACAAGCTTTTGTTTACGGGGCCAGTGGGAGCGGGTAAGACGACCGCTATTGCCGCGTTGAGCGATGAGCCACCGATCCGGACCGATGAACTGGCTAGCGACATGACGCGCAAGCTTAAAGCTGAGACGACGGTAGCGCTAGATTACGGGGTGATGCGCCTGCCCGGAGGTGAAAAGCTGCATTTATACGGCACGCCCGGTCAAGAGCGATTCGACTTCATGTGGGAAATTTTAGCTACCGGAAGTATTGGTTTAATCCTATTGATCAGCAATGATCGTCCACATCCGTTTCAGGATCTGGACTTTTTTCTCCAGCGGTTTAAACCGTTTATCGGCTCAACTGCCGTGGCAATCGGCATCACTCGGATGGACCTTAAACCTGATCCCAATTTAGCGGAATACCACCGTCGTTTGGCTGAGCTTGGAGTACGTGCGCCGTTATTTGAAGTCGACGCTCGCTCGCGGGCGGATGTCTCCCTACTGGTCCAGGCGCTGTTATTTACGCTGGATCCCGGTTTAAAGGTAGAGGCACAGGATGGAGCAAGCTAAACTGCGTGAAGATGTATTTTTGTTGCCGACGCCAGCCGGCGCTTATTATGCCGTGGCTGAGGCGGAAGCTACTCAACCCCGCAGATGGCTGTGCAATCTGCTGCGCCGCCCAAAAACGCCGCGCTTAACGCAGGAAACTCTGGAGCAATTAAATGGCGGTGCTGATCAAGCTCTGGCTTTGCTGCGTCGAATTCAGTCTCTAGGCTGGGTTCAAGGGCTGAATGCGCCGCTGGCAGTGTTGGACAAGCCTTTAGAAAACATTTTACCGCAGCTGCTTTCCCAGTTAGCAGAAGGTGGCAAGGCCATGTTGGCTGACCCGCAAGGATTTTATCTCGCTGCGAGCGGCTTTCCCCACGAGACTGCAGAGGAGCTGGCGGCTTTGAGTGCCGATTTGCTAAGCCTTCAGGACCGGCATGCAGGACTTTTACAAGGCAATCTTCAGCTGGGTAGTCAAGCATGGGGAATCATCGATGCCGGCGGTAGCAGTCACCTCGGCATCTGGCCGCTCCACATCGGTAGCCATCGGTTTGCTTTGATTATGACTGGGATTCCGCATTTCAACCACCCCAATTTTGTGCATTTAGTTTGGATCTTGATGACCCGTTATGCACCCTCGCCGGTATGGTTTAGTTGAGTTGACGATTAATCCTAAATTGAACTTAAGCAAGACTATAGGAGGTAAATCCATGCGCGCTGATATGCTGACATCGATTTTGGCTGAGTTAAACGGGACTTCCGCCGACATTGAGGCCTCGGGGGTGATTTCTACCGATGGGCTGATGATGGCGGCAGTGCTACCCCAGACGTTGGACGAAGATCGAGTCGGGGCAATGAGCGCAGCGATGCTGTCCTTGGGAGATCGAACCGCCCAGGAGTTAGCCCGGGGGGAATTAGAGCAGGTCCTGATCAAAGGCAGTCGCGGCTATGTGTTGATGACCCACGCTGGTAGGGAAGCAGTTTTGACTGTACTGGCCAAGCCTCAAGCTAAGCTGGGCTTGATTTTTTTGGACGTCAAACGCGCCGCAGAAAGCATCGCTGAGTTGATCTAAGCGAGGAATATTATGCTTGCCGATATGCATCCTGATGATGTGCGAGGTAGTTTCCGAGAGGAAATCTTAGAGCTCTACGGCATCGGTCCGCGGCGGGTCCTAGTGGTGGACGAGGAAGTGCCTTATCCTGACGGGCGCCTAATCGTCTCGCGCACCGATATAAATGGCGTCATCACCCACGCTAACCGATCATTTGTCGAGATGTCAGGTTATTCAGAGGAGGAGTTGATCGGCGCCCCGCATTGTATCCTGCGCCACCCCGACATGCCCAAAGCGGCGTTCAAAGACCTATGGGACACGATCCAGCGCGGGGAAATTTGGCAAGGGTACGTCAAAAATCTGCGCAAGGACGGCCGCTACTACTGGGTTAAAGCCACGGTAATCCCCAATGTGCGCGGCGGTCGCATCGTCGGCTATACCTCAGTGCGGCGTAAGCCTGACCGCCGTAAGGTGGAAGAATGCATCGTCCTGTATGCGCAAATGCGCGCCCAGGAAAAGGAGCGCAGGTCATGACTTATACTTTGACCGTCAGTCCCGATTTCAGTCCGGATTATTTAACCGGATGGTTCGTGTTCAACACTTGGCTGCAACGGACCTTAGACTGCCGCTTTCATCTTGAATTGATGCAAGATTTCCAAGCCCTTCATCAAGCGCTCGCTGCTGACAAAATCGATCTGATTTACGCAAATCCCTATGACGCTGCTATGTTGGTGCGCGACAAAGGGTTTACTGCGCTGGTAAAGCCTAAAGGCGGTACCGATGAGGTGGTGATCGCAGCGCCTGCTTCAAGTGAGGTGACAGTGGTGGAGGATTTGCAGCCAGGAGCCTGCATCGCTAGCACTGATGATCCCGATGTCTATCTGATCGGGATGATCCTGCTTGAGCCAGCAGGATTGCAACGGGAAAACGTAGAACTGGTAACTTGTGGCAACTACGTGTTGGTGGCGAAACAACTGCTTACAGGAAAATGCGAGGCTGGGATCTTTTTAGCTAAAGCGTTTGATGAACTGAGCCGTCCTGTGCGGAGTCAACTTAAAGTGCTGGTGCGCAGCGACATTCAGGTGATCCATCATACCCTGATGGTTGGCCCTAGATTGACCGAGTATATTGCCCCGTTGACGCAGGCTTTACTCGAGTTGGGACGAGAACCAAAAGGTCAGGCGCTGCTTGCGCAGCTGGGGCTTACCGGCTGGGAAGCGATAGAGCCGGAAGAGATCGAATTCATGATCGATCTCATGGATACCCTGAAATACAGCCCTGCTGCTTGAAAAGCATTGATCCCGATCCGCCTTTTGATGGTCGGGTAATATCTGCGCTGGTACGCTCTGGTCCCTCTTGACAACTTCTTTTAGAGTGCTAGACTGGCTGATACCGAAGGGAAGGAGGT
>CAZJKH010000006.1:0-139097 GCA_964546735.1 uncultured Methylococcales bacterium | reverse complement strand
CAGGCGGGGTAGTATCTTCCCAGCCGGCGGGTGGGGGCGGGGGGTTACCTGCCATGATGGCATCGATCTGAACGCGATCGATGGTCTCATATTTCATCAGCGCTTCGGCCATCAAATGCAGCTTGTCTAGATTCTCCCGCAGAATCTTCTCCGCCCGCGCATAGTTGCGGTCAATAATGGCGCGAATCTCCTCGTCAATCATCCGCGCCGTCGCCTCAGACATGTGTTTGTGTTTGGTGATCGATCGCCCTAAAAAGACCTCTCCTTCCTCTTCTGCATAGGCCAACGGCCCCATCCGCTCCGATAACCCCCACTTGGTCACCATGTTGCGCGCCAGATTCGTCGCCCGCTCTATGTCGTTGGAGGCCCCAGTGGTAATGGCTTCCTCCCCATAGATGATCGCCTCAGCGACCCGACCCCCAAATAAACTCGAGATCTGACTCTCTAGCTTGCGCTTGGAGGCCGAATATTGGTCCCGTTCGGGCAAAAACATGGTGATCCCAAGCGCACGCCCGCGCGGCATAATGCTGACTTTGTAAACCGGATCGTGTTCCGGTACTAAAAGTCCTACAATGGCATGCCCTGCTTCGTGATAGGCAGTCATGCGCTTTTCTTCTTCGCTCATGACCATCGAGCGCCGTTCTACGCCCATCAGTATCTTGTCCTTGGCTTTCTCTAAATCGTTCATGTCAACCAGTTTTTTGTTCGCGCGCGCCGCAAATAACGCCGCTTCATTGACTAAATTGGCTAAATCTGCCCCCGAAAACCCCGGCGTGCCGCGCGCAATAACCTTGGGATCAACATCGTCGGCCGTAGGCACTTTGCGTAGGTGAACCTTGAGAATCTGTTCCCGACCGCGAATGTCCGGTAACCCAACCACCACTTGTCGGTCAAATCGCCCAGGCCGTAATAACGCCGGATCTAATACGTCCGGCCGGTTGGTGGCAGCAATAATGATGATCCCTTCATTGCCTTCAAATCCGTCCATCTCAACTAATAGTTGGTTTAAAGTCTGTTCCCGTTCGTCGTGCCCACCCCCAAGCCCAGCACCACGGTGCCGACCTACCGCGTCAATCTCGTCAATGAAAACAATGCAGGGAGCGTGCTTCTTGGCTTGTTCAAACATGTCCCGAACCCGAGCCGCCCCTACCCCAACAAACATCTCCACAAAGTCTGACCCAGAGATGGTGAAAAACGGAACCTTGGCTTCCCCAGCAATCGCCCGCGCAATCAATGTCTTGCCCGTCCCAGGAGGACCTACCATCAAAATCCCTCGCGGAATCTTGCCCCCAAGCTTCTGAAATTTGCTCGGGGCTTTGAGAAAATCTACCACCTCCTTGACTTCCTCTATGGCTTCCTCACACCCTGCCACGTCTTTAAACGTCACCCTGACTTTGTCTTCTTCCATCAGCCGGGCTTTGCTCTTGCCAAAATTCATCGCCCCGCGCCCCCCAGCACCCCCTCCTTGCATCTGGCGCATGAAAAAAACCCATACCCCAATCAAAAGTAGCATCGGAAACCAGGAGATGAAAATTTGCATCAGCAGCGATTGCCCTTCCGGTGGCTCCGCCTTGATCTCAACGTTGTTGGCTAATAGCTCATCTACTAAATGTAAATCGTTGGGATTGTATGTGAGAAACTTCTGGCCATTCCCAGTCACCCCCTTGATCGCATTGCCGTCTATCACTACCTCCTTAACCTGTCCCTCCCGAACCGCTGTAATAAATTGGGTGTACGATAGCGTCGCCCCACCACTACGCCGCCCACCAAAATTGTTGAATACGCCCATCAATACCGCCGCTACCACAACCCAAAGTAAAAGATTTTTTAAAACGCTGTTCATATACGCTCTCCTAAATTCGTTCCTTTTGGTTGAATGACCAATACATCCGATGTATTGTTCTCTACGCCTGTTTCATCCGGTTCTGCCTGAATCCCTGGGCCAACAAATACACCTCTCGGCTTCGTGGCCGTGACGCTTTAGGCTTACGGACCGCAACTCTGGCAAAACCCTGGCGTAGGCGCTTCTGAAATGCTTCGAACCCTTCTCCTTGAAAAAGTTTCAGCAAAAGATACCCGCCTGTTTGCAAGATCTGCTCTGCCGCCTCCAAGACCAGCTCAGCCAGATACATAGCGCGCGGTTGATCGATGCTGCGGTTACCGCTCAAGTTAGGCGCCATGTCGGACAACACCACATCTACCTGGATATTGCCAAGCGCGGATTTCAGATTTTGCCAGGTTTGATCTTGGGTAAAATCTCCCTGGAGGAAAGTGACTCCCGGCACAGGCTCCATCGGCAGGATATCCAACGCGATGACCTTACCGCCGGGTTTAACTTGGTTTGCTGCAAATTGGGACCACCCGCCAGGGGCGGCGCCTAAATCGACCACCACCATCCCTGGCGCCAAAATCCGATCACGAGCTTGAATTTCCTGTAACTTGAACACCGCCCTTGAACGGTAACCCAATGCCTGGGCCTGCTGAACGTAAACGTCGCTAAAATGCTCTTTCAGCCAGCGGCCACTGTTACGGCTTCTCGCCATAATTTAATTTGCTTAGCATTCTGCTCAACTTTGACCTTCGCAATTCGCTAAGGTTCTAGCCATCATTCATTCGTAATTGACCGCGCGAATTTCGTATGCGCGCGTCCCTTTAGGCGTTTTCACTTTTACCACCTCTTCGGCCTGTTTGCCGATCAGAGCCCTGGCAATGGGAGAGAAAATGGAGATTCGGCCAGATTTGATATCCGCCTCGTCGTCTCCGACGATCTGATAGGTCACAGTTTCTCCTGTCTCCAAATCTTCTAATTCCACGATCGCGCCGAACACTACTTTGCCATCGGCGTTGATTTGGCTGACATCGATGATTTCAGCGTTAGCCAATTTGGCCTCGATTTCGCGGATCCGCCCCTCAACGAAGCTTTGCTGCTCCCGGGCGGCATGGTATTCGGCGTTTTCCCTCAAATCGCCATGAGCTCTCGCCTCAGCGATGGCCTGAATGATTTTCGGCCGCACCACAGTCTTAAGCTCATGCAATTCCTGTTTGAGCTTTTCTGCACCTTTGACCGTCAAAGGTACTTTTTTCATCTTTGCGTCTACCTCCCCTGTTCTGACTCGATCAGCTGTCGATGTAAATCCTGCAAACTATAAACCCGGTCGGTATCCAGCGCATCCAACGCGCGACAAATCGCCCACGCCCCAGCTAGCGTGGTGGTATAAGTGACCTGGTGTTGAAGTGCCTCGCTCCGAATCAGAAACGAATCAGCGATGGCCTTTTTTCCCTCAGTGGTGTTGATGATCAGCGCTACCTCGCTGTTCTTGATCAGGTCCACAATATGCGGCCGGCCTTGCCCGACTTTATTCACCACCGCGCACTTAATCCCAGCTGCCTGCAGCGCCTGCGCAGTTCCCCGGGTCGCCACCAGTTCAAAACCTTTTTCTACCAGACTGCGGGCGATGCCGACCAAACGGGCTTTGTCACGATCGCGCACGCTCAACAATACCCTGCCGCGAAGCGGAAGGCGAGCACCGGCTGCCCGCTGCGCCTTAGCGTAGGCCTCGCCAAAGCTTAGCCCTACGCCCATTACCTCGCCGGTGGATTTCATCTCCGGCCCCGGCAGGGGATCAACCTTAGGAAATTTTATAAACGGAAACACGGCCTCTTTGACCGAATAATAGGGAGGGATTCGCTCCCGAGTTACTCCCTGAGCGCTTAGGGTTTGTCCAATCATACATCTAGCTGCGATCTTAGCCAGAGGCAGACCAATCGCCTTAGATACAAAGGGAACCGTGCGCGAGGCGCGGGGATTAACTTCTAAAATGTAGATCTCCCCATCTTTGATCGCAAACTGTGCGTTCATCAAGCCCACCACCCCTAACGCTTGGGCCAGGCAGCGCACCTGTTCCTTCAGCTGCTTCTGCAGTTCTTCACTCAACTCATAAGGGGGGATAGAACAAGCCGAGTCTCCGGAATGAATACCGGCTTGCTCGATGTGCTCCATGATCCCCCCTATCCACACCCTCTCGCCGTCGCTAACCGCGTCTACGTCCACCTCCACAGCATTATCTAAGAATCGATCTAGCAATACCGGCGACTGATTAGAAGCGCTGACCGCTTCTACCATGTAACGGCGCAGTTCCTCCTCGTTGAAGACGATCTCCATCGCCCGCCCGCCAAGCACATATGACGGCCTGACCACCAGCGGATAACCCAACTCCCGCGCTGAGAGGATCGCCTCTTCCAGCGAACGGGCGGTGCGGTTAGCCGGCTGCTTTAAACCCAACCGTTCGACTAGCTTCATAAACCGTTCGCGGTCTTCGGCCAGATCGATAGAATCAGGCGAAGTGCCGATGATCGGCGCTCCTGCTGCCTCCAAGGCACGAGCCAGTTTGAGCGGCGTTTGACCACCGTACTGGACGATCAGTCCTTCGGGCTTCTCCAGTTCAATGATCTCTAACACGTCCTCCAAGGTCAGAGGTTCGAAATACAGGCGATCGGAAGTATCGAAATCGGTGGAAACGGTTTCCGGATTGCAGTTGACCATAATGGTCTCAAAACCATCTTCCCTGAGCGCCTGAGCAGCATGGACGCAGCAGTAATCGAACTCAATCCCCTGCCCGATACGGTTGGGACCGCCGCCTAACACGACGATCTTGCGCCGCTTGGAAGGATCAGCCTCGCATTCGGTTTCATACGTGGAATACAAATAGGCAGTGCTTGAGGCAAACTCAGCAGCGCACGAATCGATCCGCTTGTAGACCGGCCGGATACCGTACTTGTGACGGGTGGCACGCACCTCTGCCTCGGAACTGTCGAGCAGGTAAGCCAGACGCGAGTCGGCAAACCCCATGCGCTTTAGGTGCCGCAGCTCGTCTGCCCCCAAAGTCGCCAAAGTTTTGCTTTTTAGGGAATTCTCAACCTGGACGATTTCCTCAATCTGAGCCAAAAACCAAGGATCGATCCGGCTATGGTGGTAGATCTCATCTAGCGTCATGCCGAAGCGAAATGCATCGGCTATGTACCACAGCCGATAGGGTCCTGGACTTCTAAGCTCGCGTACCAGCCGGTCGCGAGCGTCTTCAGCGTTAAGATCTAACCTTTCGGTTAGCCCATCGACGCCGATTTCCAACCCCCGCAAGGCTTTCTGTATGGATTCCTGGAAGGTTCGGCCGATTGCCATCACCTCACCGACGGATTTCATCTGCGTGGTCAGACGGTCATCAGCATCGGGGAATTTTTCGAAGGTAAAGCGGGGGATCTTGGTCACGACATAGTCAAGCGCAGGCTCAAAGGAGGCTGGAATCAAGCCGCCTGTGATCTCGTTGCGCAGCTCATCCAAGGTATAGCCTACCGCCAACTTGGCCGCTACCTTGGCGATAGGGAAACCGGTGGCTTTTGAGGCCAGCGCTGAGGAACGCGACACCCTGGGATTCATCTCGATCACTACCAAGCGGCCATCCTTTGGGTTGACTGCAAATTGTACGTTAGAGCCGCCGGTATCAACGCCGATTTTACGCAGCACCGCGATGGCTGCCGCGCGCATGATCTGGTATTCCTTATCGGTCAACGTCTGGATAGGGGCAACCGTGATAGAATCGCCGGTATGCACTCCCATCGGATCGAGGTTCTCGATCGAGCAGACAATGATGCAGTTGTCCTTGCGGTCGCGCACCACTTCCATCTCAAACTCTTTCCAGCCGAGGATTGACTCTTCAATGAGCAATTCCCGCACTGGCGATAGCTCCAGCCCACGCTCGCAGATCTCAACAAATTCCTCGCGGTTGTAAGCGATCCCACCGCCACTGCCCCCTAAGGTAAAAGACGGTCGAATAATGGCCGGGAAACCGACCCGTTCCAATACACCCAAGGCTTCCTCAAGGCTGTGCGCGACCCCAGAACGAGGCACTTCTAAGCCGATCTCGATCATCGCTTGCCGGAATAAGCCGCGATCTTCGGCTTTAGCAATCGCCTCCGGGCTGGCACCGATCAGCTCTACCCCATACTGTTCCAAGACTCCCTGGCGATAGAGATCAAGCGCGCAGTTAAGCGCAGTTTGCCCGCCCATCGTGGGCAGTAAAGCATCTGGGCGTTCGTGCTCGATGATCTTCGCCACCGTTTGCCAATCTATCGGCTCGATATAGACTCGATCAGCGATGTCTGGATCGGTCATGATGGTGGCCGGATTAGAGTTTACCAGTACGATCCGGTACCCTTCTTCGCGCAAAGCCTTACACGCCTGGGTCCCAGAATAGTCGAATTCGCACGCTTGGCCGATCACGATGGGACCTGCGCCTAGCAACAGAATGCTCTGAATGTCAGTTCTTTTAGGCATGATTGTGTCAACGCCGGCTGGCGATCATTTGAATAAACCGGTCAAACAAGGACTCCACATCCTGGGGGCCTGGACTGGCTTCAGGATGACCTTGAAAACCAAAGGCAGGAAGCTTAGTGTGTTCTATTCCCTGTAGGCTGCCATCGAATAAAGAGCGATGGGTAGGCTTAAGCCGCGGTGGAAGACTGTGTTCATCCACCGCAAAACCATGGTTCTGACTAGAGATCATCACCCGCTCAGTAGAGAGTTCTAGAACTGGATGGTTAGCTCCATGATGGCCAAACTTCATCTTCACTGTCCGCGCCCCACAGGCCAGTGCCAGCAGCTGATGGCCGAGGCAAATGCCAAATAACGGCACCCCAACTGCTAAAAACTCTCGGATCGCTTCGATCGCATAAACGCAAGGTTCTGGATCGCCTGGGCCATTCGACAGCACAACGCCATCTGGGGCCAGACTCAAAACCTCAGCAGCAGAGGTGGTCGCAGGCACCACCGTCACTTCACAGCCGCGCTCAGCGAGCATGCGCAGGATATTGAATTTGATTCCAAAATCATAGGCGACTACCCGATAGCGCGGATTATCCAGCTCACCATAACCTATCCCTGGACGCCAGCAAGCCTGCCTCCAGAGATAAGGCTTCTGACAGCTGACCTCACGCGCTAAATCCATCCCCTTAAGCCCTGGAAAGTCTTCGGCTCTCGCTATCGCTGCCTGGACGTCGATGTCAGGGCCTGCCCACAGGCAACCGCGCTGGGCACCTTGATCTCTAAGGATCCGGGTCAACTGCCGAGTATCGATACCAGCTAATCCGACCACATTTTGGCGCTTGAGGTAATCGGTCAAAGTCGAGGTAGTCCGCCAGTTACTGGCAACTCTTGGCACATCCCGGACGATCAAGCCTGCCGCATGAACCCGATCGGACTCTATGTCCTCGCAGTTGACTCCAGTATTACCGATATGCGGATAAGTCAAAGTCACGATCTGGCGCGCATAGGAAGGATCAGTCAGGATTTCTTGATAGCCAGCAATCGCGGTGTTGAAAACCACCTCTCCGACCCGGCATCCTGCTGCCCCTACCGAAACGCCTTGGAAAACGACCCCGTTTTCCAAAGCCAGGATAGCTGTTTCCTTCACGTGCCCCCCGCAAGCATGCTCAACCAAACAGGATAGCTCAAATCAAGCATCCTATCTTTAAACAATGTACCCTGTCGTTTCATTCTAGGCGACACTCCATAGGATATCTACGCTTGAGCTAGTTTTTATAAAAAAGGCAAGCACCCACCGGGTACTTGCCTCTTTACTACTAAAGGTGTGACGGCCGACTAGCCGCCACTTAGATTGGAACGTAGCGGTCACTCCAGGACGGCGTGACGCGAACGCATTTCCTCTTCCGGGATATTCTTCTCATGGATCACATGAGAAATCTGGGCTTCCAGGAAGATCAAGGCGGATAGCTCGAACATCGTCCCCATTGGCAGCCCGAACACCTTCTGGTAGGAGCTATCCGTGCCGATCTGGAAGATTTCATCTGCCAGGTCGCCGATGGTCGAACTACTCTTCGCCGTGATCAATACGACCTTGGCGCCTATTTCCTTGGCTTTTTTGGCATTAGCGATCAAAGAGCCCGTCTCACCGGAACCGGAAATCACGATGAATAAGTCGCCTTTGCGGATCGCGGGCGTCACCGTCTCACCGAGCGCGAAGGCCTTATAACCGGCATGCATGAGACGCATGACAAAGAACTTGGTGACCAGGCCTGAGCGCCCTTGCCCGCCGACGAACACCTGCTCGGCTTCGTCGATCATCTTAGTCAAGCGGTCCTCATAGTCGTCTGGGGTAGCAGCCAGAATTTCAGTGATCTTATCGAGGACAAGCTTCCGATGCGGATTCATCCTCAAACCCCTTAAACTGCATCGACCAGTTCGCGGAACTTTTTAGCTGCTGCAGCCGGATCCGGTGCGCCGTAGATCGCGCCTCCCACCACCACGATGTCAGCGCCAGCTCTTACCACATCTTGCACGGTTTCATGCTTGACCCCACCGGCGCAGGAAATCTTGACGTTCAAGCCTAGGCTGGCGATCAAATTGAGGTCTGCAAACGGAGTCATCCCTGCTGCCTGTTGGTCAAGTCCGGTATGCACGCCGATGATATCGGCTCCGGCTTCGGCGGCAGCTTTCGCTAGCTTAGCTTTGTCCGGCACGTTCATCAGGTCCACTTGGGCCCAACCGTTGTGCTCGTGAGCCGCTTTGATCACCCCTTTGATGGTCGCCAGTTCCGCTACCCCTAACACGGTAGTAATATCGGCGCCTGCCTCGAAGAAAGGTTTAGCTTCATATTCACCGGCATCCATGGTTTTGAGGTCCACTAGGATTTTCTTGTCCGGAAAACGGGACTTCATCTCCTTGACTAAGGACACGCCATTGTACTTAATGCACGGCGTTCCAATTTCCAGGATATCTACGTAAGGGGCGGCTTTGGCAGCCAGATCCAAAGTGACCTGCGGATCCAGAGAATCGAGTGCAAATTGAATCATCACTTGTTTTGCCATGTGCTTGCTCCAATGTATTTGCAGTTATGGTTTTAGACTTCTATCAATCGCTTGGACAGTCTTTTCACCGCCAAGCACGCCACGGCCCTGAGCTTTCAGGAAATTCAAACTTTAAAGCAGAAACTTTCCGCCGTCAATTCTTAAGCCCAAGCACATCTTGCATATCATAAAGGCCAGGCTGCTGGCTCATCAGCCAACGCGCAGCTCTAAGCGCTCCTTTGGCAAAAGTCATCCGGCTTAAAGCTTTATGCACAATCTCTAGGCACTCACCCTCGCCAGCAAACAGAACGGTGTGTTCGCCGACGATCTCACCAGCGCGGACAACCGCAAAGCCGATCGTTTTGCGATCGCGTTCGCCGGTATGACCAAAGCGACTGTATTGGGCACAGGTGTGAAGATCACGACCTAGGGTTTTGGCGACGACTTCCCCCATCCGCAGGGCAGTGCCGGAAGGGGCATCTACTTTGTAGCGGTGATGCGCTTCGATGATCTCTACATCGACCTCGTCTCCAAACACTTTGGCCGCTGTCTCCAACAGCTTCAATGCCAAATTTACCCCTACACTCATATTGGGGGAGAACACGATAGGGATATCGCGTGCGGCAGCTTCGATCGCTGCCCGGTCCTGCGCGCGCAAACCGGTGGTACCGATGACCAACCGTTTGCCTCGGGTACGGCAATACTCGACGAACACTTGACACGCTTCAGGCACAGTAAAATCGATCAGGACATCGAAATCAGCGCATTCTTTTAAGTTCGATCGAATCGGAACGCCTAACTGCCTGATGCCAGCCAGAATCCCCGCATCTTCACCCAACACTTCCGCGTCCGGACGCGCGATGGCAGCAGTTAAGCGCATATCGTCGCTGGCCGCCACCGCTTGAATCAAAGCTTGACCCATCCGGCCAGCCGCGCCAGAAATAGCAATCCGGATCATCTCAATGCCCTTTATTTACCAAGCGTAAGTTTCTCGAAAAACTGCTTGACCCCATCCAACCAGCCATGAGCCTGAGGGTTGTGCTGGTGACCACCGCCTTTAAGGGATTCGTCCAGCTTTTTCAGCAGTTCGATTTGCTCCTTAGTCAAGCGTACCGGCGTCTCCACCCGCACCCGGCAAATCAGATCTCCAGGAGGGCCGCCGCGCACCGGCTTCACTCCCTTGCCCCGCAGGCGAAACAAAGTACCGGTTTGGGTTTCCGGTGGAATCTTGAGGATGACTTTGCCATCTAAGGTCGGCACTTCGAGCTCGCCTCCCAAAGCTGCCGCAGTAAAGCTGATCGGCATCTCGCAATGCAGGTCATTACCCTCGCGGGTAAAAATGGGATGCTCCTTAACATGGATCTGCACATAAAGATCCCCTGGCGGTCCGCCGTGTTCACCGGCTTCGCCTTCCCCAGCCAGACGGATGCGATCGCCGCTATCTACCCCTGGTGGAATCTTGACCGAGAGCCGTTTGATCCGCTGCACCCTTCCCCGTCCATCACAGCTCGGGCAGGGGCTGCGAATCTCTTGCCCTGTGCCTTGGCAGTTCGGGCAAGTCTGCTGAATCGAGAAAAACCCTTGCTGCATGCGAACCACGCCCTGGCCATGACACAACGAGCAAACAGACAGCTTACTCCCCGGATAGACACCGCTGCCGCCGCATTCGTCACAGACGACCAAAGTCGGTACCTGGATCTGCGCCTCGGTACCTGCAACCGCTTCCTCTAAGGTCAATTCCAGGTTATAGCGCAAGTCCGATCCGCGCCTGGCCCGGGTGCGGCGACCACGCCCTCGGCCGACTCCAAATAGATCCTCAAATACCTGACCGAAGAGGTCATCGAAAGCAGCGCTAAAGCCGGCCCCTTCTGCGCCGGCATGGACGCCAGCGTGACCGAACTGATCATAGGCCGCCCGCTTTTGCGGGTTGCTTAGGACCTCGTAGGCTTCCTTGATCTGCTTAAAGCGCTCCTCTGCGTTTGGATCGCCAGGGTTGCGGTCCGGATGATATTTCATCGCCAGCTTGCGGAATGCGCGCTTGATCTCCGCTTCGCTGGCATTGCGCGATAAGCCCAGAATTGCGTAATAATCCTCTGCCATAAATTAAACCAACTTACCTCAGGCGCCGGCGCTTATCCTTGCCCATCCCAATTGAATCGGCGCCTGAAGTAATCCATTTTATTTCTTGTCGTCTTTGACCTCCTCAAACTCGGCATCCACGACTTCTTCGCCTTTGGTATGCGTAGCCTCGCTTTGAGGTTCGGTATGAGCTGCGCTGTAAACCTGCTGCGCCAGCTTACCCGACAATTCCATCAATTGGCGAGTCTTGGCTTCGATGGCTGCCTTGTCATTGGTCTTCATCACCGCCTCCAGCTCCTTGATGACCGCCTCGATCCGCTCTTTATCTGCCGCCGGGACTTTACCCTCTAAATCCTTCAGGCTCTTGCGCGTGGCGTGGATGAGAGCATCGGCCTCATTCCGTGCAGTGACCAATTCTTTGAACCTGCGGTCTTCTTCAGCGTGCAGCTCAGCGTCGCGGATCATGCGCTGGATTTCCTCCTCAGTCAGGCCGCTGGAAGCCCGGATAACGATCGACTGTTCCCGCCCCGTCGCTTTGTCCCTGGCCGACACATGGAGAATCCCATTAGCGTCGATGTCGAAGGTGACCTCGATCTGCGGTACACCACGCGGTGCTGGCGGAATCCCGGTCAAGTCGAACTTGCCTAGCGACTTGTTGTCCTTGGCCATTTCCCGCTCGCCTTGCAGGACGTGAACCGTCACAGCAGTCTGGTTGTCCTCAGCGGTGGAAAAGATCTGGGTCGCTTTGGTAGGAATGGTGGTGTTTTTCTCGATAATCTTAGTCATCACCCCACCCAAAGTCTCAATCCCCAGAGACAGCGGCGTCACATCGAGCAAGAGCACGTCTTTGACCTCTCCACCTAGCACGCCAGCCTGAATCGCTGCCCCTAAGGCGACCGCTTCGTCTGGATTGACATCCTTACGGGGTTCTTTGCCGAAGATCTGCTTGACAAATTCCTGCACTTTAGGCATGCGGGTCTGCCCACCTACCAGAATCACGTCATCGATGTCAGACGGTGACAAACCTGCATCTTTCAAAGCGATCTCACAAGGACGGCGGGTTTTTTCGATCAGGTCCTCGGTCAATGCTTCCAGCTTGGCGCGGGTCAGCCTCACATTCAAGTGCTTGGGACCGGTCGCATCAGCGGTGATATAGGGCAGGTTAATCTCGGTCTGCTGAGTCGAGGAGAGCTCGATTTTGGCTTTTTCAGCAGCCTCCTTCAACCGCTGTAAGGCCAAGGGATCGTTGCGCAGATCGATACCGGTATCTTTTTTGAATTTCTCTACCAGATAGTCGATCACGCGCTTGTCAAAATCCTCTCCGCCAAGGAAAGTGTCGCCATTGGTGGCAAGCACCTCGAACTGGCGCTCACCTTCTACGTCCGCCATCTCGATAATGGAAATGTCAAACGTACCACCGCCTAGGTCGTAGACGGCGATCTTACGGTCTCCTTTCTGCTTGTCTAGACCAAAGGCTAACGCGGCTGCAGTCGGCTCATTAATGATCCGCTTGACCTCAAGCCCTGCGATGCGGCCAGCATCCTTGGTAGCCTGGCGCTGGGAATCATTAAAGTAAGCCGGTACCGTGATGACCGCTTCCTTGATTTCTTCCCCTAGATAGGCTTCCGCATCTTCCTTCAGCTTTTTCAATACGCGCGCGGAAATCTCCGGCGGCGCCATTTTTTTACCCAGCGCCGGCGCCTCCACCCACGCATCTCCATTTGGGGCAGGCCCAATTTTATAAGGCACCATATCCATGTCTTTTTTCACGACTGGATCGTCAAAGCGCCGTCCGATCAAGCGCTTGACGGCATAGAAAGTGTTCTGCGGATTGGTAATTGCCTGCCGTTTGGCCGGATGCCCTACCAAGACTTCGCCATCTTTGGTGAACGCGACAATAGAAGGCGTGGTTCGCGTGCCTTCAGCATTCTCGATCACTTTGGCTTTGCCGCCCTCTAAAATCGCCATACACGAGTTGGTTGTGCCCAAATCGATACCTAAAATCTTTGCCATTGCTCTATCTCCTTAACTTTTGTCCGTATCGCCCGTCTGTTGTAAATGGGGCTGCCTGCTTAGTTTTCAAGCTTGCTCATCCAGGCGAGTTTCCAAGTCTGCGGTAGGTTTGGCCACCACCACCAACGCCGGGCGAAGGAGGCGATCGTTTAAAGCGTAACCCTTCTGGAGCACTCTCACCACATACTCCGGCTCTACCCCCTTCACTTCCTCGGTCGCCATAGCCTGGTGGAATTCAGGATTAAATTTCTCGCCTAACGGATCGATTGCGCGGATATTAAACCGCTCAAACACGGTCAGGAGTTGCTTTAAAGTCAACTCTATTCCCTCGCGGATCTTATCTAAGTCATCGGTCTCTACCGCTGCCTTAAGCCCTAATTCTATGCTATCTGCAACTGCCAATAAGTCCTTGGCAAATTTCTCGATTGCATACTTGTGAGCATTGTGAATTTCACGCTCCATGCGGCGGCGTAAGTTTTCCAACTCAGCCTGGGCGCGCAAGAACTTATCCCAGTTTTCTACTGCCTTGAGCTCCGCTTCAGCCAGCTTCTGCCGCAAACCCTCCAAAGATTCTTCGGCCGCTTCTCCACTTAGAGCGCCAGCTTGCGCCGTCACTTCTCCCTGGTGATTTTTTTTCTCCTCAGTCATAGCTCCTCCGCTAACGTGTTTCCTTAACGCTTAAGGTTCAAGATGGGGACGCCAATTTCTGATTCAAGGCTAAGCTGAGCAATTTAGCGGTCACGTCTACCAGCGGAATGACGCTCTCATAATGCATCCGGGTTGGACCGATCACACCGAGCGCCCCCAGAATCCGACCCTCGATGACGTAACTGTGAGCTACCAGGCTGCACTTTTCAAGAGGCTGGTAACCGGATTCCTCACCGATGAAAATCTGCACCCTCTCAGCTTCAATACACTGATCCAACAGATGCAGGAGATTGCGCTTCTCCTCAAACGCCTCAAACAAGGTCCTAAGCCGTTCACAGTCGGCCAGTTCGGCAAAATCCATCAGATTGGTCTGGCCGGTGAGCACAAAATCCTCTTCTAACGACTCAACCTCAAACACCGATTGAGCCATCTCCAGTACCGAGCGAATCTCTGCACTTAGCTGCTCTCCAGTTTGCTGCAACTCTTTAAGCACCGCAGAGCGCAGTTCAGGCAAACGCTTACCCATAAGATGGGTATTTAGATAATTGGCCGCTTGTTGGAGCTGAGCGGGGGTAAAAGGCTTAGTCGGACGGATAATGCAGTTATGGACTTCTTGATTATCGGTCACCAGGATCACCAGCACGCGCCCTTGTGACAAAGGCAAAAACTCGATCTGCCGGAACGCGACCTGCTGCCGGCGCGGCAAAGTCACCAAGCCAGCCATATGGGTGATACGGGAAAGCAGCCGAGATGCCGTCTCAAGCAATTCGTACGGATCTTCCTGCGCTTCAAAATCCTCCCATAGCTTCTGGGTCACCGCCTGATCTAACGGCTTGACCGTCAGCAACGAATCGATAAACAACCGATATCCCTTAACCGTAGGCATGCGCCCAGCAGAGGTATGAGGGGAAGTCACCAGCCCCATCTCTTCCAAATCCGCGATGACATTGCGGACCGTTGCCGGACTTAAATTTAACCCTGCCTCCCGCGCTAAAGTACGAGAACCTACTGGCTGACCTTCTTCAATGTAGCGCTCGATCAATACCTTCAAAAGGTGCTGTGCCCGTTCAGTCAGTTCTATGGACTGCGACCCCGTTGCCATCATACCCTTAATTAGCACTCTTTTTGAGAGAGTGCCAAACTAACAATCTCTAGCTATATTGTCAAGAAACACCTAATATAATTAGTCTTTTAGTTGCCCTGACGCCTTGTGGAAGGAAGTTTCCGTACCATTGGCATCATCGCCAAACCCAATGCCGAACGGGTTAGCGCCACGCTTAATGCGATTTATGCGCATCTCAGCCGGCGAGGATTTAAAATCCTACTCGAAGAGGCCAGTTGCCAATTATTGGCGAACGCGCCGGCAGCATCGGCCTGCCCAGCGCAGACTCTGGGTCAAGAATGCGACGTGGTCATCGCCGTAGGCGGCGATGGAACTTTGCTCAACACAGTCCGCACCACTGCCGGTTTCGAGACGCCGGTGATCGGTGTCAACCTCGGTCGGGTAGGTTTTCTAGTGGATATCTCCCCGGAGCAGGCGTTAACTAAGCTGGACGAGATCTTAGCTGGCCGTTACCTGGCGGAAGAGCGAATCCTATTGCGCGCTCAGATCTTACGCTGCGGCCAAGTTATCCGCGAAGAGCTGGCCGTCAACGAGGTGGTCGTCCACCGCTGGATCACGCCGAGCATGATCGAGATCATCACCCATATCAATGGTCGCTTTCTTAATTCCCAGCGCGCCGATGGGTTGATCGTCTCTACGCCCACCGGCTCTACCGCCTATGCTTTATCTGGCGGTGGCCCAATCTTGTATCCCACCCTCAATGCGATCGAATTGGTGCCGATCAACCCCCATACCCTGACGAATCGGCCCATCGTCATCGCCGGCGACAGCGAAGTGGAGATCGCTTTCGGTACGGCGAAGGAAATGCGCGCTGAAGTCTCATGCGACAATATTTCCATTCCCGAAGTTCGGTTCGACGATCACATCCGGATCTGCAAGGCGGACAAACCGTTCAAATTGTTGCATCCGGTCGATTACGATTTTTTTGAGATTTTACGAGCCAAATTAAACTGGAGTAACGGTTGACCTGTGCTGACGGGATTGCACATTCGCAACCTGGCGGTCGTCAAACAATTGCGTTTGGAATGGTCGGCAGGCTTTACCGCCCTGACCGGAGAGACCGGTGCTGGCAAATCGATCCTGCTGACTGCGCTCGAGTTGGGGCTAGGGGGACGCGGGGATCCGGATCTGGTTCGAACTGGCGCTGAGCAGGCAGAGGTGATTTTGGAGTTCGACTTAAGCCAAGCTCCCGCCGCTCGGCAGTGGCTTCGAGACAACGAACTAGCAACCGGCGAAACTTGCCTGATCCGCCGGATCGTGGCTGTCAAGAGCCGGCAGCGGGCCTTCGTCAACGACCGTCCGGTGAGCTTCGAGGCTCTCCAAACCTTGGGGCAACATCTGGTGGAAATCTACGGCCAGCACGCCCACTTACGCCTGCGTCAACCCGCCGCTCAACGCTATCTCCTCGACGCCCATGCCGGCAATCAACCCCTGCTCTCTAAGCTTGCCGAACTGTACCGCCGCTGGCGTAGCAGCCAAGCGCAATTAGCTACGCTGCGCCAAAGCGCTGTCGACCAAGCCGTACGGGAGGAATTCCTCCGCTTCCAGATCCAAGAATTAGAAGCTGCAGCGATCGCAACCCTAGACTTCAATGCCCTGCTCGAGGAGCATACGCGCCTGGCGAATCTGAGCCAAATCCTAGCCAGCGCTCAGGCTCAATACCATCGCCTTTATGAAGCGGAATCCTCGGTAATAGATCAGATCGATCAGGTAGCCCGGGAACTCCAGTCTCTCCTTAAGTTAGCGCCAGAATTTAAAGAGGTGGCAGAACTGGTCCACAACGCTCGGATTCAACTAGAAGAGGCTAGCCATTTACTGCGCCAGCGCCTAGGCCATCTGGAAGCTGATCCAAACCGACTCCAGGGGTTGGAACAACAGTTAGGCTTGCTTTATGACCTAGCCCGTAAGCATCGGGTGACCCCGGAGGCGCTGCCCCAACTGCTGGAACGGCTGCGCGCTGAACTCCACGCATTGACTCATCAGGAAGCACAGATTTTGGAATTGGAACAGCAGCTAGAGGAACTGGAGCGTCGCTACCGGGAACTGGCTTCCCAATTGAGCCTCCGCCGGCGCGAATGCGCTCAAGGACTTGCTGCGCGTATCACCGAGCTGATACGCAAGCTGGGTATGCCCTACGGCAGGTTCGCGATCGACGTCCAAACCGAGACTGCTGCTGAACCTCATCCGGAAGGATTGGATCGGATCGAGTTTTTAGTCGCCGCCAATCCCGGTTTGCCTTTAAAGCCGTTGACTAAAGTCGCCTCAGGTGGAGAATTGTCCCGCTTAAGCCTTGCGATTCAGGTGGCCTGCAGCGAGGCGAGCTCGGTGCCTACCCTGATCTTTGACGAAGTAGACAGCGGCATCGGCGGCGGGGTGGCGGAGATCGTCGGCCGCTACTTGCGGGAACTAGGCCAACACCAGCAGGTGTTATGCGTTACCCATCTCCCTCAAGTAGCCGCCCAGGCCCACCACCACTACTTGGTCACCAAGACCACCGACGGTTGCGAAACCGAAACTCAAGTATTTGCTTTAACCCAGGAAAATCGAAAGCAGGAAATCGCGAGAATGCTAGGCGGAATTGAAATCACCGCGCAAACCTTAGCCCACGCTGAAGAGATGCTGCAATGGGCAAAATAATCTTTCCGGCTGAGTGGACACCGCAGGCGTTTGTCTTGTTGGCCTGGCCCCATCCGCAGGGGGATTTTGCCCCCTGGCTAGAGGCGGTAGAACACGCTTATGCTTTGACGGTGGCGGCGATCAGCCACCGCCAGAAGGTCTTGATCGTCTGCCAAGACAGAGCGCACCGCTTGCGAATTGAGACCATCTTGAACCGCTACTCCAGCGTAGCAGCCCACATCGGGTTTAGCCAAGCAGCGTATCGCGACATTTGGGTGCGCGATACTGCGCCTTTGGCTGTCTACACCGATGATACCCAAAGGAGTTGCCAACTGGTCGATTTCCGCTTCAACGGCTGGGGTAACAAGTATCCTTGTGCCGAAGACGATGCCTTAGGCTGGCACTTGTACCAACAAGGCGTTTTCGGTGCAGTCCCTTACCAGCGCGCAGAATGGGTACTGGAAGGCGGCAGCCTTGAGACCGACGGCTTTGGAACGTTGCTCGCCACCCGCAGCTCCATCCTAAACCTCAACCGTAATCCTGATCCAGAACGAGCAGAGGCGATTTTAGCCGAATATTTAGGGATTAAACGGGTTTTGTGGCTAGATCACGGCTACTTAGAGGGCGACGATACCGATGCCCATATCGACACCCTAGCCAGATTCTGCTCTCCTACCACCATCGCTTATCAATCCTGTACCGAGCGAGGCGACCCTCATTATGAACCACTTAAGGCCATGGCGGCTCAACTGGCCTGCTTTCAAACCTTAGCTGGCAGACCGTATCAGCTCATTCCGCTACCGCTACCGCGCCCTATCTGGGCTGCAAACGGGCAACGCTTGCCGGCTTCTTACGCCAACTTCCTGATCATCAACAAAGCAGTGCTAGTCCCCGTCTATGACGACCCTGCCGACAGGAAAGCCCTAAACCAGTTAAAGCAGGCTTTCCCTCACCGGGAGATCATCGCCATCCCGGCGCGTGCGCTAATTCATCAATACGGCAGTCTTCACTGCATGACTATGCAATATCCTCACCCTATCTGTTTTGAAGAAGCATGATGCAAGAGTTTCTCCGCGTTGCCCTGATTCAACAGCCCTGCGGCGGCAGCCGGCAGGAAAACTTAGCTATCTCTGAGCGTGCCATCCGCGCTGCTGCAGCTTACGGTGCCGAACTGGTGCTGCTGCCAGAACTTCACACCTCACCTTATTTCTGCCAGACGGAAGACCCTGCCTATTTCGATTGGGCCGAGCCAATCCCAGGTCCGACCACGGAATTTCTGGCAGCTTTGGCGGCGGAACTTAAGTTGGTGATCGTCGGCTCGCTATTTGAAAAGCGCGCTGCCGGCCTGTACCACAATACCGCGGTGATCCTGGAACGAGACGGTCGACTGGCAGGGAAATACCGCAAAATGCATATCCCCGACGATCCCGGTTACTATGAGAAATTTTACTTTACGCCGGGCGACTTAGGCTTTGAGCCTATCACGACGAGCGTGGGCAAGCTTGGGGTGTTGGTATGCTGGGATCAGTGGTTTCCAGAAGCGGCACGCCTGATGGCTCTGGCGAACGCTGATCTGTTGCTCTACCCGACAGCCATCGGTTGGAATCCAGCCGATGACGAAGCGGAAAAACGCCGTCAACTAGAAGCTTGGCAGCTGATCCAACGCGCCCATGGCGTTGCCAACGGCCTGCCAGTCCTGGTGTGCAACCGGATCGGTCTGGAACCTGACCCGAGCCGGCAATCGCCCGGCATTCATTTTTGGGGCCATAGCTTTATCGCTGGCCCGCAGGGCGAATTGATCGCCCAAGCAGGCGCAGACGAGGAAACAATATTATTTGCCCGCTTAGATCGGACAAAGACTGAACAGACTCGCCGGATCTGGCCGTTTCTGCGCGATCGGCGGATCGACGCTTATGCCAACTTGACCCGGCGACTGATCGATTGAGCGATAAAGCGATTAATCCTAAATGCGAAATTCCTCGCGGTCATGACCCTGGGCGACCAACTCTCGCAACCAGCGCGGCATTTGACCGCGCCCAGTCCAGGTCAAAGCACGATCGGTCGGATGGCGGTATTTGGGTGGAAGTTTAACGCCCCGGCGCGATGGTTTGGTTTCGGTTTTCGGTCTGGTCCGAATCTCGACTTCGATCCCCGCTTGCGTCGCCAATTCTCTGATTTGGCGAATGATTTCTTCTCTCCTCTGCTTCTGTTTAAGATCGAGCGTTCGCCTGGCTTCCTCGATTATTCGCTGCAGTTCCTCAGGTGAAAGTTCTTTCAGTTGATTTTCGATTTGCATGTCTGGCTTTATTTTTCACAATCCAAATGACAGCCAAAATAGTATAGCCTATTCTTGAGTTTAATAATTCAGTATCTTATGAAACCGATCAACTTATTTGCTGCAATTACTGGAATATTTATCGTGTGCTTATCGGTGGATGCACAGCAAACCTCTCTAGACCTTGTCCGCCATTTTGTATTCAACCTATCGCGTCGGCGCCTGGAGTTGAAACCTTAGGAGAACTGGAATTGATTGAGTTCCTACAAAAAACCGCAATCGACGATCAAATCATGATCATCGATACCCGGTTACCCGAATGGTACCAGCGGGGAACGATTCCCCTGGCCATCAATCTACCATTTACAAGATTTAGCCAAGATCTTCCCTACCTGCTTGAGAATTATTTCGGCGCGAAGAAAATCGGTACGCAGTGGGATTATCGCGGCGCTAAAACCCTGGTGTTATTTTGCAATGGTTACTGGAACCCTGATTCTTATGCAGCGATCAAACAATTAATCGCGCAAGGTTATCCGGCAGAAAAACTCAAGTGGTATCGTGGCGGCATGCAATACTGGCTATCTTTAGGATTAACTGCGGAAAAACTGCAATGAGGTAATTTTTGCATTTAATTCCGTTTCCCCTCCACTGCCCACCTAGCCATGACCAATATTGCACAGTGGCATCATATTGAAAAAGAATCGTCTTTGCTTTGTCCTTTGACCCCTGATCGTCCAGATTGCCCGCTCAGCTGGCGCGGATTGGTCGGTGACGCTGCAGCTTTGGCTATTGCCTGCGCCATGCAGAGGGATCCCCGGCTGTATCTGGTTGTCACCGATGATAGCCACACCGCAGGACAACTAGAGCGTGCGCTTGTCTTTTTCCTAGGTGACAAGTCTCAGGTATTGCACTTCCCAGACTGGGAAACTTTACCCTACGACGTCTTCTCGCCCTTACCGGAAATCGTCTCCCAACGCCTACGCACGCTGGTCCAGTTACCCCGTACTCAGGCTGGGGTACTGATCACTACCATCGCTACCCTCATGCAACGGTTAGCGCCTCGCGAACACCTCTTGGGCCGTAGCTTTTGCTTACAAGTCGGCGATCGGCTGAACCTAGCCGCTTTCCGACGCCAATTGGAACAGGCAGGCTATCAATCCGTCCCTAAAGTCCAGCAACACGGCGAGTTCACTGTGCGCGGTGCGATCCTGGATCTGTTTCCGCAGGGCTACGACTTGCCGCTTCGAATCGAGCTGTTCGACGATGACATCGAATCCATTCGCACTTTCGATCCAGAAAGCCAGCGCTCGATTGCCAAGATCAACGCTTTCGAGCTCTACCCAGCACGCGAATTTCCTACCGATGAGGCTGGCATCAAGCACTTCCGCCGCGCTTTCCGTGCTGCCTTCCCAGAGTTGGCCAATGCCAGTGCGCTCTATCAAGACGTCAGCCAAGGAATCTTTCCCAGCGGGATCGAATCCTACCTACCGCTATTTTTGGATCGGACCGAAACCCTACTCGACTACCTGCTACCTCACCGCACGACCCTAGTTCTCAATGCTGTAGAACAGGCGGCATCCAAATTCTTCGCCGAGGTCCAAAGCCGTTATCAACTTCGCCGCCGCGATGTAGACCGCCCTCCCTTGTCGCCGGAAGCGCTGTATCTGACCCCTAACGCATTGATCGAGCAGATACGGGCTTATCCTCGCATCTATCTGACGGAGACCAGGGAAGCCACTTACCAGGTCGAATTCGCCGTCCATTCTCTCCCTGCGCTCCATTCCCAACCCTCCACCCAACCGCCTGGGCAGTCCCTCCTGAGCCTGCTTAAGCAGATTCAAGGTCCGATCCTGCTCAGCGCCGAAAGCCCCGGCCGGCGCGCTGCGCTCGCAGAAAATCTAGGCAAACTGGGCCTGACCCCAGAACCCGTAGCCAATTGGCAGGATTTTCTTGACCGCCGCCCTGCGGTGGGCCTGACCGTTGCCCCGTTGGAACAGGGCCTATACTGCCGCGAACCACCGTTTGCCGTCGTTCCGGAGGCGCTGTGGTGGGGAGAGAGAGTCCGCCAACCCAGGCGAAGCGACAGCGCTTCTCGGATTGAGCACTTGCTTGCAGATCTGCAGGAACTGAGCATCGGTGCACCGGTGGTTCACCGCGACCATGGGGTAGGCCGCTACTTGGGGCTCGAACGGCTGGAAGTCGGTGGAGTCGAGGGAGAATTTTTGACCCTGGAGTACGCCGGCGGTGATAAGCTGTACGTACCGGTTTCCTCGCTCTACTTGATTAGCCGCTACCTTGGCGCTGACGCCGACACTGCCCCCTGGCACAGACTCGGCGGTGACCAGTGGGAAAAGGCCAAACGCAGGGCGCAGGCAAAGATCCGAGACGTGGCAGCAGAGCTTTTGGAAATCCACGCTAAGCGCGCTGCGGCCAGCGGCTACGCTTTACAGGTAGACGAAGCCGCGTATGCGGCTTTTGCCGCTGCTTTCCCGTTTGAGGAAACGCCGGATCAAGCCGCTGCCATCGCGGCGGTCTTCGCCGATATGCAAGCTCCCCAGCCGATGGATCGAGTCGTGTGCGGCGACGTAGGCTTTGGCAAGACCGAGGTCGCCATGCGGGCAGCATTCGTGGCTGTACAAAACGGCAAGCAGGTGGCGGTTCTCGTCCCCACTACCCTGCTCGCCCAACAGCATTACCGCAATTTCCTCGACCGCTTCGCCGACTGGCCGATTCGGATCGAGGTCCTGTCGCGTTTTGTCCCTCCAAAGCAACAGGCTAAGATCCTAGAGGATGTCGCAGCCGGCAAAGTGGATATCTTGATCGGTACGCATAAGTTGCTCCAACCGGGCGTCAAATACCAGGATTTGGGACTGGTCATCATCGACGAAGAACACCGCTTCGGCGTGCGCCAGAAGGAATATTTCAAGCGCCTGCGTAGCGAAGTAGACCTCTTAACCCTGACCGCTACCCCGATCCCGCGCACCTTGAGCATGTCCCTGAGCGGGCTGAGGGATATTTCCATCATCGCCAGCCCACCCAAAGGCCGTTACCCCATTCAAACCTTTGTCAGCCAGTGGAACGACGCTTTGATCCAGGAAGCGATTCTGCGCGAGATCAGACGCGGTGGCCAGGTCTATTTCGTGCACAATGAAATCGAGACCATGGCCAAAATGGCTGAGGAAATTCAGCGCCTGGTGCCGGAGGTACGGATCCGCACTGCCCACGGCCAGATGCCTGAACGCGAGCTAGAAAAAATCATGCTGGACTTCTACCACCAGCGCTTCCACTTGCTTCTATGCACCACCATCATCGAAAGCGGCATCGACGTTCCCAGCGCCAACACCATCTTGATCAATCGCGCCGATCTCCTAGGTCTGGCCCAATTGCACCAGCTCCGCGGCCGGGTGGGCCGCTCCCACCATCGCGCCTATGCTTACCTAATCGTGCCGCCCAAAGCACTGATGACGCGGGATGCAAGTAAACGCCTGGAAGCCATCGAAGCCTCAGGCGCACTGGGAGCAGGCTTTTTACTCTCCTCCCACGACTTAGAAATCCGCGGCGCCGGAGAACTGCTGGGAGAAGAACAAAGCGGGCAAATCCAGGAAATCGGCTTTGCCCTCTACGCAGAGCTCTTAGAACGCGCAGTCACCGCGCTCAAGATGGGGCAAGAAATCGTGTTTGAACCCTCCTGCCCCCAAGTCGAGATCGACCTTAAACTGCCTGCTTTGATTCCCGATCACTATCTGCCTGACGTGCACACGCGCCTGGTGCTCTACAAGCGCATCGCCAACGCGCACAACCTGCAAGCGTTAGAAGAGTTACAAGTAGAGATGATCGACCGCTTCGGCCTCCTGCCAGAACCTACTAAGCACCTGTTCATCCTGACGGAGATGAAGCTCAAAGCTGCCCAGCTAGGGATTGAGAAAATCGACGCTGGTGAGACAGGCGGGCGAATCCTGTTCGGGTCCGAGCCTAACATCGACGTCGATGCTCTGATCCGCATGATCCAAGCCCAGCCTGAGGTCTTCCGCCTCGATGGCCCGCAAAGACTGCGCTTTCAGGCAAAGCTGGCAGAGCCAGCCGAACGCTTGGCATTTGTCCATCGCTTGTTGGATACCTTAACCCCGCGTCCTTGTACTGAATCCCAATTTCAGGGTAGGAACTGTTAAGATAACTGCCTTATTGAATCCATCAAATTAAGAGGATTTTGGCATGCGTGACGAAACCGTCCAAATGGATCCAGAGCATCTCTACCGAGAAGAAGTCTACACGGACCTCAAAGCAGGCACCATCAAGCGCCTCATCCCCGTCACCGCAGATGGGCTGCCCGATCCCAAGCGCGATGCGATCTTCGTCGGTCAAGCCACCGTGCTGACCCCGTTGGGAAGCCTGCCTTTGAGCTTTGAGATCGAAGCTAAAACCCTGCGCGAGGCAATCGAGAAATACGGCGCCGCGGCGCAGCAAGGACTTAAGGAAACGCTCGAGGAACTCAAGCGCCTCCAGCAGGAGCAAGCCAGTTCCTTGATCATTCCCAAAGGCGGCATCCCCGGCAATCTAGGGGGCAGCCCACCTGGGTTGGGGGAGGTGGCATCAAGCTGCCTTAAAGATTTGGGAACGCCTGCCACGCTACAGCGCGGTGGACTTTAGGCGTTAGGAAAGCGCCTGGATTGATCGAAGGCATTACCTATGCGATGGTGCCCAATCCCACTCGCTTGAACCTTTGAATCGAATTCGATTGTTTAAAATCCGGCCCTCAGGTGGCTTCCATGCCGTTTATAAAACTGGCGCTCTTCGCCGTCGTCATGGCGGTCTGCCCTGCAGTGCTAGCCACTGAAGCGCAAGCTTGGTATCAGGTAGCGGTGGTCGTCTTTGCCCAGCCCTTAGATACCGACGAGGACCTGGATGACCAACCGGCCTTTCCCTGGCCTGCTGACCTGCGCGAGCCCAGTCCCGTGCCAGAAACCCAATCTAGCCTTTATGCCACCTACACGCAGCTGCGCCGCGCTCAAAGCTTGCACCCTCTGCTCCATCTGGCCTGGATCCAGCCGGCTGCTCCAGGTCGCAACGCTCCTTATCACGTCAGCAATGGGGAAACGGTAGCCGGCGTGGTCAGCTTAGAGCGCGGCGAATCTCTGCATGCGATTGTGGACATGGAATACCGCGCCGCCGATGGAACACTCCACCGACTGCGCGAGAAACGGCAGCTCAAGCTCAACGAAATCCACTATCTGGACCACCCTGTCTTCGGGGTGCTGATCCAAGTGATCCCCGGGCTGCCACCTTAGCCCAAGCGCTCGACCAAAGCCGCCAACAAGCGCTTGACCTTGGCCATCCCAGCTTGCAGGTTAGCCTCTATCTCTGCCATCGAGACCATCCCTGCCGTTTTACCGGCAGCCCAGTTGACCACCACTGCCAGACAGGCATATTGCAGTTCCAATTCCCGCGCTAGGGCTGCCTCCGGCATCCCGGTCATTCCCACCAGATCGCACCCATCGCGTTCCATGCGCCGGATTTCAGCTGCAGTTTCCAGACGCGGCCCTTGAGTGCAGCCGTAACAGGCGCCATCGATGACTTCTAGCCCGACGCACATCGCCGCCTGAAGCAGGCTCTGCCGCAGCGGTTCGCTATAAGGGTAGGTAAAGTCCACATGCGTGACCTGGCTCTCCTCAGACTCGAAAAAAGTATGGGCGCGTCCATAGGTGTAGTCGATGATTTGGTCCGGGACTACCAAGGTCTGCGGCGCCATCTTAGGCGTGATACCGCCGACCGCCACTACCGCGATCACATGCGTGACCCCTACCTGCTTGAGAGCAGCAAGGTTAGCGCGGTAATTGATCCGATGCGGCGGAATCGTATGCTCCTCGCCATGGCGGGCGAGAAATACCAAATCGACTTCACCCAGACGCCCTAGGACTAGCGGAGCAGAAGGGGAACCATAAGGAGTCGCCACAGCTTGATGCCTGGCTTGCTCTAAGCCTTCCAGCCGGTATAAACCTGACCCCCCGATCACCGCCAGCTTCACTTTTCCCTCACCGCAAAGATTCCCGGCGCATTGCGCAGATAGCCTTTATAATCCATCCCGTAGCCGAAGAGATAGCGATCGCCGCATACCAGCCCGACATAATCGGCCTGACAGGGTTTAGGTTGAGCTAACCGTTTATCTACTAAGACTGCGATTTTGACCGCGCTGGCCCCGCGCCTGATGCAGTAATCTCGAATCGCCGCCAGAGTCACCCCCCTATCGAGCACATCGTCAACCAAGAGCACCGTCCGTCCAGCGAGATCGATGGTCGGCTCATATAGCCAATCCAATTCCGCCCCTAGGGTTTTACCCCGATAGCGGGTCGCATGGACGCTATCTAGCTCAAGCGGGAAGTTTAATTTAGGCAGGAGTTTGCCGGTCAGGACTACGCCACCGTTGAGCACACATAAGATCACCGGGTTAGCCTCGGCAAGGTCTTGCTCGATCCTGCCTGCCATCTGCACCAAGGCTGCCTCGACCTCCCCTTGCGTATATAGACGCTCGGCATGCCGAAAGACGCGCTCGATTTCAGCAAGCTCACTCATGTTCTGAGTTTTCAGATTTCGAAGACTCCAACTCTACCAGATGCTTTTCCAGCCCATCTAAGGCATTGAGCAGCATTCCGATCAACACCCCCATCCAGACGCCAATGGCTAAAAACCCTGAGCTTTCGACCAATCCCGGACTAGCCCGCAGCAGGTCTAAAGCGATAAACACCACTGCCTGGACGCCGAAGATGCCGGCCAACACCTCGGTATACCAGTGCGGATTAGCGTGACGGAGCAAAAACCTCGCAACCCCAATCCCAATCCATATCCCGCCGTACATCGCGACGATGATCTTTTCAAATTCGAACGCGCCAAAAAATAGCAACAGCACCAGCTGGCCTGCAATGATCCCCAACAAAAATTTATGTACTCTAGCCATGCCTTGTTATTCTGAGACAATTTCTACCATCCGCCGCGCTTCAGCCAACGCCTCCAGCGATAGCTGCAGCCGGCGCCATTGCAGCCTGCGCAAGCGCTCGCCGTGCTCGACCTCTTGCCGGCGAATCCGATCGAGCAAACGGGGGCCGTCCTCCGGGCAGTTGCACACCAAGAGCAGATCACAACCGGCCTCAAACGCAGCCTGCGCGCGCGCCTCAAGATCCCCAGCCCAAGCCGCTCCAGCCATGGTAAGATCATCGCTCAGCACCGCCCCCTCAAACCGCATGCGTTGGCGCAAAATGTCCCGGATCCAAACCGGGGAAAATCCCGCCGGCTGATCATCGACCTGAGGATAGCGCACATGGGCACACATCACCGCCTCCAGCCCCTCGCCCATCAACCGCTGGAAAGGCACTAAATCGCGCCCCTCAAGCTCCGCTAAAGAGCGCCCATCCTCCGGCAGGCTCAGATGAGAATCCTCTGCCACTCCACCGTGTCCCGGAAAATGCTTGCCCACCGCTGCCATCCCGGCGCGCCGCATCCCGCGCGCAAATGCGCCTGCCAACTCCGCCACCGCAGCCGGCTCGTCGGCAAACGCTCGATCCCCGATCACTTCGCTACAGCCGCTGTCTATGTCTAGCACCGGGGCAAAGCTTACGTCTACATCCACCGCTAAAAGCTCAGCCGCCATCAGGAAACCGGCTGCTTCGGCGGCTACCCTTGCCTGCTTCGGATCTTGCCGGTAAAGCGCGCCAAACTTCGCTGCCGGCGGCAGCCGGGTGAATCCCTGCCGAAACCTTTGCACCCTACCGCCTTCCTGATCGACACCGATCAGGATCGGTCTTTTGGCAGCGCGGCGGATCGCCGCGATCAGCGCTTTCACTTGCGCCGGGTCTCGATAGTTGCGCGCAAACAGGATGACCCCCGCTACCCTAGGATGGGCGAGCCACTCGCGCTCCTCTGGGGTAAGCTCAACGCCTTGTAAATCGAGCACAAACAGGCCAAAGGTAGGGTCAGGCATGCATTTCCTCCGCTTTGCAAGCCACCATTATCCACGCTGCCGCGGCGGCTGCCAACAAATGCTTGAGGGTATGGCCGCTGACCCAGCCGCTCATCTGCAAAATTTCTCCATCCAATAGTTCAACCACCTTGGCTGCCGCATAGCTACCTAACCCCAGATAAACCGCACCCCGTCTGATCCGCCCGGGGGGAAAACAGGCGTAAATCCAGAGGATCAACACCGGCGGCAGAAACTGCACCAGGCCGTATAGGCGCAAGTCGTCAAACGCTAGCCACACCCCGATACTGGCCAGCCCGGTCAACATAGCCGCCACCACGATCCAACGCCCAAGCTGGAACTGATCGATCAATACCACGGTAAACAAGCCCATAAACGCCAACGTCATCGGCAACCGATCCCAGACCAGGCGGGCATCGTCAGGCGCCAAATGATACCAGGCCGAACCAAACCCGGTTAGGAACACTCCCCACCAAAACATCCGCAATGCGAGTTTGAGCGCCCCTGGCCAGTTCGGCAAGCGCCAAAGCCCAAGCCCGCCGACTGCTACCAAGGCCAAACTGGAGACCACGTTGAAACAATTGGGCACTATGCCACAAGCGCGTCCATCGGCAAAGCGATGATAGGCAGGATCCTGCGGGATCGGCCCGAGCAGCAAGGCAGCGATCACTGCCGCTACTATTGGCGCGGATAAAGCGAGATAACGCCGATCGAGCGCCATGTAAGGGCTAAGCAAATTTTCCTACCTCTGCCCCCAACAACGCGCGGCGCAGATCACAGCTCGCCAGCTCCAGCGCGTAGCCTAACACGCCGCTACCGATCACGACGCGCGCGTAAGCAAACACGCTCTCATCTATCACCACGCGAACCTCTTGGGGTAAAGCGAGCGGAGGCACCGCACCGATAGGGTAACCGGTCACCGCCAACACCTGCTCGGATTCAGCCATCGCCAAACGCCGCTCGCCCAAATACTGGCGCAGCGCTGCCCAATCCGCGCGCTTGCCACCGGCGACCGCAAGCAACACAAACCTGCCGGAGCCGGTGCGCAACAAGAGGCTGCGCACGACTTGCCCAGGCTCCTGACCGCACGCGCTAAGCAGCTCTTCCAGGGCGCGTACTGGCTTTTTGTCCGCATCGAGCGGGATCCCGATGACTCGATAATCTATCCCCAACTCATCTAACCGCCGAGTGACGGGAGAATCGAACGCTGCGACCATCGTCTGCTTCAAGATATCACCGACACGTTAAACAGGATGACTGATTTAGTGCCAGCCAGCAAGAAGAACACTGTAAATCGATCTAATTGAGTTATAATTTGCGCTTTTCGGAGAGGTGTCCGAGTGGTCGAAGGAGCACGACTGGAAATCGTGTATACCCTAACCGGGTATCGAGGGTTCGAATCCCTCCCTCTCCGCCACTTTATTCCTCTGCCCTCGCCGGAGTCAGGCGCAGGATCCGACCATCTGCCTGGTCGGTCAGGAGATAGACCGCCCCACCCGGCCCTTGGCGCACCTGGCGGATGCGCGCCCCCATAGGAATGCGCTCCTCGCCTGTGACTTGTTGCCCGGTAAGAGTCAGGCGTACCAGCGCTTGGGAGGAGAGCCCGCCGATGAGCAAGTTCCCACGCCAAGCCGGGAAGAGTTCGTCGGTATAGAAAGTCATCCCGGACGGTGAGATTACCGGGGTCCAATAATACACCGGTGGGGTAAGATCCGGCCGAGTCGGAGGGTCGGGGATGTCGGCACCGGAGTAATGCCTCCCCCAGCTGACCAGCGGCCAACCGTAATTTTTCCCCGCTTCTATGCGGTTAAGCTCATCGCCGCCGGCCGGTCCGAACTCGACTGCCCACAAGGCGCCGGTCTCCGGCTGGATCGCCGCCCCTTGAACGTTGCGGTGGCCATAGGACCAGATTTCCGGCCGGGCGCCTCGCTGGCCGACAAACGGATTGTCGCGCGGCACCGACCCGTCCGGGTAAATGCGGACGATCTTGCCGAGATGGTTGGCAAGGTCCTGGGCAGGATCGAATTTAAAGCGCTCGCCCAAGGTAATGAACAACGTGCCATCCGGGGCAAACACCAAGCGCGAGCCAAAATGGTTAGCGCCGCTGACCTTAGGCAGCTGGCGGAAAATCACCTCAACCTCGGTTAGGGCATCTTCGGCAAGCTTAGCCCGCGCCACCGCGGTGGAAGCTCCGCCGACGCCAGGCTCAGCGTAGGAGAGATAGATCCGGCGGTTGCTGGCAAAATCCGGATCTAGCGCCACATCCAGCAGCCCTCCCTGGCCTTTGGCAAACACCTTGGGGACTCCAGTCAGCGGTTTCGAGAGCCATCCGCCTTGGGATACGACCCTAAGCCTGCCAGGGCGCTCCGTCACCAGCATCCGCCCATCGGGCAAAAAGGCCAAGCCCCAAGGATGTTCTAGCCCGCTCGCCACTGTCTGGACGCGGATCGGCCCAGTTTGAGTAGCGATAACCTCAGGCTCTGCCTGAGCCAGGGTCATCGCCGCCATCATCGCGATCGCGCTCAGCCACTTGAAAGTCATACGATTCCTCCTACCTGCTCGGTCCAAATCCGCACCCAGATCATTGTACCTAAGAATCGGCGTTTTCCTCTCGGCCATAGCCGCCTCCGCCTGGGGTCTCGAGTACAAACACATCGCCGGGAAGCGGCTGGCAAGCGCCGTCGGCGCGCTCGATCCACTGGCGGCCAGGCAGGCCCGCCGCCGGCTAAGCCGAAGAGGGCTACCTCCCGGCGCAATGCCAAAAGATTGGCCTGCATCGGCGCCAAAAAGCGGATCCTGCGCACTACCCCGTCACCGCCGCGATAGGCTCCTCGGCCACCTGAGCCGCGGCGGATGGAGAATGCTTCCACTTGCACCGGATAGGAAAACTCTAAGACTTCAGGGTCGGTGAGGCGGGAATTGGTCATATGGGTGTGCACCGCGCTGGCGCCGCAGAAACCTGGGTCTTCGTCCCCTGCCGCCCACAAAATTCTTCCTGCGCCCGCCCCACCGCACACTGTTTCGCAATACTGGGATCTAGCATCGCTGAAGCTAAAATTATTCATCGTTCCCTGGCTAGCAGCCAACACGCCTAGTGCGCCATAAAGGGCATCGACGAGGTTTTGCGAGATCTCTGCGTTGCCCGCTACTACCGCCGCCGGAGGGAGCGGGTTGAGCAAGCTGCCTGGCGGCAGATAAATCTGAAGCGGGCGCAGCACTCCAGCGTTGAGCGGAACGTCTTCCACGATCAGGGTACGGCACTGCCGACCGCGCCACGCTCGCCGGAGCGTTCAGGTTACCGGGATGTTGGAGGGAGGTACCGGTAAAATCGATCACCGCTTGCTGCTTTTGCCGATCCATGCGGACCGCCACCTGGAGCCGCCGTCGAGCACCAGGGTAAAGCAGCCATCTTGCAGTTTGCCCAGCGCGCGCCGCACTGCTGCCTCGGCATAGTCCTGGACAAACCCAAGATAGGCGAGCACGGCGTCGGCACCGACCTCCTCTTCTAGCTGCCGCAGCAGCTTTGCCCCCAGCGCAGTGGCAGCCCACCTGCGCCTTGAGATCGGCTAGGTTTTGGTCTAGGTTGCGCGCCGGATACGGTCCGCTCGCCAACCACCGCCGTACCTCCTGCTCTAGGAAGCGGCCACCGCTGACGATGCGCATACCTTCGCTCAGGCATCTTACCACCACTTGCCCGCCGCGCATGCCGCTTTGTACTGCAACTGCTGCCGAAACTCGTAAAAGCCCATGTCAGCAATGGCGCTGGCCAGATGGCGGTGCTTTACCATGCCGCGCACGTTCAGATCCTCGATAGCGATGGTATGAAAGCGGCGTGTGAGGCCTGTGGTAAGCTTATGAAGCGCATCGCGCCGAATGTTGGTTTTGGCGCTTCCACTTAGACAGTGTCCAGTTGTAGGCAAAACGCGCCGTGCCTGGGCCTTGGCAAAGTAGGTCGCCTGCTTGTGGTTGGAAGCGCGATTTTATGGGTAATCAGCATACACTTTCGGCGCGCTTCTGTTCCTGGCGTGGCATGTCTAGAATAGACATGCTTGCGCAAAACCCGCAACTCTTCAAGTCCTCAAGAAACTGCTCTAGCCCGCCAGGCTTGAGCTGCTCCACCAGCGGCGGAGGAATACGGCTGGCAGCCGCCGTAGCCACAATGCCGCCGGCAGAGCATGCTCTTTTACCGTAATCCCCATCCCCCAGGAGCGCCTCCACGTTGGCATAGCTTGATTGCTTTAGCCTAGCGCGCTCATTCGGCCAGCGGCGCGATGATCTCTGTAAACGCGCTGCAAGGCAAGCCAGCACTGCAGCTTGATAGCCTGAGCCGGTCCCAACCTCTGCCTTGGAACCTCTTGGGGCGATTGTTTTACCCTAGGATCGAGGGTGCTTTTTGCGGTCTCAGCAGCAGTTCGGGAAAACTTCTGTTCGATCTCGGCCACCATCTGCTCGCGCGTACTCTGCCACCTTGTTGCCCAGGACAGCGACAGCTGAAACAGCATTATCACCGCCATCTACCCGCGCATCGCGCGCTCTATTCTTCTAAAGCCATTCAAGCTTGCCGCCAGCTTCCTGCGTTTGTCAACTAACTGTCATCGTTTTGTCGCAAGCCTGTCACGGGGCAGTTCTATTCTTGGTGCAATACGCATTCTTTGGAGCGAGGCATGCAAGAAGACCTATCTATTTCGCGGTGGTTCGCTAAGCCTATCCCCGACCGCCGTTATGAAGCATTGATCGCTATGAACGAAGCGACGCTCCAAGAAGCTTATGCGCTCCGCTGGCGGGTTTTCGCCGAGGAAATGGGGGCGCAACTTAAGGGCGAAGGCAATTTAGATCAGGACGAATTCGACCCTTACTGCGATCACCTGGTAGTGCGCGACCGCTACACCGACAAGGTAGTCGGATGCACCCGCTTGCTCAGCGAGATGGGCGTAGAACGGGCAGGATGTTTCTATTCAGAAAAGGAATTCGACCTCACGCTGGTGCGGCAGCTCCCTGGGCGAAGGTTAGAAGTAGGCCGAACCTGCGTCGATCGCACTAGCCGCGGGGGAATCGTGCTGGCCGTGTTGTGGTCGGCGTTGAGCTATTATGCCTGCAAGCGCAGATTTTCTTACCTGATGGGCTGCGCTAGCATTCCGCCAGGCCCCAATGGGTTTGCCGTGGAGGCGTTTTACCGCCGCCTGACGCCAGAGCAAATGGGACCTACTTGGTTAGCAGTGACTTCGCGCCAGCAAGTGCCCAAGGATCTCCGTACGCACGACGAGTGTGGTATCCCACCGCTGCTTCAAACTTACCTGCGCTTGGGGGCCTGGGTTTGCGGCGATCCCTATTGGGATCAGGAGTTCAACTGTATGGACGTGTTTATCTTCTTGCCATTGGTCAATTTGCAGAACCGCTATCTACGCCACTTTTTCAAAGCTCGCCCACAAGCTAGGGGTCTGCTTGAAAGCCTGGTTTAAAGGCGCAGCCTGCTTGGCGTGGCTGTTGCTCGGTGGAGGGATCCTAATTGGCGTTTTCCCATGGCTTAAGCGGTTGCATCCAACCTCCTGTCTTGCTATCCGGTTAAGGTGGTTCCGCGGTCTAGCGCTTATCTTAGCCCTTCGAATCGATACCCGAGGTCAGCCAGCGCAAGGCCCAGCTTTGATCGTCAGCAACCACATCTCCTGGTTAGACGTAGTCGTACTGGGGACGCAGGCACCGGTTACCTTTGTCGCCAAGCGTGAAGTAGCCAACTGGCCGCTGTTGGGTTTTCTCGCCAAGCGCAGTGGAACCTTATTTGTAGTCCGAAGCAATCTGCGCGCCACCTACAGGTTAGTCCGAGCCATCACTGAACGGCTGGCGGCAGGCGAGCAGGTAGTGGTGTTTCCAGAAGGCACCACCACCGCCGGGAAGAGCGTGTTACCCTTTAGCAAAGCAGTTTTCCAAGCGGCCAGCGAAACCGGTATACCTGTCCAGCCGGTAGCTCTGCGCTACCTGGGGGAAGCAAGGCGGTATGCCCCGTTCATCGGCGACGATGCTTTCTTATCTAACTTAAAGCGCGTGCTCGCTCTAGACCGCGTAGTGGTCACCGTCCTATGGTTGTCTCCAATCTCTGCCAGCGAGCGGCGGGAGGTCTTGGCCAAGCAGGCGCAGGTAGCGATTCTGGCTGGATTGAATGCGCCAGGAGTGGACGCCAGCCTCAACCGCGTTGCGTAAAATAGGAAAGCGTTGTAAACAGGCGCTTGGTAGGCGTGGATCCGCTTTTGGCCGTTTCGGTTTGCCCGACGCTTGAGCCCCGTCAGGCCGACATTGACTTGCCACCACCTATCCGACAGCGCTACACTCGATCATCTACCACTCAAAGGGGGTGTTATGGCGCTCGTTCTCGCTTTGACTGCCGCTTTCCTGACCCTGGCTTTCGTCGGCGCTGGGCTTACAGGGTGGACGGCAGTTCTGGCAGGGATCCTGGCCGCCGGCACTTGGTTCAAGCTCGCCCCTCCAGGCGTGCTTGCGGCTTTGTGGTCGGTAGTCGTGCTGCCCCTGCTCGTGCTCAACCTAGCACCGCTGCGCCGCCGCTTGCTGAGCGCCTCGGCGATGAAGCTAGTGCGCAAGCTTTTGCCCGAGTTGTCCCGGACCGAGCGAGAAGCCTTGGAAGCTGGAGAGGTGTGGTGGGAAGCAGAGTTGATGGGCGGCCAGCCGGACTGGCAAAAACTTCTGGCTTTCCCTTTGCCGCCTCTGACCGACGAGGAACAGGCCTTTCTCAACGGGCCGGTAGAGGAATTGTGCCGGATGCTCGACGACTGGCAGATCACCCATCAATACCAAGACCTCCCTCCCGAGGTCTGGCAGTTTCTCAAACAAAACCGATTCTTTGGCCTGGGGCTGCCGCGCGAGTACGGGGGGCTTGGATTTTCCGCCCGCGCCCATTCCGAAGTCGTGCTCAAGATCGCCAGCCGCAGCCTCACCGCCGGGGTCACGACGATGGTGCCCAATTCCCTTGGACCGGGTGAGCTGATTCTCAAGTACGGCACCCCTACCCAAAAGGAGTATTATCTGCCGCGCCTGGCTCGGGGTGAGGAGATTTTCTGCTTTGCCCTCACCGGCCCTGAAGCGGGCTCGGATGCCAGTGCCATGACTGACACTGGAGTCGTCTGCCGGCAGGATTTCAGGGGGGAAAAAGATGTCTTAGGCATCCGCTTGAACTGGGACAAACGCTACATTACCTTAGCGCCGGTCGCTACCTTGCTGGGCTTGGCTTTCAAGCTCTACGACCCCGACCACCTGCTCGGCGCGCAGGAAGACCTAGGTATTACCTTGGCCCTCATTCCGACTACCACCCCCGGCGTCGAGGTCGGCGCCCGCCATCATCCGATGGATATCCCTTTCCAAAACGGTCCTACCCGCGGTCGCGACGTGTTCATCCCGCTGGACTGGGTAGTAGGCGGTCGGACCGGGGTCGGTCAAGGCTGGCGGATGCTGATGGAATGCCTGGCGGAAGGGCGCGGCATTTCCCTCCCCGCCCTTGCCGCTGCTGCCGCCAAGCTGGCGTGCCGGACCACCTTCGCTTATGCCCGCATCCGGCGCCAGTTCGACCTGCCCATCAGCGCTTTCGAGGGGGTCGCCGAGGCTTTGGGAAGGATCGGCGGCCTCACTTATCTGATCGAAGCTGGGCGGCTGTTGACCTTGGCTGCCATCGACCGGGGAATCCGACCGGTGGTAGCTTCGGCGATCATCAAGTATCATCTCACCGAAGCCATGCGCCGGCTGGTCAACGACGCGATGGACGTACACGGCGGCAAGGCCATCATGCAAGGTCCGCGTAATCACTTAAGCACGCTTTACCAATCTATCCCGATCAGCATCACAGTGGAGGGAGCCAATATCCTCACCCGCTGTATGATCATTTACGGCCAGGGGGCGGTCCGCTGCCATCCTTATTTACTGGCAGAGATGCAGGCTGCAGCTGCCTCTGACCTGATCGCCTTCGACCGGGTGTTGATGGGGCATCTTAGGCTTGCTCTGCGCAACCAAGTGCGGGCAGTTTTGCTCAGCCTATCCGCAGGTCGACTGGCGCGCGTGCCGGCTGGCCCCTACCGGCGCCCGCTGCAGCACTTGACCTGCTTTTCAGCGGTGTTGGCCAGCATAAGCGACGTCAGTATCGCCTTGCTGGGTGGCGAGTTGAAGCGGCGCGAGCGCCTCTCTGCCAGGTTAGGGGATATTTTGAGCCACCTCTATCTGGCTTCGGCCCTGCTGCGCTACCACCTAGCAGCGGGCGAACCCGCTGCCGAGCAACCTTTGTTGGAGTGGGGGCTGGCCTGGTGCTTGGGGCGCATGGAGCAAGCCTTAGTCGAGCTGTTGGACAATTATCCCATCCCCTGGCTGGGGTGGATCCTGAAACGGCTGATGTTGCCCTGGGGACGCCGGTTTGGCTCGCCTGCTGACCGCCTGGACCTGGCTGTCGTTCGCCTGTTGCAGATCCCAGGTCCAGTCCGCGACCGCCTCACGGCGGGAATATTTCTGCCTTTGGACCCGACAGAACCGATCGCCCGCTTGGAGCAGGCGCTGGCGTTGGCGTTAGCGGTCGAGTCCAGCCAGCAGAAACTGCGCCGGGCGATCAAGGCAGGTCAGCTCCCGCCTGGCCCTGACGCGGTTGAAGCCGCACTCAGGCAAGGCTTGATCCTGCCTGAGGAAGCCGAACGCTTGCGGCAGGCAAACGCGCTCATCCGCGAAGTCATTGCGGTGGATGAATTTCCAGAGGAGAGATAGATGCAACCAGAGCTTAAGCCCTGCCGCCCGGTCTACGTAGTCGACGGCAGCCGCACTCCGTGCCTGAAAGCGCGCGGCGTCCCAGGGCCTTTCACCGCTGCCGATCTCGCGGTGCACGCGGCAGCGCCGCTTCTGGCGCGCCAGCCGTTTGAACCCTGGCAGCTGGACCAGGTGATCCTGGGCTGTGCCGCACCTGCCCCGGACGAAGCTAACATCGCCCGGATCGTCGCCCTGCGCCTCGGCTGTGGGCGGGCGATGCCGGCCTTTACGGTGCAGCGCAACTGCGGCTCCGGCATGCAGGCGATCGACTCGGGCGCGCGCGATATCGCTTGCGGCCGCAGCGAATTGGTCCTGGCCGGCGGCACCGAGGCGATGAGCCGCGCTCCGCTGCTGCTGAGCGAGGCGATGGCGACCTGGCTGGGCCAGTGGCAGCGGGCTCGCCTTTCCACCCGGCTGCGCCATCTGACCAAGCTGCGCCCCGCTTATTTTCGCCCCGTCGTCGGCCTGCTGCGCGGCCTGACCGACCCGACGGTAGGCTTGATCATGGGGTGCACGGCTGAGATTCTAGCCTGGCGTTTTGGCATCTCGCGCGAGGAAGCAGACGCCTACGCCTTAGCCAGTCACCGCCGGCTGGCAGCCGCCCAAGCCGAAGGGCGCCTGCGCGAGGAAATCGAGGTCATCTATGACGGCCAGGGCAATTACTACGATCACGACGATGGGGTGCGGCCTGAGGTCACCCTAGAGCAATTGGCCAAACTCAAACCGGCTTTCGACCGCGAGTTCGGCCTAGTGACCGCAGGCAACAGCTCGCAGGTCACCGATGGCGCCGCCTGGGTGTTGTTGGCCAGCGAGCAAGCCGTCCAGCGCTACGATCTGAAGGTCATGGGGCAGATCTTGGACTGTACCTGGGCCGGCTTGGATCCGGCCCAGATGGGCTTAGGGCCGGTGTATGCGAGCGCGGCCTTGCTCAAGCGCAACCGCCTGAAGCTGGAAGAGATCGATTACTGGGAAATCAACGAAGCCTTTGCCGCGCAGGTGCTCGCCTGTCTGAAAGCGCTAGCGTGCGACCGCTTTTGCCGCGTAGAACTAGGTCTTGACAGCCCGCTGGGGAAAATCGATCGCGCCCGCCTCAACGTAGACGGCGGCGCGATTGCCGTCGGCCATCCGGTGGGGATGAGCGGGGCCCGCATCGTGCTGCACCTATTGCGGGTCTTAGCCGAGCGGGACGGGAAATTAGGGATAGCGACCTTGTGCATCGGCGGCGGCCAAGGAGGCGCGATGTTATTACAACGGGTTTGAGCAAGGAGAAAACCATGGCCGAACTCTCTCACTTCCGGCTGGAGACCGACGCGCAGGGATTGGTCTGGCTCTGGTTTGACCAAGCCGGCTCCAAGGTGAACGTGCTCTCCGCTGAAGTGCTGGCGGAACTTGGCACCGTCCTCGATCGCCTCTATGCTACCCCGCCGCGGGGTTTAGTGATCGGCTCAGCCAAGCCGAGCGGTTTCATCGCCGGGGCCGACGTTAAGGAATTCACCGCGCTCACCGAGCGCGACCAGGCGCTTGCCCTAATCCAGACTGCTCACCACCTGTTGCAGCGCCTAGAACAGCTCCCTTGCCCAAGCGTGGCGCGGATCCACGGCTATTGTCTCGGCGGCGGCCTGGAACTGGCGCTGGCCTGCCGCTATCGGGTGGCCTTAGACGACCCTAAAACGCAGCTTGGGATGCCAGAAATCTTGCTCGGCATCCACCCTGGGTTTGGCGGCAGCGTGCGGCTGATTCGGAGAATCGGCGCCCCCAAAGCGTTCGATCTAATGCTCAGCGGGCGCAGCATCGAGGCAACTTCTGCCGCCCGGCTAGGGTTAGTAGACTACTCGGTCCCAGAGCGGCACCTGGACCGCGCCTGCCGGCATATGCTGATCACCCAACCTCCGCCCAAGCGCCCCTCCTGGGGGCTGAGATTGGCCGACTCGGCGGCGGTACGGCCTTGGCTTGCCGCCTACCTGCGCCGCCGGGTGGCCAAACGCGCTCCTAAACAGCACTATCCTGCCCCTTACGCCCTGATCGAGCTGTGGCGGCGCTATGGGGCTGACTCGGAAGCGATGTTTCAAGCCGAAGCCGAATCGGTGGCTGAACTCCTTTTGAGCGCGACCGCCAGAAACCTAGTCCGGGTATTCTTCTTGCGCGAACGGCTTAAAGGTTTCGGCACAGGGGATGCCTCTGTCCACCACGTCCACGTGGTGGGTGCCGGGGTGATGGGCGGCGATATCGCTGCGTGGTGTGCCGCGTCAGGGCTCAAGGCCAGCCTCCAAGACTTAGCGCCGAAATATATCGCCCCTGCGGTCAAGCGGGCCTATCAACTGTTCGCGCGCACTTTCCGGCACAAGCACGAGGAAATCGCTGCCCGCGACCGCTTTCTTCCCGACTCCAAAGGACTTTACGTCGGGCGTGCCGACCTCGTGATCGAGGCGATCGTAGAAAACTTAGACGCTAAACAGGCTCTTTACCGCGAGCTTGAACCCAAGCTTCGCCCGGATGCCTTGCTGGCCACCAACACCTCTAGCCTGCCGCTGGAGGAGCTAGCCAAGGTCTTAAAGCGCAAGGACCTTGTGGGACTCCACTTCTTCAATCCGGTGGCAAAGATGCCGCTGGTGGAAATCGTCTGCGGGGCGGACACCAGTACCGAGGCCAAAGCGAAAGCTGCCGCGTTCGCGCGGGCGATCGACAAGCTACCCCTGCCGGTGAAAAGCGCGCCAGGTTTTTTAGTCAACCGACTCTTGATGCCCTACTTGCTGGAGGCGGTGATCCTATTGGAGGAGGGGATTCCTCAGGAGGCCATCGACCAGGCAGCGACCGAGTTCGGCATGCCCATGGGGCCAATCCAGCTTGCCGACACCGTAGGTCTAGACATCTGCTTGGCGGTAGCCGAGATCTTGACTTTGGCCTTGGACGGGGAAGTGCCTGAACTGCTGCGCGCCAAGGTCGCGGAAGGCAAGCTAGGAGTCAAAAGCGGTGAGGGATTCTATCGCTACCGGCGCGGTAAACCGGTCAAGAGGCGATATGCCACCAGCCCCCTGCCGCGGGAGGTGATCGAGGATCGGCTGATCCTGCGCTTGCTCAACGAGGGGGTGGCCGCCCTGCGCGAGGGCGTGGTGGAAGACGCCGATTTATTGGATGCCGGCATGGTCTTTGGCGCTGGATTTGCTCCCTTCCGCGGCGGCCCGATGCACTATCTAAGGCAGCGCGGCATCGAGGCGACTTACCGGCGACTGTTGGTGCTGGCGCAAAACTATGGGCCTAGGTTCCAGCCGGATGCGGGATGGGAGAAAATATTTGCGCTATGACCACAGACTTTATTCTTTCCGTGACTGCTAAAGATCGGCCGGGGATCGTAGCCGCGGTCACCAAGGCGGTGTTTGGCTTGGGCGGCAACGTCACCGAATTGAGCCAGACCGTACTGGCTGGCCATTTCAGTCTGATCTTGCGCGCCGCCTGCCCGCCAGGGCTTGACCCAGACACCGTCCGCGCTGCCATCGAGGCCAGCGTACCCGAATTTGAGCTCTCGGTGTGCGTGCGCCGCTACGATCCAGTCCCCGCGTTCGTGTCGAAACCCGATACCCCGGTGTTTTTCCTCACCGTGTGCGGGGCAGATCGCCCCGGGCTGATCGCCGGGGTAGCTGGGGCGTTGGCCGAACGCCGGATCAATATCGAGGACCTCTACACCCGTACCGAAGGGGAGGAAATCACCATGATCTTCAAGGTCCATCCCCAAGACGAAGCTGCCGCCTGGGCGTTGCGCCGTGACCTAGCCGCGATCGGCGAACAGCTTAAGGTGGCTGTCTACCTGCTCCACCAGGATCTTCTGCGCGCCACCAGCGAAGTAGGCGCAGTCCGCCGCCTGCTGCGGGGAGGAAAGCGCCTATGATGCGGATCGAGGACATTCTCATGACCCTGCGCATGTTCCAGGAAGAGAACTGCGACGTGCGCACCGCAACTTTGGGCATCAATCTGATGGACTGCGCGGATGACGATCTTGAGGCCTGCTGCCGCAAAGCTAGGGAAAAGATCGCCGACTTAGGCGGGCGGCTGGTCGCGGAAGGCAAGCAGGTGGCAGAAGCCTACGGCATCCCGATCGTCAACTACCGCATTGCGGTCACGCCGGTGGCCTGGTGGGCAGGCAGCTTCGGCGTCGGGGGCTTGGTGCGCGTTGCCAAAGCGCTAGACCAAGTGGCAGAGGAGATCGGCGTAGATTTCATCGGCGGCTTTTCCGCGCTGGTGGAAAAAGGCGCAACTCAAGCCGATCGCGCGCTGATCGCTGCCCTGCCGGAAGCGCTTAGCCAAACCAAACGCGTATGCGGCTCGGTGAATGTGGCCTCCTCGCGCGCCGGCATCAATATGGACGCGATTTTGGCGGTCAGCCGCGCGATTCTCGACCTGGCCCATCGGACTGCGGCGATGGATGGCTTTGGCTGCGCTAAGCTGGTGGTCTTCGCCAATGTCCCCGATGACAACCCTTTTATGGCCGGTGCCTTGCACGGCGCCGGTGAACCCGAATGCGCCCTCAACATCGGCGTCTCCGGCCCAGGCGTGGTCAAGCGCGCGATCGAGCGGCTACGGGCGGTAGAATCGCCTACCTTAGGCGACATCGCCGAAGAGATCAAGTGTACCGCCTACCGCGTCACCCGCATCGGCGAGCTGATCGGCACCAAACTGGCTGAGCGTTTAGGTGTCCCATTCGGAATCGTGGATCTGTCGCTGGCTCCCACCCCGAACATCGGCGATTCGGTGGGGGAAATCCTGAAGATGATGGGCATCGAAACCATCGGCGCGCCGGGATCGACGGCCGCATTGGCGCTTCTGACCGATGCGGTCAAAAAAGGCGGGGCGTTTGCCTCGTCGTCGGTGGGAGGTCTGTCAGGGGCGTTCATCCCGGTCAGCGAGGATCAGGTGTTGGCGGCGGCGGCAGCCACCGGCGACCTGCCCTTGGAGAAACTGGAGGCGATGACCGCAGTCTGCTCGGTGGGTCTTGACATGGTATGCATTCCCGGCGACACCTCTGCCGAAACTTTAGCTGGAATCATCGCCGACGAGTGTACCATCGGGGTGATGAACCACAAAACCACTGCCTGCCGCCTGATTCCGGTGCCGGGCAAACAACCGGGCGAGCAGGCGGTATTCGGCGGGCTGTTCGGGGCAGCGCCGGTCATGCCCATGCGCTCAGGCGGCGAGGTTTTCGTCCGCTTCGGCGGGAGAATCCCAGCGCCGATCCACGCGCTTAGGAACTGACCAGAGAGTTGCAGGCAGCAGCTCTCGCGATAGGCTGCCTGTTCCTATTTTCCTCAGGAACATGGGGATCATACCAGTAGCCCAATTGACTTATGGATTGGCCTGACTCAAACCAGGAAAAAACAATAGCGGCAGATGAGGTGCACATACCGATCGCCTCGGAAGCCGATATCCTAACCGCCCGCAAACTGGGGCGGGAGCTCGCCGAGAAGCTGGGTTTCTGGTCGGTCGAGAAAATGTTCATCGCCATGGCGATCTCGGAGATCGCGCTCAATATCCTGCAATATGCCGGTAAAGGCGAAATCATTTTGAGCACCACGGAAAGGGGAGACGGTACGTTGGGAATATTGATCATCGCTCGCGACCAGGGACCTGGGATCGCCGATGTCGAGCTTGCGATGGCACAAGGTTATGGTCTATCCGGAGCCAAACGGCTGATGGATGAATTTGAAATCTACTCTAAACCCGGTCAGGGAACGACGGTAATCATGAAAAAATGGGTACGCTAGGGATGGAATTGGAACTGGACAAGCAATATCAGGCAGCGCTTCAGGATTATTTAGCTGGAGCTGGAGAAGAAGCTTTGCAGCGCGCCTACCAGGTCGGCTGGCAGGCAGGAGAAAAACCAGCCAGCCTCTTGAGCCTGGCAGCAGCTCATCAGCAGGCGCTGGCCAGGCTCCTCGCGGGTAAATCGGCAGCGGATGCAAGTGCCGAGCTTGTGCGGGCATTCTTGCCCTTGCAAACAGCGCTTAAAGGGTATGAAGAGGCGATAGAGGCGCTGCGCCAAACCTGCGGGGCGCTAGAACGCAAAGCCGAGCAACAGAGTGCTGAACTGGTCGCTGCTGGAAAAACCTTAGAAGCTGAGATCGCCGAGCGCAGGTTGGCCGAAATGGCCTTGCGGGATAGCGAGGCTCGGTTTCGCGTGATCTTTGAAAGAGCAGGCATCGGCATGGCATTGCTGGACAAGGATGGCAGGGTGCGGGAGAGCAATCAGGCGCTGGCGCAGATGCTCGGCTACTTAAGCGCTGAGCTGCATAGCAAAACCCTGTTTGAGCTCACCCATCCAGAAGACAAGCAGCTCAGCGTTCAGCTTTTCAAAGCATTGGTAGCAGGCAAACACACTCACTACCAATTGGAAAAGCGTTTCCTCCGGCGGGACGGATCGATCATGTGGGCGCGCAAAATCGTCTCTGGGGTCTATGGAATCCGGGGCGAACTGCAGTTTGCCATTGGCATGGTCGAGGATATCACCGAGAGCAAACAGGCGGAGATGGCGCTGCGGGAAAGCGAGGCTAGGTTCCGCCAAATCGCCGACCTGGCCGGCGAGTGGATCTGGGAACAAGACGCAGAAGGCCGGTATCTTTACTCCAGTTCTGCCGTGGCCGAGATCTTAGGGTATTATCCGGAAGAGATCCTCGGCAAATACTACTACGAATTGTTTACGCCAGAGGATCGCCAGCACATCGCCCCAATCGCCCGCCAAATGATCGCGCGCAAAGAGGGTTTTCGCAACCTCGTCAACCGCTACCAGCACAAAGACGGCCACGAAGTCTTCACCGAATCCAGCGGCGCTCCGATCCTGGACGATCAGGGCAAAGTGCTCAAATGGCGCGGGGTGGACCACGATATCACCGAGCGCAAACGCTTTGAGGATGCGCTGCGATTGCGAGACCGCGCCATCGAAGCTTCCAGCGTCGGCATCATCATCACCGATGCCCTACAGCCAAATTACCCTATCCTCTATGCCAATCCGGCATTTGTGAAAATCACAGGATACGCCTTAGAAGAGCTGTTGGGGAAAAATCCCCGTATTCTGCAGGGTCCGGATACTGATCCAGAAGCGATCGAGACGATTCGACAAGCCCTCAAAGAAGGTCGCGACTGTCACCTGACCTTGAAAAATTACCGCAAAGACGGTACGCCGTTCTGGAACGAGCTACTGATCTCCCCAGTGCGGGACGAGAGCGGGAAACTGACCCATTTCGTAGGCATTCAGACCGACGTCACTGAACTGCGGCGTGTGGAGGAGCAACGTCATGAAATGGAAATCGCCAGGCAAATTCAATTGTCTTTGCTTCCCCCGGCTCCGCTTGCTGCCAATAGAGTCCTGCTTGCCGGCTTTTGCCTGCCGGCTGCGCACGTCGGGGGAGATTATTTCGATTATTTCAGCACCCAAGACAGCATAGATATCGTCATCGCCGACGTCTCCGGCCATTCGGTCGGGGCAGCCATGATCATGGCTGCGACGCGCAGCACGCTGAAATTGGAGGCCCACTGGCTGCTGAGGGAGAAAGCGGGTTTGGCGAACAAAGCGGCAGAAACCCTTGCGGCGTTGAACGATATCCTGTTTGAAGACCTAAATCGAGCTGATTTGTTCATTACCATGTTTTATGCCCAATACCATCCCTCCACCCGCGAGCTTGCCTACGCTAATGCCGGCCACAACTGTCCGCTGCTCCTGCACCGAGGTGAACCCTTAGAACTGGATGCCGAAGGGCTCATCCTAGGGGTTAAAAGAGGCGTAGTTTTCGAACAAAAAAAGCTGGTTCTAGACGCGGGAGATGTATTGCTGCTCTACACCGACGGAGTCACTGAAGCTCAAAACCAAGCAGGTGAATTCTTCGGTACCTCGCGCCTATGGGAGGTTTTCCTAGCCCATGCTCAAGCCTCGCCGCAACATATCATCGACGCCATCCTCTCCGAACTCAAAGCCTTCTGCCAAAGCCAATCCTTTCACGACGATATTTCCCTGGTGATTTTAAAAGTCATCTAGTTATAAACGCAGGATTTTTTTCTGCACCCTGTCTGTCTAAGCAGATAGATCAATCTACGAGGTAGCCGATGCTCACGCAACCTCAACCAGAGGTTCGCGAATCGCCCCTGTTCAAGGTCAGGCATCTAGTGCTGACCCTTCTGGGCCTTACAGTAATTTATCTAGGGGCGCGCGGGTATCAGGCAGTTTATGCTTGGTCGACAGGACTGGATGCCTTTGCTCCAGAGTTTGAGCGCTACTGGATGAACTTCCTGTATGTGGAGCTTGCCCTAGAGGCCACCCTAACCGCGCTCCTGTGGGGTTGGCTTTGGAGGACTAGAGATCGCCATTTGGAAGAATATTGGATGCACTTCCTGGAAAGGGAGGCGGTACTAGAAAGAGTCAAGGGCCAAGCCTTGAAGGAACTCCTTAGTAAGGAGCTGGGCCACAGTTTGGCGATGCTTTCCCCGCGCGAAGAGTTGCAGCGCAACCTAACGCACCTGATCTGGCTGGCTGCCTACGCTTGGGCTTTATTTTGGGGCTTGAGCTTTTTCACCGAGCAGGACGCGACCTGGCATCAGACGGTGATCCGCGACACCGACTTCACGCCTAGCCATATCGTCGTCTTTTATCTTTCTTATCCTATGTTCATCCTGGTCGGCGGAGGAGCGTTTTTATATGCGAAGACGCGGGTGCCCTACTTCGTCAAGGGATGGTCCATCCCTTACCTGATGTCGGTGGTCGGGCCATTTACGATCCTGCCCAACGTGGGTCTCAATGAATGGGGGCATACTTTCTGGTTCATGGAAGAAATCTTTGCCGCCCCGCTGCACTGGGGCTTTGTGGTTCTCGGTTGGTTCGCCCTAGCGATCATGGGGGTGCTGCTGCAGGCCTTTGCGAGCATCTTATCCCTGATTAAAAAAGACCTAGAAACGCCGTCTCCGCCAGGCATTGATTGAAAGCTTTAAGCGCCCCAAAGCGAGCCGCCTATCTCCCCTGCAACGCTCACCCACAGGTGAGGAAGCCCTAGGCTTTGAAGCCAGCCAGGCCCTTTCTCTTCCTTGAGCATGGCGATCGTGGCCGCCGACCCTGCCACCACGCACAGCTCGCCAAGGACCGTCACCGAAGCCAGGTAGCTCACTGGCCAGCCGGTCTTAGGATTTAGGATGTGGCCAAAACGGCGGCCCTCGATCACCAGGCAGCGTTCGTAGTCGCCGCTAGAGGCCACCGCTCCTTGTTCGATCAACAAGGTAGTGAGCAGGCCTGCACGGCGCGGATGGCGGATGCCTACCCGCCAAGGGCTGCCGTCGGGGCGCGGGCCGAGGATTTTGAGGTCTCCCCCAAGATCGATCACCCCGCTTTGTACCCCGGCCTCCCGCGCTAAAGCTGCTGCCCGATCGACGGCGTATTCCTTGACGATCCCACCGAAATCGAGCTCCATGCCTGGGGTCGGAAATTCGAGCACGGGTGGAGACCATCTGACCTGCTGCCAACCGATCTTGGCGCGCAGGGCCTGGATCTGCTCAGCGCTAGGCACCTGCTCAGTCTCGAAGCGCCAGGCGCGGCGCAAAATCCCCGAGGTAATATCGAACTGGCCTTCGCTCTGCTCGTAACAAGCAGCCGCGTAATCGAGCAGGCTAGCGGTCTCGGCATCGACCTCGATGCGCCCGCCTTGCGCGGCGACGCGGTTGATTGCAGATAGGAAACTATCGGGCAAATAGCGTGAATAGCGCCGCTCCAGGCGCTCGACCTCAGCGCGAATAGCCGCCAAAACTGCCTGGCCTTGCGCAGGTGAGGCAAACAGCGTCACCTGACAGGCCGTGCCCATGGCCCGAAACTGATGCTTAACGCAGGTGATTGGCACCGCGTGGATTTCGGTTAAAATTGCGCGCGGAATATAATAATAACAGCTCAAAGACAATGTTGACGCGCAGAAGCTTTTTGAAAGGGGTGTTAGCGCTGGCCGCGTGGGGAGCGGCATTGCCTTTAAGCGCCAAGCGCGCTGCCTCTACCCAAGCGTTTAGCTATGAATGGCTTAAAGAACGAGCCCGCCAGCTGGCTCGCCAGCCGTTTGTGCCAAGCCCGTCAGTGCTGCCGAGTTGGCTGGAAGGGATCGATTGGGATGCCTATCAATCGATCCGCTTTCGTCCGGAGTATGCGCTTTGGCGAAAAGAAGAGTTACCGTTCCAAGTCCAGTTGTTTCACTTAGGCCTGTTTTTCAAGCATCCGGTGCGCCTGTTTGAGGTGGTCGAAAGCCGAGCAAAAGCGATTCCCTACCGTAGCTCGTGGTTCAGCTTCGGCCCTAAACTAAACGTACCCAAGCGCGTTCCCGATTTGGGCTATGCGGGGTTTCGTGTCTGTTTTCAGCCGGATTTCGAGCGCGATATGTTTTCCTTTCTGGGCGCCAGCTACTTCCGAGCAGTAGGCGGAAGTAAACAATACGGCTTGTCCGCGCGCGGGCTGGCGATCAACACCGGCTTTGAGGAGGAATTTCCCGAGTTTCGCGAGTTCTACTTAGAACGGCCTGGCAAAGACGCCAATACTTTGATCGTTTACGCCTTGCTCGACAGCCCAAGCACAAGCGGCGCTTACCGGTTTGCGATTGCCCCCGGCGAGCCGACCGTGATGGAGATCCAGGCCAACCTCTATCCGCGGCGACTTCTGGAGCTGGTCGGAATTGCTCCGTTGACTTCCATGTTCCTATGCGGCGAGAACGATCGCCGCGTGGCTGATGATTTCCGTCCTGAGATCCACGATTCCGACGGGCTGGCGATTTGGACTGGCGCAGGCGAGTGGATCTGGCGTCCGCTGCTGAACCCGCCGGTAGTGCGCACCAACGCTTACTTGGACCGCAATCCTAAAGGTTTCGGCCTGCTCCAGCGCGATCGCAACTTCGACCACTACCAAGACGATGGCGCCAATTATCACCTACGTCCCTCTGCCTGGGTTGAACCCTTGCACGAATGGGGCGAAGGCGAGGTCCAATTAGTCGAGCTGCCGGCCCCGGATGAAACCTTCGACAATGCCGTGGCGTTCTGGCATCCTAAAGAGCCCTTGCTTCCAAACCAGGCCTATCAGTTTCAGTATCGCTTAAGCTTCGGCGAAGATCCCCAGCCTCCCTCCTACGGTGGACGCGTGGTGGCCACGCGCACCGGGGTAGGCGGCATCCCTGGGCGGAAAAACCAAATTCCCGCGCGCAAATTCGTAGTCGATTTCAGCGGTGGACGCTTGAGCGCGCTCCCCAAGACCGCCAAAGTCGAGCCGGTGATTTGGGTCTCACGCAGGCAAATCTTAGAACCTGCGGCGCGGCCAGTCCACGGTACCCCTTATTGGCGACTGAACTTCGACTTGGCCGTAGAGGGTCAAGAGCCAGTAGACATGCGGTGTTTCTTAAGGGATGACCAAGGAGTATTGACGGAGACTTGGCTGTATCAATATCTGCCGCCTCAAAAGGCATAGCTCCAGCTAAACGTCAGCGCTCCTTCGCGCTCGAGCTGGTAGCCGTAAAAATCGTCCAGCACCGGCTGCAGCCACTCAAAGCGTAAGGTATTGCCGGCAAAGGTGCCAGAAGGCACGGTAGCGCTCAAGCCCAGCCCAAGATCGAAAAACTTGCCGCCTGAGTTTTGCGGGAAATCCATAGGACCCAGGCGCAAGCTGAAACCATCGACATCGCCTGTGATCTTTCCTTGGAAGGTATAAACCCCGCGCACCGAAGCTCCTAGCCAGGAGGTTAAACTATATCCTCCCCAAGCGCTGACCTGGGCTACGTGGCCGCGCCGCCAGCCGGCATCGTTTTCTCCCAAGCGCACGGTACCCAACAGTTGCCCGCCCCAAAACCAGCGGCCGGCTTCGCCGGTGTAAGTCAGGGTGGGGATAAAGTCGAAAGTCCCGCTGCCCAACTGCATGTCGAAGTGAAACAGCCCCGTCTCCTGCTGATGCATGCGCCGCATCTTAAGGTGCACATCGCCGGTCGGCGCGCTGATGCCCAAGCCCAGATGCAGATGATGGCTTGGGGCCCGCCACAGCCGGATCAAGGCAGCAATGAGGGTATCGCCGACGCCGCCGGTGGTGTGTTTGCCGCCGTGCTCAAACACTGCTGGATTTAGCGGCGGGCTTCCAGCGAGGCGCTCGCCGATGTCCATCTCCATCGCCATAAACTGCGGCATGAGCATAAAATTCAGCCAATCGCTGGGCGCCCACATCAGTTCTAACATGTGCATGCTCATTTCCATCTTCCTTGGCGCAAACCGGCACTGCCTAGGGCCACAGCCGCCGGTCACGACCGCCTCTTCCTGGACGCGGCGGGTGCCGTGGAGCAGATCTCCGTTTTGGCTTTGATCCATCAAGCGATAGCCGACCATGAACGGAGTGGCCTGAGGCATCATGTGGGCGTACATCAGCCCGGCCGGGAAAAAGTGATGGCCGTGGAGGCCGTGATGGTGGGCGTGGTGTTCCAGACCAGAAAGTTGCAAGGAATCAAGCTCGACGTTCAAAGCGGCGTTAGCGACGAAAGAGTCAAAATCGGCAAAGGCATCTTCCCCACCTCCGCCGAGTTTCAAAGCACCTCGGTGGGTGTAATACTCAAACCCCGCCTCTAGGGTCACGCCTTTGGCGAAAGCCTTGCTCAAGATGATCCCTCCGCTTAGGGTGCCAAAGCCGGACAGACGATGATCGCTGGTAAAATGTCTGGGCAACCGGCTGCGCTCAAAGCGGATGCGCTTGGGCACCGCTTCCTCAGGTGGGGGCACAGGACTGCCTGCGGCGTCGAAAAAGTTTTGGCCGTCGAAGAAAAATTCTCGCCCTTCTCGATCCACCCAGATCTCCCGCCTTAAGGAGTCCTTGGCAGTCGTCTCAAACGGCTGCAAGGAAAGCAAATACGGCCGATAGAAACTGGCCTGATCCTGGGAGTAATAGCGAATCCTAGGTGCGATCGTCCAGCCGCCGCCCAAAGGTTGAATCCACTGAGCCTCGAAGGTATGCGCCGAGATTCCCCAATCGTCGCGCGCAAACTGGTAACCCAAATGCAACGCTGCCTCCCATGGGGCTAGACAATGCACCCACTTGACCCCCAACACCCCTTGATTGCGCTCTGCTGGCCGTTCCTCTAAAAGCGCTCGGCGATCGCCAAGGATCACCTGGTGACCAAGCTGAGCTGGGTCGATGAAGATCACTGTCACCGCCTTGTACGGGTTTTCTAAAAACCCGAAGCTTTTGGTATAGCCCAGGTTCAGGCTGAGCACATCGTCGCGGCTTAGGATTTGGCTAAGCCCCAGCTTGAAAGCCACATCGCGCCGTTCGCCCAAGAGTTGATCTAACCCAAGCCCCCCTTTGAACCGCTGGCGCAAGCTGGCGCGGTAGCTGTCCTTGACGAGGTAGGGGGAAGCGTCATGGTCTAAGGTGGCCTGAATGTCGCTATGGGTGTAGGTAAAGCCATAGCTTAAGGTCGTCAGCTTGCGGTTGAAGTCAAAGCGCCCGCTTATCCCGCCATACGCCGATCGATAGTCGTTCTCTAGGGAAAACCCTCCTTGCGCCTCCAACGCCGCCTCGTCCCACTCGTAACCTAAGCGCCAATCGCTCGCCCGCCGGACCTCAGGCGAAGCTTGGGCAAGCACGTGGACGGAGCGCGACTCCTTCATGCCTTGAAAAAGCGGGTTGAGGTCGGCGTCGAAACCCACCTGCCCCGTAAGCAGCGGCGATGCGCCAGAGGTAGCATGCAAGGGGCGATTGGGTTGAGCTGCAAGCGGGGCAGTCGCGATGGGGGTCGCCCCTGACCAGACGTCTTCAGTATAGGTAAACCCCAACCGCCAGCGATCGCGAAAGCTAAGATCGGCGGCAAACCGGGTGGTATCGACCTGGAGAGGGTCAAACTGGCTGTTGACGGTAAATAAGTCGCGCTTGCCCTCCTGATAGCGGCTGTATTGCAAGCTCACCTGGTTGTTTTCCGCTGCCAGTCCCGGCAGCAGCAACGCGGCGGAGGTAAGGGCAAGCAGCGGCTGACTGCGATTGACCATGATTTTAGTAACAGCCGCAACCTGAGCTTGCGCCTTTAACGCTGCCTGCCGCCTCGCGGCTTTCGTAAACGTGCTCTAAGATCGCGCTTTGAGCAGGGAAAGGCTCAACCGCCATCTGCGGTTTAGCCAGATGCCCGCGCTCCCAAGGGGCCACCTGAACGCAGCCGGTCAAGAGAAGAGACAGAGCAATGTAACGCATGGTCAATCGGGCGATTCGCTTAAGATAGCGTTGACCTGCTGCTCAAGCATCTCTACATCCCTAGCGCGAAAGCCAAGATGCCGATAGCGCACCCTGCCCTGGCGGTCGATCAGATACGCCGCCGGCATCCCAGCGACCTCGAAAGCGCGGGCGCAATCGCCCTTTGGATCGAGCAGCACGGGAAACTGAGCCGGAAAACGCGCCAGGAACGCTTGCGCCTCTTTCGGGTCTTCGTCCAAGTTAACGGCTGCTACCACAAGTCCCTGATCGCTGAGCTTCTCGGTCAGCTCGTTCAAAAACCGAAACGCATGCGCGCAGCTCGAACACCAAGACGCCCAGAAATCCAGATACAACACCTTGCCAGCATGCAACTGGCTCAAGCGCTGCGCTTCTCCTGTCAGCGACACCAACTGGCAGTCGGGAAACTCAGCTGCTTGCGCCAGCCCGATCCCGCCTGCTAAGATCAGCGTCCAGACCCCTCTCACTGCACTTGGCGGACTTGGATTTCGGTGCCGGTGTGCTGGCCGTCCTGGGTCATGCAATGCCAGATCAGCGAAAATATCCTTTGGCCTGGGCCGGTCTTGTCGACTAGTATCCGATAAACGCCGTCGCCGCCACCTAGCACGATAGGTTCGCTATACTGGCCATCGCCAGAGATTGGATCGGTGACGCTAGCGGCTTGATTGCCTTTGATCACCTGCGCATTGACCATCAAGCCCGGTACCGGCCCGCTATCGTCGCGCACCTGGACAAACAGAAAACCGGCCGGCCCGTGGCCGTCGTCGCCGCAGATCACATCCGCCATATCCGTCGCTTGAGAGTTATCAGAGTTATCTCCGCCGGCAAAGGGTAGGGGAATCCCGGTGACATCGTGGGCCATCGCATTTAAGGTACCACAAGTTAGTCCTAAGGCAACCAACAAGGGTTTCATCCTATCTTCTCCGCCAACAAACACGCAGGGGCAGTATACCTGCCCCTGTTTAATCTGCCAATCAAGGCGCCGGCCAAAGCTGCTGGCCGTTCCACTGGACTTTGAAGTTCTCCTTCAGCTGGCGCATAGACGGATAGATCCGCACATCTACCCCGCTTCCGCAGCTAGCTGGCAAAGGGTTGCTCGCCCCGCGCGTGACCTTGAAGGTCGCCGGTGAGTCGCAAGCGTGCGTGCAGTCGCCGAAGTACTTGGCATCGACGCTGTTTGGGTCGACCCCTGGCACCGCCTTCACCCAGAAATCGACTGCCTCGGAATTGAAATTTGCCGCGCTGGTGACCTGACAGACGTCAGCGATGGCCGGGATCAAGGTGATGCTTTTAGCACAGCTTTCGGCCTTAAACTTCACTGCCTGGATGCGAAACGGCATCGAGGCTACCCAATCGTGGGGCGGGAGGTCTCCGCCAGCAGCCCAGTAGCCGATGGGATTGCCGACCGCATCGCGGATCAGCTCTTGCATGTCAAAGGTGTCGCGGTTTTTGATCACCCGGATGAAGCCGCCGGCATCGATGAAATCCGAGACTGGTCCGTTGTAGGAGGTCCAGGTTGAACCGCTGTCTGTGGAAGTCTCGACGATAGAGTCGGTCTGGTCGGGCATGAACAGGATGTGGCCGATGACCGCGTTTTCCCCACAGCCGTGGGTGATGTTGGCTTGGGTAGTGTACGTGGCATGAGTGGCGGTATTTTCCTCAGCAGTGGCTGGGGACAGACGAGTGTGGGCCAGGGCTCCATCCGCCAGGCCTAACGCGGCGGTTGCAAGCAGGGCTTGGGCAGTCAGCTTCATAAGTTTCATAGCTGTCCTCATTCTTTATAGTTTCAAGCGAAGTGAAATTTTGCAAAACACGTACCACTATTTATTTCAATTACTTAGCTCAGTGAGCTAAAAGAAACTGCGGGATTTACCGCAGCGGCTGTGGCAAATGCCTCAATCCAGAAACAGCCCTTTGCCTACTTGAGAAAACAGCGCCTGGCGGTAGGCTTTGACCTTGGCAAGTTGCAAGTACTCTAAAGGATTGTAATCGTCGGTTAAGGTTAACGCCAGCTTGAGGTCATCCAGTTGATAGCGGGCAAGCGCCTCCAAAGACAACTGCCGGTCAGCAGCTAACAGCAAAAAGTCGGTAAAGTTGGCGCTTGGCTCGGCAGCGAGCACTACCACCTGCGAAAACACCAAAGCTAGCGTATGCCAGACCGCATCCAGCGCTTTACGCCCTGAGCCCTCCCGAAAGCCGACGAAGTTAACCATGACCACTCCGCCTGGGTGCAGGCGGGCGCGCACATCTAGCCATGCCTCGCGGGTCAAAAGATGCGTTGGCTCGCTGCCACCGGTGAAACAATCGTGGACGATCAGATCGTAACGGTGTGGGATTTGCCGCACCTGAGTTCTGGCATCCGCGATCCAAAATTTGCCTGGTGGGCGAAAGCCAAAGTAACGCCTAGCAGCTTCGGCCACGGCCGGGTCGATCTCGATCACATCTACCTTAAGCCCGCGTCGTGTAAAGCGCTCGACCAAGGTACCAGCCCCTAGGCCAATCAACAACACGGTTTTAGCTTGAGGATGTACCGACAGCGCCTGTTCTACCAGTTGCTGATAGGCCAGCAGGCTGTGGCGGCGGTTTAAGTCTAGGCCGCCGATGATAGAGGCATCGGCGAGCAACCAACGCGCTCGGTAGCTTGAATCATCCACGACCGCAATGCGGCCATAGAGGCTCTCGCGCACAAACAGGCGCGGGACGCGGGTAAAGTCTACCGCCCAAGAAGCGGCTACTATGCTGGCGGTAACTATCCCTATCCACCAAGCTAGCCGCTGATTTTCCCTAAGCGCCACCAATACTGCAAGTCCTGCCAGTACTGTGCTCACCCACGCTAAGATAGCGCGCGATCCTAACGCTGGCAACAGATAAAAGCTCAAGCCCAACGTCCCGACCACGCTGCCTAGCGTACTTAGCGCATACACCGTCCCAGATACCACCCCAGCGCGCTCACTGCGCACGCAGCTCCAGTGAATCACCCAAGGTCCAGTCATAGCCAGCAAGGTCAGCGGCGCGGCAAACAGTCCAAAAGCGCAGACGAGGGCCCCCAAGCGTAGCCCTAAAGGATCGGTAAACCTCAGCAGCGGTCGGGCCAAAATCGGGATCAGGGCGGTCGTCAAAGCCGCCAGCGCCAGCACGTGGGATAAACTTAAATGCCTGCGGCTGGCGAGCAGGCCACCCAAGAAATAGCCTGCCGCCAGCGCCAGCAAGGTCACGCTCATCAGCGCCGCCCACACGATGAGGCTAGTGCCGTAAAACGGCGCCAGCACCCTAGTTCCTAGGATTTCCAACATCATCACCGCTGCCCCGGTCAAGAACACGACCGCATACCACAGCCATAACTCTAACCAATGCCTGTGCATCGCTTGCGAAACTAAAAAATTTGCTCTATCTTGGCTAAAGCAAAACAAAGGCCAAAAGAAACTTAAGTGGCAGACGCTGCATGCGTTTTCTGTTTGGCTTGCTGTTGACGGGTCTTACGTTGCCGGCAGCGGGCGAGGAGATTGATCCCGCGCTTGCGCGCAGCGTGGTCAAAGTCATAGCCTATGGCGATGCCCATCGGGTAGCCTTAGGCTCCGGCGTGGCAGTGAGCGAAAACTAGGTAGCGACCAATTGCCACATCACCCGGAAAGCCCATGAGATTGCTTTGTTTCAAGGCGCTGTGCGCCACGCCGTGCTTGCCCAAAGAGCTGCGCCAGAACTCGATCTGTGTTGCTCCAGATTGCCGCTAAACTCATCCCGGTCAAGCTTGGCCAAGCTGTGACAGGTAATCCGGTATACTTGTACGGCTATCCAGGCGCGATTGGCCTGAGCGTGACCAAAACCCACATCAAGCGCCTGCATCCTTACCGCGGCGACCAGCTCTTCGAGCTCGAAGCCGGTTTCATGCACGGCTTTAGCGGCGGGGGGTATTCAATCAGCAAGGCGAGCTGGTGGGGCTTGCGACCTTTATGCGCACTCGAACTCCGCCGGCTTTTTACGCCATTCCGGCAAGTTGGCTGACCGAAGTGGCCAAGCGCCCGGTCCAATCGATTGCCCCTCTGGTGGGGCGACCGTTTTGGCAAACCGATCCGGAATTACTTAGGAAGTAGGTGATGCCACAAGGCCGCGGAGGCATGGGCAACCGCAAATACGGACGTCAGAACCCCAGCCGGAGTTAAAGCGATTTTTAGCGCAGCCAAAACGCAAGCAGGCACGGTTTTGCGCGCTAGGCAGCGCAAGCCTTAACCTACATGGTGGCTTATATCGCCTGGAGCCTAGCGACCGCCTCTTTTAGGTTGTCTAGGCCGGTAGCGATGGAAAAGCGCAGATGGCCTGGGGCACCGAAAGCCGATCCCGGCACCAGCGCAAGCTCAGCTCGCTCGAGCAAGTATTCAGCAAGTTCCAGATCGTCTTTGAGCCCTAGACGTTCGATCAGACCGGTGACTTTAGGAAAGAGATAAAACGCCCCGTCGGCCGGCAGGCACGCGATGCCGGAAATCCGGTTCAACGCCTCGACCATAAAGTCGTGGCGCTGCTTGAACGCTTGAACCATCGGCTGGATGCAGCTTTGATCGCCCTCCAAAGCCGCTACCGCCGCTGCTTGCGAGATCGAAGTGGGATTGGAAGTGCTTTGCGATTGGATGTTCTTCATCGCCGCGATCACTTCCTTCGGTCCGGCTGCATAGCCGATCCGCCAGCCGGTCATGGCATACGCTTTGGAGACTCCATTGAGCACCAAGGTGCGCTCGTAGAGCTCAGGGCAGACGTTGAGAAGGTTACAGAACCCCTCTTCTCCCCAGAGGATGTGCTCGTACATATCATCGCTGGCGATCACCACTTGGGGATGCGCGCGCAATACCTCGGCCAGGGCCAAAAGCTCCTGGCGGGTGTAGACCTTGCCGGTGGGATTGGAGGGACTGTTGAGCACGAACAACTTGGTCTTCGGGCTAATTGCTGCCTCAAGTTGCTGCGGCGCGATCTTGAAGTTTTGCGCCTGGCTAGCTTGAATAAATACCGGTGTTGCGCCGGCCAACAGGACCATATCAGGGTAAGAAACCCAATACGGCGCGGGAATGATCACCTCATCCCCCTCGTCTAGAACCGCCTGAGCCAGGTTATAAAAGCTTTGTTTACCCCCACAGGAAATCAATATCTGGTCGAGCTGGTATTCCAAGCCGTTGTCGCGGCGGAACTTATGGATCACCGCCTGTTTCAAAGCGACGATGCCGTCTACCGGGGTATACTTGGTCATCCCGGCACGGATGGCCTCGATAGCCGCCTGTTTGATCGGCTCTGGGGTATCGAAATCCGGCTCCCCGACGCCTAGGTCGATGACGTTGCGGCCTTGGGCTTTCAAAGCCGAAGCCTTGGCGCTCACCGCCAAGGTAGGGGAAGGTTTGATCCGCTTGACGCGTTCAGATAGGGCAATTGGCATAACTTTAAGCTTAAATTATTCCAGTGGCCAATATGATAACCGAATCCAAGCGCCTTCCAAATCCATCCGCGGCCAAAAAATTCAAGCTCTACAGTTCGTTTCAACCTGCCGGTGACCAGCCGGAGGCGATCCGCCAATTAGTCGAGGGGCTGCGCCGCGGTGAACTGCACCAAACCCTGCTGGGGGTGACTGGCTCTGGCAAGACTTTTACCATGGCCAACGTGATCGAGCAGGTCCAACGCCCGGCGTTGATCCTAGCGCCTAATAAGACGCTTGCGGCGCAGCTGTATGGGGAGATGAAAAGCTTCTTTCCTGAAAATGCGGTGGAGTATTTCGTCTCCTACTACGACTACTATCAACCGGAGGCCTATCTTCCCGCCTCCGACACCTATATCGAAAAGGACGCCTCGCTCAACGAGCACATCGAACAAATGCGCCTGTCGGCCACTAAAGCGCTGTTGGAGCGGCGCGATACGGTGATCGTCGCAACGGTCTCTTCGATCTATGGGCTAGGCGAACCAGCGTCATACTTTCAGATGGTCTTGCACCTTCGGCGTGGGGACCTGATCGATCAGCGCAAGATTCTGCGCCGCTTGGCTGAACTACAATATACCCGCAACGAGACCGAGCTTCGGCGCGGCACCTTCCGCGTGCGCGGCGAGGTGATCGACGTGTTTCCGGCCGAGTCGGAAAAAGAAGCCTTGCGCATCGAGCTGTTTGACGACGAAATTGAACGCTTGAGCCTGTTCGACCCGCTCACCGGGGAAGCCATTTCTAACCTCGCCCGCTATACGATCTATCCCAAGACGCATTACGTTACCCCGCGCGAGACGCTGCTCGCTGCCATCGACTCGATCCGCGCCGAGCTGCGCCAACGGCTCGCCGAGCTGCGCCGTCAGGGCAAGTTGGTCGAAGCCCAGCGCCTTGAACAGCGCACCCGCTTCGACTTAGAGATGATGCTTGAGGTGGGATATTGCTCTGGGATCGAGAACTACTCGCGCCACCTCTCCGGACGCGCGCCGGGTGAGCCACCGCCGACTTTGCTGGATTACTTACCCGAAGACGCCATCGTCTTTATCGACGAAAGCCATGTCACTATTCCCCAGCTGAGAGCGATGTATCGGGGCGACCGCTCGCGCAAGGAAACCTTGGTAAACTACGGTTTTCGCTTGCCTTCGGCGCTCGATAACCGGCCGTTGCGGTTCGAAGAATTCGAGGCGCGTGCCCCGCAGCGCATCTATGTCTCCGCCACCCCAGGGCCGTACGAGCGCGCGCACTCAAGCGTGATCGTCGAGCAGGTAGTGCGGCCTACCGGGCTAGTCGATCCAGAGCTAGAAGTGCGTCCCGCGCTTACCCAAGTGGATGACCTATTGTCGGAAATCACACTCAGAGCAGCGCGCAACGAGCGTGTTTTGGTCACTACCCTGACCAAGCGCATGGCGGAGGATCTTACCGACTACTTGGACGAACACGGGGTCAAAGTGCGCTATCTGCACTCCGATATCGACACCGTCGAGCGGGTTGAGATCATCCAGGACTTGCGCAAGGGGGTATTCGACGTATTGGTAGGTATCAACCTGCTGCGCGAAGGTCTGGACCTGCCAGAAGTCTCGTTAGTGGCAATCCTAGATGCTGACAAAGAAGGCTTTCTGCGGTCTACGGTCTCGTTGATCCAGACCATCGGCCGCGCCGCTCGCCACGTCAACGGCAAAGTGATCCTATATGCCGACCGAATCACCGCTTCGATGCAGCAGGCAATCGATGAAACCGAACGCCGCCGCCAAAAACAGCTCGCCTACAATGCCCAGTACGGCATCACCCCCAAAAGCGCTGTCCGTGCGCTGGACGATATTTTGGAAATTCCATTGGGGCGCAGCTTAAAATCCAAAACTAAAGTTGCCGAGTCAACCGCGGAATACGCGCTCAAACTCAACTCCCCTAAGGAAGTTGCGAAACTGATCAAGCAATTGGAAGAACAAATGTATCGCCACGCGCGCGCGCTGGAGTTCGAGGAGGCTGCCCGACTGCGCGATGAGATCGCCGCCTTAAAGGCCCGTCTTGCCTTGGCCGGTTAAAGTTGCGATCTACATCACACGTTAGCCCAATGCGCAGGATCTATATTTAAAGTTCCTGCAATTTAATCAAGGAGGTAGTTGTATGGGCAAAAGTTTAAAGCTTAGCGTGCTTGGCGCCGCTTTGGCTTTCTGTCAGGGCGCTGTGGCCGCCGTCGACCTGAATTCCGCCAGCGCCGAAGAGATCGCCGAGGCTTTAAACGGGATCGGTAAAGTCAAAGCCGAAGCGATCGTGACCGAACGTACCCAAAACGGCCCGTTTAAAGACTTAAACGAAGTGGCCGAACGGGTCAAAGGGATCGGCCCTAAAACCCTAGAGAAAAACAAAGACAACATTGTCTTTGGGACTGCGCCGGCACCGGCGAACAAAACCCAAGAGAAAAAATAACCGCTTGTCAAATTCCCTTGAGGCGGGCATGCTAATGCTCGCCTCTTTCATTTGTGAGTTATGAATAAACACATCCGCTGGCACCATGCCACTGTAACTCGCCGCGACCGCGAACGCCTCAACGGCCACCGTAGCTTCATCCTGTGGTTCACCGGGCTGTCCGGGGCAGGCAAGTCCACCCTTGCCCACCGAGTCGAAGAGCTTTTGTATCTGCGCGGCTGCCGCACCTATGTGTTTGACGGCGATAACGTCCGCCATGGGCTGTGCGCTGACTTGGGGTTCAGCCCTGAAGATCGGCACGAGAATATCCGCCGCATCGGCGAGATGAGCAAGTTATTCATCGACGCCGGCGTCATCGCTTTGACCGCTTTCATTTCCCCGTTCCGGCGCGACCGGCAAATGGTGCGCTCGTTAGTTGCCCCTGGGGATTTTATCGAGGTTTACTGCAATGCCCCGTTGGAAGTGTGCGAACAGCGCGACACCAAGGGCCTGTACCAAAAAGCCAGACGCGGGGAAATCCCAAACTTTACCGGGATCTCCTCCCCTTACGAAGCGCCTGAAAATCCCGAGATCGTGGTCAATACCGGTACGGATCCGTTAGATACCTGTGCGCGCCAGATTCTAGATTACTTAGAAAAAAGCAATAAAATTGCTTTGGTTCCAGAAGAAGAACAACGCTGGGAGTGGGTCCGTGAAAATTAACAAGGCTGTCTTTCCTGTCGCTGGGCTTGGAACCCGCTTTCTGCCTGCCACCAAGGCTAGCCCCAAAGAGATGCTGCCGATCGTAGACAAACCGCTCATCCAATACGCGGTCGAGGAAGCTGCCGCGGCAGGCATCGAGCTGATGGTGTTCGTCACCGGTAGAACCAAAAACGCCATCGCCGATCACTTTGACAAAGCCTATGAACTTGAAACCGAACTCCAACACCGCGGCAATCTCGCTAAGCTAGAACTGGTACGCCGCATTCCTCCCCCTGGAGTCAAGTGCGTCTATATCCGCCAGGCTGAAGCCTTAGGGCTTGGCCATGCGGTTCTATGTGCCAAACCCGTGGTCGGCAACGAACCCTTCGCCGTCTTGCTCGCCGATGATTTGATCGAGAACGGCGGTTGTCTTAAGGAAATGGTCGAGATTTATCAATCCCACGGCCGTTCGGTGATCGCAGTCGAAGAAGTGCCCCCGGAAGCGACCGAAAGCTACGGCATCGTCGCCGTCTCGCACATCAGCGGCCAGGTTGCTAGGATCGAAAGGATTGTCGAAAAACCCAAACCTGCGGAAGCTCCCTCCAATCTCGGCGTGGTAGGCCGTTACATTTTGACCCCGCGCATTTTCGACCTGCTTGAGACGGTCGAACGCGGCGCCGGCGGCGAGATCCAGCTCACCGATGCAATCGCTAAACTCCTCGAGCACGAACTGGTCTACGCCTATCGTCTGCAAGGCAAGCGCTACGACTGCGGCTCAAAGCTCGGCTACCTCGAAGCCACTATCGACCATGGCTTACGCCATCCAGAGGTAGCCGAAGGTTTACGCGCCTATTTGCGCAGTCTATCCTTGGACTAAGATTGGATATAGACTATCTATCTACGCAAACTGAAAAGGAGCTTATCATGCTAAGCCGTTGGACTTGGATTCTCGTTTTGAGCCTAGCTTTGGGACTTGTCGCCTGCGGCAAAAAAGAGGAGCAAAAAGAACAGGCACCAGCTCAGCCAACCACGCCTGAACAACCGGCGGCACCTCAACCGGCTGAACCGCCGGCAACTGGCGAATAATCCGCCTAATCATCTGACGCCGCTACCTTTAGGTAGCGGCTTTCTTTGGGACTTCTATTATCCTTGCTCTTTAAGGGCGAGGAGGAAGAAGTTCAGGCGATTTTGGTTCTTCGGCGATCTCGTCCTCATGCAGGAGGCGGTAGATCCCAAGACATCCTTCACAACAAAACTGTTTGATGCCGTTTTTAGTCCACAGGCGAAAATCCGGGATCTCCACCGGCAAAGTACACAGATCACAACTGGGTTTCTCTTCACTCATTGGGCTGCCTGCCATCGATCGGTTCAAAGGTTAAATTCTAGCATCCAACCAGAGATCGTAAACACGGCCTAAACTGCGCGATTTCCCGCAGATTGCGGCTTATGCCGCACCTTTCACATTCATCGCCGCATCTATACCTGAGCAGATAGCCGCCTAATTCAGGCATAGAACATGCTAGGGGATCTAGGGGATGATAACTACCGAACTAAGAAGAGATATGCCCAAACGTTTACCTCTGTGGATTGCCCTGACAGCACTACCGTTTCCCGCGCTGGCCCAATACGAACAGCTGCCGACCTTGATCGTCGAGGGCGACATCATGCAGCCAGGGACGGTTAGCCTGCAGCCTGGTACTATCGGTTCGCTGGATGCAGCCAACTTCCTAAAGCATATTCCCGGCGGGAACGTCAACCGCAACGGTCCCTTGACCAGCATCGCCCAGTTTCGCGGCCTCTACGGCGAGCGCATCAATCTGCTCACTAACCAGATGGCTTTAAAGCCGGCTTGTACCAACGCCATGGACGACCCGGCTAGCCATCTCCCTTCGGCATTATTTCGCTCGGTCACTATCTACCGCGAAGTGACTCCGGTGAGTACCGGGCTTGAGACTTTAGGCGGCACGATCTTGATGGAATCGCGTCAAAGCGAGTTCACCGACGAGGAGCGCTTTAGCCTGCAAGGTTTTGCCACGTCTGGCTACCATAGCGTCAGCAACGGTTATTTCGGCGCCGGTCTCATCGGCATGGCCAATCAACACTTGCGCGCCCACTTTGCCGGCAGCGTCGAAGACGGGCGCGATTACCGCTTTGACCGCACGCGCCGGGTCAACCCAAGCGAGTATCGGCGTGAGACCTATGAACTCGGGTTTGGTGCCCGTTATGCCGGCCATGAGTTTGGGTTTACTTATGATAAAAAAGACATTGGCCATACCGGCACCCCGGCTCTACCGATGGACATTATCTGGGATCGAATGCAGATCTATCGCGGTAATTATGAATGGGACCTAGGGTCGGGTTGGAAGCTTGCCGCGATAACGTTTTATCAAAACGCCAACCATGCGATGAACAATTTCACCCTGCGCCCGGCTCCTGCCGATCGGCAGCGCTGGCGCGAAGCCGAAACTGCAATCGAAACCGGCGGTTACAAGCTGGTGCTCACCGTACCCGCCATCGGTCCTGGTAGCCTACAAGTTGGCTTTGACGGCGATCTGTTCCTTCAGAATGCCACTGTGCGCAACCCCAACAATCCAGCGTTTTTCTTTACCAACTTCGAAGATATCAACCGTAACCGCTATAGCACCTTCTTCGAATGGCAAGGAGAGCCTATGGATCGTTTAACTGCCAACTTAGGCGTGCGCTACCGTTTCACCTACATGGACGCTGGGAAAGTCGATGCTACCCCAGCGCGGATGATGCCGCAGGGACCGGTGGCTACCCTGCGCGACCGCTTCAACGCCGCCGAGCGCCGCCAGGACCAGCACGACGTCGACATCGCGATGAATTTCCGCTATGCGCTCGATGAGTCGCTCGATCTGGTATTAGGGCTGGCGCGCAAAACCCAAGCACCCACTTACCAGCAGCGCTATCTGTGGGCGCCATTCGAAGCCACCGGAGGTTTGGCCGACGGACGCGTCTATATGGGCACCCTCGGCCTAGACAGCGAAAAGTCCTACGAAGCAGTTGCCGGCTTCGATTTTCGCCTACCCCATGTAGGTAGCTTCCTCCACGATCTGTATTTTGAGCCGCGCGGCTTTTACCGCTACGTCAACGACTATATCCAAGGCCAGCGCCCAACTGATCCGCTGGTCATCGCCGCTGCTAACGCTTTAGTACCCGGCCGCACTTGCCCTAACGACCCTTCCCCTGGCGACAACGATGCTTCAGACTGCGTGCTGCAATGGACGAATATCGATGCGCAACTTTACGGTACCGACATTCGCGCCGGAGTGGCGGTGGGCGAGCACTTCCGCCTCGATGGGATCATGAACCACACCCGCGGTCAACAACTAAGCGGCAAAAACGACAATCTCTACCGTATCGCCCCTCTCAATGGCCGTTTGCGCGGAACAGTTTCGTGGTGGGACTTTGCCTTTGCGGCGGAGATCGTCGGCGCCCTGCGCCAGGACAAGGTGGCTGAGTTCAACAAGGAACGTAAAACTTCAGACTGGAGCGTGGTCAACCTACGCCTTGAGTACAACCCTACGTACAAATACGTCGAAGGCTTAAAAGTCGCTTTCGGCGTGGACAACCTGTTCGACAACGAACACCGCGATCACCTAAACGGCTTAAACCGCGTCGTCAACGTGCGCGACTTGCCGGTAGGTGCACGCCTGCCTAATCCGGGGCGGAACCTCTATATGACGATAGTGTATGACTTTTGATCGCGGTGGCTTTGATCCTAGGGATATAACTTCTTGCATGGATTCGCAGCAAGACGTTCAGGCGTCCTTTGCCGCCTCCGCAAGCGGTTGATTGGGCGCAACTGGCGGCTTCCCCGATGCAAGGTGCGACGGTCGAGCGGAGCTTTTGCCTTTACTGGAACAAACAGTCGTACGGGTACGCTTGCATACGCCCGAAGGGCGCATCCAATACGTGCTTTTACCTACCGCAGGGAAACCGGCTTCCACCCCTGAATCGTACCCAAGCGCGCAGGGCCTGCAGGCTAGCGCGAAAGTCGAGGCAGTTGAATATTTACGCTAATTCCCAGCTGGCCACGAGCACGGAGGTCAGCCTTTACCCGTTTAGGCGATTCGCTTTGCCCATCCTGGGCAGTTGATGGTGTATGTGGCGGCTGGGCGCGCTGAGATTAGCGCCATCCACCACGCTGGCCGACGGGTATTCGATTTCCTCTGGATGCCCCATACCTTGGATTTTCAAGGATGCGGCGACATCAACAACCCCTAGTTGCGGGCGGCTTCGTTGGCGGTTTTGGCAACTTCAGTCTCCGGTTGCCTTTTGTTTATGGCCTCGAGCGTGCGCAAGCGCAAAATGCGCTCTTTGCCATATCAAAATGCCGAAGATAAGCTGAAAGGCAAATCCTACCCCTCCCAAAGTTAATAACCCTCGACCTGCAATCCCAATCACTTGGCCAGTATGCAAAGCGTAAACCCATTCGCGCATACTAGCCCTGCGCGCTTCCAAACGCCCATCGGGATAGAAAGAAAAGCGCAGCCACGCAGCCTCTATATCCCAAGATCCAGGCTGGTGGACTGCCAACTCCCAAGGTTCATCCGCATGTTGCGGCACACTGATGGCGCGTAGCTCATAACTTGGGAAACGAGCATGTACCTGCGCGATGACCGCTTCTGGGGTAAGAGGAGATAGGCGCGATCTCAAACCATAGATCTGGTCTGGCGCAAGTGCAGCACTCAACCACCCGGTCGGCAAACTCAACAGCAGGCCGGAGATCAGGCTGATAAAAAGCGGTGGGACAATAGCCAATCCTAGCGTTCGATGGCACGTCCTCAAGGAAAAGTTCAATCTCGCCGGTCGCCAAAGCGCCAGGCCGCTTCCTAGCAGGCAGGCTAGAATCAACCCGCAAGCGATCAGAACAGACCGCCTGCGGTCGCCTAATAAAAAGCTAGTGTGAAAACGATATAGCGCTTGCCAAAACAATGTCTTAGCTGTGGTTTCGCCGATGACCTCAGCAGTATATGCATCAAGCCATATCACCTTCGGTTCAGCCTCGGCGAATAGATCGTCCGCGAGAAAAATCGCCTGTACTGGCTCACCTGGACAATTAGGCAACTTAAACCGCCAGCTGCCAGGCTCAGGGTGACGATGGCGCGCTGCAGCTAATAGGCTAGCCAAAGGAGCAAGTTTACCGGCCTGCGCTGAAGGGGCTTTGGGCTGCTGCCATACCTCCTGCCAGAGCAAGAGGTTGCCGGCTAACAACCACACCCCTAGCCATCCCCCTAACCCCAGTGCTAGCAGGGTATGTAAGCAGCGCAGTTTATCAGTCTTCATCGCTTGCGCCGCCAAGCGTATAGACTTAGCCCTAAGCCAAGCCCAGCAAAAGTCCCACCCACAACGATCGGCCACCACGGCCTGGAGATACTAGCCACAGTCAGCGGAATGCGTAGCTCATCGGCCATCTCTTCGCCTTGGAAGCGGACCAGTACCGCGTAGTGTCCAGGCCGGTCGAAGTTTACCTGCAGGCTGGCTACCCCTTGCGAGTAAATTTTAGGGGCAATCTCCGTTAACGTGCGCACAGGTTTGCCTTGGCTGTTCTCTTCGACTACCGCCAAGGCAACCGGCAGCTGGCGCACATCGCGATCGAGGAAATCGATGCCGAAATAGCTCAAAGCCACACGCGGCAGCTGTTGGCAATAGCGCTTAAATCGGTTACCCTGCTGGGAAGCTCCCGGTTGAAAAGCGCTAAAGTGGACGATGTGAAAATCGGTGCTGATCAGGCACTCGTCCTCTGACGGCGAGGGCTTGGCATACGCTTTAGCGAGCAGTAAACAGATCAACCAAGCGATCCCAAACCGACTTAGATTCCGTTTCACGCCTTTCTCCTACGACGGTAAATCGATAGCCACCGGTGACGATATGGCCATCAGCCGACTGAACGCGGTAGCGCACTAGGTATTCCCCTGGCGACAACGGATGTTTGAGACTGACCCGCACGATACTTTGGTCAATCAGATCGCGGGAAGCGTTTCCGGTATCTACCCGGCGATGCATTGAGTCGACCACTGCCAAAGCGAGGTAACGTTTCCCTACTGGAGAGTCGAAGCGCAGCTCGATGCTCTCCGGCGCAGTTTGGAGCTTGGCTTCATGGGTCGGATTAGAGGCAACTAGAATGGCATGCGCATTAACCTGAATAGGTAGACAACTGAGCAGCATCCAGGCTATCGCGATAGGCAATTGCTGGGATGGGGTCAATCTTCGCATTGTCAGAAAAATACCTGCACGGTTCCGCGAAATTGGCGCGAGAATACGGGATGGATCAAGCGATCTTCCACCCCTTCGGCCGGCTCGCCCGGCAAGCGCGTGGGATAAAAATAAGCGATGTCAGGATCACGGCTATTGTTAAGGTTAAGGATGTCGAGCAAAACCTGAAAAACGTCACGCCAGCGCCAACCTATCCCTAAGTTCAACAAAGTAGTGCTGCCCGCTTCGCGGGTACCGCTCTCGATCAACGGCACAGCGCCGAAGTGGCGTACCCTGACTGCGCCAAACGCGCCGGAAGGGTGATCGACCGCGATACCGGCAGTGATCACCCGCCCGACCGAGTTGGGAATGTGGTTAGCAGAGGTACCAGCGTTTAGGAACCTTGCACGCGTTAAGGCGATATCCAAATCCAAAGTCAACCAGTCAAGCGGCTTATAGTAGTTGCTCAGCTCGATCCCGTAACGCTTGCTCTCCCCGCTCGGTTCGGTGGTGCCAGCATCGCCTACAAATACCAGCTCCGAATCCAGCCGCAGTTGCCACAATGCCAAGGTCGAACTCAATCCCGGCAGCCAATAAGTGCGAACCCCAGCTTCGAAGCCGCGCGAGCGCACCAAGGGATCGACCGGTTGAACTGGCTCTAGGGTTTTTGGATCTAGGCGGGTGACGGTACCGCGCGCGTCGTTACTGTGGTAACCGAAGCCATAATTGAAATACAGCTCGGTGTCGTACCAAGGCCCCAAAATCACTGCAAACTTAGGGCTAACCTTGGAATCTGAGACTGAGCCTGAGTTTTCCGGTAGACTTCGATTTTTGACGTCGAATAAAAACACATCCCCGCGCAAGCCCAGCACGGTGCGTACCTTTTCGTGCCAGCGGCTTTCGGCGAGGAGGTAGGTGCCGATGGCGGTCTCATGCACGCGGTCGATGCGAGTAGTTTCTAGGATCCGGCGGCGTTGCGTGTGGTATAATGCGATTTTAGGGATAAAATCGTGGCGCAGCTGCGCTCCGAGCTTGAATCCGTGGTCCACGCCGAAGGTGGAAAGATGCCAGTGATGGTCCAACGCCCCGCCGAATACCGCCCGGCGGTCTTTCTGCAGAAGCTGGTCGCCACGAATCGGGTCGTCGAGAAAGAAAGTAAAATTAGAGTACAGGCGTAAATCTGAATAATAGCTATAGAGGGTCATCCGAGTCTGACCTAAGCGGGAGTCATTCCAGCCGTTGAAGGTCAGGCCAAAGCGGTGTACTTGGCCGCCGTCGGTAGGATCTAAGCTGCCATACAGCGGGATCAGATTTTGGCGGACAGCGCGTTCGGGGATCTGATCGGTGGCAGTCCAATCGCTGTAGTAAGCATTCACGCTTAAACTGGCGCCACGCCCTGTCCCCGCTACAGTGTATTTCACTAGCCCCTTGAAACTCCTTTGGTCCATCGGCTCCCGCCAAGGGCCATCGTAAAACGCTGCCTCCCCGCCGAGGAGCACATCCCCTTGGCCCAGCGCAAAGGAGTCGGCAGCAACGCTGCGAAAGTATTTATCGCTGCCGAAAGTTTGCCGGACCAATCCTCTGGGCAGCCTGCTGGCGGTGTGAAAGCGTGCGTATCCAGCCGAGGAAAAGTCTCCCACGTCGGCATAGTAAGGACCTTTGCCGAATTCCACATAGTCGATCAGCTCTGGGATGATCAGGTTCAAATCCAAATATCCCTGGCCATGACTGTGGGTGGGGAGATTTAACGGCACCCCATCGAGGAAAGCGGCAAAGTCGGTGCCGTGGTCGAGGTTAAAACCGCGCAAGAAATACTGGTTGGCTTTGCCGTCACCGCTGTGCTGGGTAGCGAGCATACCAGGTACGACTTCGACCAGCTCGGCGATTCGAAGCCAAGGGCGCAGCTCAAACTCTGGCCGCCCTACTACCCCTTGTGAAGCCGATTGAGTCAAACCTAGAAGGTTATTACCGCGGCTGACGATTTCCATCTTCTCCAGCGCTACCTCGTCGGCTAAGGCCAAGGGAATTACCAGAAAGGCCAAGCTATAGAGCTCCTTTCTGAAACTATTGGTAGGATTTAGCCACTTCATCTAGATACCTGATGATTGCGCCAAGCTGATCCGCCGCCTGAGAAGTCTCGCCGCGCTTGAGCTTGCCAACAATCATCCGCAACTGGCCAGTCGCTCGCTGCATCGGCGCAGTCGTCTTGATCTCGTTGGACTCCTTGGCAAGCTTTAAGGCCTCTTGCGCCGCAGCCAGCGCTTCTGCCCTTTGGCCCTGGCTGAGTAAGTCTTGCGCCTTCGCTGCCGAGGCGATCACTTGATCGAGGTTGTCCGGTGGATTTTGATAGCGTCCCCCAGCGTGCGCCTCAACCAGAACCAGGCTAAGAATGAATAGAAACCAAACCTTACGAGAATTAGGCATAAATACTCCTTAGAATCGAATAGGATGCTTTATTTGCTGTACAACTTATATGCCAATGAAAGCTTCGAGCAGAACCATGGTTTATTTGAGCCAGCCGATTGCCGACTGGGACAAATGCCTTAGGAGGATGCGGCAAATGCCGTACAAGCTTAGCGACAGGGGCGCTGCCGCCTAGTGTTCAAGCACCCTAACCAGTGGCGAGCGTAGGAACCCAGGCGGCGAGAGTCTTGGACGCGGCTTAACGCGGCCTCAGCGGTCTGAGTGTCCTGCAGGTGATAGGCGGCAATTCCCAGCCACAGTTCTGCTTCAGCTGGATTTGCCAGCTTCGAGGCAAGCGCCCGCTGGGCAAGCTGAACCGTCTTTGGCCAAGCTTCAAGCTCGGCCGCAACGCGCATCGCTGCCAGCCAGTCGCTCCCTTGGCCGCTTTTGTGCGCGATTTGTTCAAGCACTGGCAAAGCAGCTTGCCGTTCGCGCGCCAGCAACCAAAGATCGGCTTCCAGGCGCAAGGCATCGAGCGTCTCCGGTAATATACCTTGTTTGCGCCAGGCGGCGATGAGGCGCGCCGCTTTTTCCGGTAAGCCAGCGGCTGCATACAGGCGCGCCAGATCCAAGAATCGATCGGGGGCAAGCTTGCCCGCATGCCAGGCGAGGACCGTCGCGGCCAAAGCTTGCTGCGGGTTTTTGGCAGCGAGCGCAAGCGCCAACCATTGCTGCCAAAGGTCGTGATTATCCGGATCGCGTTCCACAAGCTTCGCCAAGGTCTGGGTGGCTTCCTGAAACTTGCGGCTTTCGACGTAACAGGCAAGCAGCAGCTGGTACCACTCATCTGGCTGCTTCGAGCCAGCCAATGCTTGGTTGAGCCAAGCGATGGCACGCTCGAATTGACGTAGGCGATAGCGCGCGTAAGCGGCTAGATAATACACCTCAGGGGCTGCCTTGCCGGCGGCGAGCGCTTGCTCAAACGCTACGGCGGCTTCCTGAAAGCGCGCGCGCTGCAGCTGCGCCTGTCCCAGTACGATCAGCAGCTCAGGGCGTAGCGCCTCAGGAAGGCTGACCGCCTCGAGCGCTGTCTGCGCTGCCTCTGCCGCTTCGAAAGCGCGCCCTAACGCCAGATAGGCATAGGCCGAATAAGCTGCGATCAGCGCTTGCTCAGCACCCGACTTAGCCTTTGCGCGTATGGCCTCCAGCAGTTTCAAAGCGGAAGCGGGATGATTGGCGTCAAGCTGTTCTTTGGCAGCTTTGAGGGCAGTCAATCCCTCCGGTGAGACGCGTTCTACCGCCGTGGCAGAGACTGCAACTAGCAGCCAAATCAGCAGCCAACCTCTCATGGGCGTAACTTGAATTCCAGCGGCTGGCGAGCGCGCACTGCCACCGGCTTGCCATCTTGCTCCTTGGGTTTGAAACGCCACCGGCGCACGCTGTTTAGCACTGCCTGATCGAACACTCCCGGCGGATGCGATTCAACGATGACTGGACCATCCACCTCGCCGCGCTCAGTGACGGTAAACTCCACCACCACCCTGCCCTCGATCCTACGGCTTCGGGCTTCAGGTGGATAAAGCGGTGGAATGCGCACCAGAGCGGTCAGTTCCGAGGCTGAAATATAGCTTGGGGAGACAGTCGGTATCTGAGGCGGCGCTGGGGTCGGGGCAGGCTCTCCTTCTACCAACAGACTAGGCAGCGCCGGCGCCTGGATCTTCACCGAAGCTGCCAAAGGCGCCTCGATTTTCAGCGCCAGTTCTGGTATAGGCAGCTCGCGGACATTGCCGTACACCGCTTGCGGCAAAGCAGGAGCGAGCTTGGCGGATTGGGGTGGCGGAGGCGGCGGGCGGGTCCTAGGCAGCGGTTCAGGCTGCGCCTGTTCCGGCAGCCTCACAAACTCGATGGGATGAGCGTGGATGATCCGGTGCGTTGGGGTCTGCCGGTGCGCGAGCAAACCGGCCATGAACCAAAACAGCATCAGGTTAACTAGCAGGGCAAGGCCAAATGCGCAAGCTCTCACGGTTTAATCGTCGCCGCCACCGCTACGCGTTCAACACCAGCCAAACGCACGCCATCCAAGACTTCTAGGACTACCCCAGCAGGCGCTTTTTGGTCAGCTAAAATGACTACGCCTGACTTGGGGCTTTCTGCATGCAGACGCGCCACATGGGCCTGTACCGAACGTATGTCGATCGGCTTTTTTTCCAGCCAGACCTGGCCTGTAGCGTCCACTGCCACAAATAACGTCGCATGGGCCTGCACCACCGCCGTCTTGGCCGCCGGTCGCTCGACCTCGACTCCTGCCTCTTTGACAAAGGAGGCATTGACGGCAAAGAAGATGAGCAGCAGAAACACCATATCGATCAGCGGCGCGATGTTGATCTGCGGCAGCTCAGGCGGAGACGATCGGCGTGGGCGATACATTTAGCTCAATTTCAATGCCAAACGGCTCAATGTCGCCTGAATCTGTCCCTTCAAGTGACTGACAAGGTAAAGCCCGACCAGCGAGGTCACCAGACCCGCCAACGTCGTGATCAAAGCCTCAGAGATGCCAGCTGCCATGGCGCGGGCATTGCCGATGCCAAATACCGCCAGCACGTCGAACACCTTGATCATCCCCAACACGGTACCGAGTAGACCTAAAAGCGGCAGGATTTGGACTAAGGCTTCGAGCACGATCACGCCCTGCTTCAGGTAGCAAGCTGCTACCTGAAGCAGCGCCTCGCGCCGAAACTCGGCCGCCATTTTAAAGCGCCTCCGACGCTGCCAAATCGCAACCGCTTCTGCGACTAAGCCCGGTACCTTCCACCTCAGGGACATCAGGCATACCAGCGCTAAGTACCATAAGCCTACCGAGGCAGCTAAAATTGCCCACATCGATGGCCCGCCGCGGTAAAACAGCTCCCCCAGCGCATCAAGCATGGTTTTTCTCAAGGCTATATTGCTCAAACAACTCCGCCCCTTCTTCGGTCACCAGCGCAGCCACACGCTCGCTACGGCCGCGCAAAAAGCCGTGGGCGAGAAGCAAAGGGATGGCGACCGTCAGCCCTTGCTCGGTGGTTACCAGCGCCAGCGAAATACCGCTCGACATGAGCTTGGGGTCGCCAGTCCCAAACAGGGCAATAGTATCGAAAGTCTCGATCATCCCAAGCACGGTACCAAGCAACCCCAACAGCGGGGCAATGGTAGCAAACAGCCCCAAAGTCGGCAGGCCACGATACAAGCGCTGCAGTTCATGTTGCACCAGCTCGTCCAGATAGACTGCCAGGATTTCGTCTTTACTCGCCTCGTTTTGCCCAAGGCGCGCGGCCAAGGCATGGCGCAGCCGTCCGATCGGGTTATCCAAAGCTGGCTCCGGCGTTGACTTTTGCCAGAGCAAGCGGCGCTCGATTAAAACTAAACTGACATACCGCCAAAGCGCAATCCCTGCACCTAAGACGCCTAAGGCGATGATGCAATAGCCGATCACCCCGCCGCGGTGGAGCCAGCGTTCGCCCCATCCTGGGGTTTGGACCATCAGCTTAAGGAGCGCCCCACGTGCCGGATCGAGCGCCACCGCGTGCCAGCCTGAAGCGGCTTGTTCCAGGTCTTTGGCGAGCTTGCGAAAACGCCAGACTGGCTGTTGAACCGGCTGGAGCAAGCGGTCTGAGCCGGGCAGATACTGCAGATAGTTACCATTGGCCAAGGCATTGAAGACGCCGACGCGCATGACCTGGCGGGACTGTTCCTCGCCGCTTGGGGAGACCACTTTCGCCTCAAAGCGCACCACCCGCCCTGCTTCAGCGATCTCGTCCAGCAACACATCCCATACGCGCTTGATATCTTCTAGGCTGGCTTGGTGACGGGAGTGCGTCAGCTCCTTTAGGAAATTGAGCCGACCGGGCCGTTGCGCGTTGACTAAAGAGTCGGCTAGGAGATTTTGCACGGCCGCGCTGTCTTGACGTACTTGGCTAAACAGTGCTTCCAAGTCGCCAGCTTCGCTTTTCCACTTTGCATCGAGCTCTTGCAGGCGCTTTTCCCCTTCCTCCAGGCGCGCGCGCAAAGCGTCGGCACGCGCCCTGGTGCGGGCTGCTTGCGCCTTGATCTCGTCCAAGAGCTTCTGCCGTCGGTCATGCTCGTCCAGAAAGCGGCGCAGGCGTTCTTGTTGATGCGCGCGCTCGCTTACTCCTTCGCGGCGAATCTTCTCTACCAGCATCTTAAAATCGCTTGCGCCCCAAACGAGCACCGGCAAGCAGAGCAACAGCCAGGTTAAACGCTTCATGGCGCCTCTGGAGCCGGCACGGGCAAGACGATCAGATCGGGCGGAGCTTGCTTGGCTGCGATGCGAAGCGCCTGTTCTAGCGGCTTGTAGAATTCAGGCGCTAACCTGTGCCAAGTGCGCGCCTTAGCATCCCATACTCCACCTTCTTGGCCATCTAAGGTCAAATAATACAGTCCGACCCGACCGAGGCGCAGGAACCGCACCGTGCGCCGGTTGCCATCCGCAGGCAGGACGCCTTCGTAGGCTTCCAGATGATGGCCGTACTGCGCCTCGACGCGAAAAGCCTCCATCAGACGCCGGTACTTCTCCGCCAAGCTGACATCTGCCCGGTTTATGATCTCGCGCAATGCGACTATGCGTTGTTTGCGCTCTTCCTGCAAGAACGGCGTATCGGCAGCGACGATTTGTTCCAGCGCCTCAAGCATCTCCAGCAGAAAAGGAAACAGGCGGGTCTTGAGCGTGTCCAGCTCGGCGAGCTGCTTTTGGCGCAGCGCCAACGCTTGGTCTTGGTCGACAACCAACTTTTCAAGCTGGGCGCTGTAGCGCTCTAGTTCGTCCACTGCCACAAGCTCCTTGCGGTATTCTTCGAGCAGGCGCCGGCTGTCATCGTCTAACGCATCGATGCGGCGCTGGATGTCAGCAGCCTGTTGCTGGACCTCCAGCTGGGCTTGAAGGACCTGGTCAAGCTGGGCCAAAGCCAAAGCGGGCAGGCAAAACAAAACTAACCAGACAGGGGTGAAGATCATAGTCATTTTTTCAGGCGCAATGAATTGGCCACCACCGAAACTGAGCTTAAGGCCATCGCGCCAGCGGCGACCATAGGATTGAGCTTGCCAAAAGCTGCCACAGGAATGGCGATAGTATTGTATAAAAACGCCCAGAATAGATTCTGGTAAATCACGCGAAGGGTAAACGCAGAAATTCCGATCGCGTCGACGACTCTGGCAATGTCAGGCTGGATGAGGGTGATGTCAGCAGCATCGACAGCGACCTCGGTACCGGAACCGATGGCGAAACTCACATCTGCTGCCGCTAGCGCGGGGGCGTCGTTGATCCCATCGCCGACCATGCCGACGCGCTCGCCTTGCTGTTGCAAATGCTCGACGATGGCTAGCTTGACCGGTGGTTTAGCATTGGCAACGACTTGGTCTATCCCTACCTGGCGGGCGATAAAACGCGCTGGGGCTTCAGCATCCCCCGTGACTATGAAGGTCTTAATCCCCATCTGCTTCAGGCAGGCGATGGCTGCTTTGGCGCCTGGCCGCAGCTGATCAGCGATGCCGATCACAGCAGCAGGTCTCCCATCTAAGGCAACCAACACTGCCGTTTTACCTTCTGTTCCTAGTTTGGCACAAGCGGATGCAAACGGCTCAAACGCTATCCCGTGGCGCGCCATCCAGGCGGCGTTGCCGATCAACACTTCATGCCCATCGACTTGAGCTTTGACGCCTTCACCAGGAGTAAGGTGAAAGTCTTGTGGCGGCGGTAGGGTCGACCCTAGCGTTTTAGCCTTCGTCACTAGCGCACGGGCCAGAAAATGCTCGGAGTTGATCTCCGCGCTGCCGATCCACTGCCAATACTTTTGAGGATCACCGTCTGCTAGCCATACGGTATCGGTGACTTCAAGCCTGCCCTGAGTTAGCGTCCCGGTCTTGTCGAACACCAGCGCCGACAGCTTCGCTGCCAACTCTAAGCTTGGGCCGTTTTTGATGTAGATGCCGCGCCGAGCAGCTTCGCCGGTACCGACCAGAATCGCCGCTGGGGTCGCCAATCCCAAGGCGCACGGACAGGCGATCAGGAGCACCGAGATAGCGCTGCCCAGCGCCCGGGGCAGTCCAAAAGGAAGCCAGCCGGCGAAGGTGAAAGCAGCTATCCCCATCACTGCCGGCACAAACACGCTTGAGATCTTATCTACCGTCTTTTGAATTGGGAGCTTGCCAGCCTGAGCTTGTTCCACCAACTGAACGATGCCAGCCAAGACAGTAGCTGCGCCGACGGCTGTGACCTGCATGGTAAACGCACCGGGACCGTTGATGCAGCCGCCGATCACCTTGTCGCCTGGGCGTTTAGCCACTGGCATCGACTCGCCAGTCAACCATGCCTCATTGACCTCTGAGAAGCCCTCAATCACTTCTCCATCGGTCGGAATCCGCTCACCTGGTCGGACGCGCACAATATCGCCTACTTTTAGCGCCTCCACCGGTACGCTCACTTCTTGGCCATTTTCCAGACGGGTAGCCATCTTAGGCTGGAGCTCGATGAGCTTGAAAATTGCCTGATGAGCTTGACCCTTGGCTTTCTCTTCCAGGTACCGGCCAAGCTGGACAAAGCTGATAATACCAGCTGCCGCTTCGAAATACAGATCGCGGTAGCGCCCCAACAGCAAGGCGATGGTCGAATAGCCAAAGGCTGCCCCAGTGCCTAACGCAACGAGTGTGTCCATATTGGCCGCTTTAGCTTTGGCGAGCTGGATGGCAGTGGTAAAGAACGGCCGGCCGCCGCGCCATACCACCGGGATGGTCAGGAAAAACTTAAGCCAGTACCAGAATCTGCGCTGGGGGTGGAGCATCGCGATCGCCATGACCGGAAAGCTCAAGTAGGCTGCCTTCACCAAGCGCCGCTTCTCCTCGGTGAGGCGCTGGTGTTCCCGCATCAGCCACTCCCGGCGCTGCGTCAAGGTGTCGAGCGGGTGGGCTCGATAACCTAGCTGGGCAAGGTGTTCAAACAGTTCCTCCTTGGAGATAAAACCGGTCACGCATGCGCTTTGGCTGGCGAAGTTGACGTTGGCTTCGAGCACGCGCTCGTCGCGCTTGAGCAGAAGCTCTATCAGCAAAGCACACGAAGCGCAGGTCATGCCCTCGATCGCAAACTGAACCGTTCTGGGCGTTTTGCCAGCAATCGGGGTCTTGCTGACCGGCAAGCGCGCCTGGGCTTCGGCCAAGTTGGCTAGCAACGCCTGGCAGAGCTGAAGCAGGGCAGGCAGAGGCAGTTGCTTAGGGTCGAACCAGATCGCCACTGATCCCAACGCCGGCGTAGCTTTAGCGTGTTTGATCCCAGCGCGTTTAGTGAGCAAGATGGAGAACAAATAAGCTTTTTCGGGATCGCCTTTGAGCACCGGTGAGACGATACGGACCCGGCGTGGCAACTGATGGACAACGTTAAAAAGCGCGGTCATTTAGGCAAGCGCGAACGGACCAGCAGGTAGGTCAGATAAAACACTGCCGCCCACTCATAACGGTATTTAATCGGATGCGGGACCAATTCAGTGACGATACGGTGCCAATGAATGCGGATCAAATACAACACTAACACATCGTTGGCGAATTCGAATGCCAACGTCTTAGGATCGTGGACCAGCTTCGAGCCGCGTTTTACTCCCTGGCGTAACAAGATGCCAAATGCTGTTACCGTCTCGCGCAGCTCTTGCAACTTAGCGCGTAGCCAACGAAGCAGCGCGCTGTGGCCAAGCTTCGCTAAAGGTTGCCTGGGAGGTAGCATCTGAGCTAGCTGGACGCCTTGCTCTAGCTCTTTCACGAGCGAATGAAGGCGGCGGGCGAGCTCAGGAAAAGGACAGAATGCCTCTTGATAGCGGATTGACAGCTTGTTGCCGTGTAAGCTTACCCGATAGACGCCGTCTATCGCCTGAATCTTAGCGATCAAGCGCTCAGCGAGATGAGGCTGGCAGAGGACAGCAGGCAAGGCAAAACGCACATGCCCTAGTGCCCGATAGCGCAAGAGGATTTGCCGGGTGAGCATGGATTTAAGGCTTAGGTCCTTTCTCCTGGGTTTCGGCAACGATGTCTTCGAGCGATTCCTTTTGTTGCAACACAAAGTCTTTACCTTTCTCCCCGACTTTGACCGCCGTTGCGATAATCTCCTTACGATAGCGGTGGAGTAAAATTCCCGCTGCAACGCCAAGCCCGAACCATACCCAGGGATTGCTAGCCAGACGGCGCAGGAGCGATCTGCCTGGATTGGCTGTTGTCGCCGCAACCACAATTGCAGCAGGCTTTACCGGATGGGTGGGATTACCCATCATCATTGAGCCCATTTCCATCCCCATCATCGACTTCTGACCGGAGTCAGCCATCCTTTTTACGGCTTCGATCATTTTTGCATGCTCATGTGCCATAACGGTTCTCCTAGTATAGGACAAGGTTTAGCAGCGGTTATACTAACATATATAATTTACTAACATAACTATGTGCGATTATAAGGGTAAAGGATACGCTGGCCGCAACAGCCAGCAATTCCTCAGATAGGCTAAGGCTTAAAAGCGCCATCCATGGCGCTCTAAGCGAGATCAGTGACAGCTAAAGCCGGCGCTGCCGTCGGTGCATTCCTCGCTGCGACCGGTATAAACGATACGGCTGGAAGCGCGCATCAGCGCCATGCGCACTGCGCCGGTCAGGGCTGCACCCAAACCTAGCCGGCTTGCAAGCGCTGGAACCAGGATAAGGGCGGCTACGGTCAAGCCGGTGCTCAGCAGGAGCGCGCCGGTATTAGATTGCTGAGAAGAGAGGTGAGCGAGTGCGTTGTTGGCCACGGATACTACCTTGGAAGCAGTTGAAATCGGAATTGGGTTCGGCATATTTTATGCCAATATGTAACTAATTGATAATTAAAAACATTTTTAACCAACAGCCTAAGATCGCAATTTTAGTGTGGGATATCACACACCTTCGCGGGAAACCCCACATACCTGCTTTGGGTCCTGCCTGAACGAGTAACCTGTAGCTTTTTTCTGAATTGGCATAAATAATCTTAGCTAAGTAGCTTAATTTCTTTTTATAAGGAGTGATTCGTGCTCGCTGCAAGTAAACTCTGGGTGTATCTAGCGGTCGGCAGTCTTGGTATTGTCCTTGTCGTCTACCTAGATCAGAGGATGCGCGGCTACGGCCATCACCAGCTCCTTGGCGAGATGAGCTATGCCCTAGCCTTGACGACCGGATTGCTCACTAGTTTCCATTGCGTGGGGATGTGTGGCGCCTTAGTACTCGGCTACACCACCCAGGATGCAGCCTTGGGGCGGCCTCAGTACCTTTCCCACCTTTGGTACGGCTTGGGTAAGACCTTGTCCTACACCGGAATCGGTGCGGCATTTGCCACATTAGGGCAAGTCGTCGCTTTCACACCTTGGCTGCGCGGGGTTATCGCCTTAGGGGCAGGGGCGTTTTTGATGCTATTTGGTCTGAACCTGCTTGGGTTATTGCGGCTCTCGGTTCAGCTCCGCACGCCCCAAGTTTTGCTGCGTTTTATCGGGCGAGTATATAAAAAGCGCAGCCATCCCTTCATAATTGGCCTGGCCAATGGATGGATGATCGTCTGCGGCCCTCTGCAAGCGATGTACGTCTTAGCTGCCGGGACCGGCAATCCCCTTCAAGGAGCAGCACTGCTGTTCTTATTCGGCATCGGTACCCTGCCGATGCTGATCGGCTTTGGGGTATTCACCACGACCCTAGCTAAAGGCGCTGCCCCTGTATTAGTCAAGATTGCCAGCGTCGCGATAGTTGGGATGGGAGCGGTGATGCTCAATCGCGGCTTGATTCTGACTCAAAGCGGCTATGACTTAGGTAGTCTAGTCGCGCTAGCCGAGAAGCGGTGGCAAAGCTTTAGGCAGGCTAAGACGATTAAGACGATGACAATGACCATCGGGCACGATGGCTTCTTCCCTGAGCATTTTGTCTTAGCTCAAGGGGAACCGGTGCGCTGGGAGATTGAGGTCACCGAAGACGCCTTCTGCCGAGGAAGCTTGCAGATTCCTTCGTTCGGGGTAGAAGTTAAGCTTCGCCCAGGTTGGTTAGCGATCGAGTTCGCCCCGCCTAGATGTGGGCTAATCCTGTGGCTTTGTACTGAACCTGAGCGTTATGGCACATTCACCGTCGTGCCAAAAAGCTCTAAAATAAACAAAGAGAGCGACTGCGGTCGCTCCTGACCATCACTCAGTCCAAAAACAAGGAGCCATCATGCAGATACCACTTCAGGTCACTTTCCGGGGACTGCCCCATTCCGATGCCATGGAAGCCAAGATCCAGGAAAAGGTGCAGAAACTGGAGCGCTACTACGACCGAATCACCAGTTGCCGGGTAATGATAGAGCGCACCCACCGCAACCATAACAAAGGCGATCTCTACCACGTCCGGATCGACCTCACCGTACCGGGTAAGGAGATCGTCATCAGCCGCGAGCATCACGACAACCATGCCTATGAGGATGCCTATGTCGCGATCCGCGATGCCTTCGATGCTGCCGCCAGACAGCTAGAAGAATACGCCCGCATCCAGCGCGGCGAGGTCAAAAAACATAACCATCCCACTCCTGAGTGAGCGCTAGGCTATCTACACCGCTGGCAACCTCGTGAGGTGCTGGCGGTGCTAATCCCCTTCCCGATTGAGATCGCAGCAGTGGGTCTCGGGGACGGCTTTGGGGAGCAACACCGCCCCGCGAATCGGGCTGGGTCGATAGGTAGTGCAGCCTTTTAAGCCTAATTGAAAGGCGTAAGCGTAAACGTTCTGGAAATCCTCGAAAGGGTAATCTTCGGGCACCTGGACAGTCTTAGAGATAGCGTTATCTACATACCTTTGCAGCACTGCCTGCATCTGCAAATGGGCTTCAGGCGGTAGCTCAGCCGCGGTGACGAAACTCTCAGGTAAGGGCTGGTTAGGATACAGCTTCTGCCAAAGTCTAAAAGCGGCATCTTCCACTTCGATCCAACGACAACTGCCGTCAGGCATCTGCAGGCGGCGCTGATAGCGCCACGCATACACCGGTTCCAGGCCGCTAGAGACGTTACCGGCGAGCAAACTAATTGAACCGGTAGGAGCAATGGCCAATAGGTGGCTGTTGCGTATACCCTCCTTCGCGATGGCCGCACGGATATCCTCCGGTAAGGTGGCGATGAACTCGCCTGCCAAATATGCCTGCCGATCGAACTTAGGGAACACGCCTTTCTCTTTAGCCAAAGCTACCGAGGCACGATAGGCAGCCTGGCAGATCGTGGCCATCAGCTGGCTGGCAAGTTCCTGTGCCTGTTTGCTGGCATAGTGAAGCCCAAGCATGATCAATCCATCAGCCAGGCCGGTAATTCCCAGTCCGATTCTCCGCGTAGCATGAGCCTGACAGCGCTGGGCTTCGAGCGGGAAGCGCGATAAATCGATCACGTTATCTAGAAACCTGACTGCCAGCGGCACGATGGCAGCGATCGCGTCAAGATCCAAACGCGCTTTGGGCGTAAAGGGATCACGTACGAACGCCACCAAGTTGATCGAGCCTAGGTTGCAAGCGCCATAAGGCGGGAGCGGCAATTCTGAACACGGGTTGGTAGTGTAGATGCGCTCGCAGTAATAAAGATTATTCATGCGGTTGATGCGGTCGATGAAGAGTACACCGGGTTCCGCCACCTCGTAAGTGGCGCGCATTATCCGCTGCCAAAGTTCCCGGGCGCGCACCGTCTTGAGGACCCGACACGGTACTGGCCGGTCAAACCCTGGCCAATCCCGCACTAAGCTGCCCTCGCCTACGCCAGCGGCCAGGCTCGCTTCAGGAAACACCAGCGGCCAGTCGGTGTCACGGGCGACCGCGTCCCAAAAAGCATCGGTGACCTCGACCGACAGGTTGAAATTGCGCAGCGCCTTCGGGTCGCGTTTGGCGTCGACGAATTCCTCGATGTCGGGATGGTCACAACGCAAGGTAGCCATCATCGCGCCACGCCGCGCACCAGTAGATAACAGAACCCCACAGGTGACGTCCCAGATATGCATGAAGGAGACCGGACCTGAGGCGATGGCACCGGTAGTTTTAGCCCGGCTGCCGCGCGGGCGAAGAGTGGAAAAATCATAGCCGACTCCGCCACCTTGCTGCATGGTCAAAGCGCCTTCCTTGAGCGCTTGAAAAATCCCATCTAGGGAGTCTTCGATCAATCCCATAACAAAACAGTTGAATAAAGTGACCTGCTTGGCCGTGCCAGCCCCGGCCAGAATCCGGCCACCAGGAAGGAATTTAAAATTTTCCAGGAGTGCATAAAACTGCTGACTCCAACTGCTCGCTTCACGCTCGACGCTGGCCACCGTCTGCGCCACACGCTGCCAAGTCGCAAAGATGTCGCTTTCGCCTTCGGCCCGATATTTGTTTCCCCAGACCAAGCGGGAGATCTCTGTTTCCAATCCTTTGGCCATGGCACACCTTTAAGTCGGTTGATCTTAAAAATTTATTTTTTCACGAAATTAGCGCAGAAGCTAACCGCATAAAAAAATAGGCCCCGCAGGTGCGGGGCCTAAGTTTTTAAACCAAAAAACCTTAAGATTACTTCAGCATGCGTTTTTGGAACATCTGATCGAGCTTCTCGCTCTGGGCTTCACAGCACTCTAGCGCCTTGTCGGCTTTTTCCTCAGCGCGAGCTGCATGATCGTGCGCGCTGCGCAGGTCTTTCATAATATCGCTGTGGGCGCTTTCCACTTTCGAGACACGCGTTTCCAAGGTGGAAACACGATCTTTCACTTCCTGCAACTGACCTTTAGTCGCACAGCCAGTGACGGCACCCATTGCGAACGCAATTGCTGAAATTTGAACAAAAGTTTTCAACATGATACAACTCCTTTTCATTAATTGTTGGTTGCTACACGACAAAATCATCACACAAACCCTACCTCTAGTCAAAACTTGATTGCTACTGGCAAGTTCAGTCCAGAAGATAGTCGCGTTCTAGCTCCCAAGCTCAAAAGGAGCTGAAAACTAAACTGAACAATCGAGACAGTCATCAGTGCGTTGCAGGAATCGCTCCCAGCGAGCGCAAAGCTTCTAGAAACATCTGCACTGCAATGATCACTAACAACAATCCCATCAGTCGCTCCATTGCCAGGATGCCTTCGTCGCGCAATAGCCGCTGCAACTTTGTGGCACCGGCAAGAATGAGCGCGCTCGCCAGCCAGGCAATGGAGAGCGCGCCGAATAAAGTGAGAGTCTGGTCTGGGTTTGCCTCGCGCAGCAATAGCACTACGCTCAACGCACCGGGACCGGCAACCGCTGGAATGGCGAGAGGGACGACAAAGGGTTCTGCGGTCATGCCAGAGCCGCCAACTATCCCTTCTTGCGTTGGGAAGATCATCCTAAGGGCAATCAAAAGAAGCACGAGCCCGCCGGCGATTTTTACTGCGGCAATATCCAACGCCAGCGCTTTCATGAACGCCTTCCCGGCGAAGAAAAAGAACAGCAAAACCAAATAGGCGATACCAAGCTCTCGCACTGCCACGTAGCGACGCCTGTGCTCTGGAACAGTGCGCAACTGCGACAAATACAGCGGAATGTTCCCCAGCGGATCGAGGACAAAAAACAGCAACAATGCAGTCGCAGTGAAATCTAGCCTCATCGCCTTAGGCTGTTGCGAGCTATTCAGCCCGGGCTTTAGTTATTGGATGACCACAACTGTCCCCACTCCAATCCAGCGGCTGAGCCGGTCAATCTGGGCATCGGTTAAAGCGATACACCCTTGGGTCCAGTTGAACAAGCCGTGGATGGTAGGATCGGCTTTACCCAACCCATGGATGCCGACAAATCCCCCTAAAGGCGTATCTTGGGGAGGAACAGCATTGGTGAAATTGGCGCGGATGAGCGCCCGATAAGTGCGGTCATCCACCCAACCTTGTAGCCAGCCTCGGGTGGCATGGGCCAAGGTTGGATAATTTAGCCCCAAAAAGCGGTGATAGCGGCTGCTCTCTTTGATCCAGCCGATGCGAAATACCCCAAGCGGGGTTTTGTGATCCCCGCGGCGCTTGGCACGGGTCACTCCCCGGCTGCCGATAGCGATGTGGTCGAAAGTTTCGATGGCCTTATCACCCCGCATTACATACAGCACCAGCTTTTTGGTATCCACTAGTACCCAAATGTCATCTTTTTCCTGAGCACTTGCCAAAAGCGCCCATGCCCCAATAAGCACAAGCCCCCATTTCCACATATACTGCTCTCCTCCTTGGTGTTAAACTCGTATTTTGAAAATGATATATGAAAAGCCGAAGCGGGGACGAGAGCATGGACATCGAAATCCGTACGACGACTCCTTATCCCGACCAAAAACCCGGTACCTCGGGCTTGCGCAAGAAAACTAGGGTTTTCTTGGACCATCCCAACTACCTGGAAAACTTCGTCCAGTCCATTTTCGACTGCCTGCCGGACCGTCAAGGCCAAACTTTAGTGTTAGGTGGGGACGGACGTTATTACAACCAACCGGCGCTGCAGACCATCATCAAGATGGCAGTGGCCAATGGCTTTGGCACGCTTCTAGTAGGCCAGTTTGGGCTGCTTTCGACGCCAGCGGCCTCTCATCTGATCCGCAAGTTCAAGGCGCTAGGTGGGATTGTGCTGTCTGCCAGCCATAATCCTGGGGGGCCTGGAGGCGATTTTGGGATCAAATACAATATCCAAAACGGCGGTCCTGCGCCGGAAAGCTACACCAATGCGTTCTACCGACGCAGCCTTGAAATCACCGCATACAAGATCGCCAACATCCCGGACGTAGACTTAAGCCGACCGGGCGAGCATCGCTTTGGCAGCACCACGGTCAAGATTATCGATCCGGTCAGCGACTATGCGCAGCTGATGGCGCACCTGTTCGATTTCGATCAGATCCGAAATGCCCTGAGGACCGGCGTGGTGAGCATCTGCTTCGATGCCATGCACGCGGTCACCGGTCCTTACGCCAAACGGATCTTAGAAGAGGAACTGGGCGCTATCCCTGGCTCAGTGATCAACGCCGAACCCAAAGAAGATTTCGGCGGCGGCCATCCCGACCCTAATTTGACCTATGCCAAGACGCTGGTAGAAAAAATGTACGGCCCTGCCGCTCCTACCTTAGGGGCGGCCTCCGACGGCGACGGGGACCGCAACATGATCCTAGGCCAAAGGTTCTTCGTCACCCCCAGCGACAGCCTAGCGGTACTGGCCGCCAACGCCCATAAAGTTCCAGGCTACCGTCACGGCTTGCGCGGGGTAGCCCGCTCCATGCCCACCAGCCGGGCGGTGGATCGAGTCGCCGAGGCCTTCGGCATCCCTTGCTACGAGACGCCTACCGGTTGGAAGTTTTTCGGCAACTTACTAGATGCTGGCAAGATTACCCTGTGCGGCGAGGAGAGCTTTGGCACCGGCTCTGACCACGTGCGCGAAAAAGACGGCTTATGGGCGGTCCTGTTCTGGCTGAACCTAGTAGTGACGACCAGGCAGCCCGTGGCAGCTTTGGTCAGGGATCATTGGCGCCGCTTCGGCCGGCATTATTACAGCCGCCACGACTACGAGGCGCTCGATCCCACCCTCGCTCAGGGCATCCTAGACCACTTGCGCGCCCAGCTGCCCAATCTCGCTGGGCAGCGCCTTGGCGCCTATACCGTCACCCTGGCCGACGACTTCAGCTACCTCGACCCGGTCGACGGCAGCGTGACTCCCAATCAGGGCATCCGCATCTTGCTGGCGCCGGAGGCGCGCTTGGTGTTTCGCCTGTCGGGCACTGGCACGGAAGGGGCGACGTTGCGGATTTACCTCGAGCGCTACGAACCCAACCCTGCTCGCCACGACTTAGATTCTCAGCAGGCGCTTTCAGAGCTGATCGCTTTAGCAGAAAGCTTGAGCGCAGTCAAAGCCAAAAGCGGCCGCACCGGGCCGGATGTCATCACTTGAGCGAGCGTTTACCTCGGCAAATCCTGCACGCAAAAAACCGCGCCTTTCAAGGTGCGGTCAGACGAGGAAGAAAATCTATTTTTTTACTCTCTCAGTTTTGAAAACACATATTGGCTGGCTTGTTGTGAGGCGTGGCAGTCATAGCATCCCTTGCCGCCGTCGGTCACCAGGCGTTTCTCTGGCCGACCTTCGCCAAATCCCTCAAATCCCCAGCCGCCGGTGGCGGCGAAGCGTTTGCCATTGCGCTCCATGACCCCGATCAGCTTGCGCTTGCCTTCGACTAAGGCGTGATTATCCTCCTGATAATCGAACAGGTCGAACACGATCACCGCCCCATCCGGGTAGTCGCCGCTTTTTAGCCCTTGGATGGCCTTGGCGTTGGCGTATACGTGATGGATCCCGCCGAAGGGGTTTTCTAACGGGTGCCCCGGTTGGATCACCATCGATTTGACGTGGTACCAACTGCGAAAGCCTTCAGGGTAGCGCACTTTCGTCTCCGCCGCGCTGAGCGTGCAAGACAAGAGCAGAAGTCCCCCGAGCCAAAGAGAAGAAAGCTTGTTCATCTTGACCTCCATTTGGTATATTAGTTTCGCATCGAAACTATATCGCTTGGACGCAAAACCCGTCAAGTTTTTTGCTGCCAACACAGATGCTATGATAGCGACTAAAAACTACAATGATGATGAGGTAAGATGCTCGCCCGGCTCGTTTCTCTATTGATCTTCGCTTTTGCCTTGCCTGCCCTAGCGCAGACAGGTCAAGACCCCAAATCGCTGATCGAACGCTACTACCAAGACCACCCTGGCAAAGGTAAATTTGCCCAGCACTGGCAGCCGATCCCGATTCAGCGCTACTGGAATCCCAAAGACTTCTATCAACCCCCTACTACCATCACTGGGGAAGTCAGCCGAGAGCAGTGTATCGCCTGCCACCAAGCTGTCACTGCAGGCTTCGTCCACGCTTGGAAGAACAGCACCCACGCCAAGCTGGATGAGATCCGCGCTCTGCCGGATTCGGATGTGCGCGCTTACAAGAAGCAAAAGCTGGCCGAGGTTGAGGCCAATTTAGTACGCCAAGGCCTGCTTAAGGCAGGCGAGCGGCTGAAAGAAGTCAGCTGTATTGACTGCCACGGCGGGGTAGGCAAGCAAACGATCCGCCACGACCAAGATTTAAAGCTACCGGATCGAGCCGCGTGCGGCACCTGCCACGTCGAGCAATTCGCTCAGGCAGAATCGGAAAAGGAGCAAAGCTGGCCTCAGAACCAATGGCCTAAGGGGCATCCTTCCCACGCGGTGGACTGGAAAGCCAACGTCGAAACCGACATCTGGGCTGGGATGGCTGAGCGCGAGATCGCCCAAGGCTGCGACATGTGCCACTACCAGCAGAACAAATGCGACGGCTGCCACACCCGCCACAGCTTCTCCGCAGCTGAGGCCAGGCAACCGGAAGCTTGCGCGACCTGTCACAACGGCGTCGACCACAATGAATACGAAAATTACTTATTATCCAAGCACGGCGCGGTGTATCAGGCCCACAAAGCCAGTTGGAACTTCGAGGCCCCGCTCAAAGCCGCCTTGACCCAAGGCGGCTACACCGCGCCTACTTGCCAGCTGTGCCACTTCGAATATCAAGGCGAATACACCCACAACCTGGTGCGCAAAGTGCGCTGGGCATTCAATCCTACCCCGCAGATTGCGGAAAACTTAAACCATCCTTGGTTCAAGGAGCGCCAAGAGGCTTGGGTTGGCACCTGCAGCAACTGCCACTCGCCGCGCTTTGCCAGAACTTACTTAGAGACCGCTGACCAAGGCACCATTGCCGGCCTCAAAGTCGAACAGGAAGCCAAGCAAGTGCTCCAGGCGCTTTACGACGAGAAGCTGCTGGTGGGACAAACTACCAATCGGCCCACCCCGCCTGCCCCGGTCCAGGATGCGCCCGGCGGTTTCTTCCAGCTGTTCTGGACTAAGGGTAACAATCCTTCGCGGATCGAACGCATCTATGCCGACATGTGGGAACACGATTTGATCAAACTCTACAAGGGACTGTTCCACATGAATCCGGGTGGGTTCACTTACACTGAGGGCTGGTCGCCGCTGATGCGCGATTACACCGAGATCATGGACGAAGCTACCAGCCTGCGCGCGGAAGCAAAGGAGCGCCAGGCTGGGCGTTTGGTCCCGCTTAAGCTCGCTGACTTAGATCTTCGCCTACCCGTAGGGGCGATGCTTATCCTCGGCGGGATCTTGGCGATCCGGCGCAAGCCCTGATGCGGCGTCATCTTCTAGGCGGCGTCCTGCTCTTAGCTGGCGCCGCCTTGCTTGGATCTTGGCTGTGGCCTCAAGGCTGCTGGCAGATCGAACGCGTTCACCTTTCGGTACCTGAGCAGCTAGTCAGCCACTACCCGCCGGTCGGCTTTGAACGCCTGGAAGCTAAACATGGCAAGACCCACAAGCGCCTGACCGCTTATCTAGTCCATTATCGGGACGCTAGCGGAACCCTGCGCCAAGCCCTGCTGCCTGAGCCAGGGTCGGCGAAGTGGCGAGCTTGGATAGCGCTGGGCGACATCCTGCGCGCTTTAGAGCCGAACGCCTGGGTGATCGCTTGGTGGGACAACAGCCAGCGGGTGGATTTTTTGAGCGGGCGCAAAGTCTTGGCGCGCCAACCGCCGCGGAAAGCATACGCACCTGAAGATCGGCCGCTCTGGCAGAGCTTAAGCGGCGGCTTTGCGGATACGCCCGAATTGCCGCAGCTAGCTAACTGGTGGAGCGCTGATCCCAAACAGGCACTGGCAGACCTTGCTCAGCTTGAATCGCAAGGCCCAATTTACCTGCTGGTCGCTAGCGATGATCTGGCTCACTTGGAAGAGATCGAACGCCTGGCCGGGAAAACGCTGCCGCTGGAGGTCAAAATCTTCCCTACAAGCGGCAATTTCCATGCCCAAATCGCCAAGGTCAAACGCTGGGCTCAAGACAAACCCTATCTCCCCCAACAGGTGCCAGGCGGGATCGCCGCCTGGCGGCTGACCAAAGAGCCTGCCCCGTTTTTGCTCCAGCTGTTGCCTTTCGTCCCGCCTGTGGAGGTAGGAGAAGCGATCAAGCGAGTCTATCAAAGTCCCGGCGGCTACTTGACCCTATACCTATACCGGCGTTAGCGGCGACCTTGGCGCTGCCAGCGGTCAGCGATGGCCTCCACATCTAAATCTTCTGGACCCTCGCGCCAGGCGGCGTGGTAGTTGACATCCTGGCTGTGCGGGGCCGGATCGGGACGGCGGATGCGCACCCGGGTCGGCAAGGCAACTGCTTCTCCCATCACCATCGCCTCACCGCGCCCCAACGCCGGCAGCACGTCCACCAGCTCGCTTTCGGCGTCCGGGACCAGCTCCCGTACATAAGCCTGATCATCGGGATTGGTCAGGCGTAGGCAGATAAAGGTGCCGCATTGGGACAGAACTGTCTCGGAGAGCTCGTGCGGGCGTTGGCTGACTACCCCCAGCCCCACGCCATATTTGCGCCCTTCCTTGGCGATCCGCTCCATTGCCTGGCGAGTGCCGTCATAGCGCCCACCAGCGCGGGGAATATATGCATGGGCTTCCTCGCATACCAGCACGATGGGAAACTCCCGCCGCCTGGGATTCCAGTAGTTGAATTCGAACGCAATCCGGCCGATCTGGGCCGACACGGCAGGGCGCACATCGAACGGCACCGCGCTCAGATCGATCACGGTAATCTGACATTTAAGCTCCCCTAAGCCGACGAAATCTCTAAGCAACTTAGCTAGGGATTCAGAAGTCGTGCGCTGCGTGGGTTTGAGCAGAAAGTCGTAGCGCCTATCGCTCAAGCGGCTTTGCATTTTGACCAGAAATTGGTCGAACTGGCCATAGAGCGGACCCTTGGTCTTGCCGAAGTCGGTACGCAGCTCGTTGGCCGCCTTAAACTCGCGGTAAAGCTCCTCCAGCGAAAACCAGATCGGGGCATCGATGGAGACAAATCCTATCCCCAAGCGCTCGGCTTCTTTTTTCTTCAGCGTATGCAGCGTCTCGCGCAGGAACGCCATTTGCATCGATCGGTTGGCATCATCGCGGTCGATCAAAAGCTCGACCAACTCCCCGTAGGTCATCAGCCAATAAGGTATCTCCAACCGCCGAGCATCGAGATAGCGATAGGTTCCGTCCTTGAAGGCCGCATGGAGCTTGCCTTGGCCGTCGCGCCAGCAATATTCACCGTGCAAATCGAGCAGAATAAAGTGCGCTTTGGGCATCGCCTCCACCGCCTGCTGGATGAGGCTGGCGACAGTCCAAGACTTGCCCGAACCAGATTGGCCTAGGATCGCAAAGCTACGCCCAAATAGCGCGCTCGGATTAAGATAGGTAGGCAAATTCAGGCGTCCGGCTAGCTGGCCGATGTTAAAGCCGAAAGCGTGGTATTGAGCAAATACCAGCTTGAGCTGCTCAGCGTCTATCTTGCCCACCCGAGCGCCCGGCGCCGGATAATCGCGCACGCCGCGCTGGAAGCCCCTTGCCGTATCATCTATTTCCCCTAAAGGGACCAATCCAAGCCGAAGGCCGCGCGCATCCAGCGCGCTGCGATCGACTACCGCCAAGACTTTACCTTTCGGCTGCTCGATCGCCACGTAACTGCCTAGCGGGTAAAGTTCATCGGCTACCTCAGATAGCGTTTCACCTTCGACTAGGGCCTCGAAACGGCTGGCCAGGACCTCGGTCAGGTAAGCGGTAGGAGAATCCGGCATGTGCAAAACCTTCTATCGTTTTGGTTTTCCCTAAAGCATAGCCGATTCTTACGGTTTCTCGCGCGCGATCTCTTTGCCAGTCCCCAACAAGACCGCGATCCAGCGAGTAGCAGGATGATCCTCCATAAACATCTTGAGAATCACGGTGATCGGAACCGATAGAAACATCCCCACCGGCCCTAGGACCCAACCCCAGAACATCAGCGACAGAAGCACCACTAAGGTAGACAGACCTAGCCCCGCACCCACGATGCGCGGATCGATGACCCCCCCGATCACGGTGTTGATGACCAGATAGCCTAAGGCGGTATAGGCTGCGCTTTCCGGACCCAACTGAACCAACGCAAGCAGGATCGCCGGTACAGCAGCGGCAAACGAGCCGATGTTTGGAATGAAATTGAGCACGTACGCCACCGCCCCCCACAACAGGGGATAATCTACCTCCAGCATGCTGAGCCAAAACGCCACCGCAAGACCGGTTGCCAGGCTGATCAGGTTTTTTAGATGCAGATAGCGGCGCAAGTTGGCGAAGAATTCTTCGAAACGGGCGGCTAACTGAGTATCGCCAAAGATTGCCTGAAGCTTGGCAGGCAGTAAAAAAGCCTCCAGGAACATGAAGGTGACGTAAAATAAAATCAACGCCCCGTTGGCAAAGGTCGCCGTCAACGCATTGAGCAGCATCTGCGCCCATTGCATCAGGCGTCCAGCGTTGAGAAACTCCGCCAGACCTTCGCGCGAGAGCTCGATCCCGTGCATGCTGAGCCAGCTCGACAGCCAGGCCATATTCGCCTGTAGCCGGCTCTGGTAAAAGGGAAGATTGCCGATGAAACTGTCGATCGACTTGCCGACAAACGTCGCTGTCAGCACCATCAACACGACCAGCCCTAAATCGACCAGAGCAATCGCCAGCCAAGCCGGTACCTTACGGCGATAGAGCCAGGAAACAAGCGGCCAGAGCAAAACCGCGATGAACAAAGACAGCAAAAACGGTGCTAGAATTGACGCTGCTGCGCGCAAGCCAGCAACGATGACGATCCACGCACCCAGGCCCAGCAACCAGCGGTGGATCGCGTTTCTCCGCAGCATATTACGAGATCGCAACCCCGGTCACGAGATACAGCCCAAGCGCCAATCCCGCCCCTAACAGCGCATAGGGAAGCTGGTGGCGGATATGTTCGATCGGCTTGACCCCGGCTGCCAGCGAAGCGACCATAGTGGTGTCGGAGACAGGCGAACAATGATCGCCGAATAGGCCGCCGCTCAACGCTGCCCCTACCAGCAATGCCACAGGGGCTTGAAAAGCTTCCGCCAACGGCACGACGATCGGGATCAGAATGGCAAAGGTTCCCCAGGAGGTGCCGCTGGCGAACGAGATCAGGCAGCCGATGCCGAAGACTAAAACCGGCAGCCATAGAGGATCGAGTTGGCCATAGAGCGCACCGGCTAAGAACATCCCGGTACCAAGGGAACGGGTAACAGCGCTTACCGCAAAGGCACAGACCAAAAGAGACAGTAGCGGCAGAAGCGTGAAGATCCCCTGCCAGATAGGCGCAAGCATCGCCTCCCAAGGCAAGACCCGCTTGATGCCGAAATACCCGCACGTCCCTGCCAATCCCCCTGCCACTGCAAGGAAAATCGCAAGCGGCGCATTTCGGGTCACGCCGAGCAGGAACAAAGCGCCGATGATTACCGCCCCGATCGGCCCCCACAAGTGCCGGGCAAGGCACAGAGCCGCAGGGTGCGGGGACAGCGCGCTGCTGATAGGCGGTAGCTCCCCTACCATCCGCGCCGAAAGCGGTAGCGTCCAGCGCAGTTGCCAACCGGTGGCAGCGACGATTCCGGCCAGAGCGATGGCGATCCAGCCGTAAAACATCCACGGCAAAGCTTGCGCCAGCAAGGCGATGGGCTGGGCGATCCCCTGATCGGCAAGCAGGCTGGCCACATACGCTCCCCAAGCGTTTAAAGGGATAAGCATGCACTTGGGGGCGCAGGTCGAATCGAGTAGATAACTCAGCTTAAGGCGGGAGATCCGGTACCGGTCAAACAGCGGCCGAGCGATCAGCCCAGCGACCAGCGCCCCGAAGTTACTCTCGATGAATAACGCCATACTGGTGACAAAGGCCAACTGCGCTGCGCGCTTGGGAGTCCCTATCAGCTGCCGCGCTTCTGCCCAGCGCACAAAGCCTTCTATCCCAGCGGCCCGTTGGATCAAGCCGATTAGCCCTCCGATCAAGAGACTAAAAGCAAAAATTAGCTGATTACCTGTATCCCCAATCACTTGCCCGACAATCGCCAACAGCCTAGCCACCGCCGCCGGCAGCCATCCTCCTTCTAGCAGCAAAGCGCCAAGTAAGACATACAGTCCCAATGCCAGCACGACCCGATGGGTGAAGAACGCGACCGGAATCGCCACCAACGCCGGCAGCAGCGACCACCCGCTGGATACCGAACCATCCACCAAAGGCACAGCCATCTGTTTAGGCGCCAGGCTAGATTGAAATTTAAAAGTATAACACCTGTGAGTTTGATGGCTTCTGCTACTCGATCGCCACAAGTAAGCCTTGTGCCAACCACCGTTGCAGCAGAACTGCCGCATAGCGGGCAAGGTCGCCGAGATCGCCCCACTGGGTAAGCCCTGCGCAGAGGTCGGCGAACGCCTGTCCAGCCTGGATCGCCTCTAACGCAAAGCGTTCTGGTTCGGCCAACGAACGGAAAAACACCTTGTAGTTTTGGCGCCAAATCAACCAGGTAATCGAATGTTCAAGCCTTTGGCATTCAGGTAAGCTACCTGCCTCAAGGGATTTCCAAGCCTGCGGCACCGGATAGGCCAAGGTGAGCAGGTGCACGCTAGGATGTAGCTTAAAGCGCAGCTTAGGCCAATGCGGCGGAGGAATTTGAGCCAGGCGCTCAGGCGCCAAGCACTCAGCTTCGGCACTGTCGAACGTCAGCCCCAAGGTCCACTCAAACTGCGCCATTTCAGAGAGCTCCAGGCGCTTCTTCCAAGGCGCAACCTTTCGCAAAAACTGGGCAAGGTGTTGGCCGACCCAGCGGATGGAGCGCGCGTGCGAGGGAAACGCCGCCAAATACGCCTGCGCCAACTCCGCAAAGGTCTCCTCCCCAAGCCAAGCGCACAGCTTGGGATAGTCTGCTTGTAACGCTTCGATCAGGCGCAGGCGGTAGGCGCGGCGATAGATGTCCAAGCGCGCCTTATCACCGGCAAGAAAATCAGCTTCTGGCGCCTGTATATCCAGAATCGCCGCCTGCAGCTTATGCTGCCACTCGCCCAGCCTCACCACTTGATTTTAAAAACTCGCTCCAGATGGGCTCGGCGAGCTGGCGGGCGCATTCCAGCTCAGTTAAAAGTTCGGCCAACGGCGGAATCTGTGCATCGCGCTCGATCATGGTCGCCACCGGCCCGAAGCGGCGGGCTGCAAACGTAAACAAGTCCCACACTTCACTGCGCACCGGCCGGTCGTGGGTATCGATCAGGACCTCGCCCAGATCGGTATGGCCAGCCAGGTGGAACTGGAAAACGCGCTCAGGCGGGATAGCGGCAAGATAAACCAAAGGATCGAAGCCAAAGTTACGCGCATTGACGTATACATTGTTGAGGTCGAGCAGGATCAAGCAGTCGGCTTCCTCAGACACCGCGCGCAAGAATTCCCATTCGGTCAGCTCGGCTTGGGGATAACTCAGGTAACTTGAGACGTTCTCAAGCAGCAGGCGGCGGCCCAAAAAGTCCTGTACTTGGATTACGCGCGCTACCACGTGGCGCAGGGCTTCTTCAGTATAGGGCAAAGGCAGAAGATCGTGCAGGTTGATGCCCTCAACCCCGGTCCAGCACAGATGGTCGGAGACCCAAACCGGCTCGACCCGTTCGATCAGGGCCTTGAGCTGGGTCAAATAGGCACGATCAAGCGGGTCGGTGCTGCCGATAGACAGAGACACCCCATGCATGGCCATGGGGTAGTCGGCGCGGATCCGGTCCAAGTAAGCCAGGGGTTTCCCGCCTGCGACCAGATAATTTTCGGTCAGGATTTCGAACCAGTTTACCTTGGGCCGGTCAGCTAAGATGGGCTCATAGTATTCCTTGCGCAGCCCCAGGCCAAAACCCAACCACGGCCGCTCCATTTTACATGCTCGGCTTGCCAACCTGACCGCCCTGGGCTTTGCACTCCTTTAAGGTCACGTATTTAAACCCTTGGCCTTTACAACTATTCATCCCCTTACAGGCATTCCTAGGGGTGGCGCAGTCGGATTGGCCTTTGCAGGCGTTGATGCCGAAACAAGCCACTTTAGCTTCGGTAGGCTGATCCGCCGGCATTACCCCCGGATTCTTTTCCCCTTGAACATCCTGCCGCGTCGAGCCTTGGTTCTTCTCGCCAGCTTCATCTATCGGTTCAATAGACCACTCCAGCGTTTCGAACGGCTGTTCCTCAGGGGACTGTGCCTCAGTCCGTTTTGGTGCCTCCTTGCTGGTGCAGGCAGCGCTGAAAACTACTGCAACCGCAGCGGCCAGCGCGACTCCTTTGGGAGAGTGCATCTTGCTCATGAACCTTACCTCCTATCAATCCAAAGCCAAACTTAAGTCGCCGGGAAGCGGAAAACCTTACGATTTCTGATGTTGCCTGCCGATTTCGCGCAGAAAATACCGCCCCCACAGATGAACGTATTGAATCCCGCTCACTATTGTCGTCGCGCTGACCAGGTAAATCAATCCATTCAGCCACACCTCAGGAAGCGTTTTCACCCCATGATGCCAAAACAGTGCCAACAGCAAAATAATTTGGCACAAGGTGTTGAATTTACTCGTCCAGGTGGGCTGGCCTTCAAACGGATGTAACCAATAATAATACGCCACCCCTCCTGCCACAATGATCAGATCGCGCGCTACCACCAGACCTGCCAGCCAAGCGGGCAGCAGACCCACCCAAGCCCCGGCCAAATAGCAGCCAACCATAAGCAGCTTGTCAGCTAACGGATCCAAGAGCGAACCAAACCGGCTGATCCAACCGAAGTGTTTCGCCAGAAAGCCGTCCAATGCGTCCGAAACGCCGGCTACAAAAAACAATCCTAGCGCCCAATCGAAACGGCGCTCCAAAATCATAGCTACCGTGGGCCAGACCAGACACATCCGCACCACGGTGATTAGATTGGGAATCTGCTTGACAGACAGCCAACTCATTGCAAGTTCCTCTCTTGCGCTTAAGATTTCGTACAATAGCAGCTTGAATCTCGCATGCAACTTTCCAATCAAGAGGTTTGCTTTGGATCAATCACCAACCTTAGACTACAAAAGCGCTGGCGTGGACATCGACGCTGGCAGCGCGCTGGTGGAAAAAATCAAACCGCTGGCCACTAAAACCTTCCGCCCTGGAGTATTGGCCGGGCTAGGTGGTTTTGGCGCTCTGTTCGAGCTTCCTTGGCAGCGCTACCGGTACCCGGTCCTAGTCGCCGGTACCGACGGCGTGGGCACCAAACTCAAGCTGGCAATGCAGCTGAACAGCCACCAAACCATCGGCATCGATCTGGTGGCGATGTGCGTCAACGACGTCGTGGTCCAAGGCGCAGAACCTTTGTTTTTTCTCGATTACTTTGCCACCGGCAAGCTCGACATCGAGCTTGCCGCCACGGTCATCGGCGGGATAGCCAAAGGCTGTGAGCTGGCCGGCTGCGCCCTGATCGGCGGGGAGACAGCGGAGATGCCAGGCTTCTACAGCGGTGCAGAATATGACCTGGTGGGTTTTTGCGTAGGTATCGTGGACAAAGACAAGCTGATCGACGGCCGCCAGGTGCAAGCGGGAGATGTCCTGATCGGACTGGCCTCTTCCGGCCCGCATGCGAATGGCTATTCCTTAATCCGCAAACTCCTGGAGCTCAAACGGATCGATCTGAACCAGTCCCTGGCCGGAAAGCCTTTAGCCGACTGGCTGATGGAACCGACCCGGATCTATGTCAAACCAGTGCTTGAATTGATCGTCAGGCATGAGGTCCGCGCTTTGGCGCACATTACCGGCGGTGGGATCACGGAAAATCTACCGCGGGTATTGCCAGATCACCTAGCCGCGTGTATCGACCTGAACGCTTGGCCGCTGCCGCCGATTTTCGCTTGGCTCAAGGAGCAGGGCAACATCGCTCAGGACGAGATGCTGCGTACTTTCAATTGCGGCATCGGAATGATCGCCTGTGTGCCCCCGGCTCAGGCAGATTCCGCGCTCGCCCAGCTTAGTGCGCTGGGTGAGACCGCCTTCAGGATCGGCGACATCCGCGCCCGCCAAGATCAACGGATCTGGTATGTCAGCGTATGAGCTACGTGGCTGTCCTGCCCTAGCTGGCTAGTCAGCCACGGCAGAACTTCCTGGCAGCGGGCCGGCAATGTCCAAGGTGGATTTAGAACGACTACCCCGCTGCCAAACATTCCTACCGGTTTCTTCGGCGGGCGACAGACGCGTAGCTCTGCCTGGAGGTAATTGTCCGGCACAAGCTGCACTAGCTTGGCTGCCAGGCGTCTGGTTTCCCCATTCAGAAGAAGCGGATACCAAATCAGATATTGCCCTTGCGGAAAACGCTTAAGCGCAGCCTGCACCGCTTCGGCCACGCGCCGGCAATCTTGCTTGACTTCATAGCTAGGATCGATCAGGATGCAGCCCCGCCCAGTCGGGGGCGGCAGCAGGCGAATCAGCCCAGCTAGCCCATCCTCGCGGTAGCAATGCACAAACCGCCCGCGGCCAACGGCTTGGGTCAAACTTAGATAATCCGCCGGATGAAGTTCGAATAAATGCAGGCGATCCTGATGCCGGGCCAGGCGCTTTGCCAATGCGCTTGAGCCTGGATAATACTTAAGCTGCCCGTTCAGATTGAAGGTTTCGACCAAGGCTAAATAAGTTTCTATCCCTACCGGGGAAGTCTTCCGGCTCACCCAGAGCTTCTCTATGCCGCTTCGGTATTCGGAGAGCTTGCGCGCGTAAGCCGAATCCAATGCAGTTATCCCATTCCCGGCATGGGTATCAAAGTAGCTCCAGGGTTTGTCTTTCGCATTGAGATAGCTAAGCACTTCGACCAATAGCCAGTGCTTGAGCACGTCAGCGTGATTGCCAGCATGGAAAGCGTGCCGATAGCTTAGCATCGTCAAAGCCGCTTGGCGAACTGTTCAAATTCCCCAGTGGTTGGCTCTTCTTGCATTTCCACTGCGTTTACTTGGGCTGTAGGCGGCCCTTGCCAGCACCAGTCAAGCAGCTTTTGGAGCTTTTCCTCCTCGCCTTCAGCGACGATCTCCACCCGCCCGTCAGGCAAATTCCTGACCCAACCGGTCAAGCCAAGCTGCCTGGCAACTTGTTCGGTATGGGCGCGGTAAAACACCCCTTGGACTCGTCCAGATATCCAGATATGCCAGCGTTTACGCATTTTTCACCCTTGAGACAAAAAAGCCCTGTCCTTAGCGGACAGGGCTGATTCCAAGGCTTTAGCTGCAAACCGTTACACTTCGCCCATATCACCCATGCCGCCTGGAGTCGGCGCGGTTTCCTTTTTGGGTTCTTCCGCCACCATGGCTTCGGTCGTGAGCATCAGACCTGCCACAGAGGCAGCGTTCTGCAGGGCAGTGCGGGTAACTTTGGTCGGATCGAGAATACCCATCTCGATCATGTCACCGTATTCGCCGGTGGCGGCATTGTAGCCGAAGTTACCTTGGCCCTCTGCCACCTTGCTGTAGACGACCGAGCCTTCCTCACCCGCATTTTCTACGATTTGACGCAGCGGCGCCTCCATGGCTTTGAGGGCGATTTGAATGCCGACGTCCTGGTCGTGGTTAGCGCCTTTCAGATCCTTAAGCTTTTGCTGTACCCGGACCAGCGCTACCCCACCTCCTGGGACAATGCCCTCCTCGACTGCAGCGCGGGTCGCATGCAAGGCATCCTCAACGCGGGCTTTCTTCTCCTTCATCTCTACCTCGGTGGCAGCACCGACTTTAATCACCGCTACCCCACCGGCTAGCTTAGCCAAACGCTCCTGCAGCTTCTCGCGGTCATAGTCGGAGGTGGTTTCTTCGATTTGAGCCTGAATCTGCTTGATCCGCGCTTCGATGGCTTGTTTGCTGCCAGCGCCGTCGATGATCGTGGTATCATCCTTGGTCACCACGACTCGCTTGGCAATACCCATCTGGTCCAAGGCAGCTTTTTCTAAGCTCATGCCTAACTCTTCAGAGATCACGGTCCCGCCGGTCAACACCGCGATATCTTCCAGCATCGCCTTACGGCGGTCACCGAAGCCAGGCGCTTTTACCGCACAGGACTTCAGGATACCGCGAATGTTGTTGACGACTAAGGTTGCCAAAGCTTCGCCTTCTACCTCTTCAGCGATGACCAGCAAGGGCCGACCTGCTTTGGCCACCTGCTCCAGTACCGGAAGCAGTTCGCGGATGCTGGAGATTTTCTTATCGTGAATCAGGATGAGCGGATTTTCCATCACCACGCTCATGTTTTCCTGATTAGTGATGAAATACGGCGACAGGTAACCGCGGTCAAACTGCATCCCTTCTACGACTTCCAACTCGTTTTCTAACCCCGAACCTTCCTCGACCGTGATCACCCCTTCCTTACCGACTTTCTCCATCGCCTCGGCGATCAGGCGCCCGATGGCTTCGTCGTTGTTGGCTGAGATGGTGCCGACTTGCGCGATGGATTTGCTGTCAGTACAAGGGACAGACAGTTTTTTGAGCTCCTCCACCGCCGCAGCGACCGCTTTGTCGATGCCGCGCTTCAGATCCATCGGGTTCATCCCAGCAGCGACCCCTTTTAGGCCCTCGAGGAGGATGGCCTGGGAGATCACCGTCGCGGTGGTAGTACCATCACCGGCGGCATCAGAGGTTTTGGAAGCGACCTCCTTCACCATCTGTGCGCCCATGTTTTCGAACTTATCTTTCAGTTCGATTTCCTTGGCCACCGACACGCCGTCCTTGGTCACCGTTGGCGCCCCGAAGCTTTTTTCGATCACCACGTTGCGGCCTTTGGGACCTAAGGTTACCTTGACCGCCTTCGCCAGAAGGTTGACTCCGCGCGCCATTTTCTGGCGAGCATCGTCGTTGAATTTGATCTCTTTAGCTGCCATTTTTTGTCCCTCAAATTTTCAAGAATGCCAAACTTAAACGATTAGCTCTCAAGAACAGCCATGATGTCGTCTTCGCGCATCACCAAAAGTTCTTGATCGTCAACGGTGACTTCGGTCCCGGCGTACTTTCCAAACAACACCTTATCCCCTACCTTGACATCCAGGGGACGCACATCGCCATTTTCGAGCACTTTACCTTTCCCTACGGCCAAAACCTCACCTTTAATCGGTTTTTCCTTAGCGGTGTCAGGGATTACAATACCGCCAGGTGAGGTCTTCTCTTCTTCCAAACGTTTGACGATGACTCGATCGTGCAAAGGACGCAGTTTCATGGGTCTTCTCCTTACGAAAGTTGGCAGAGTTGAAATCGTTGTTATTAGCACTCGCTAATTTAGAGTGCTAATAATAGTCGGCTTTTTAGCCATGTCAAGAATTTTCTGCGCTATGCATGACGAACTACTCTTACGTTATAGTCGCCAGATCCTTTTGCCTCAGATCGACATATGGGGGCAGGAAAAACTAATTCAAGCCAAGGTACTGATCGTGGGCGCCGGCGGGCTAGGATGCCCGGCTGCCATGTATCTAGCTGCCGCTGGAGTCGGTCAGCTGACCATCGCCGATTATGATCGGGTAGAGCTTTCCAACCTGCAGCGCCAGATCGCCCACCACATGCACGATTTAGGCAAACCCAAAGCAGTGTCCACCCAGGAGACCTTGCTTGCGCTCAATCCAACTGTCCGCGTCGAGGCGCTGTGCGAGCAATTGCAAGGAGATCGATTGGAGATGCAAGTAGCACAAGCCGATTTAGTCCTCGATTGCAGCGATAATTTTGCCACCCGGTTTGCGCTCAACCGCGCTTGCGTACAAAGCCGTACCCCTTTGGTCTCAGGGGCGGCTACGCGCTTCGAAGGCCAGGTAGCAGTGTTCGATCCTAGGCGCGATGACAGCCCTTGCTACAACTGCCTGTATCCAGATTGGGGCGAATTGGCCGAGCGCTGCGCCGAAGCTGGGGTAATCGCCCCTTTGACCGGCATCATCGGCAGCATTCAGGCGCTGGAAGCGATCAAGGTGCTCTTGGGAATAGGCCGTCCCCTGATCGGCTATCTGCTGGTGTTAGATGGAATGACGATGGAGTGGAACCGCCTTGTCCTACCGCGTCATCCCGACTGCCCAACTTGCGGTCAGAGCCGATAGCTTTTCAGGTTGCCTTCCCACCCGGGCAGTCGTATACTTCAGGTCTCGGCAAACGAGAGTAACCTAAGGAGGTACGCATATGAAATGGGAAAAACCCAGCTATAAAGATTTGCGCTTCGGTTTCGAAGTCACGATGTATATCTATAATCGCTGATTCCTGGGAGCTTGATTCAAGGGGTTTCTTGACGAAACCCCTTGAAGATTCATCTATGTTCATCCGAATCTTGGGATCTGGGGCAGGCGGCGGTTTCCCCCAATGGAATTGCAACTGTAACAATTGTCGCCGGTTGCGCCGCAGCGAGATCCATGCTTTGCCACGTACCCAGTCCTCGATCGCGGTTAGTACCAACGGCAGGGAATGGATCCTATTTAACGCTTCGCCTGACATCCGCTTCCAACTAGAGGCCAATCCCCCTTTGCAACCCCGCCAGGGCGTACGCGACTCTGGCATCAGCGCGATCGTCCTGATCGACGCCCAGATTGATCACACCGCCGGGCTCTTGTTCCTGCGCGAGAGCACTAGACCGCTGGAAATCTATTGCACCGAACCGGTCTATCGGGACCTGACTTCGGGTTTCCCGGTCCTAACCATGCTCGATCACTACTGTGGCGTCGTCTACCACCCTATTCCTGTAGACGGCAGTGCATTTGCGGTGCAGGGGTTGGCTGATCTGCGTTGTTACAGCCACGCACTCAAAAGCAAGGCGCCGCCTTACTCGCCGCACCGCAATGATCCGCATCCAGGCGATAACATCGGCGTCGTGATCGAGCAAGTCTCCACTGGTAAAAAACTCTACTATGCCCCAGGGCTAGGAGAGTTTGAACCGCATGTGTTTGCCGCCATGCTTGCCGCCGATTGCGTGCTGGTAGACGGCACCTTCTGGACTGAGGACGAGATGGCTCAAGTAGGCAGCCCTAAAAAAGCGCGCGCAATCGGTCATCTACCCCAGTCCGGTCCAGGCGGAATGATCGAGATTTTAAGCCGATTGCCCGCGCAAACCCGAAAGATTTTGATCCACATCAACAACACCAACCCGATTCTAGACGAAGATTCGCCTGAGCGTCACCAGCTTCGAGAAGCTGGCATCGAAGTCGCTTACGACGGTATGGAGATCGTGCTATGAGTCACCAAGAACAACCGTGGTCGCGGGAAGAATTTGAAGCCCGCTTGCGCGACAAGGGAAAGTTCTACCACATCCACCATCCCTATCACGTCCTCATGGCGGAGGGCAAACTGAACCAGGAGCAGATCCGCGGCTGGGTGCTGAACCGATTCTATTATCAAGTGATGATCCCGCGCAAAGATGCTGCCATCCTCGCCAACTGCCCCGACCGGGAAGTAAGGCGTGAATGGCTGCACCGCATCCTAGATCATGACGGCCATGCCGATGATCCCGGCGGGATTGAGGCGTGGATCCAACTTGGGCTAGCGTGCGGTTTGAGCCGCGAGGAGATCACCTCGCTGCGGCATGTACTGCCGGGGGTACGCTTTGCCGTAGATGCCTATTACCACTTCGCCCGTACTGCCACGTGGCAAGAGGCAATCTGCTCTTCCTTGACGGAATTGTTCGCCCCTGCCATCCATCAACAACGCCTGGCAGGTTGGCCGAAGTTGTACCCTTGGATCAAACCGGAGGGTCTGGCTTATTTCCAAAAGCGGGTCAGCCAAGCGCGCCGCGACGTAGAGCATGGACTTGCCTTTACCCTCGACTACTTCGGTCAGAGCCGCGCCCTCCAAGAGCGCGCCCTCGAGATTCTCCAGTTCAAGCTAGACGTGCTCTGGACTATGCTCGATGCGATGTATCTCGCCTATATCGACGGCAAACCACCTTATTTTAACGTTGCATGAGCCTAGATCCCAACGCGCTGCTGATCTTTTCTCCTCGCCATCGGCTACAATGGGAAGAAGCACAGCAGAAATACGTCATCCTCTATCCCGAAGGGCTAGTGGAGCTAAACCATACTTCGGCAGAGATCCTCAAATTGTGCGATGGCCAGCATACGCTGCTGACCATCACAGCGGAATTAGAACGCAAATATCAAACGGAAGGTCTGATCGACGACATCCGCGAGTTTCTGGAGATCGCCCTTGAGCACGGCTGGATCCAAACCCAAGCTTAATCCACCGCGCTGGCTGCTAGCAGAGCTTACCTATGCTTGCCCGCTGCAGTGCCCTTATTGTTCCAATCCAATCGATTATGCCCGTTACCGAAACGAACTGAGCGCTGACGAATGGCTCAAGGTGCTCACTGAAGCCCGCCAGCTAGGAGCAGTGCAACTCGGTTTTTCAGGTGGGGAACCCTTGCTGCGGCCGGATTTAGAATACCTTGTTGCAGAAAGCCGTAAGCTGGGTTACTACACTAACCTGATTACCTCAGGCATCGGCCTCCGCGAGGACCGCATCCGTGCCCTCAAGGAAGCCGGGCTAGATCACATCCAGCTCAGCTTTCAGGCGCCTTTCAAAGCGCTCAACGACTATTTGGCAGGAACGGAATGCTTCGACCACAAGCTGCAAGCTGCGCGCCTGATCAAGCAATCCGGTTTTCCCATGGTCCTGTGCTTTGTGCGCCACCGCCTCACCGACGATTACGTGGAGGATTTCCTCAAGCTTGCCATCGAGCTTGAGGCTGACTATGTAGAACTGGCGATGGTCCAGAATTTGGCCTGGGATTTTGTAAACCGAAACGCGCTTTTACCTACCAAGGAGCAGCTTGCGCGCTCGGAAAAGATCGCCAAGGCTTATCAAGAAAAGCTCAAGGGGCGGATGAAAATCTACTACGTGGTGCAAGACTATTACGAGCCACGCCCCAAGGCTTGCATGAGCGGCTGGGGCAATATCTTCCTCACCATCGCCCCCGATGGCACCGCCCTTCCCTGCCACTCGGCTAGGCTTCTGCCGGGAATCGAATTTCCTAACGTTCGCGCCCACAGCGTGCGTTGGATTTGGGAAGAATCGCCAGCGTTTAATCGCTTCCGCGGCTTTGCCTGGATGGCTGAGCCTTGCCGCTCGTGCGACGAAAAGGAGAAGGACTTCGGTGGCTGCCGCTGCCAGGCTTATCTGCTGACCGGTGATATGATCGCAACCGATCCGGTATGCAGCAAATCGCCTCACCATCACCTGATCGAGCGAGCCATCGCTGAAGCTGAGGCAAGTCAAGAAAGACCCTTGGTCTTCCGCAACCCGAAAAACGCGCTGCTTAGAGGGCAAGGCAACCCAAAAGCTGCCTTAACAAAGCATCTTGCCTGAAGGCGATTAACTGGCTCCCAACAGTCGCGTCTGCATCTCAGTCTGAAGCTGGCCGTCTGCGCTATAACTAAACCGCTGCAAGTTCTGGCCCAGAAGCATTGCCAGCAACTGGCGATTATGCTCTTGAAGCACAGCGATAGTAGCGCCATTGGCTTCATTCAATCGCCGGCATTGGGCAGCGAGATGACAAACCCTAGCCCACGCAGCCTGAGCCTCGGCATGCCGGTCCAATCCTACCTCAGCGAGAAAAGCTGAGATAAAGGTCCCTTCAGGTAACTGGGCGAGCAGGTGATCAAGGCGTGCCGCTGCTAAGTTCTTTTGCGCACTCAAATCCATCACCGCCTCTAGGCGACGCTCCCTAAGCGCTGCTTGTTCATGCTCCAAGAGAGCATACAAACTGCTTGCTTCTGCCTCCAATTGCTTAAGCCACTGCAACCTTAGCTGGGGCTCAGCCACCGCTTGAGGATTTCCCATCACCGCTCCTCTTTTGGCGCCAACTGACGTTCTATTTCGATGATCTTTTCGGCGATGCGTTCGGCATCGATCTCATAAGTGCCCGCCTGAAGCATTGCAGCCACTCGCGCTACCAGCTCGGTATCCACGACCGCTGCGCTTGCCAGCGCCGCTTGCGCCTGCTTAAGCCTAGCTGCTGTCTCTGTCAACACCACCGAGTCGGACTCGGCGCTTCGGTCATCCGTCTGCTGCGTAGAATTTGGGCGTAGCGCTGCAGGTTTACCGGTTGCTGGATCGATTGCCCTGCCTGTCACCGAGCGCAGGTCGATAGGCATGTTCTAATCCTCTTAAAATCACGATGATCATCTAATCGGCTACTGCTTAAATAAGTTTAGCTCAAAAAGCCACCTGCACTTCTCCTGGACCTTGTACGACTCCCTCCACTACTTTTTGCGAGCGGTCATTACGGACTAGAATCTTCTGGCCTAGTTTCCCATCCATCAGAGCATGTCCTCCCATGCGTACGTCCAACGCTCCTGCGCTGACTCGGAGCACGACCGCATCGCCTTTGCTTACCAGGTTTACCGACTCCAAAAGGTGCGGTGTCAATACCGCCCCTGCCGGTAAAGAACCTTTCAAGCGCTGCCCTAACACTGAATCTATATCTACAAAATATCCTTGCCGCAGCGCAGCGATGTCCGTTAATTTCAAGGTTACCATCCCTTGATCTAGCACGGTGTCCTTCGGTAGCGGGCGAGCCAGGATCGCCACTGGCTGAAATACGCGAATGTTGGCCTTAGCATAGATCGTCCACGGATGCCCCCCCCGACACTCTACGCCAACAGACACCGCACCGGCAGGTATCGCCTCACGCAATAAAAAAACCGCCAATGGCTGATCGCAGCGCGGCAGATGCAGCCTGGAATCCAAAGGAGGTACCTCGATGTCAAAATTTTGATGATGCTGTCGGACAATTGACTCAAGGTGAGCGCCAATTGCTTGGCGGATGCTTTCTACTGTTTGAATCTCTGGCTCTGCGGCCTGCAAAGCCATCGCTACGCTTAACCCACACAACACTTTAAGGCTTTTCATCGCTTCGCTCTGCAAACTCACCCTTACCTTGATGCAAAAGCAGTGCCGGCAAGTTCATTAAAGCTTAGACTGAGTCAGCCGATAATCGGAAAAAACCGACTAATTTTTGGAGTCTACCATGGCCAGTATCCTTGCTAGCATTGATCAACGGACTCAGCTCGCCGGCCATAACCGCCTTGAACTGCTCTTGTTTCGTTTGCTAGGCAAGCAACGCTTCGGGATCAACGTGTTCAAGGTCAAGGAAGTCATCACCTGCCCGGCGCTGACCCAGATTCCTGACTCGCATTCGGTCATGTGCGGCATCGCCCATTTGCGCGGGCGCACGATCCCGATCATAGACTTAGCTGCAAGCATTGGATATGCACCTTTGCCCCGCGACGGCACAGGTTACGTCATCGTGACCGAATACAACCGCTCAGTGCAAGGATTTCTAGTCCGGCAAGTCGATCGGATCATTAACCTAAGCTGGCAGCAGATCAAGCACCCTCCTAAAGAAACCGGCCAAGACAGCTATTTAACGGCGGTTACGCAATTTGAAGACGAACTCATCGAGGTCATCGACGTAGAAAAAATCCTCAAGGAAACCACCGGCGCTAAGGAAACCGTCTCCCCTGGCGTGATCGAGTCTGCGCTTGAGACCGAAGGGCATCACGTTTTAGTAGTCGATGATTCCACGGTTGCCCGCAACCAGATCAAGCGCGTATTAGACCAACTGCAAGTGGCCTGCACGCTCGCGCACGACGGTGAGGAAGCTTATCGCCTGCTGACCGCTTGGCTTGAGGAGGGCAAAAATCTAAGTCAGTTTCTAAGCATGGTCATCTCTGACATCGAAATGCCGAGGATGGATGGCTATACGCTGACCACTAAGATCCGCGAGCATCCACAAATGAAAGATCTTTATATTTTGCTTCATACCTCTCTAAGCGGGGTATTCAATCAGGCGATGGTGAAAAAGGTAGGCGCCGACCGTTTCTTAGCTAAGTTCGACCCCGATGCGCTAGCCAAGCTTGTCCAAGAAGGACTTAAGTTACACGCTGCCAAACACGCCGCTTAGAAGGTTTTATGCGAGCTCCCGCTGGTGAGCTCACCCATGAAGCGTTCCAAGCATTTAAGGAGTTTCTCTACCTGCACACCGGAATCACGCTTGCAGACGACAAGCGCTATCTGGTTCAGAGCCGATTGAATCACCTGTTACTGGAAACCGGCATGAGCACTTTCAGCGAGCTGGTCGACAAGCTGATCCAAGACGCTTTGCCAAGCCAAGTCCGCACCCGCCTTATCGACGCCATGACCACCAACGAAACCTTCTGGTTTCGCGATGCCCAGCAATTCGAACTGCTTCAGAAGCAGCTCCTGCCGACCCTAAGCCGTCGCCTGAGACCCGCCCGAATTTGGTCGGCTGCCTGCTCTACCGGCCAAGAGCCTTATTCCATCAGCATGTGTGTCCATGAAGCGATACGGTTTAATCCAAGCCTGAAGATCGAGGTGCAAATCCTTGCCACCGACTTGGCGAGCAGCGTCCTGGAGACTGCCAGGCGCGCCATTTACTCAGATCTGGCCATGTCGCGCGGCCTGCCTGAGGACTTCAAGCAACGCTACTTCCTCCCTCATCCAGATGGCTGGCAGCTCAAACCGGAAATCACGCGCCTGGTCAGGTTTCAGCAACTTAATTTACTCAATTCTTTCGCTACATTAGGCAAATTCGATCTTATTTTCTGCCGCAATGTTTTGATCTATTTTGCTCCCGAACGCAGACGCGAGATCCTAGAGCGGATGACTGCTGCCCTCAACCCTAAAGGCTACTTGTTCTTAAGCAGTACGGAATCTTTACCCTCTGGGTTGGACGGTCTATTCCCGGTACTCGCTTTCGGCGTGCGCTATTACCAAAAGAGATAAGGCGGCAAAAAATTGCCGCTGGCTGCTTCTTTAGAAATGCTAAGTATATGAAAGAAAAAAATAAAATTTATATGGCACAGGATGTGCATTAAATCAATTACTCGTTCACAACTTAACTGATTAGCGATGAAGATCAGCTTCGCCAACGTTTTCAGCCTTCACCCCCAAGCCCTGGCGCTGCGCGCTAGGCGTACCGAGGTGCTCGCCTCTAATCTAGCCAATGCCGACACTCCCCATTACAAAGCTCGGGACTTCGACGTAGACCGCTTGCTGCGCGAAGCGACGGCACCTACCCTGCCGCTCCGCGTCACCCATGTCAGCCATATTAACCCCTCTCCCTCACCCTTAGAGGAAAAACTGCTTTACCGCGTGCCACAACAAGCCTCTTTAGACGGCAACACCGTCGAGGAACCTATAGAGCAAGCTGAATTTGCCGAAAATGCGCTGCGTTACCAGGCAAGCTTACAGTTTATCAACGGCAAGATTTCCAGCCTGATGCTAGCCCTGCGAGGAGAGTAAGCCATGAGCACTTTCAAAATTTTCGCCGTCGCCGGCTCCGGGATGAGCGCCCAGATGCTCAGGCTCAATCTCACCGCTAGTAATCTAGCCAACGTCGATAGCATCTCAAGCAGTATCGCGCAAACCTATAAATCCCGTCAGCCGGTATTCGCCGCCCAGTTCCAAAACGCGCTCGATGCGGTAAATAGCACTGCTGTGCCGGTCAAGGTGTTGGGGATAGTAGAAAGCCCAGCGCCTTTGCAGATGGAATACGCACCTCACCACCCGCTCGCTAACTCGCAGGGCTATATTTTCAAGCCCAACGTCAACCCGGTAGAGGAACTAGCCAACATGATCTCCGCCTCGCGTTCGTACCAGAACAACGTCGAAGTGTTAAACACGGCTAAAGAACTGATGCTGCAAACCTTGCGGATGGGAGAGTAAGCGATGAACATTGAGCGGCTGCAAGAATTAGGTTTGATTCGCCAAGATCCTCCTAAAAAGCCCCGTAATGAATTAGGCCAAGAGGATTTTTTGAAACTCATGGTCACTCAGATGACCCATCAAAACCCTCTAAAACCCATGGAAAACACCGAGTTTCTGACCCAAATGGCGCAGTTCGGCACTGTCTCGGGCATCCAGTCCCTGCAAAAATCGTTCACCGATTTCGCCAATGCGATCGGTTCTGACCAGACCTTGCAAGCGGCTGGACTGATCGGCCGCAAGGTGCTGGTTCCTGGCGATCAAGCCCTGCTCGCCGCAGGCGGCGATATCCAGGGGGCGGTAGAGCTATCCAAACCGGCCACTGCGATTACGGTCAAGATCCTAGACGCCAGCGGAGCGGTCGTGCGCGTTCTAGATCTGGGAGCACACGACCAAGGCCAGGTTGAATTCAAATGGGATGGCCTAAAAGACGACGGCACTGTCGCCGATCCTGGAATGTACCGCATTCAAGCCGAAGGGTTAGTAGACGGCGAACACTTACAGCTTTCTACCCTAGTCGTCGCTCCAGTCGAAAGCATCGCTGCCAAACCCTCCGGCTATGGCTTAAGCGTTGAGCTGCCTGGGCTAGGCAACGTGGATTTCAAAGACATTCGGCAAATTCTATAAGGAGGTCACCTTATGCCATTCAGCACCGCTTTGAGTGGGCTTTCTGCCGCCGCCGTCGACCTGCAAACTACCGGTAACAATATCGCCAACGCCAATACCACCGGATTCAAAAAATCCCGGGCCGAGTTCGCCGATGTGTATGCCAAAAGCTTAGGCGGTAACCAAAAAACCACCCCGGGAGGGGGGGTACGCACCAGCGCCATTTCGCAGACCTTCAACCAGGGTAGCCTGGAATACACCGACAATGTTTTAGACTTGGCCATTAACGGCCCTGGCTTTTTTGTCCTCGCCGACAGCCCTACTGGCGCGCCGACCGCCTACACCCGCGCCGGCGCGTTCAAATTGGACCAAGACGGTTACATCGTCACCAACCAGGGCAAATACCTGGTCGGCTGGGGCAAAGACTTCAGCCTGCAGGGACTAAAGATCAATACCACCGGCACGGGAGCACCTAAAGCTACCAGCAAAGTGCAACTTGAACTTAACCTAGATGCCAAAAGCACTCAACCTACGGTGACGCCGTTTGATCCCAATGACCCAAATACTTACAACCACGTCACTTCCGTGACCGTCTATGACTCCTTAGGCAACCCTCACACCGTGGTGTCCTATTTCGTGACCCAAAACCCTACCACCCCCAATGCGTGGCAAGTCCACCAATACATCGACGGCAACCCTTTAGGCGGCTCTACCGCCCTTGAGTTCGGCTCCACCGGCGCTCTGATCAGCGTCGATGGTACCCCCGGCAACACGCAGGTCACTTACGGGCCATATGCCATTCCCGGGGCCGAGGATTTAAATATTACTTACGATTTTGCCAACTCCACCCAGTACACCAGTGAGTTCAGCGTCAACGGCTTAAGCCAGGACGGTTATGCCGCAGGGATCTTAACCGGCCTTGAAATCGACGATGAAGGAAACATCTGGGCCTCGTTCAGCAATGGCAGTCCGCAAAAACTAGGGCAGCTGGCTCTTGCTCGGTTTGCCAATGAACAAGGGCTCACCAAGCTAGGCGACACCCTGTGGGGGGAGAGCTTCGCCTCAGGCGAAAAGCTCTTGAATCCTCCAGGGGTGGGCGGGGCAGGAACGATTCAATCCGGCGCGCTGGAAACCTCCAACGTCGATCTGTCCAAGGAGCTGGTACACCTGATCGTCGCCCAGCAGGCGTATCAAGCCAACGCCGAGACGATCTCGACCGAAAACCAGGTGATCCAATCCCTGCTCAACATCCGTTAGGAGATAAGCCGTGGATCGTAGCCTGTTTGTCAGCATGAGTGGGGCCAAAGAGACGCTCCTGGCCCAAACCGCCGTCGCTAGCAACCTAGCCAACATCGATACGACCGGATTTAAAGCCGATCTTGAACAATTCCGCAGCATGCCGGTCTTCGGCCCTGGCCATCCGACCCGGGTCTACGCCATGCACGAACGCCCAGCCACCGACTTTGACCCTGGCCCGCTCCAAACCACCGGCCGCGAGCTAGACGTTGCGGTCCAGGGCGAAGGCTGGTTGGCGGTACAAGCCCCAGACGGCACCGAAGCTTACACCCGCCGCGGGGACCTTAGGCTTTCCCCGGAAGGCTTGCTGCTCACCGGCGATGGCCTACCAGTTTTGGGGGGAAGCGGGCCAATCGCGATTCCGCCAGCGCAGAAGCTGGAAATCGCCCCTGACGGCACAATCAGCATCGTGCCTCTAGGCGGAAAGCCAGAAGTGTCAGTCGTCGTTGACCGCATCAAGTTGGTACGCCCACCGCTTGCGCAGTTAGAGAAAGGTCAAGACGGTCTGATCCGGCTGAAGAACGGCGCGGTGGCTGATGCCGATGCCAGCGTCACCCTGGTGCCGGGGGCACTGGAAGGCAGCAATGTCAACTCAGTCGCTGCCATGGTGGAGATGATCGAGCTCGCGCGCCGGTTCGAACTGCAAGTCAAAATGATGAAGACTGCCGAAGACGACGCTGAGGCGAGCACACGGCTATTGCGTCTTGGATAACCAGAAGGAGATTAAGATGACCGACCGCGCTTTATGGGTAGCTAAAACCGGCCTCGACGCCCAGCAGACCAGGATGGCGGTGATTTCCAACAACCTCGCCAACATCAACACCACCGGTTTCAAGAAAGGGCGGGCGGTGTTTGAGGACCTGCTCTACCAAAACGTGCGCCAGGTAGGCGCCCAATCCAGCCAGACCACCCAACTACCTTCGGGCCTACAGCTCGGCACCGGGGTTAAAATCGTCGCCACTGAAAAGCTCCACACCCAAGGCAACATCGTCGAGACCGGCAACGCTTTGGACGTAGCGATCAACGGCCGCGGGTTCTTCCAAGTCTTGCTGCCCGACGGCAGCCTAGCTTACACCCGCGACGGTTCGTTCAAATTGAACTCCGAAGGGCAGCTGGTAACCGCGAGCGGATATTTTCTTGAGCCTGCGATCACCATCCCGCAGGGCGCCACTAGCATCACTATCGGCAAAGACGGCGTGGTCTCAGTCTCAGTGGCAGGAGATGCCGCCCCCCAGCAGGTAGGTCAGATTCAACTGGCCGATTTTATCAACCCAGCCGGGTTGGAACCCATCGGCGAGAACCTACTGCGCGAATCGGTCGCCAGCGGCCCGGCGACGGTAGGTAATCCCGGCGAGGACGAACGCGGCGCGTTGATCCAAAACGCGCTCGAGACCTCCAACGTCAACGTTGTGGAAGAAATGGTCAACATGATCGAGACTCAAAGAGCTTATGAACTCAATTCTAAAGCGATCGACACCACCGACCAGATGCTCGCTTTCGTCACCAACAATCTGTAGAGCGCGCCTCATCTTCCCATTGATCTTCGCTGGACTAGCCGGCTGCGCGGCTTTGCCTGAACCCATGCCGCGCCACAACCCAGCGTTTGCGCCCGCGCCACCGCCGTATTCGGCGCGCACCTTGCAGCCTCACGGCAGCATTTATCAAGCCAACACCGCCATGCGCTTGTTCGAGAATTTAACCGCCAAGCGCGTGGGCGATATCTTAACCATCCGTCTAGTGGAAGCGACCGACGCTTCCAAAGACGCCGATCTGAGCGTGAAAAAGACCAATAAGATCGGGGCTTCTGCGCCATTGATCTTAGGCAAAACGAATTTCTTAGGGGTCGACTGGAAAACCGACGTCGTCACCGACAAAAATTTCAAAGGCGCAGGTGAGTCTAGCCAAAGCAACAAGCTCAGAGGGACCATTACCGTGACCGTGGTCGAGGTCCTGCCCAACGGCAATCTCAGAGTTCAAGGAGAAAAGCGCCTGACCATCAACGACGGGCATGAATACGTGCGCTTTTCTGGCATCGTGCGGCCGGTGGACATCGACGATACCAATTCTGTCCCCTCCACTCAAGTGGCCGATGCCACCATCATGTACACCGGCGAAGGTGCGATGGCGGACGTCAAACAGGTCGGCTGGCTGACCCGATTCTTCAACAGCCTATTTTTCCCGTTCTGAGGGGGAAGGTATGGATAGGATGAAACGTTTAGGGCTTGGGTTTTTCCTCGCCCTCTTAAGCTTGGCAGCCCAAGCGGAACGGATCAAGGATCTGGCCACGGTGGCTGGGGTGCGCGACAACCAATTGATCGGTTACGGCTTGGTGGTAGGGCTGAACGGTACCGGCGACAATCCAACCAGCGCCAAGTTCACCGGTCAGACTTTGCGCAACTTCCTGACCAACCTGGGGGTGACTCTGCCTGCCGGCATCAACCTGAGGACTAAAAACATCGCTGCAGTCTCGGTTCACGCCACCCTGCCGCCGTTTGCCAAACCCGGCCAGACCATAGACGTCACTGTCTCCTCCTTAGGAGATGCGAAAAGCTTACGCGGCGGCACGCTGTTGATGACCCCACTCAAAGGCATCGACGGCCAAGTATACGCTATTGCCCAAGGAAACTTAATCGTAGGAGGATTGAGCGCCGAAGGCCAAGACGGTTCCAAGATCACCGTCAACGTTCCCAGCGTTGGGCGGATCCCAAACGGTGCCATAGTAGAGCAAGCGGTCCCAACCCCGTTTGCTGACGCCAACTATCTCATTTTGAACCTACATCAGCCCGACTTCACCACTGCCGAGCGGATTGCCAAGGCGATCAACCAAACCTTCGGTCCTGGGACTGCCCGCCCACAAGACAGCGCCTCGGTCCAGGTCACTGCCCCCCAAGACCCCGCGCAGAAGGTAAGCTTTCTCTCTCTGATTGAAAACCTGACCGTTGAGCCTGGAGAAGCATCAGCCAAGGTAATCGTCAACTCGCGCACCGGCACCGTCGTCATCAGCCGTAACGTGAGAGTTCTGCCAGCTGCGGTCTCCCACGGCAATCTGGTGGTCACGATTCGAGAACAACCGGAAGTCAGTCAGCCGCAGCCATTTGCCCAAGGGACTACCCAGGTCGTGCCGCGCTCGGAGGTCAAGATCGAAGAAGAGGGCAAACGCATGTTCTTGTTCGATCCTGGGGTATCTTTAGAGGAGCTGGTGCGCGCGGTGAATCAAGTAGGGGCTGCTCCTTCCGATCTGGTGGCTATTTTAGAAGCCCTAAAAAGCGCCGGTGCATTACAGGCAGAACTGATTGTGATCTAAAGCAATGCGCGCAGCTGCCGATATTTACACCGACTTTGCCAAACTCGGCCAGTTAAAACAAATGGCCAGCCAAAACCAAAGCGCTGCTCTTAAAGAGGCTGCCAAACAATTCGAGGCCATATTCGTGCAAATGTTGCTTGAACAAATGCGCCAGGCCAGCTCAGGCGATCCGATGCTCGCCAGCGACCAAGCTAAGTTCTATCAGGAAATGTACGACCGGCAACTGGCGCTGCACCTGGCTGAGCACGGCGGTTTCGGCATTGCCGAGCAGCTTCAAGCTCAATTGAGCCCCGCCTCCAAGCCCGTTTCTAAGTTCCCCGCACCTAGCACACCCCCCAAAGCCCTGGACCATCCTTCGCCTGGGGAAAATACAGACCAGGCCTTGCCCAACCGCTTGCCCCTGCTAAGGGATAGTCGCGCTTCTACCTCGGTTAAACCATCTGCCACGGCTGCCAACGAACCTCCCGGCCGGTTCGAATCGGCGCAGGATTTCATCCAATCCCTCTGGCCTGAAGCCCAAAGAGCGGCGGCGGAAATCGGGATCGATCCCAAGTTACTTTTGGCTCAGGCGGCGTTGGAAACCGGTTGGGGTCAAAAGATCATCCACCATCCCGATGGTCGCAGCAGCTACAACCTGTTCAACCTGAAGGCTAGCCCGCCTTGGCAAGGGGAGGAAATTCAAGTCGTCACCCTCGAGTATCAAGACGGCGTAGCGGTCAAAAAACGCGCTGCTTTTCGCACGTATGAGAATTATCGCCAGAGCTTCCAGGATTATGTGCAACTGCTCAAGCGCCCGCGCTATGCCGAGGCGCTTGAGCACACCGCCGATCCCAACCGCTATTTGAAAGCCTTGCAAAGGGCAGGATATGCCACCGACCCCAACTATGCGGACAAAATCCTGGCCATTTACCGCCATGAAACTCTAGCAGCGTTATGATTTCTACGGAGATGAATCGATGTCAAGCAACCTCCTCAGCATCGCCACCTCTGCCTTGCAGGTCACCCAACAGGCGTTAGCGACCACTTCCCACAACATCGCCAATGTCAATACCGAAGGGTACAGCCGCCAACGGGTGGATGCGGCCACGCGCGACCCGATGTTCGTCGGAGCAGGGTTTGTCGGCACCGGCGTCAAAACGGCAGCGATTCAGCGCAGCTACGATCAATTTCTAGAAACGCAGCTGCGCAGCGCTACTTCCAGCTTGGCCGAGATCGACCAATACCACCTCCTCGCCAGCCGCATCGACAACCTGGTAGCCGACCCGGATGCAGGCATCTCCTCCGCGCTAGCTAATTTCTTCAACGCCGTCCACGACGCTGCCAGCGATCCGACTTCCATCCCTGCCCGCCAGGCGTTGCTTAGCGAATCCAAGACCCTTACCGACCGCTTCCATACCCTTGACGCGCGCCTTCAAGAAATCGACCGCCAGGTTTTTTCCGACCTGCAAACCCAAACCGACACCATCAACTCTATCGCCAGCCAAATCGCTGCCTTAAACCAGCGTATCGTCGCTGCCTCCAGCCGCTCTCAAACTAGCCCCCCGAACGATCTTTTAGACCAGCGCAACCGGCTGATCACCCAGCTGGCGGAAAAAATTCACTTGACTCAGGTGCCCCACGACAACGGCGCAGTCAGCATTTTTATCGGCAGCGGCCAAGCGCTGGTTCAAGAAAACGAGGCCGCTAAGCTTAGCGTGCAACCCAATGCCCTAGATCCTAAGCGTCCGGAGATTGTCCTTGAGACCGCTTCCATGACTTCAACCATCACCAATCAGGTCAAAGGCGGCCAGTTAGGAGGGACCTTGCGTTTCCGCAACGAAGTCTTGGAACCCACCCAAGCTAAGCTTGGACTGCTAGCCACAGGGCTAGGGCTAGAATTTAACCGGCTCCACCGCCTGGGTTTCGATCTGGACGGCAACACCGCCCAGGACTTTTTTACCCCGCTAGCAATTCCAGTCTATCAAGACGGCACCGGCACGATTGCGGTAGATTACGTCAATACCTCCGACCTAGTCCCTAGCGATTACCTTTTGGAATATGACGGTGCCAATTATACCCTGACCCGCTTAAGCGACCGAACCCAGACCACGCTGACCAGTTTTCCAGCCACCATCGACGGCATTCAGATCGACATCACTGCTGCCCCGACTGGACCTTCGCGCTTTTTGATCCGGCCGACTGCGGAGGCAGCATCTAACCTTCAGCCGGCGCTGAGCAACCCACGACGCTTTGCCGCAGCGGAGATCGATACCAGCACTGGCGCCATCGGCGCCAATGGCATCGCGCTCGACTTAGCAGCCCTAGAATCGGCCAAGCCGATGCTAGGCGGCAAAGCCAGCTTTCAAGACGCTTACCGCCAAATCGTAGCGGAAGTCGGGACACTAACCCGCGCCGCCCAGATCAGCCGGGCCGGCCAGGAAGCTTTGAAACAACAGGCCATCCAAGCCCGGGAAGCGGTCTCCGGCGTCAATCTGGACGAGGAAGCAGCTAATCTGGTCAAATTCCAGCAGGCCTATCAAGCCGCTGCGCAAGTGGTGACGGCGGCCCAACAGACCTTCGACGCTTTAATCAACGCCATCCGGAGGTAAACGATGCGCCTGTCAACAACCTGGATTCAACAAGCTGGCGTAAACGCCATCACCCAGCAGCAAAGCAAACTCAGCAAAACCCAACTCCAACTGGCCACCGGCCGAAAGTATCTTACCCCTGCCGACGATCCTATCGCCGCCGCACGAACGCTGAACCTCCAGGAAGAAATCCGCAAGCACCAAAAATACCAGGACAACATCACCACCGCGACCAACCGCCTAGCACTGGAGGAAACTACCTTGGCGGCAGTCACCGAGATCGTTCAGCGGGTGCGGGAGCTAGCAGTCCAGGCAAACAATCAAGCGACCCTGCGATCCGAAGACAAGCTGTACCTAGCGCAAGAAGTCCGCCAGGCGCTGGGGGAACTCTTAGGGCTGGCCAATACCAAAAACGGAGACGGTGAATACTTGTTTGCCGGCAGCTATGCCCATACTCAACCTTACCCCACTGAGCTGACTACCCCGCCAGGCTATTACGCTTATCAGGGCTCGGCTACAGAACGCTTACTCCAGATCGGTCCGACTCGGCGCATCGCCGACGGCGATTCCGGCGCGCGAGTCTTTGAAGCGATCGAGACCGCCTCTGTTCAGCCAAGCGAGATCATCGATGGCACGCCGAGTAGCGTCGAAATCCAAAAAATTCCCGTGACCGCGCTCGCTGCCGGCTCAGAGTATAAACTCAGCTTCGGCAACCTGGTGCTTACGGCAGGCCCTTTAGACAGCGATCCTACTCTGACTGAACTGGTCAGCGCGTTACAAGCCGACCCCAACTACGCCTCTGCGCCGTTTACCCTCGCCGAAGGCACAGGTCCTGATACCGGCAAGCTGATCCTGACCTGGACTACTCCAGGCGAGATCACAGGTAAAGCCACTCTCACCAAACAGGACAACCTGTTCAGCTTGGTAGACCAATTCGCCCAAGCTCTAGAAGGCAAGCTTCCTGAAGCAGCGCTAGAAAACTCCCTGTTTGCCCTAGACCATACCTTAGAACGCCTGAGTACGGTCCGCGCCGACATCGGCGCCCGCTTAAACGCTATCGAGCAACAAAAGCAGGTCAACGAGCAGTTCGTATTGGAGATGCAAAGCACCTTATCGACGGTCCAGGATCTCGATTACGCTGACGCCATCGGTCGCTTTAACCTAGAACAAGTTGCCCTCCAAGCGGCTCAACAGGCGTTCGTTAAAGTTCAAGGGCTGACGCTGTTTAACTTCCTACGCTAAGACGACCACCGGCATGCCGGTTTGCAATCTCTCTTGTCCTTCATGGACGAGGTTTTGCCCGAAGTACACCTTACCGCCGTGCTTGCGGTAAGTCGCTAAGGTCGCCAACGGTTCTTTGCCAGAAAACTGGCCGGTCTTTGGATCGACGGTGGTGATCGCGCAGCGCGAGCAAGGCTTAACCACCCGCAGCGGAATCCCCCCTATCGCGATTTTGCGCCAGCCGTCTTCGGCATACGGGAGAGCCCCTGCCACCACTAGATTCGGGCGAAACCGGCGCATCGGCACCGGCGCATGATTGTTTGCCTGCAGCCTAAGGTTAAGGTCGTCGAGCGACCCCTGACCGATCAGCAGCAGCGGGAAGCCATCGGCGAAAGCAGTGCGTTCTCCGGCGTGGGCATAAGCGGGATCCACCTGGCGCAGGACATCCTCTGGAAAAAAGACCAACCGGCACGGAGTCCCAATGGCCTGCGTCAGCCAGGTGTCGACGGATTCACTGACCGGTACTGCCTCCACCTGATCGTGCCAGATCGTCACCTGCATCCTAAAGGCGTCTTGCGGCACAGCCGGCACCTCGATCGCACCCAAGCGCGGATGCTTCAAGCGCAACTGCGGCATCTTCGTACCTTCCTGCCAGATCAACTCCGGCTGGACGAGCGCCATCTGAGGAAACTCACGCTGGGTCATAAACTGGCCCAGCGGGGTCACCACCATCCAGCGGCGGTCGAAGCGTAACCCGAAAGCGTCCAAGTCCCACGCTGCTACTTCAATCCCGGCCAAGGACTTGACCGGATACAGATAAAGCTCGCTCAAGACCAGCCCGGTCATGGATGGATGATCCCGCCCTCAGTCAAGCGTTTAGGATCCAGCAAGTGCTCTAACTCTGCCTGAGGGATCCCGGTCTCTTCTGCCGCCACCTCGATGACCGAGCGTCCCTCTCGATAGGCGCGTTTGGCGATCTCAGCCGCCTTCAGGTACCCGACAATCGGGTTGAGCGCGGTGACCAGAATCGGGTTTTTCATAAGCTTTGCTTGCAGGTTTTCCAACTTGACCTTAAACCCGGCGATGGCCTTGTCCGTCAGGACATTGGAAGCATTCGCCAACAGTTCGATGCTCTGGAGCAAGTTGTAGGCGATCACCGGCAGCATCACGTTAAGCTGAAAGTTGCCGGACTGACCTGCGATGGCGATGGTCGCATCGTTGCCTATCACCTGCGCGCACACTTGGCATACCGCCTCTGGAATCACCGGGTTGACTTTGCCTGGCATGATTGAGCTGCCGGGTTGGAGCGCCGGCAGCTCAATCTCGGCCAGGCCAGCCAAAGGGCCGGAGTTCATCCACCTTAAGTCGTTGGCGATCTTCATCAAGCTGCAAGCGATTGTCTTGAGCTGACCGGAGACTTCCACAGCCGTATCCTGTGCACTTAAGGCAGCAAAAAAGTTACGGCTGGGTTCAAAAGGCAGCCCAGTGACTACGGCCAGCCGAGCCGCAAAGCGGCGAGAAAATTCCGGATGGGCGTTGATGCCGGTACCTACCGCTGTCCCCCCTTGCGCGATTCGGTACAGACGCGGCAAGCTCGCCGCCAGCCGCTCCAGTCCCAAACGAATCTGGGCTGCCCAGCCGGAAAGCTCTTGTCCCAACCGAATCGGCATGGCATCCATCAAGTGGGTTCGACCCGTCTTGACCACGCCATCTAGCTCCTTAGCGCGCTGCTCGATGACTTCAGCCAGATGTTCAAGCGCCGGCGAAAGCTTATCCCGAATTGAAAGCGCAGCGCTTAAATGGATAGCTGTTGGAATGGTATCGTTGCTGCTCTGGCTCATATTGACGTGATCGTTAGGGCTGACCTGCTTGCCGCACAGGCGGCCGGCTAAGGTCGCAAGCACTTCGTTCACGTTCATGTTGGTGCTGGTGCCAGAGCCAGTCTGGAACACATCTACCGGGAATTGATTCAAGTGCTTTCCCGCTAAGATCTCATCTGCTGCTTGGACGATGCCTAAAGCGATCGCCTCGTCGAGAAGACCGAGATCGCGGTTGACTTCGGCAGCGGTGCGCTTAATCAAGGCCACTGCCTGGATGAAAGCAGGTGGCAGCTTCATACCGCTGAGCGGAAAGTTCTCCACTGCGCGCTGAGTTTGGGCTCCATACAGGGCATCGGCTGGAACCCGAAGCTCCCCCATGCTATCTCGTTCGATGCGGAAAGGTTGATCCATGCTCGCCTCCTAACTTTTATACTCACGCTGTCTGAGCGCCTCGTATAAAAGCACTCCGGCAGCGACTGACAGGTTCAAGCTCGCCACCGTGCCGCGCATCGGCAGCCTCACTAGAAAATCGCACGTCTCTCGGGTCAAGCGCCGCAGGCCCTTGCTTTCACCCCCTAACACCAGAGCCAACGGACTGCTCAAATCCGCCTCGAATACCAGCTGCTCGGCGTCGCTTGCGGCACCGACGATCCACAGTCCAGCTTGCTTGAGCCGGGTCAAGCTACGCGCAAGATTGGTGACCCGATAAATCGGCACCGTCTCGGCAGCGCCGCTGGCAACCTTAAAGACCGTCGGCGTCAAGCCTACGGTGCGGTCTTTGGGCACAATTACCCCGCTGATGCCTACAGCGTCGCAAGTTCTAAGGCAGGCGCCTAAATTATGCGGATCTTGCACTTGATCTAGCACCAAAAACCATAAATCTTGGCGATCCGCCAGCACTGTTTCCAACTGGTGCTCATCGCGCTCAGCCGGCAAATCGACCTCCAGCACCACCCCTTGATGGTGGGTACTGCCTGCCAGCCGGTCCAAACGGGAGCGCTCGGCTGTCTCGATGGGGACGCCCAAAGCTTCAAGCTGCTCGCGCAGCGCTTGGAATTTGCGATCAGCACGCTGCTTACCCAACCAGGCCCGGATGACCCGCGCCGGGGCGTGTTCAAGCGCCGAATACGCAGCATGAAGGCCAAACAGACGCAAGCTCATGCAAACTTTTTCCTGCGCCGCCTGCCGGTCTTGACTGGCTTAACGGGTGACGGCGCGATCAGTTCTAGATCGATCTTGCGCTCGTCTAAATTGACCTGCGCCACTTTGACCTGGACTAAATCGCCCAACGCATAGCGGGTACGGGTGCGTTCACCGATCAAGCAATGGCGGATAGGGTCGAAATGATAGAAATCCTGGCCCAACGTAGCAACATGTACCAATCCCTCGACGAAAATCTCCTTAAGCTCGACGAAAAACCCAAACGAGGTCACTGCCGTGATTATCCCTTCAAAGACTTCGCCCACTTTATCCTGCATGTATTCGCATTTGAGCCAGGCGATCACATCCCAGCTCGCCTCGTCAGCGCGCCGTTCGGTCATGGAACAGTGTTCGCCGATCGGCTTTAGGCTGGCTTCAGAATAAGCAAATTCCTCTGCCCGTTTACCTTGCAGCGCATGGCGAATCGCGCGATGGACGAGAAGATCCGGATAACGCCGGATCGGCGAGGTGAAATGGGCATAAGCCTCCAAGGCCAAGCCAAAATGGGCTTTTTTCTCCGGACTGTAGACCGCCTGCGGCAAAGTGCGCAACAAGATCGTCTGGATCAAGCGCGCATCTGGACGGCCTTGGGCTTGCTTGAGCACTGCCATAAAGTCCCCCGGCTTAGGTTTTTCTCCCCCCGCCAGCTTCAATCCTAACTCGGCCAAATATTGGCGTACCTCGGCTACCTTCTCTGGATCTGGGCCTTCGTGAATCCGCCTCAGGTAAGGAATCTTCTTGCGGTCCAAAAACCTGGCAGCGGCAGCATTGGCCGCAATCATGCACTCCTCGATCAAGCGATGGGCATCCGTGCGCACCACCCGTTCGATCCGCTCGATCTTCCGCCCTGCCCCAAAAACGATCCTGTACTCGTCGGTATCGAAGTCCATCGCCCCGCGGCGCTCGCGCGCCTTGCGCAGCGCCTGATAGACCCAGTACAAATTTTCCAAATGCGGCACAAGGTGCCGGTATTGCTTACGTAAGGAAAGATCCTTGTCGACTAAGATGGCGGCGACCTCGGTATAGGTAAGGCGAGCGTGAGACCGCATGACCCCTTCGTAAAACTTAGAACGGATCACCTTGCCGTCCCGGTTGACTAACATCTCGCAGACCAGTACTAAGCGGTCGACGTGGGGATTGAGGGAGCATAGCCCATTGGACAAAGCCTCTGGCAACATCGGAATGACCCGATCAGGGAAATATACCGAGTTGCCGCGATTGAAGGCTTCCTGATCGAGCGCACAATCGGGCTGGACGTAGTGCGAGACGTCGGCAATCGCCACAAACAGGCGCCAACCTTTGGCACTCGGCTGACAATAGACGGCGTCGTCGAAGTCTCGAGCATCTTCCCCATCGATCGTGACCAGCGGCAGCCGGCGCAGATCGACTCTCCCCAGCTTATCTGCCTGCAAGATCTCCTGACCGAGCTTGCCGGCCTCCTCCAGTACTTCCAGAGGCCACTTAGCCGGAATGCCAAAAGCGCGGATGGCCACTTCGGTCTCCATCCCTGGCGCCATGTGCTCACCTAGCACCTCGACGATGCGCCCAATGGGCCGGATGTGTCTGGTCGGCTGCTGGATGATCTCGGCGACCACGATCTGGCCTGGCCTGGCGCCATTTAGATGCTCTTCTGGAATCAAAACATCCTGGGTGATGCGCTTGTTGTCCGGAACGACATAAGCGATGCCGCGTTCCCGGAACAAGCGCCCTACCACCCGCTCGTGACTGCGCTCCAAAATTTCGACGATGCTCCCCTCACGCCGGCCACGGCGATCGACGCCAGTGACGCAGGCAACGACGCGGTCACCGTGAAATACCTGGCGCATCTCCCGCGGCGACAGAAACAAGTCTTCACCGCCTGCATCAGGCTTTAAGAAACCAAACCCGTCCGGATGACCGATCACCCGGCCAGAAACCAGATCCTGACGGTTGATCAGACAATACCTGCCAAAGCGATTGCGCAATAACTGCCCATCCCGCTCCATTGCCGTCAGGCGACGCCTTAGGGATTCTAAGTCTACTGGGTCTTTAAGACCAAGGCAGGAAGCCACTTCCTCAAAGGTCAACGGAATGGCTTTGTGTTGGAATAAGGCGAGAATCGCTTCGCGGCTGGGAATAGGACGGGCGTACTTTTTGGCTTCGCGTTCGGCATACGGATCCGGGAAATACACTTGAGGGGTAAGATCGGATTTTTCCTTCCCTTGTTTCCTAACCTTGGAGGATCCAGATCGGTTCTTATTGGCTTTATCGCTAATGGTTGGTCTTTTTGTCATAAACTAAATGATTGGGTTCCCCAGCCAAAGTTGACATATTAGCACGCAAAAGCTATAGTGCTATTCTCTTTGCCGAGGTGGCGGAACTGGTAGACGCGCTAGATTCAGGTTCTAGTGGGGGAAACTCCGTGGAGGTTCAAGTCCTCTCCTCGGCACCAGCGGTGCCAAACTAGAGGCTCAGTCAAACGGATGTTCCAGAACAATCGTCTGATGCCGGTCAGGGCCGGTGGATAAGACTGTCACTGGGACCTCGAGCAACTCTTCGATACGGCTGATATAAGCGCGCGCGTTGACGGGCAAATCCTCAAATCGGGTCACGCCAAAGGTATTTTCTTGCCAACCTGGCAGAACCTCCAATACCGGCTCGCAGCGGGCATAATCTTCTGCGCCTAAGGGCGCTTGCTCCAAAATTTGCCCGTCAAGCCGATAGGCGATGCCGATTGCGATCTCATCCAGGCCGTCCAGTACATCCAGTTTAGTCAGGCAAATCCCAGATAAACTGTTAAGGCGAGCGGATTTTCTCATCGCCACCGCGTCGAACCAACCGCACCGGCGCGGCCGGCCGGTAGTGGCGCCAAACTCGTTCCCTTTGGCGGACAAGTGCCGACCGATCCGGTCATGGAGCTCAGTCGGAAACGGGCCATTGCCGACGCGCGTAGAGTAGGCCTTAGTCACTCCGAGCACGTAATCGAAATCCAACGGCCCAAGGCCGCTGCCGCAGGCTGCCCCACCGGCAGTCGTGTTGGATGAAGTCACGAACGGGTAAGTGCCGTGATCGATATCGAGCAGCGCTCCTTGCGCGCCTTCAAACAAAAGATCTTTCCCTTGACGCTGCAGCTCTCTAAGGCGCGCCCCTACATCGCAAATCATGAGTTTAAGCGCCTCCCCCCAAGCCAACAGCTCATCTAACGCTGCCTGATAATCCACCGCAGGGCACTGATAATAGTGCGTTAAAACAAAGTTGTGATAATCCAGTAAGGTGCGCAATTTGTCTGCAAGCCTAGCGGGATAGAGCCAATCGTCGACGCGGATGCTGCGGCGCGCGACTTTGTCTTCGTAAGCCGGTCCAATGCCGCGGCCGGTTGTGCCGATGGCGTGGTTACCCAAGTGCCCCTCGCGGGCTTGATCTAACGCCACGTGCACCGGCAACAGGAGCGGACAAGCCGCGCTGATCTTGAGCCGCTGGCAGATGCTGACGCCGGCTTTTTCCAACGACTCGATCTCCTCCAGCAGTGCTGGGGGAGAGAGCACGACGCCGTTGCCGATCAGGCATTCGATCCCACTGTGCAGCGCGCCGGACGGGATCAAGTGCAACACGGTCTTGTGACCGTTGATGACGAGCGTGTGACCGGCGTTGTGGCCGCCCTGGAAGCGCACCACCGCTCCTGCCCGGTCAGTCAACCAATCGACGATCTTGCCCTTGCCTTCATCCCCCCACTGGGTGCCGATGACGATAACGTTTTTCCCCATGTTTCCTGTATCAATCGCTTAAAGAAACAGTCTCAAAACCGCTGCCGCGTCGTTCTAGTTTGAAGCTGCAGCCCATCTGCTTTGCATCCTCTTCTTCGGTCAAAGCCTGGACCACCTGCCAACCTTCTAGGCGCAGCTTCTGGATTGTCTCCAGCAGCTCAGCCTCCTCGCCTGGAGGCGCCAAAAGCCGCTTGCAGGTAGTCTCTTCGAGCGGGGTTCCAAACCGCAGCAACTGTTTTAAATCAGCGCTAAAACCCACCGCTGGCCTAGCTCGCCCAAATACTTTGCCGATCGCATCATAACGCCCGCCACGAGCAATCTCGCGCCCATACCCTGATACCAGCGCAGCAAACACTAAACCGGTATGGTAGTGGTAACCTCTCAGTTCTGCCAAATCAAAGTGGATCGGCAACGCCGGGTACAAGCGCCGGATCCGCGCAGCTACCTGTTCTAATCTATCCAACGCAGCTGCCGCTTCAGCGCCAGCGGTTGCCAACTGCTGCCGCGCCTGCGGCAATACCTCGCTCTCTCCGTTGAGATCTAGCAAGGCAGCAAAATGTGCCTTAACCTCTTCCCGACACGTACATTGCGCCAAAAATTGGTTGAGATCCGGTCGCGATTTGCGCTGCAGGATCGCAAACAACGCCTCCTCACCGTCCTCATCCAACCCTGCCTGCCGCGCTAACCCTCGGTAAATGCCAACGTGTCCCAGATCCAAATGCACCCCAAGCACTCCCGCTTGCGCCAACAGCTCCAGCATCAGCCGGATGACTTCTAGGTCAGCTTCAGGCCCAGCATGGCCGTACAGTTCCGCTCCGATCTGAATCGGGCTGCGGGATGTATCCAGAGGATCTGCATAAGCTCGCAGCACCGTCCCCACATAGCACAGCCGAGTCGGCACCTCTCGCTTGAGGTTGTGAGCATCGATACGCGCGACTTGGGGCGTCAAGTCAGCGCGCACCCCAAGCAAGCGCCCGGTGGCAGGATCGGTCAACTTGAAAGTATTGAGCTCCAGATCGCGGCCGGTTCCAGTCAGCAGGGAATCCAAAAACTCGACGAGCGGCGGAAACACTAGCTCATACCCCCATGCCGTACAGGTGTCGAGGAGGCGGCGCCGCAAACCTTCAAGGCGTACGGATTCCTGCGGAAGCACCTCCTCGATCCCGTCGGGCAGCAGCCAGCGATCAGCCGGTAAGTGTTTCATTCTCTTGGCGGCGGGCTTTCGCGTTTAAAGTAGCGGAAGAAGTCCGCTGTCGGCTCTAGAATGAGTAAGTTACCCTGCTCGGCAAACGTCTTCTCATACGCATTCAGACTGCGGTAAAAAGCGAAGAATTCTTCATTTTTGCCATACGCCTTCGCATAGATGTCTGCCGCCAAAGCATCCCCTTCGCCGCGGATCTTCTCAGCATCCCGCTTGGCCTCAGCCAAAATCACTTCGCGCTGACGGTCGGCATCTGCCCGGATTCTTTCGGCCGCTTCCATCCCCTGGGAACGGAACTCCCGCGCTACCCGCGCCCGCTCAGAACGCATCCTTTCATAGACCGAACTGGATACTTGAGGCGGCAGATCGATCCGTTTGATCCGGATGTCTAAGATCTCAATTCCCAGCCTAGTCCCCGTCGGCCTAGTCGTCTTAAGGAGCAGTTGCCGGATCACTTCCCGGTCAGTGGAGATCAACTGGCGAATGGTACGCTTGCCAAACTCGCTGCGCAACTCATCCTTAATGATCTGATCCAAGCGGATATTGGCCTGACGCGGATCTCCACCTACGGTGATGTAGAACGTCTTGACATCGGCCACCCGCCATTTGACGAACGAATCGACGATCACGTTCTTTTTTTCCGAGGTCAAAAACCGCTCGGGCTTGGACTCCAAGGTCAAAATTCGGGCATCGAATTTTTTCACCGTATTCCAAACCGGAATCGGGATCTTGAAATACAACCCCGGCGTATAATCGTCGCGCACGATCTCGCCAAAACGGAACTTGATCGCCTTTTCGGTTTCGTGAACGGTAAACACCGCGGCATACCCCAAGATCAAAAGCAGCGCCAATCCTCCTACTAGACCGATTCTAGCCGCCGTCATCTTCCCCTCCCTTCGCGACCGCGAACCGCTTGCCGCAGCGGTTGTGGTTGCTGCCGCTGTAAGAGCTGTTGGGCCGCCGCCGGTCCTTCTACGGTTCCGGTCTGCGGCAGCTCAGGCGACGGTAACCCCTTGATCCGATCTAACGGCAAATAGAACAAATTGTTCCCTCCTTGCACATCTACCATAATCGTCCCCGTCCTGCTGAGCACCGACTCAAGCGTATCTAGATATAGGCGCGTTCTAGTCACTTTTGGCGCTTGTTCGTATTCAGCTAGGATTTGCTCGAAGCGGTTTGCCTCGCCCTGGGCTTTGGCAATCATCTTCTGCTTGTAACCTTGAGCTTCCTCTAAGACCCGCGCTGCCTGACCACGGGCCTTAGGCAGGACTTCGTTGGCGTAGGCTTGGGCTTCGTTGATAAAGCGCTGTTCATCCTCGCGCGCCTTGATGGCATCTTCAAACGCATCCTGGACTTCATCAGGCGGCTGGGCATCGACCAGATTGACCGCTTGGATATTGATGCCTGATTGATAGGTGCTCATGATCTGCTGGGTCAGCGCCTTCACCTGGGTGGCAATTTCGCTACGCCCTTCGGTCAGGACGAAATCCATGGTGCTGCGACCGACGACTTCGCGCAGAGAACTTTCGGTAACTTCTCGCAAGGTTTTTTCTGGGTCACTGATATTGAACAGAAAATCTCTGGCGTTACCGATCGTGTATTGAACCGCCAAATGCACACTGACGATATTTTCATCTCCGGTCAACATCAAAGCTTCTTGGGGAACCGAGCCAACCCCGCTGCGATACCCCACCTCTAAAAAGCGCTGTTGTTCAACATCGACGATGTTGACCGTTTCGATCGGATAGGGAATATGCCAGTGTAGACCCGGCAGCGTAGCCTCGGTATAACGACCGAAGCGGGTCACTACGCCGCGGTTTCCTTCGTCGACGATATAAAAACCGGTCAGCGCCCAGAGAATGATAATCCCCGCCACGATCAGCCAGATGACCGTAGAAGGAGGTGGCGCCTCACCTTCGCCTCTACCCAAAAACCGGCTGAACCACTGTTGAACCGACCGAATCATTTCTTCCAGATCTGGAGGGCTGCCCGGCTCTTGTCCGCTCCAAGGGTCTTTCTTGCCTCCACCTGGCTCATTCCAGGCCATATCTGACGCTCCTTCCAACTTGTTGACCAACCGTAACCTTAAATTCCAGCCGACGGATTGCTTCCCGGATTGCTTATCTTAACTCAACTGAGCTTCCTGCATGCCAATCATCATTGGCGATGCCTTCCAACACGCTCCGGTACCTTGTCGGCAGCTCTACTTCCATATTCCAGCCACCGTCGCTGGCTACCTCGTCTCTTACAACCCGTCCAATGGCAAACAGGCGAGCTCGCAGTCCCGCTTGAAGCGGTGGAAGATGAACTTGCGCGCACACGACTTCAGCAGCCAGCAAGCCAGTCAGCGCCTGAAGCAAAAGCGCCAATCCTTCTCCGGTCTGCGCCGACAGCCAGACCCGCTGTGGCCGACCGTACTCATCGTACTCCAGACGCGGCGTTCGGCCTAGACGGTCGATCTTGTTGTAGATCTCGATCACCCGCCAGCGCTCAATTCCGAGCTCGTCCAGAACGGCATAAACCGCCTCGATATTAGCTTCGCGTTGGTCGGAACTGGCATCGATCACGTGCAGCACCACCTCCGCTTCGTAAGTTTCCTGCAAGGTGGAGCGGAAAGCAGCGATCAATTCGTGAGGCAGATGCCGAATGAATCCGACTGTATCTGCCAAGATAATATCACTCCCGTCGAGTCGCAGCCGACGCAAAGTGGAATCGAGCGTGGCGAACAGTTGATCGGCAGCGTAGACTTGCGCTTTGGTCAAAGCATTGAACAGGGTCGATTTGCCCGCATTGGTATAACCTACCAAGGCCACTGTGGGCAGCTCGGCTTTCTTACGTGCGCTGCGGCTCTGCTTTCGCTGGCTCTCCACCTTGCGAAGACGCTGCTCGATCTGGCGAATCCGCTGGGCGATCAGCCGGCGATCGGTTTCAAGCTGGGTTTCCCCCGGTCCTCGCAGGCCGATCCCCCCTCTTTGACGCTCCAGATGCGTCCATCCTCGCACCAGACGGGTGGCTAAATGGCGAAGTTGCGCCAACTCTACCTGCAGCTTGCCTTCATGGGATTTGGCCCGCTTAGCAAAGATATCTAAAATCAAGCCAGTGCGGTCTACCACCCGCACACCCAAAGCCTGCTCCAAGTTCCGCTCTTGACTGGGAGACAACGCGTGGTTGAACAATACCAATTCAGCCTGATGGTCAGTGACTGCCTGTCGGACTTCTTCGACTTTGCCTTTGCCAATAAAAAATTTAGGCTCAGGTTTGCGCCGACTGCCCTGTACCACCGCGACCGGCTGGGCTCCTGCAGATTGAGCCAACGCAGCAAGCTCTGCCAGATCCTCGGCATCAAAAGGAGTAGCGATGTGAACTAATACTGCCCGCTCTCCTGCCCCGGGACGCTCGAACAATTGCATCAGTTTGGAAAATTATCCAATGCGACTGCGCCCAACCGATCACTCGGTCTTGTCGCCTTCCTCAGCGGCGTGAGGAATCCGCACTGGTCGCGCCGGCACGATGGTGGAGATGGCGTGTTTGTAGACCATCTGATTGACCGAATTCTTAAGCATGATGACGTATTGATCGAATGAGTCGATCTTACCCTGCAACTTGATCCCATTGACTAGATAAATGGATACCGGAACGTGCTCCTTGCGCAAGGTATTCAGGAAAGGATCTTGTAGATTCTGGCCCTTAGACATCCTCTTTCTCCTTATTTTTACCCGCTGCCCCTCAGGCGCCCTGGAAGTGTCTGCTGATCAAATTAAAACAAATTCTATCAAAATTAGCTATTCGCCATTATCATAGACAATGCGCTTAAATCCAAGTTTAAACTTAGCTGCATTTTTGGATTTTCCCAGCGCAGCATTTCATTAAGGTAAAAACCATGCAAATCTTACTCGCCAATCCTAGAGGTTTTTGTGCTGGCGTCGATCGCGCCATTGAGATCGTCGAGCGCGCCATCGATATCTTTGGCGCGCCGGTTTACGTCCGTCACGAGGTAGTGCACAACCGTTATGTTGTAGACAATCTGCGCCGGCGCGGTGCCGTTTTCGTCGAAGACCTAGATGAGGTTCCAGAAGGCGCTACCCTAATCTTCAGCGCCCATGGAGTATCGCGCAAAATCCAAGAGGAAGCGCAGCGGCGCAAGCTCAACGTGTTCGATGCTACCTGCCCCTTAGTCACTAAAGTCCACATCGAGGTCCACAAGCTCGCTAAGGAAGGGCGGGAAATCATTTTTATCGGCCATGCCGGCCATCCTGAAGTCGAAGGCACGATGGGCCAATACCAAACTGACAAGCCCACAGGCGGCATCTATCTGGTAGAGACCCCACAGGACATAGACAAGCTCAAGGTCAACGATCCAGACCATCTAGCCTATGTCACCCAAACTACCTTATCGATGGACGATACCCAAGCGATCGTCGCTGCCTTGAAGCGACGCTTTCCGAACATCGTCGGCCCGAAAAAAGAAGACATCTGTTATGCTACCCAAAACCGCCAGGATGCGGTCAAAAAGCTCGTCAGCCAATGCGACGTGCTGTTGGTCGTCGGTTCCCCCAATAGCTCCAACTCCAATCGGCTACGGGAGATCGCCGCAAAAATGGGCAAACCCGCCTATCTCCTCGACGACGCAGCACACTTGCAACGCAGCTGGGTCGAAGGTGCCAAAACCGTAGGCATCACGGCGGGCGCTTCAGCGCCCGAAATCTTGGTCCAAGAAGTCGTGGCAAAGTTGCGCGAATGGGGTGGGGAGACCGTCATCGAGACTCCAGGGGTAGAAGAAAAAATCACCTTTTCGATCCCACGCGAGTTGCAACGGACAGCAGCCAGCTCAGCTTAGCTTATTTATTCGTTCCTTAAAAAAGGGCGGCTGGCGGCTGCAGCCAATTCCCGGCAAGCTGCCGCCAACCGTAAAGCCTACAGCCTCACTGCTACCGATTTCACCTGGGTGTAGAGCTCCAGGACTTCGCGACCCATCTCGCGGCCCCAACCCGATTGTTTATAGCCGCCGAAAGGCAAAGCCGCATCGAACACATTGTAACAATTGATCCACACTGTGCCTGCCTTGAGCGCCGCAGCTACCTTGTGGGCCTTACGGATATCGCGCGTCCACACCGCCGCCGCCAAGCCGTAGATAGAGTCGTTGGCGGCCCGGATCACTTCATCCAAGTCGCGGAAAGGCACCGCACACACCACTGGCCCGAAGATCTCCTCGCGCATGACTTTCATATCGGGGCGGGTGTCCACCAGCACCGTCGGCTCGACGAAATAGCCAAGATTCCCAAAGCGGCGGCCGCCCACCACGGCTTTGGCGCCTTCGGCAAAGCCGGACTCTAAGTAGCCCAACACTTTGTTTTGCTGCTCTTCCGAGACCAAAGGACCCATTTGGGTATTAGGATCTAACCCCGGACCCAATTTGATCTTTTTGGCCTCTTCCGCAACCCCCTCGACCACTTTATCGAACAGCTTGTGTTCTACGTACAGCCGCGATCCTGCACAGCAGCACTGACCGTGATTGAAAAAGATCGCGTGCGCTGCGCCCGGGATGCAGAGTTCTGGATCAGCGTCTTGGAAGACGATGTTGGGCGACTTACCGCCCAGTTCCAGCGAGACTTTTTTGAGGTTGCCAGCCGCTGCCTGAACGATCAGCTTGCCCACCTCGGTGGAACCGGTAAACGCCACCTTGTCCACGTCGGGATGGGCCGCCAAGGCCGACCCTGCCGGCACGCCAAAGCCGGTAACGATATTGACCACCCCATCTGGGAACCCAGCCTCGCAGATCAGCTCCCCAAGCCGCAAGGCCGAAAGCGGCGTTTGCTCGGCAGGTTTTAGGACCACGGTGCAGCCAGTCGCAAGCGCCGGACCTAGCTTCCAAGCCGCCATCAGCAACGGGAAATTCCAGGGGATAATCTGCCCGACCACACCTACTGGTTCGCGCAGCGTACAAGCGAGATACTGCTCGCCAGGAATAGAGAGAGGAATCGTGCTGCCCTCGATCTTCGTCGCCCACCCGGCCATATAGCGCAGAAGGTCTACCGACAGCGGTACGTCGGCAACGCGCGCGACGCTGATAGGCTTGCCGTTGTCTAAGGATTCCAGCTCGGCGAATTCTTCCGCGTGCGCCTCCAACAGATCGGCTAATTTCCAAATTAAGCGCCCGCGCTCTGAAGGGGTGAGCTTAGGCCAAGGACCGCTTGCAAACGCCGCGCGCGCAGCTGCAACCGCGTGGTTGATATCTTCCTCCCCGCCTTCCGGCACGTTTGCTAAGACCTCGCCGGTGGCTGGGTTGTAAGTGGCAAACGTTTTGCCCGTTGCCGCCTCCACCCATTTGCCGCCGATCAACATCTTGCGCGGAGTATCCAAAAACGCTTGCACGGCAGGAGAGATTTGCCCCTCAACTATCGTAGCCATTCTATTTCCTCCAGAGAATCGATGTAACTTGGTCATTGTATCACTCTCTCTACACTTAGGAGGGATCGCCCGCCGACGACCAGCTGCCACCTGCATCTTGCCGTAGCCTCCGGCGCAGCCAGCGCATCCAGTAGGCCCTGGGTTTATCCCGCCCAGTCACCAGGTAATATAGCGTATACTCGTTGTGCACCGTGGCTTCTAACAAGCGATGCGCCGGCTCGGTACCGCACAGCAGGATGCGGTCGTTACAGCGCAGGCGGTAATCCTTTTGCGGTAAGTAAGCGGCGCCGTCATCCGAGCGCACTACCAAGGGGACGGTATGGGGTGATAGCCGGCGGTCGCGTGGATCGCGCAACAAATCCCCCAGCGAGATGGCAGCGCCGGCCTCCAACGCTGCCCATAAAGCCGGCGCGTGGGCTGGGAGGATTTTTAGCGTAAACAGATGCGGCGGATGGGTGCCCACAGTGTGCCGCAAACGCCTGACCAGATCCATAATCGCCTCAGGCTGGGCAGCGTGGGCCTTAAGCAGATAAGTGAAAAACCTGCTTAGCAGCGGGGCGGTGAGCATGAACAGAATGCGCCGCGCAGTGATTTGGGAAGGTTGCATGATGATGTCGGCATTGGCAGCGCTGAAAGCTAGTTTGTTCTGATGCCGGTTCTGGCGCACGATCATAAATACTTTAGGATTTAACGCCCGGGCATTGATGAGGACGCTTAAGTTGCGGCCGTCGTCGTCAGTGGCCACCACCACTCCAACTGCCCGCTCGATTCCCGCCGCTTTCAAGGTCTTGGCAGTGGCGCTGCCGCGAATGAAGATCTCGACTAGCTCCTCAGGTTCGCGCCGGGAGATGACTGCCACCGACAATCCGGCTTCAGCCAGCACCTGATAGACTTCTTGCCCCATCCGCCCAAAGCCGCAGATGATCCAATGCCCCTTAGGTAGAGGGCTGATTTCCTGGTCTAGGGTGACGCCCTTGGTACGCGCTAGCCACTCGTTGAGCCGATACAGATAAGGGTGACTAATCGCCGTGCCCAACTCCTCTGCAAACGTCTTGAATGGATCGACAAAGCAAGTGCGCGCTCCCAAAGTAGCCAGGGTTTCCTCGTGAATTTCAGAACTCGACCGCACGATGATCCTGACCCTCGGATTGAGCAGCCTGGCCACGGCCGCGATCTTGAGGTTGGCTTCCTCATCGCCAGTCAGGGCCACCACCCCCTGGCAATACGGGGATTTAACGCCGGCTTCCAACAGGTGTTGGGGGAGAGTCGCATCGCAACACAGGCCCGGCATCGGAACGGTATAGTCACGCAGCCCCAGCGCCTTAATCCGCACTTCGTCTTGGTCCAACACTGCAGCCGGAATCCCGGCATCGCTTAACCCCCGAGCCAAGAGGCTGCCGGTGTCACCGAATCCGCACAGGATAAAAAAATTCCCCGGAAAGCGCTGCACCGCAGAGACAAACCGATCCTCTGCTAAGACGCGCTGGAAATAGGGGTTTTGCACCAAACGGATGATCGAGCCGATCGCATACAGCCAGGCGATCACGGCGACCAACAGACATCCAGATGCCCACAACCGTTGAGCGTTGCTGAATTCCTGCGGTACTTCGCCAAAACCCGTGGTAGTGGCGGTGTACATGACGAAATAAAAATCGTGGAAGATGCTCATGTGCCCGCCGTCTTTTCCAGGCATCAATGTCATGCCCAAAATCGCAACCGCATACACCCAGATCAGCACCAACAGCGGGGTGCGCATCTCCTTAAGGACGAGAAAAGTCACCTGATGGGTACGGGAAAGGTTTTGAACCATCAGCGGCGCAACATCAGCGTTTCGGATACCACCATGACGACCGAGATGATATTCGCCACCAACGCTCCTCCGCTTAAGGAAACGATGGTGGCGGTCACATCCGGCGTCAGACCAGTCCCGGTCACATGGACCACGATGGTCCAGTAAAGCGCGGCAGCGATCAGCTCCAAGTCCGCCACCAGGCTAGTGGAGAGCAAAATCGCGCCGATCTGGGTACGATCCCCTAGCTTGAGGGCCGTGGCGATGAGATTGACGACGATCACTGCAAACAATTCATAAACGTTATGATAGAGAGGATTGTCAAACTCACCGAGAAAAAACCCGAAATTGAGGGTCAACGCCAACACGATAAAAAAACCGAACACCCAGTTAACGGCGTTAAACTGCGTTATTCTCCTGACTTGTCAAGGTATCCCCAACTGCCATCACCACCCTGGAATTTAGTCCTATGAACGAGCCCTTAACCAAAATACGCCTAGACAAGTGGCTATGGGCGGCGCGCTTTTTTAAGACCCGAGCCTTGGCTGCCGAGGCAATCAGCGGCGGCAAAGTGCACGTAGACGGACGGCGGGTCAAGCCGAGCAAGGAGATCAGCCTCGGCAGCCGGATCGAAATCACCAAAGAACCTTATACCTTCGAGATCACCGTCACCGGCCTCAGCTCCCAACGCCGGCCAGCCAAGGAAGCGAGCCTGCTCTACGAAGAGCACCCAGAAAGCCTAGCTCGACGCCAAGAAGAAGCCGCGCGCCGGCAGGCTGAGAGGATCGCCTCCCAAGCGCCAGCACGCCGCCCGGACAAAAAGCAGCGGCGCCTGATCCATCGCTTCAAGCGGGCCGAAGGATAATGGCAGCGATCCTCCCTAACGCCGAAAGGCGCGAAGTCTATACCGTCAGCCGCCTTAACCGCGAGGTCAAATGGCTGCTTGAGGACAGTTTCCCCAAGCTGTGGGTAGAAGGGGAGATCTCCAATCTCTCCCGCCCAGTCTCCGGCCATTGGTATTTCACTCTCAAAGATGCCGAATCCCAGGTACGCTGCGCGATGTTTCGGCCGCATAATCAGCGCTTGCAGTTCACCCCGGCCAACGGCTTGCACGTACTCGCTTTGGCTCAGGTCAGCCTGTATCCAGCCCGCGGCGACTTCCAACTGATCGTGGAAACCATGGAAAAAGCCGGCGACGGCGCTCTGCGGCAGGCTTTCGAGGCGCTGAAACAGCGCCTAGCAGCCGAGGGACTGTTTGCCCAAGAGCGCAAGCGCCCGCTGCCGAAGTGGCCTAAGCGGGTAGGCGTGATCACCTCCCCCACCGGAGCTGCGATCCGCGATGTCTTGACCGTGCTCAAGCGCCGCTTCGCCCCGCTCGAAGTCATCATCTATCCGTGCCAGGTCCAAGGCGAGGCGGCCAAGGTCGAGATCGCGCGCGCGCTCGAAATCGCCAACCGGCGCCGAGAATGCGATGTGTTGCTCTTAGTGCGCGGCGGCGGAAGCCTGGAAGACCTGTGGGCTTTCAACGAAGAGATCGTCGCCCGCGCGATTTACGCCAGCCAGATTCCGGTCGTCACCGGTATCGGCCACGAGATCGATTTCACCATCGCCGATTTCGTCGCCGATCACCGCGCCCCCACGCCTTCGGCTGCGGCCGAGACCGTCAGCCCGGACGGCGAGGCGCTGCGCCGCCAGCTCAACTTGCTAGAAAGCCGCATGCGCACCTTAATCCAGCGCCACCTCAATCACTGCCGCCAGCAACTCCGCTGGCTGAAGATTCGCCTGCAGCAAACCCACCCTAAACGGCGTCTGACCGACTGGATGCAACGCCTGGACGAGCTGATGCTGCGCAGCCAGCGGGCAGTGCAAGTCCGGCTGGCGGCTTCAAGGCAAGCGCTCAAGACCCAGTTGGCCCAGCTCGACCGCCACCATCCGGCCGGGCGCCTCGCCCAGCTCAGCGTCCAGTGCGAGCAGTTGGACAAGCGCCTGAAAGAAGCGCAGCGGGTATTCCTCAGCACCCAACGCCAGCGCCTAGCTGAACTGAGCGGAACCCTAGAGGCAGTCAGCCCCCTGGCCACTTTAGCCAGGGGCTACGCGATCGTGACCGACCTCCACACCGGCCAGATCCTCACCACTGCCCATCAAACTCGCCCCGGCAGCCAGATCCAAGCCCGCCTGGCGCAAGGTAGGTTAGTCTGCGAAGTCAAGCAAATAAGCGATGACTAACCGAGATCTGACACTATTAGGATGGATAGCGGCCTGGTCCTTAAACCTGGCCTATGCCCTTCCTGTTCATTCTCCCGTTCCCGGTGGCGTGGCAGTGGTCAACTTGGGGCCAGCGGTCCCTCCGAAACCTGAGGTGACCTTCGCCGATCAGCGCGTTCTAGTGATCGCAAACGCAGGCCGTTGGACTGCCCTGATCGGCATCCCGCTGACGGCTAAGCCAGGCCGCCAAACGATCCAAGTGCGCCGCGCCGAGCGCTGGCAAACCTTGAAGCTAGAGATCAAACCCAAAGACTATCCGACGCAATTCATCCGCCTGCCCAAATGGCAAGAGCGTTATCTCGCTCCTTCGCCTGCCGAGCTTGCCCGCATCGAACGCGAGCGCAAGCAGATCGAGGACATCCTCGCCACCTGGACGGAGCGGGAACAGCCAGACCTCGATTTCCGCCTGCCGATCTCTGGCAAGATCGGCAGCCGCTTTGGCCTACGGCGCTTGTTCAACGGCCAGCCGCGGCAACCGCACAGCGGCCTAGACCTCATCGCCCCTAAAGGTACCCCGGTTCGTGCGCCAGCAGCCGCCACTGTCCTTGCTACCGGCGATTTTTTCTTCACCGGTCAGGCGATCTTCCTCGATCATGGCCAGGGGCTGATCAGCGCTTACTTTCATCTGAGCCGAATCGACGTCCAGCCCGGACAAACTGTCCAGCGCGGCCAAGTCATCGGCGCTGTCGGCCAAACCGGTCGAGTCACCGGTCCGCACCTGCATCTGAATATCTATCTCAACCGCACCCCAGTGGATCCAGCGCTATTCTTACGCCATTTTTAAGCTCTATCTGGCGCTCGAAAAACGCTATGACTGCCAAAAGCACACGTACCCTTCGAAGAGCACCGCAAGCGCCTGGAGGCCGGGATGTTTGTCTCATTGTCGATCGAGACTTATGCCACAGCAACACCTCATAGCTTGGACGAAAGCAGTTGCCCGTATCGGAAAAGGCACGGGCAAGTACGCCTATCGGCACCGGCGGACGGCCCGTCAGTATCTCGTGGCCTGCATCCCCAAAATACCAGCCTGGATTATGCCTCTACACAAGGTGTGGGAGACGACGGACCCAAAGCCGGGGATGTTCGATACCGTCATCGTCGATGAGGCATCTCAGGCTGGAATCGAGGCTCTGGCGCTGCTGCTCCTGGCAAAACGTATCGTGGTGGTCGGTGACGATAAACAGAACAGCCCTGAGGCAGTGGGCGTCCTCGAAGACGACATCGCGCGTCTCGCCCGCAACCATCTCGGTGAGTTTAGATTCCGAGAGGAGTTTCGCCCTGATACCAGCCTTTATGATCATGCCCTGCGAGCTTTTGGCAACGTGATTTCTTTGCGTGAGCACTTCCGGTGCGTACCGGAGATCATCCGGTTCAGCAATGACCTATGTTACACCGATGCGCCCTTGATTCCGCTGCGTCAGGCTCCTCCCAAGAGACTACCCCCTCTCAAAGCCGAGTTCGTGGAGCATGGCGCCTGCGAAGGTGATGGCCAGCGAATCCTCAACCGCGCCGAGGCGGAAGCCATCGTGGAGAAGATCTGCCAGTGTCTCGATGACGAGGCTTATGAAGGCAAAACCATGGGGGTCATCGTCCTGCAGGGTCACGCTCAGGCAGAGCTCATTGAAAAGAGACTAGCTGAGGTGCTCGAGCCTCGGGTTCGAGAGGAGAGGAAACTGCGCTGTGGAGTACCCGCTACCTTTCAGGGTGACCAGAGAAACGTAATTTTCTTGTCGCTTGTCGTCGCACCCAATCACCATTTCCGGGCATTGACGGAGCTTGAAGCCCAACGGCGGTTCAACGTTGCTATGAGCCGTGCGCGAGACCAGGTATGGCTCTTCCACAGCGTGCAGCAGCATGACCTCAGCCGAGAGGATCTGCGCTGGCGGCTTTTGCACTTCTTCCACAGCCAAGGTCGGGCGGCACTGGAGGGACTCTACGAAGAGTTAGACAGGCTGGAGCATGAGGCCAGGCGCCGTGGTCGCCAGCTAGGCGAACAGCCCGACCCCTATGAGAGCTGGTTTGAGGTGGACGTCGCGCTAGAACTTTTGAGGAGAAAGTACCAACTTCGCCCGCAGTTTGAGGTAGCCGGCTATCGGATTGACCTGGTCGTCGAGGGGCTGGCCAATCGCCTGGCCGTGGAGTGCGACGGCGAGGCCTGGCACGGTCCGGAGCAATTCGAGCGGGACATGGCGCGGCAGCGGCAGCTTGAGCGAGCTGGATGGACGTTCATGCGCGTTCGGGAGTCCGAGTTCTACGCAGGCCGCGAAAGTGCAGTGCGCCGGATTGTCCAAGCGTGCGAGGAACTCGGCATTCGACCGATGGGTGAGGAAGAATGGGGGGTAGACGAGGAACCGGAAGCAAGTGCCACCGCAGGTGAAGCATTGTCATCACAGTCACACTAGGAGGATGAATTTGCAAAGCAGCTCAACGAGTCCGGGGCCGAGGCTTTTCGTTCCGGGGATTACGACAAGGCACGCAAGGCCATCGAGGAAGCAACCCGGCTTGCCGATTTCCGGGAGAAGGTCAAAGCGCTCCAGCGCGAATGGGCAGGACTTACGGCGGGTGGCCTCAAAGTACGCCAGCCAAAGCGGCGACGAACTGCCAAAGAGCGCCTTGGGCGCGGGCTGCGCACCCCGGAGGAGGCGTTTCGCAGGCCGATTGTCCTGGTAGAGCTTGGCGGCAGCGCCTCCATCGGCGAGGTCCTCGAAAGGGTCGGGGTCAAGATGAAGAGCGTTCTCAACCAATACGATCGTGAACCGCTGCCGTCCGATCCCCATTCGATGCGCTGGCAGAATTCTGCACGGTGGTGCCGCTTTGGACTCATAAAAGAAGGATTGATGAAGCGCGATTCTCCCCACGGCGTTTGGGAGATTTCCGACGCCGGCAAAAAATACCTCGAAAACATAAAATAGGCAAAATGGAAAACTACAAGCTTACCTGGATCACGAATTTTATTTGGGGCATTGCAGATGACGTTCTACGCGATCTCTACGTGCGTGGAAAGTATCGCGACGTCATCCTGCCCATGACCGTGATCTGCCGGCTGGACGCGGTGCTGGAGCCGACCAAGCAGGCGGTGCTGGAGATGAAGGCCCAGCTCGACAGGGCCGGCATCGTCGATCAGCGCTTGGCCCTGCGCCAAGCCGCAGGCCAAGCCTTCTACAACACCTCGCCTTTCACCCTGCGAGACCTTAGAAGCCGCAGCAACCGCCAGCAGCTAGAAGCCGATTTTGTCGCCTACCTAGATGGTTTCTCGCCCAACGTGCAGGATATCCTCAACAACTTTGAGTTTCGCAATCAGATCCCTCGCCTAGCCAAGGCCGATGCGCTGGGAAAGCTCATCGAGAAATTCCTCGACCCGTCCATCAACCTAAGCCCTTACCCTGTGCGAGAAAGCGACGGCACCATTCGGCTACCGGGCCTTGACAACCATGCCATGGGCACCATCTTTGAAGAGCTGGTGCGCCGCTTCAACGAGGAGAACAACGAAGAGGCGGGCGAGCACTGAACCCCACGCGACGCCGTGCGACTCATGGCGCGCCTCATCTTTGAGCCGATCGCCGACCAGATCCAGGACGGCACCTACCTGCTTTACGATGGCGCCTGCGGCACCGGCGGCATGCTCACGGTGGCCGAGGAGACCCTGTTGCAACTGGCGAAAGAACGCGGCAAGCAGGTCTCGGTGCACCTTTTTGGCCAGGAGATCAACGCCGAAACCTACGCCATCTGCAAGGCTGACCTGCTCTTGAAGGGCGAAGGTGAGGCGGCCGACAACATCGTCGGCGGACCAGAGCATTCCACCCTCTCCAACGACGCCTTTCCCGGCCGCACCTTTGACTTTATGCTCTCCAATCCGCCCTATGGAAAGAGTTGGAAAAGCGACCTCGAACGCCTAGGCGGCAAAAACGGCATCAAGGATCCGCGCTTTGTCGTGCAGCACCGAGGCGAAGAGCTCTCCCTCCTTACCCGCTCCAGCGACGGGCAGATGCTGTTTTTGGTGAATATGCTCTCCAAGATGAAGCACGACACCCCGCTGGGCAGCCGCATTGCCGAGGTGCATAACGGTTCCGCCCTCTTTACAGGCGATGCTGGCCAAGGCGAGAGCAATATTCGGCGCTGGATCATCGAAAACGACTGGCTCGAGGCGATTATCGCCCTGCCGCTCAATATGTTTTACAACACCGGCATTGCCACCTACATCTGGGTGCTCACCAACCGCAAGCCCGCCCACCGCAAAGGCCGGGTGCAGCTCATCGATGCCACGCAGTGGTACCAGCCCCTGCGAAAAAATCTGGGCAAGAAGAACTGCGAGCTGTCCGCAGAAGACATCCGTCGCATTGTGGATACCTTCCTCCGATTCGAGGAGACCGAGCAATCCAAGATCTTCCCCAACCTGGCCTTCGGCTACTGGAAGGTGACGGTAGAGCGCCCCTTACGCCTGAAAGGCATTGACCCCGAGCGCGCCTACACGCCCAAGGATATCAAGGCACTTCGAGAGACGGCCGAGGGTCAGAGGACGCCCCGCCCGTCATTAGAAAGATTCACAAGCCGGGCACTAAGCCCGATCCCCTGCGTGGGCTCTTTGAGGTCAGCATTCAGGGCAAGCCGCGCGTGGTGGAGTGCGAGCCTGACACGGAACTGCGGGACAGCGAGCAAATCCCGTTCCTGGAGTGCCCGGCCTGCCATCAGCCCGGCTACCTCCCAAGCCTGGAAGACCAGCACACGGCGATCGAGACCTTTTTGCGGCGCGAAGTCTTGCCCTATGCGCCGGATGCATGGTACGACCAGGCCAGCGTCAAGGTGGGCTATGAGATCAACTTCAACCAGTACTTCTACAAGCCAAAAGCCCTTCGCTCCCTGGAGGAAATCCGCGCCGACCTTCTGGCGGTGGAGAAGGAGGCGGAGGGGTTGTTGGCAGAGATTTTAGGAGGAAGTTGCTGATGACAATACAACGCTACTCCGTCACCCCGCATCCCATCGAAACACTGTTGACCTGGGAAAAATCAGGCGAGATCGCCATACCGGAAATCCAACGGCCCTTCGTTTGGGATGCGACCAAGGTGCGCAATCTGCTTGACTCGCTTTACCGCGGTTATCCGATCGGTTCCTTGATCACCTGGCGCAACCCAACGGTTAAGCTCAAAGACGGCAGCTTGTCCGCTGGCAAGCGTATCCTGATCGATGGCCAGCAGCGGATCACGGCACTGATGGCTGCCTTGCTGGGCCGCGAGGTGATCACCAAAGACTACGATACCGTTCGGATCCGCATCGC
>CAZJKH010000005.1:87336-141887 GCA_964546735.1 uncultured Methylococcales bacterium | reverse complement strand
GAAGGCAAGGGCATCGTCAGCCGCATCGACGGCGCCATCGACTTCGCCGAAAAGCTGCTCGCGACGAACCCAATCTTCAGCCGCGCCAACCCGTTGGTGGGCGACCGGCTCAAAAAGATGAAGGAGCACAACCGCCACTACCTGGCCCATGAATACTTCAATCGCGACTGGCATCCGATGCATTTCGCCACCATGGCCGAGTGGCTCGAAGGCGCCAAGCTGCAATACGCCTGCTCCGCACATTACCTAGACCATATCGAGGCCTTAAACCTCACCGCCGAGCAGCAGGCTTTCCTCAAGGAAATTCCCGACCCGATGTTCCGCGAGACCACGCGCGACTTCATCGTCAACCAGCAGTTCCGCCGCGACTACTGGGTCAAAGGCGTGCGTCGGCTCAACGCGCTGGAACAAGCCGAAGCCTTGCGGGCACAGAAGGTCATTCTCGTTACCCATCGCCCGGATGTGCCGCTCAAGGTGACCGGTGTCCTGGGCGAGGCCAATCTGAGCGAAGCCGTCTATGCGCCTATCCTCGATCTGCTGGCCGATCACAAAGCCAAGACCATTGGCCAGATCGAGCAGGCGGTCAAAGACAAGGGCATCGGCTTCGCCCAGATCGTCCAGGCGGCAATGGTGCTCAGCGGGGGCGGGCACCTGGCTTTGGCGCAAGACGAGCCGGTGATTGCCAAGGCCAAGAAGCAGACCGACAAACTCAACGCCCACCTGCTGCAAAAGGCGCGCGGCAGCAGCGACATCCAGTTCCTGGCCAGCCCCGTCACCGGCGGCGGGGTGCCGGTCAGCCGTTTGGCCCAGCTCTTCCTGCTTGCGCGCAGCCAGGGCAGGCAGCAGCCCAGCGACTGGGCACAGTTTGCGTGGCAGCTGCTCGCCGCCCAGGGCCAGCGCCTCATCAAAGAGGGCAAGACGCTCGAGACGCCCGAGGAGAACCTCGCCGAGTTGACAGCGCAGGCCATCGACTTCGCCGCCAAGCAGCTGCCGATCCTGAAAGCGCTACAAATCGCTTGAAGTCGCTGTGCTGGTGAAAAAATCGCAAGCGCATGGCCGAGATCAAGCGGTTGATGGAAGCGGAAGAGCTCTCCCAAGGTCTGCGCCGGCAGCACCGCTTCGTCGTTGGGCAGCGGTGTGGGGAAATCGAGGTCAGACCCCGTTTTGAAGTTGCGCTTACGCCTGGCGATCATGGACAATAATAAGAAACCTTAACTGTAACAGTATTGGCTTCAATGGAAGAATTCCAACGCATCAAGCGCTTGCCCCCGTATGTATTTAACGTGGTCAACCAGCTCAAGGCCAAGCAGCGAGCCGAGGGCGAGGATATTATCGACTTCGGCATGGGCAATCCCGATCAGCCCCCGCCGCCGCACATCATCGCCAAGCTAGTGGAAGCTGCTCAGCGCGAGAATACCCACCGCTATTCCCTCTCCCGCGGGATTCCCCGCCTGCGCAAGGCGATCTGCGGTTGGTACGCGCGCCGGTTTGAGGTCCAGCTCGATCCTGAGACGCAGGCGATCGTGACCATCGGCTCCAAAGAGGGATTGGCCCACCTGGCTTTGGCGACGTTAGGCCCAGGGGATACGGTGTTGGTGCCTAATCCAGCCTATCCCATCCACCCGTATGGGTGCGTGATCGCCGGAGCCGACATTCGCCATGTGCCGCTGACGCCTAAGAGCGACTTTTTCGCCGAGCTGGAGCAGGCGATCGTCAATCTTTGGCCTAAGCCTAAGATGCTGATCCTGAGTTTTCCCGCCAACCCGACGACTCAATGCGTGGACTTGGCTTTCTTCGAGCGCGTGGTCGCCATCGCCCGCGAGCACAAGATCTGGGTAGTAAACGATTTGGCCTATGCCGATTTAGTGTTCGACGGCTATCAGGCGCCTTCCATCCTTCAGGTACCGGGGGCGAACGAGCTGGCGGTGGAGTTTTTTTCCTTGTCCAAAAGCTATAACATGCCCGGCTGGCGGGTCGGTTTTATGTGCGGCAACCGGGAGCTGGTGGCGGCGCTTGGCAGGATCAAGTCTTATCTCGATTACGGCATGTTCACGCCGATCCAGATCGCTGCCATCACTGCGCTGGAAGGGCCGCAAGACTGCGTGGCCGAGATCCGCGAGACCTACCGCAAGCGCCGCGACGTGCTGTGCGAGGGGTTGAACCAGCTGGGCTGGCAGGTGACTAAACCCAAAGCCACGATGTTTGTCTGGGCGCCGATTCCGGAACCCTACCGCGCGATGGGATCGCTGGAATTTGCCAAGAAGCTGCTGTTGGACGCTAAGGTAGCGGTCTCGCCTGGAGTAGGCTTTGGCCAATACGGGGAAGGCTATGTGCGTTTTAGCTTGATTGAAAACGAGCACCGTACCCGCCAGGCGATCCGCGGGATTCGCCAGATGATGCGGCGGGATGGGGTGTTGGTCGACCGAAGGAGGGATCATTGCAGCCAGTCAACATTGGTCTTTTAGGGCTTGGCACGGTAGGCGGCGGCACCATCCGGGTGCTGGCGCGCAATGCTTCCGAGATTGCCCGCCGCGCCGGCCGCAAGCTGACAGTGCGCAAGGCATTCACGCGCGATCCGAGCAAGCCGCGCATCTGCTCCTTGGAGGGGATAGAGCTGGTCACCGACCCGTGGGCGGTGGTCGAAGATCCTGAGATCCAGGTCGTGGCTGAACTGATCGGCGGCATTTCCCCGGCTAAAGAGCTGGTGTTGCGCGCGATCGAGTTAGGCAAAGCGGTGGTCACTGCCAACAAGGCGCTGATCGCCTTGCACGGCAACGAGATCTTCGCCCGCGCCTTAGAGCGCGGGGTGATGGTGGCCTTCGAGGCGGCGGTGGCAGGCGGCATCCCCATCATCAAGGTGCTGCGGGAAGGATTGGCCGGCAACCGGATCGAATGGGTGGCCGGGATCATCAACGGCACCTGCAATTTTATCTTGAGCGCGATGCGCGAGCAGGGCAAAACCTTTGCTCAGGCCCTGCAGGAAGCCCAAGCGCAAGGCTTTGCCGAAGCCGATCCCAGCTTTGACGTGGGCGGCATCGACGCAGCCCACAAGCTCACTATTTTGGCTGCGATCGCGTTCGGCATCCCGCTCAAGTTCGACCAAGTCTACATCGAGGGGATCACGGCGATTACCCCGGAGGACATCCGCTATGCCGAAGCGCTTGGCTATCGGATCAAATCCTTAGGGATCGCGCGCCGCTCTGCCTCTGGCATCGAGCTGCGGGTGCATCCCTGCTTAGTGCCCGCTCGGCGCTTGTTGGCCAGCGTCGAGGGGGTGATGAACGCGGTGGTGGTCAAGGGCGATGCGGTCGGCCCGACCTTGTACTACGGACCTGGCGCCGGCGCTGAGCCGACAGCCTCGGCAGTGGTGGCCGATCTGGTGGACGTGGTGCGGGTTTTGACCGCCGATCCGGAAAACCGGGTGCCGCACCTGGCCTTCCAACCGGAGGCCTTGAGCGATTTGCCGATCCTGCCGATCGCCGAGGTCGAGACCGCTTATTATCTGCGCCTGACGGTGGCCGACCAGCCTGGGGTACTGGCTGACATCGCGCGCATCCTGGCCGATCAGGGGATCTCGATCGAGGCGGTGGTCCAAAAAGAACCGCAGCCTGGGCAAGCGGATGTGCCGCTGATTTTTCTCACCCACCGCGTCAAGGAGCGCGCGCTGTGTGCCGCGCAGGCGGCCATCGAGGCTTTGCCGACGGTCAAGGCGCCGCTTTGCCGCATTCGCTTGGAGACGTTGGAATGAGCGTTTACACTGGCCTGATCGACCGTTACCGCGCTTATCTGCCTTTGGCGGCAGAGACCTGCCCAGTCAGCTTAGTCGAGGGTAATACCCCCTTGATTCCGCTGGAGCATCTGCCTCGCCTGATCGGCAAAGAAGCCAAGCTGTACGCCAAGTTCGAAGGGCTCAATCCGACCGGATCGTTTAAAGATCGGGGCATGACCGTAGCGGTGACGCACGCGGTGCGAGAGGAAGGCAGGCGCGCCTTGATCTGTGCCTCCACCGGCAATACTTCCGCCTCGGCGGCGGCGTATGCGGCGCGCGCGGGGGTGTTGGCGTTTGTGCTGATTCCAGAGGGCAAAATCGCCCTCGGCAAGCTGGCGCAAGCGTTGATGCACGGGGCTGAAGTCCTTCAGATTCAAGGCAACTTCGATGCCGGCATGCGCTTGGTCAAGCAAATCGCGGGCGAGGCGCCGGTGGCGATCGTCAACTCGATCAACCCGTATCGGCTTGAAGGCCAAAAGACCGCCGCCTTCGAGATCGTAGACGCGTTGAGGGAGGCGCCCGATTACCACTGCCTGCCGGTGGGCAATGCCGGCAACATCACCGCCTATTGGAAAGGTTATTGTGAGTATCAGCGCCTTGGCCGAGCCACTAAGCGCCCGGTGATGTGCGGTTATCAGGCCGAAGGGGCAGCGCCGTTTGTCCGCGGGGCACCGGTCGAGCACCCGGAAACCATCGCCACCGCCATCCGCATCGGCCATCCCCAATCCTGGGAGGGGGCGTTGGCGGCGCAGCGCGAATCGGGCGGCTGGTTTGCGGCCTTCTCCGATACTGAGATCCTAAGGGTGCAGAAGCTGCTTGCCGAGCGCGAGGGGATCTTCTGCGAGCCGGCTTCGGCGGTGGCGGTCGCAGGCGCCCTGCACGATCTGCAAAGCGGCAGGATTCCAGAAGGCGCTACCGTCGTCTGCACCCTCACCGGAACCGGCCTTAAAGACCCCGATACTGCCATCCGCCAAAGCCAGGTGGCGCCCAAGGTGGTCGCAGCCGAGCTGTCCGCGATCAAACGCGCGATTTTAGACCAGCTTTGAAGCGCAAGCGGATTCAAGCTCGCCCCTTGCCTGAACGCGATCGTTTGCCGGCGCAGCTGCATCCGGTCTTAAGGCGAGTCTATCTGGCCCGCGGCGTTTGCGCCCCAGAAGACCTCGATTATTCCCTCGCCCGTCTGCCCCCGCCGGTGCTGCCTGGAATGGACGCCATGACCGAGATCCTGGCGCGGGCGCTGGCTGAGTCCAAGCGTATTTTAGTGGTTGGCGATTACGACGCCGATGGGGCTACTGCCTGTGCGTTAGCGGTCAAAGGGCTTAGCGCGTTGGGAGCGCGCCAGATCGATTACCTCGTCCCCGACCGATTCCGTTTCGGCTACGGTTTGACCCCGGCGCTGGTCGAGGCAGTGCGGGCAAGATCTGCGCAGGTCTTGCTCACGGTCGACACCGGCATCAACAGCCTAGCCGGCGTGGAGGCGGCCAAAGCCCAAGGGCTTATCGTGTTGATCACCGACCACCATCTGCCGGGCCAGCGCTTGCCAGCAGCCGATGCCATCGTCAACCCCAATCTTCCCGACAGTTCTTTTCCAAGTCAGTCCTTGGCGGGGGTAGGGGTGATGTTTTATGTCCTGGTGGCGCTGCGGGCTAGGTTGCGGGAAGCGGGTTGGTTTTTGCGCCAGGGGCTGCCTGAGCCAAACTTGGCGGAGTGGCTCGATCTGGTCGCGTTGGGCACGGTGGCCGACGTGGTGCCGCTGGACGGCGTCAACCGCATCCTCGTCCATCAGGGGTTACAGCGGATGCGGGCCGGCCGTGCCTGCCCTGGGATTTTGGCGCTGCTAGAGGTGGCTGGCAAAAGGCTTGAAGCTTTGACCGCGCAGGATCTAGGGTTTGCCTTGGGGCCACGCTTGAATGCCGCCGGCAGGCTGGCGGACATGCGCCTAGGCATCCGTTGCTTGCTTTCGGCCACGCTCGAAGAAGCGCGCCCGATCGCCAGGCAATTGGACGCGCTCAACCGAAAGCGGCGCGCCATTGAAGCCAAGATGCAGCAAGAGGCTGCCGCTTATCTTAAGGGATTAGAAACTGCGCCCGGGGCCTGCCTGTTCGATCCCAATTGGCACGAAGGGGTGATCGGCATCTTGGCAGCCCGACTCCGGGATCGGCTAGGGGTGCCGGCGGTGGCGTTTGCTCCAGGCCAAGACGACAAGCTCAAAGGATCGGCCCGCTCCATCCCTGGGATTCATATCCGCGATCTGATCGCCGAAATCGATGCCTTGCGACCTGGTCTGATCGTCCGCTACGGCGGTCATGCAAGCGCAGCCGGCTTGAGTTTGCGTCCTGAATCGTATGCGGAGTTTGCTTCCTTGTTTGCCGACCGGCTAGCTTGTCACCTGCAACAGCTGGCCCCGCAGGATGTCTTCCCTACCGATGGGGTGCTCCGTCCTGAGGATTTTTCCCTGCCGCTGGCGATCGAGCTACAGCGGGCCGGTCCGTGGGGGCAGGGTTTTCCCGAACCTGTATTCCACGGCGAATTCGAGGTGAAAAGCGCCATCCGCCTCAAAGATCGACACCTGAAGTTGACGGTGCGCCCGGCGGGAGGGCCTTGGCTGGAGGCGATCGCCTTCGATCTGGACGAGCCTGAGGCGTTTCTTTCCTGCCCTGAGCTGCGCCTGGCTTACCGCTTGGAGGTGAGCGAATTCCGCGGCAGCAAGCAACTCCAATTGACTACTACGTATCTGGAGCCATGCAGGTCGAGCGCGAGCTGATCCGCCGTTTTTTAGCCGAGGATGTCGGCCAGAAAGATCTGACCGCTGCGATCGTTCCGCCCTCGCTTCTGGCCACCGCAGAAGTCGTCACCCGCGAGGCGATGGTCTTGTGCGGGCGGGATTGGTTTGCGGCGGTATTTTGCGAATTGGACCCGAGCTGTCAGGTAGCGTGGCGGGTCGCCGAAGGGGAGGAAGTCGCCGCAGGTACGGTACTTTGCCGCCTTGAGGGGCCGGCACGGGCGCTGCTGACCGGCGAGCGCACCGCCCTCAACTTGCTCCAGACCTTGTCGGGCACAGCGACGGTGGCGCGCCGCTTTGCCCAGGCAGTCGCTGGCACGCAAGCGGTGGTGCTCGACACCCGCAAGACCATTCCGGGATTGCGCTTGCTACAAAAATATGCGGTCAAGGTCGGAGGGTGTGAGAATCACCGCTTTGGCCTCTTCGACGGCATCCTGATCAAAGAGAACCACATCGCTGCGGTAGGCTCGATCCGGGCTGCGGTCGCGCAGGCCAAAGCCTTGTACCCAGGCATCCCTGTCGAGGTGGAAGTCGAATCTTTAGCCGAGCTTGAGGAAGGGCTTGCAGCAGGCGCCGAACTCCTGCTGCTGGATAACTTTGCCTTGGAGGAATTGCGCCAGGCGGTCGCCATCGCCAAAGGCAAAGCGCTGCTTGAGGCGTCTGGCAACATCGATTTGAATAACATCCGGCAGGTGGCTGCCACCGGCGTGGACCGGATTTCAGTCGGCGCGCTGACTAAGCATCTAAAAGCGGTAGACCTGTCGCTTAGGATCCGGCTTGAAGCATGAAGCCGCATAATTTTATCTTGCCAGGCTTTGCGATCACGTCAGTTGGGTTGGTCTTGATCTTTTGGTGGCTGCCTGAGTGGGCGGTGTGGGTTTCCTCCCCCTGGGTTGGATGGCTTGGGGCTTTGGCGGTCGCGGTAGTGTTCGGCTGGCGAGGTTGGCTGGCTTCCCAGCGAGCTTACGATCTTCTGTTGTGGGGTAGCCTTTGGTTATGGCTGGCAGGATGGTTGCCGATCTTTTCTGCCGAAGCGCCAATGTTTAAGGCTTATCCGGTCTATTTTGTCCTGCTGGATGCGCTGACCGGCCATTTTGTCTTAGGCCACCGCGCTCGGTGGAACATCGAGGAACAGCGGATGCTTGCCAGCCTGGCTAAGAGTGGTGGTTCGATAGCCGCTTTTTGGCAAGGCTGGTCTTGGTCAGCTTGGTATTGCCCAGGTATTATCTGGCTTATCCTTTAGCGGTGGGGCTGTTGATCGCCTGCCGTGCCCTGGCGCTGGGGTTGGCAGCGAATCGAACCTAAGCCTCAAGCGTCGGCTTGGAGGGCATCGCGGATCCATTCGAGCTGAAACCCTTGGGCGGTCGGGGTTAAGGCCAGTACGTCGAAGCGCACCGGAGCCTGGCTTCGACAGCAGGCGAGATAGTGCTGGGCGGATTGGATCAGGCGCTTTTGCTTGCGTCGGTCGATGCTTTCTAGCGCGCTCCCGAAGCGAGCGCTGCTGCGGCAGCGGACTTCGGCGAAGACCAAGGTGCCGCGGTCCTCTAGGATCAGGTCGATCTCCCCGAAGCGGCAGCGCCAATTGCGCGCCAGCAGCTTCAGCCCATGCTGTTCTAAAAAGCCAAGCGCATAGTCCTCTGCCGCTCGGCCAAGGGAATTACTTGGCGGCATGGACGGGCTCTGGAGCCAGGCCGTAAATCACCGGCACCCCTTGGCGGAATTCAGCGCAGGTCAACTGGCGCCGGATCTGGCCGCTGTCGTCCAAGCTCAGGATACCGCTTGTGCCGGCATAGCGTCCACCGAGACCGAGCAGACGGGTGGGGATCCGGTAGGCGTCCATCCCCAACGCTGCCAGGCGTAGGTAAGCGCCGGGATGGGAACCCCATTCGGCTTCAAACTCTGCAATGGTTGGGGCAGGATCGTGCTCGCCCTGGAGCAGCCAAGGCAGGTCACAAAAGCGGATGCCTTCCAGGTCGCGGTCTTGGCTTGGATCGGGATGGCCGGCGTAGATGTCCCAGGTGGCATAGACCGGCAGATACTCGGCCTGGTAAAAGGCCAGCTGAGGTTTGATCAGGCGCCCTTGTTCAGGGGAAGCGTGGAGGAACAGAAAGTCTACATCCCGGCGCACGCGCGGGGTAAATTTCACCTCCCCGAGGAGGTGGCGCAGGCGGTCAAAACGGCGCTCGCTCTCGTCTAGGTTAAGCAAGCGGCGAATCGCCGGGACGACATCCCCGCTTGGCGGGTAACGCTGGATTTCCACCACTTGGCCGCCTAAGCGTTCCCAGTAGGACAGGAAGAAATTTGCGATCCGGTCGCCGGCTTGGGTCGCCGGGACGAGCACCAGGGCACGGCGGTGTCCATGCTGCCAGGCACTGGCGGCTACTTGGGCGACGTTTTCTTCTGGCGGCAGGGCAAGCTGATACAGGCCAGGCCGGCTTAACCCCTCGATCGCGTTAAGCGCAAGCACCGGTGGGTGAAAGCTTGTCAGGCGCGCTAACTGGTTAAGCTCCTCTTTTTGCAGCGGGCCGATGATCAGCTCGGCGCCTTGGCCGGCGGCCAGGTGATACTGACTAACTGGATCGGCGGCGGTAGAGTCGTATTCGGCCAATGACGGCGATGCAGTCTCAGTCGGTAATTTGCGCAGCAAGAGAATCGCGTGGCGGATGGTCTCTGCGGCAGTTTGAAAAGGTCCTGAGTGGGGCAATAGCAGGGCTAAGGTGGAGGGAGGTCGGTAAGCGGGCGGTTTGGGAACCTGCTCGGCAAGCAAGCGCTCTAGGAACCGCCCTTGGTCGGCGGGATGATAGGGATACGTTTGCCGCCATTGATTGAGCGCTGCGTCGAGCGCCTCGGAGCGGTAGGGGTGGGCGTTTAGGAGCTGGACCAGCGCGATCCAACCGGCAAGGTCGCTGCGCGGTTTGGCTCTCATCCCTGTTAGGACATCGGCTGGCAGCAGTTTAAGCGCCTCGAGGATAGCCCGATTGTTGGTCTCCACTGCGTGGGGAGTCTTCAGCCAAGGTGCAAGGCGCACCCGTTCGCGCACGCTGGCCACTAAGTTGCCTTGCAAGGCGAAGGCGCGCGCGCGCAGCTGGTGGTAATCCTGGCGCAGATATTCCGGCACCTGGCTGGAGTCGAGGGATTTTAGGTAGGCCAAGGCAGCGGCTGGGTCTTCCTGGTCTAGCGCTTGGCTGGCCTGAAGCAGAGCCAAGCCGATCCGGTCAGCAGGCGAAAGGTGGCTGGGATCTAAGCGCGCTAACACGGATCGGGCGCCTGCTCGATCCCCTTTCAGGTAAAGCGCCTGGGCGGTACGCAGGAGCTCATGCGCGCGCTGGGTGAGCGGGGCGGCGGCCAGGGGTTGTACCTGGCTGCCTGGGGCCGGCGACTTAAGCGGCGTACAAGCTGCCAGCGCAAGCATCACCCCTAGCCAGCAAGCTTTATTTCCGGCACGCAAGGGATAAGAGGAGGCTTTGAGCGCCATCTAGGGCTCAAACGCGATCTTCGCTGTTCCCCCAGAATCGGCTCCAAGTATGGCGACCGGAACCTACCCGCTGCTCCAGCGGCAGGTATGAGCGCGGCGGATGGCCTACGTAAAGCTGGCGTGGCCGGCCGATCTTGATGTTGGGATCGGAGATCATCTCCTTCCAGTGCGCTACCCAGCCCACGGTGCGGCCGATGGCGAATAGCACCGTAAACATGTTGGTGGGAAACCCCATCGCCCGAAGCACGATCCCGGTATAAAAGTCCACGTTGGGATACAGTTTGCGCTCGATGAAATATTCATCCTGCAAGGCGATTTTCTCCAGCTCCAGCGCCAGCTCTAGCAGCGGATCGTCGCGCCGACCCAGCTCTTCCAGTACCTCGTGGCAGGTCTGACGCATGATCTCAGCGCGCGGATCGTAATGCTTGTAGACCCGATGGCCGAAACCCATCAGGCGGAATGGGTCGTTTTTGTCCTTGGCGCGGGCGATGTATTCGGGAATCCGGCTCTTGTGGCCGATTTCCATCAGCATCTTGAGCACCGCCTCGTTGGCGCCGCCGTGAGCAGGCCCCCACAGCGAGGCAATCCCGGCGGCGATGCAGGCGAACGGGTTAGCGCCTGAGGAACCGGCCAGTCGGACAGTAGACGTAGAGGCGTTCTGCTCGTGATCGGCGTGGAGGATCAGGATCCGGTCCAGCGCTTTGACCAAGACCGGGTTAGGTCGGTATTCTTCGGTCGGGTTAGAAAAGGTCAGATACAAGAGGTTTTCCGCATAGCTGAAGCGGTTTTGAGGATAGGCGAACGGCCAGCCCATCGCGTAGCGGTAGGCATAGGCGCCGATCGTAGGCATCTTAGCGATGATCCGATAAGCGGCCAGCATGCGCTGTTCTGGGTCGGTGATGTCCATATCGTCGTGATAAAACGCCGACAGCGCGCCGACGACTCCGACCATGATCGCCATCGGGTGGGATTTCCTGGTAAACCCGCGGAAAAACAGCATCAGCTGGTCGTGGAGCAGGGTATGGCGCTTGATGTCGCACTCGAACTCAGCTTTCTCTTCCGCCGAAGGCAGCTCGCCGTAGAGCAAGAGATAACACACTTCCATGTAATCGCTATAGGTAGCCAATTCCTGGATCGGATATCCCCGGTACAAGAGGACGCCTTTCTCGCCGTCGATAAAGGTAATGGCTGACTTGCACGAGGCAGTCGAGGTAAAACCTGGATCGTAGGTGAGCACCTCGGCAGTGGTGTAGAAATTGCGGATGTCGATGGCCGGTGGACCTAAAGTGCCGTGCAATAAGGGTCGCTGGTAACGCTGGCCGGTGCGTTGGTCAATGAAGATGAAGCCGTCCTCGTTGCCGTTGGGCTTGCAAGTTGAATTGTCTGCCATGCGTTGGTCTCTCAATAAGTTCATAACTATAGAGTACCATGAACCTACCGGAATGAAAGCCTAGTGCGATAGTCAAATAGGTAAGTTAAAATTCAAAAATTTTTTGATAGAAAAATTCCATGAGCGATTCGGTCCAAGAAATCCAAAAACGCCGCACTTTTGCCATCATTTCCCATCCCGATGCGGGTAAGACGACACTCACTGAAAAGCTGCTTCTGTTCGGCGGTGCGATTCAGCTCGCAGGTGCGGTCAAGGGCCGTAAGGCTTCGCGTCATGCCACCTCCGACTGGATGGAAATGGAAAAACAGCGCGGAATTTCAGTGACCACCTCGGTGATGCAGTTTGAACACCAAGGCTGCTTAATGAACTTGCTCGACACTCCGGGGCACGCGGATTTTTCGGAAGATACCTATCGCACTTTGACCGCGGTAGATTCGGCGCTGATGGTGATCGACAACGCCAAAGGGGTCGAGGAGCGTACGATCAAGCTGATGGAAGTTTGCCGCCTGCGTGCCACGCCCATCATGACCTTTATCAACAAACTCGACCGCGAAGGACGCGAGCCGATCGAGCTGTTAGATGAAATCGAGCAGGTGCTCGGCATCCAGTGCGCGCCGTTTACTTGGCCGATCGGTACGGGCAGGCGTTTTAAGGGCATCTACCACTTAGAAGAGGATCAGGTGCATCTGTTTGATGCCAGCTGCCATGATCGCATCGTTCAAGGCGAAATCATTGTCGGGTTGGACAATCCAGCTTTGGACCTTAAGCTGGGCGAGCAGGCTAGGGAGCTGCGCGAGGAGATCGAGTTAGTTCGCGGAGCTAGCCATCGCTTTGACCCTCAGGCGTATCTGGCAGGCAAGCAGACGCCGGTCCTGTTCGGTTCAGCCCTCAATAATTTCGGCGTGGTGGAGTTGCTCGATGCGCTTGCCCGCTACGCACCTTTCCCGCAACCGCGCCCAGCGCAGGAGCGAGTGGTGGCGCCGCAGGAGCCTGCTTTCACCGGCTTTGTTTTTAAAATCCAGGCGAACATGGATCCGCAGCACCGTGACCGAATCGCGTTTGTGCGCATCTGCTCAGGCAAATATGAAAAGGGGATGAAGCTTTACCACGTGCGCCTTGGGAAAACGATCCAGGTGGCCAACGCCCTTACCTTCAAGGCACAAAGCCGCCAACACATAGAAGAGGCCTGGCCGGGAGACATCATCGGCATCTACAATCACGGCACCATTCAGGTAGCCGATGTCTTCACCCAAGGGGAGAAGCTCAAGTTCGGCGGCATCCCATACTTTGCGCCTGAGCTATTTCGGCGGGTCGTGCTCTGCGATCCCCTGCGTGCCAAGGCCTTGCACAAGGGGTTAGTACAGCTTAGCGAGGAGGGTGCAACCCAGGTGTTTCGGCCGCTCAAGAACAACGACTTGATCCTAGGTGCGGTGGGGGTATTGCAGTTCGATGTGACCGCGTTCCGTCTCAAAGATGAATACAACGTAGAATGCAGCTTTGAATCGGTTAACGTGGCCACCGCTCGTTGGATCGAATGCGAGGACGCAAACGCGCTCGCGGAATTTAAGCGCAAGCATTTTGACTACTTGGCGGAAGATGGCGGCGGCTTTTTAGTCTATCTGGCGCCAAGTCGAGTCAATCTAGAGCTAGCTGAGGAGCGCTGGCCGCAGGTCAAGTTCAAAACTACGCGTGAATTGTGAAAATTCCTCTATGTGTGTAGGAATAAATTGTCTAAAATAATTAGATGCTGATATTAATAGAGGACTAGTTCAGTCCGGGTTCACCCAACAGCTGCTATCTTTTCATGACCCATTAATAAAAATCAAGGAGAAGCCAATGAATTTACGCAAACTAGTCGTCAGTGCTGCCGTCACTGCTGTGATGGGGGTGTCTGCAGCGGCATCAGCGGTGGAGTTCACGCCAGAAGAAAAGCTGTTTTTGGGGATGAAGATCTACGAGCGCGCTGCCGGCCGCGGCTGCGGCACTTGCCACGATGTGCGCCCGTTCCCGGATCTGACCCAAAGCATCAAGAAGCTGAGCAAGGAAGAATTCATCAACGTGGTGAAAAACGGCCGCCCCGGTACCATTATGACTCCGATGGCACCGCAGATCATGCAGATTGGTCTGGTAGAGAAGGCCTGCATGACCGAGGACCAGGCTTTGGATGCGCTGTATGGCTACTTACAGGCGCTGGCTGAAGGCAAAGGCAAGGCACCTAAGCCGAAAACCTTGGATGAGAAGATCAAAGCTTGTGGGAAATAACCGAGCTTTACTTTAAGTCGTTCCCGGCCCAGGGGTATCTGGGCCGGCCCCGTATTTAGCCTCGATCCCTGCAAACCAGGCCAGTTTAGCGCGCAGCTTCACCACTTCCCCGATGATGATCAAAGTGGGCGCTGAAGCGTTTTCTTCCTCAGCTCGCTGGGCTAAGGTCGCCACCGTTGCGATGATCACCCGCTGGCGCGCAGTGGTGCCCGATTCGATCAGGGCGGCGGGCATGTCCGGCGCCATGCCGTGCTCGATCAGCGCCTGACAGATGTCTTTTAGACCCAGCGTTCCCATGTAAATCACCAGCGTTTGCCTGGGGACTACCAGCTTGTCCCAGTCCAGGTTAGGCCGATCTCCCTGCCGGTGGCCGGTGACAAACAGGCACGACTGAGCGTACTGGCGGTGGGTGAGCGGAATGCCGGCATAGCTGGCGCAGCCTAAGGCAGCCGTGATGCCAGGCACGACCATGAAGGGAATTCCTGCCTCGGCCAGGGTCTCGATTTCCTCCCCACCGCGTCCGAAGATGAACGGATCCCCGCCTTTCAGGCGGACTACCCGCTTGCCTTCCCTAGCCAGGCGTACTAACAGCTGGTTGATGGCTTCCTGGGGAAACGCTTGATTGGCGCGGGCTTTACCGGCATAAAGCTTGTCCGCGTCGCGCCGCACCAGAGCGAGAATCTCCTCTGAGACGAGGCGGTCGTAGACGACGGTATCGGCTTCCTGGATCAACCGCAGCGCGCGTAAGGTTAGAAGATCCGGATTGCCGGGACCTGCGCCTACCAGGGCCACATAGCCAAGGGATGGCGGCTGAGCGGCGGTCTCATCAAGCGCCTTGGTCATGAGTGCTTCAGCGGCAGCGGTTTGCCCTGCCAGCAGTAGTTCAGCAGGGGCGCCGGTCAAGACCTGCTCCCAGAACCGGCGGCGCAGGCTGGGGCTTGAAATCGCCTGTTGCACGCGGGAGCGAAAGCGGCCGGCGAGCTCGGCCAGCTTGCCAAAGTTGGCTGGAATTAGGCTTTCCAACCGGGTTTTGAGCAAGCGTGCTAGGACTGGCGCGCGCCCGCCGCTGGAGACGGCGATTGCGATCGGGCGGCGATCGATGATGGCAGGCAGGATGAAATCGCATAGCTTAGGTTGATCTACCACGTTGATCAGGATCCCTCGCTGGCGGGCGGCGGTGGCAGCGAGCGTGTTGAGGGCAGGGTCGGCGGTCGCGGCGATGAGGAGAGAGAAACCGTCAACGTCCTCCGGTTCGAAAGGTTTACGCACAAGCTTGATTGTTCCGGTGTCAGCGAGCTGCTCGAGCTCTGGGCAAAATTCAGGGGCTAGGACGGTGACTTTGCCGCCGGCGCGTATCAGTAATTGGGCCTTGCGCAAGGCCACTTTCCCTCCGCCGACAATCAGGCAAGGCTTAGCGCAGAGGTTGAGGAAAATCGGTAGGAAGTCCATCTAGCGAGTTTCTTTGCTATTATCTTGAATTGGTTGAAATTCATTTTTGCCCAACCATGGAGTTCGACTGCGAACTGGATACTTCAGGCTTAAATTGCCCATTGCCGCTGTTGCGCCTGAAAAAGACCTTGAACGAAATGGAAAGCGGCGAGGTGGTCCACGTGATCGCTACCGATCCAGCCTCGGTGCTGGATTTTGGGGTATTTGCCGAGCAGACTGGACATACGATTTTGCAGCATAGGGAAAACGATGGCGTGCTCCATTACTGGATCCGCAAAAAATAGCAGGCCCCTAGGGAGGAGGCCAGTTGGGACCATGTAGAAGCACGGGCTCAGGTGCCCGGCGCAAGGACAAAATAGGCCAGTTGCGTTGGCGGGCGACTTGGTCGAGCACCGGGTCGGGGTCGACTGCGACCGGGTAGCCGACCCGATCGAGCAACGGCAGGTCGTTGTAGGAGTCGGTGTAGAAGGTGGCGCGGTTTAGGATTGGTGCTTTGTCCTTCAGCCATTCCAACAAACGGGTGACTTTTCCGTGTTGGAAACACGGAATGCCGGTAAAACGGCCGGTGTAACGGCCATGCTGAAACTCAGGCTGGGTAGCCAGGAGGTGGTCGATCCCAAATAGCTTAGCGATCGGCTCGGTGACGAAAGCGTTGGTCGCGGTGACTATCGCTAACAATTCCCATCGGCGGCGGTGATACTCCACCAATGCCTGGGCGGCAGGCAGCACTAATGGTGCGATTTTGTCTTCCACGAAGCGTTCGCGCAGAGCATAGAGGAACTCGACCGGATGCTGGCTCAAAGGCTTTAGGGAGAATTCTAAAAATGCCGCGATATCTAACTTGCCCTGCTGGTAGTCGGCGTAGAAACGGAGATTGGCAGCGGCATAGGCGTTTGGATCGACGATCCCCTGTTCTACTAAAAATTGCCCCCACAGATAGTCGCTGTCGCCGCCAAGCAGGGTATTGTCCAGATCGAACAGGGTCAAAGAGACTTGCGCGCGCTTTAACACTTGCGGTGGTCTAGGCGGTTGTGTAGGTTATATAAAATTCTATCATTTAATTCATCCCGCCATGGCCGGAGCTTATGATCGATCCTGAAGGATATCGCCTGAATGTGGGAATTGTCTTATGCAACGCTGCCGGGAAGGTGTTTTGGGCACGGCGGGTAGGGAGGCGTTCCTGGCAGTTTCCCCAAGGGGGGATCAAAGCGCAGGAGAGCCCTGAGGCAGCCATGTTTCGCGAATTGTATGAGGAAACCGGGCTTACCCGGGCAGACGTTGAGGTCCTTGGTCGGACTCAAAATTGGCTGCATTATCGGCTGCCTAAGCGGTATATCCGCCATAATTCCTTGCCGCTTTGCATCGGCCAAAAACAGGTTTGGTTTTTACTGCGGCTGAAAGCGCGCGAAGACCGCATCCGCTTGGACCGGTGTAGCAAGCCTGAATTTGATGCTTGGCGCTGGGTGGATTATTGGCAACCGGTGCGGGAGGTGGTCTATTTCAAGCGCGAAGTCTACCGCCAAGCGTTAGCGGAGCTAGGCCAGTTATTGGTCCAAGAGTCAGTTCCTATCGATTCTAAAAGCTTCTTGGCTGCCCGCGGTCGATTTTAGGTAGGGTTGCTTAAGTCAAGCGGGTATGAAGGGGGAGGGGTGCCGCGACCGCGTTGGCTGTGGTTGATCTTGGCGCCGATCTTGATGATCGGCGATTTGCCTTCCGGTGCCGAATCGGTATCTACGCCTGTCATTATCGTTCATCCCAGCGTTGCGGTTGAAGCGTTATCGCGCGATGAGGTGTGCGAGATCTTCGCCATGCGCCGCAGAACTTGGCCAACTGGCGTGCCGATCCAAGTGTTTGTTTTGCCCGACGATCATCCCTTGCATCAGGCGTTTTGCAAAAAGCTGCTTGGCGTTTATCCCCATCAATTGCGCCGGATTTGGGACCGAGGCGTGTTTTCCGGGACCGGGCAAGCCCCGATCGAAGTCGATACCTTGGAAGAAATGCAAAAACGCATCGCGACGACCGAAGGTGCGATCGGCTATACGGATAAAGGCCAGCCGGACGCTTTGGTGAAAACCGTCCCAATTCGGTAGAACTTGGCGACCTAATCTAATATTGTGAAAAGTATGAGGCAGGTTTGGATTGTGCTGGTTATATGGGAGTGGATGGCAGCCGGCTAGGCAGAAGAGCTGGGGTGGCTTAAGACTACTCAGGTACACGGTTTCTTAAGCCAGGGGTTCATGTTGACCTCCGCAAACCGCTTTTTTGGCAACAGCGAAGACGGCAGCTTAGATTTCACCGAGGCGGGAGTCAATCTCTCGCTGCGCCCGCTAGGACCTCTGCTACTGTCGGCGCAGGGATTATTGCGGCGCACGGGCGAGGTCAACCCGAAGGAGTTGCGGTTGGATTATGCCTTAGCCGATTATACCTTTTGGACGGCGCCCCAAGGCCGCGCAGGCATTCTGTTAGGGCGGGTGAAAAATCCGTTCGGCCTGTACAACGAGACCCGCGATGTCGCTTTCACTCGGCCGACGATCTTTTTGCCCCAAAGCATTTATTTCGACCGCACCTGCAACCTGGGGCTAGCCAGCGATGGGGTGCAGCTTTACGGCGAATATTTGACTCCTTTAGGAGGCTTATTCCTGCGTCTAGGAGGCGGTTGGCCTAATGGCGCGCAAGACAAGGAACTTGAACGGCTGATCGTTGGCCGCAATTTTCCTGGCCGGTTTGAACCCAGGCTGTCCTACATCGGGAGGTTGGCTTATGAACTTGAAGGCGGACTGCTACGCTTGGCAGTGACTGGAGCCAAAGTCAATATCCGCTACGCTCCTGAGGAGAATAATCCGTTCCAAGCGGGAGATGCCGACCTTCTGCCAGTGATTTTTTCCGCTCAGTATGAGGGCGAAAAGCTGACTTTGACTGGCGAATACGCCTTGCGTTTTTTACGCCTTAATGGATTTAGGCGCCTGCCTGATCGCGCAGATACGGGGGGGAGCTATTATCTGCAGGCAAGTTACCGGATCTTGCCCAAGCTCGAGCTGGTCGGGCGATACGATGTGTTGTTCGCCGACCGCGACGACACCAGCGGCAGGAAATTCGCTGCTTTGACCGGCCGTCCCCGCCATACTCGCTTTGCCCGCGACTTTACCGTCGGGGCGCGCTTCGATTTGACCAGTGCCTGGATGGTGCGCGCCGAGTATCACCGCATCGACGGCACCGGTTGGCTGCCGGCTTCGGATAATCCCGACCCTAACGCGCGCCAGCGCCGGTGGCACCTCTTCGCCTTGCTTGTTTCTTTTCGCTTTTGATTTCAATAGCCAAGCTGGGAAAAATCCAGTCCCGGCGGCAGGTGAGCAAGCCGCTCGACCCAGGTGTAGATCTTCCCGTCAGGCTGAAGCATCAGCCAGCGCCAGCCGGCTGGCTGGGCATCGAGGGCAAAAGCGGCTGAGCCGGGCTTGAATTGGAAACAAGTAGCGGGGGCGCTCCACAAGGCGATCGAGCCGTAGCAGCGTTCGACCACCTGGTGCACGTGGCCGAACACCACCCCTTTGACCTGGGGGAAAGGCTCGATCAGGCGCAAGAATGCCTGCCCGTTGGCAAGCTGCATGGTGTCCATCCAGGCGCTTTGGACGGGAAGCGGCGGGTGGTGAACGGCGATCAAAGTGGGGAGGTCGCTCGCTTTTAGGCTGGCAGTTAAAAATGCCAGCTCGCCCGGGCTCAAAAACCCGCCGGCGGAACCGCTAAGATGGCTGTTTAGACAGAGAATCTGCCAGTCGGGAGCCAGAATGCGTTTGGCACAGTGCCAGCGGTTGCGGCACAGGATTTTTGCCATCAACTGGGGGTCGTCGTGGTTACCGGGCAGGGCAACCCAAGGCGCGCCTAAGGTTTCGAGATGGGCAAACAGGCGAGCGTAGGCAGGTTCAGAGGGCGTCTGCACCAGATCGCCGGTCACCAGGACCAAATCCGGCGGAAAGTCAGGCGTGCGTGTAAGATGAGCTAGAACTTGCAGCAGGCTGCGTTCGGTATCCACCCCCATCAGGGTTTGGCTAGGCTGCGCTAGCAGGTGGCAGTCGGACAGTTGTACCACCTTAAGCGTTTCGTTCTGAGGGGATAGACACAGGGTTTCAGCCGGGCTCAAAGCCGTTTCAGGAGCACTTTGGAGTTGCGTTTTAAGTTGACCCACGGTTTCCGCTCTGGGGGTAAATCCTCGAAGCTTGCTGGATGAAAGCCGCGCTCCAGGAACCAGTGCGAGGTTCTGGTAGTCAGCACGAACAGGCCGGAAAGACCCAACGCTTTAGCTTGCGCCTCTAGGTGCTCCAACAGGCGCTGGCCGCGGCCTTGCCCGCAATAGTCGGGATGCATGGCCAGACATGCCAGCTCTCCCAAGTTGGCTGCGGGAAAGGCATGCAGCGCGGCGCAGCCGATCACTAAGCCGTCGCGGTCGATGACCCAGAAATCGCCGATCGCCATCTCTAGCCTCTCCCGCGAGCGTTTGACCAGAATACCTTCCTGCTCTAGCGGCGCGATCAATTCCAAAATGCTAGGAATATCCTCCAGCTTGGCTGGGCGTAAGGTTTCGAAAGGTTGGGCGGCAATCAGCGTGCCGATGCCGTCGCGGGAGAACAGCTCCAGAAGCAAGGCGCCGTCCACATGCTGGTCGAGGAGGTGAACCCGGCTCACCCCTTGGTTGACAGCGGTCAGCGCCGCTTCTATATAAGGGATACTGGCTTCGTCAAACGCTTGTTGCGCCAACAGGGCGCGCGCTTCCTGGCAAGTCAGCTGCGGGATGGGGCGCGGATCGCCGCGGAGCTGGCACGGAGATTCGAGCAACAACAGCAGCTTGTCTGCCTGGAGCGCAGAGGCAGCCGCGACTGCCACCTCGCAGGCGCTTAAGTTAAAGACCTCGCCGGTGGGGGAATAGCCGAGCGGGGCCAGCAAGACCAGGTTGCCTTGATCCAACTGGTTGACTATTCCTACGCGGTCGATGCGCCTGACTTCGCCGGTGTATTCAAAATCTACTCCCTCGCGCACGCCTAAAGGCTTGGCGAAGACGAAATTGCCTGAGCTGACTCGAAGGCGTACCCCAGCCATAGGGGAATCGGCCAGCCCCATCGAAAACAGCGCCTCGATTTCCAGGCGCGCTTGGCCGGCTGCCTCTTTGACGCACTCTAGAGCTGCGGCATCGGTGATGCGCAGGCCTTGGAAATACCGTGGACTTTGCCCCCGCGCGGCAAGCCGTGCTTCAATCTGAGGGCGGATGCCGTAGGCCAAAACCAACCGGATTCCTAGGCCGTGCAGCAATGCCAGGTCGTGAATCAGATGGGGAAACGCGCAATCGAGCAGGGCGTGGCCTTCAAAGCTCACCACAAAAGTACGCCCGCGGTGCGCATGGATATAAGGCGAGGAGCTGCGGAACCAACGAACGTAGGCAGCAGTGTCCATCAACTCAGGCAATGGTACTCGATCAGGCGGCGCAAAAGCGCAATCGTCGGCTCGATCTGAGCCAGAGGTAAAAACTCATCCGGGCGATGGGCCTGGTCGATCGAGCCAGGCCCTAGAATCACCGTCTCCAGACCTAACGAATCCAAGTAAGGCGCTTCGGTGCCGAAGGCAACTGCCCCAGCCGCCTGTCCGGTCAACGCTTCGCACAGGCGTACTAAGGTGGCATCAGCTGGTGTCTCAAAGGCTGGAAGCCCGCTAAACAGCGGTTCCACTTGCGCGCGGAGTTTAGGCAAAGCAGCCAGCGCCTGCTCGACGCGGCGCTTGAGTTCTTCCCGCACTGCCTCAGGCGCCATCCCGGGCAGGAGACGGAAATCGAGCAACGCTTGGCAGTGGCCGCAGATCCGGTTAGGGCTATCGCCGCCTGCGATTGCGCCTAAATTCAAGGTGGAAAAAGGGACCTCGAAGCCGGGATGGCGCAGCTTAGTCCATTCATCACGCCAGGCAAGCAGCGCTTTGAGGACCTCGACCATGCCCTCTAGCGCATTGGCCCCTAGGGCAGGATTGCTGGCGTGACCGCTGCGACCGAGGACGGTGACTTTCTCCATCAGCACTCCTTTGTGCATCCTGATCGGTTTGAGCCCGGTCGGTTCGCCGATCACCGCAAACCGCCCCGCCGGCAGACCAGCCTCGGCCACCAGGCGTGCCCCATCCATGGTACTCTCCTCATCGCAGGTCGCCAGCACGATCAACGGCCGGCGTAGGCGCGTGCGCTCGAGCGGCTGAATCGCCGCGAGCACCAGCGCAAAGAAAGACTTCATGTCGGCCGTTCCCAACCCATATAAGCGGCCTTCTCGTTCGCACAGGCGCAGAGGGTCGAAGGTCCAGCCTTCGTCATACGGGACGGTGTCGGTGTGACCGCTGAGTACCAACCCTTCGCCTGGCACCAATGGGCCTAAGGTGGCAATTAAGTTGGCTTTGGCAGGCGTCACAGGCTGCAGGTGAACGGCAAACCCAAGCGCTTCCAACCACTCTGCCAGCAGATGGAGCACGCCTAGGTTGGATTGATCCAAGCGCGGGTCTGCGCTGGAGACCGAAGGCTTGGCTACCAACTTGGCGATCATCTCTACCGGGGTAGGCAGGCAAGTCACAGCTTATCTTCCAATTGCCAATCGGTGACTGCCCCTTCCGAAGCTGAACTGACCAAAGCGGCGTATTTGGCGAGCACGCCGCGGGTATAGCGCGGCGCAGGTCGTTGCCAGCGCGCCAGCCGCGCTTGGATCTCGGCTTCGGATAAGTGAAGATGGAGCAAGCGGCTTTGCGCGTCGATGGTGATCGTATCGCCGTCTTGAACGATGGCCAGGGGGCCTCCTGCGTAGGCTTCGGGGGTGATGTGGCCGACCACGAAGCCGTGGGTGCCGCCGGAGAACCGGCCGTCGGTGATGAGCGCCACGTCTTTGCCTAGGCCTTTACCCATCACCGCTGAGGTCGGCGAGAGCATCTCGCGCATACCTGGGCCGCCTTTGGGGCCTTCGTAGCGGATCACGATTACCTCGCCTTTTTGCACCGTGCCGTTTAGGATCGCCTTGAGCGCGACCTCTTCGCTGTCGAACACCCGCGCGTGCCCGGTAAAGCATAAGCCTTCTTTACCGGAGAGCTTGGCCACTGCGCCTTCTGGGGCCAGGTTGCCTTTGAGGATGACCAGATGGCTGTTAGGCTTGATCGGATCAGAGAGGGGGCGGATGATCTCTTGGCCTTCAGGATAAGGTGCAACCTCCGCTAAGTTTTCGGCCAGCGTCTTACCGGTCACAGTCAGGCAGTCGCCGTGCAGCAAGCCAGCCTCGAGCAAGGTCTTCATCAGCGGTAGGATGCCGCCGATAGCGACTAAATCGGCCATATGGTAGCGCCCGCTGGGTTTGAGATCGGCCAGTACCGGCACTCGTTCCCCGATGCGGCTGAAATCGTCCAGGCAAAGCGGTACCTCACAGGCCTTGGCCGTCGCTAGCAAGTGCAGCACGGCGTTGGTTGACCCGCCGAGCGCGATGACCACGGTGATGGCGTTCTCGAACGCTTGGCGGGTCATGATGTCTTTGGGTTTGAGGTCCATCTCTAAAAGCTTCAGCACTGCCTGGCCGGCTTGCGCGCAATCTTTTTGCTTGGCAGGGGAAATGGCAGCTTGGGCGGAACTGCCAGGCAGGCTCATCCCCAGCGCCTCGATTGCCGAAGCCATGGTATTGGCGGTGTACATCCCGCCGCACGCACCTGGACCTGGGATAGCGTGGTGCTCGATGGCGCTTAAGGTGGCATCGTCGATTTGGCCATTGGCGTGTGCCCCGACCGCCTCAAACACCGAGACGATGTCCAGCTTCTGATTGCCCAGACAGCCGGGTAAAATCGTGCCGCCGTAGACGAAAACGGCCGGGCGATTCAAGCGCGCCATCGCGATCAAGCAGCCGGGCATGTTTTTGTCGCACCCGCCGATCGCCACCAAACCATCAAACCCTTGACAGCCCACCGTGGTCTCGATCGAGTCGGCGATCACTTCGCGCGATACCAGCGAATATTTCATCCCCTCAGTGCCCATGGAGATGCCGTCAGAGATGGTGATGGTGTTAAAGATCACCGCTTTGCCGCCGTTTTGGTTAACGCCGCGGGCAGCTTCCTCGGCCAGTTTGTCGATATGCATATTGCACGGGGTCACCATGCTCCAGGTCGAGGCAATGCCGATTTGGGGTTTGTGGAAATCGGCATCGGTAAATCCTACCGCATGGAGCATCGCTCTGCTAGGGGCGCGCTCGATGCCGGCGACCACTTGGGAAGAAAAAGGGCGTTTGGGCATGTTCAGTCCTCTTTAAAGTGAACTCCAGTGATGGCGGCGGCGCCAGGTAAGGCGGGGCAGAATCAAGCCGACTAGGATTCCCCCACCTAATACCCCAGCGCCGATGAGGAACCAACGCTGCGATTGTTCCTGGTTTAAGGTTTGATTTTCCAGCTTGAGCTGGTGGAGCTGGCGCTCCAGCTCGATCACTCGCTCGCGCAGCTGATTGCGCTCAGCCTCGAGGGCGAGGGCATTGGCTGAGACGGTACGGATCCGATTAAGTTCAGCGCTAAGGTGAGCGACGCGCTCGGCCAGGGTGCTTTTCTCCGTGCCCAAGGCAGCCTGCTGGGTTTGCAAGGCTTGGAGTTCTTGGTTCAGGCGGGCGTTTTCCTGGGCGAGCTGTTGTAATTTCTCGTTTGCAGTCTGCAGTTGAATCCGGCAGCTACGCTCGTCGCTGATGTGGCGGGTGAGCACCCAGCCGACCGTGCCGTCGCGCAGCTGCACTTTGCTGTAGCCGCTTTTGGGGTCATGTTCGAGCAAAGTCAAAGGCGTGCCGCTAGGCAGCAAGCGCAGGATCTTGTACTCAAGCCCCTTGCCGGCACGCAGGAGAACTTCTTTGGTGTTGGTGACATAAGTCGGCTCTTCCGCCATAGCCGGGGGCAAGCTCAGAAGCAGCAAGAGCACCACTCGCACGACAGTCTGATACGCGATCGCTACTACCATCGAAGACATACGCTCTAAAACTTAATTTTGCGCTGTCAGCAGAAATTCAAGCAAGGCTTTTTGCGCGTGTAGCCGATTTTCTGCCTCGTCCCAGACCACGCTCTGCGGTCCCTCTAGCACCTCGGCGCTGACCTCTTCCCCGCGATGGGCTGGCAAGCAATGCATGAATAGGGCATCGGGAGCCGCCCGTTGCATCAACGCCTGAGTGACTTGGAATCCTTGAAAGGCTTGCCTCCGCTCAGCTTGTTCTTGTTCCTGACCCATGCTGGCCCAGACATCGGTGACCACCAGATCGGCTCCTTCGGCGGCAGCGGCAGGATCGTGGCCTAAGATGACCTGCTTGCCTGCCGCTTGAACGAGTCCAGGTTCAGGTTCATAGCCCGGTGGACAGGCGATGTGCAAGGTAAAGTCTAACAGCTTGGCAGCTTCCAGATAAGACTGACACATGTTATTGCCGTCGCCGATCCAGGCGACTTTGCGCCCAGCGATGTCGCCGCGGTGCTCGAAATAAGTCTGCATATCCGCCAGCACCTGACAGGGGTGGAAACGGTCGGTCAGGCCGTTGATCACTGGGACTGTAGCGTTTTCGGCAAAGCGCACGACGGTTGCGTGCTGATGCGTCCTAAGGACGATACAATCTACCATGCGCGACAGGACGCGGGCAGTGTCCTCTAGGGGTTCGCCGCGGTCTAGCTGAGAATCCCGCGGTGACAGAAAAATCGCCGCCCCTCCCAATTGGACCATGCCGGCTTCGAAAGAGACCCGGGTGCGGGTAGAGGCATTTTCAAAGATCATCCCCAAGACTTTGTTTTTTAAAGGTTCATAAGGTCCTTTGAGGCGCTTGAGAAAGCTGGCACGCTGAATCAGAAAGCGCAACTCATCCGAGCTAAGATCGGCAAGGGTAAGAAAATGACGCACGCTCATAAGCTTGTTCCTTGGATAAGCTCTGCCAAAGTCTCCACCAGCAATTCAGCCTGGCTGTCCTCCAGGATCAAAGGGGGCAGCAGACGCACGACGGTGGTGGCAGTCACGTTGATCAGAAGTCCCCGTTCTAAAGCCGCTTGGACCAAAGGGGCGGCAGGGGCGTTGAGTTCGATGCCGAGCATCAGACCGCAGCCGCGGATCGCTTTAACGCATGGGTGATGGCCAAGGTGTAGGTGGAGCTCAGCCAACAGGCGCGCGCCCAACGCTTCTGCTCTGGCGAGCAGCCGGTCGCAGGCGATGATGTTTAGTACCTCCAAGGCGACTCGGCAGGCGAGGAAATTGCCGCCGAAGGTCGAGCCGTGCATGCCAGGCTGTAATACCTCAGCGGCCTGCCCGCGGGCCAGACAGGCGCCGATAGGGAAGCCGTTGCCGAGCGCTTTCGCCAAAGTCATCACGTCGGGGGTGACGCCTTCGCGTTGGCAAGCAAACCAAGCGCCGGTACGGCCGATTCCGGTTTGGACCTCGTCGAGCATAAGCAGCCAGCCGTGTTGCTCGCACAGGGCACGCACTTGCCTCAGGTAGCCTGGGGCCGGGAGTCGTACCCCGCCTTCGCCTTGGATCGGCTCCACCAGGACCGCGACGATCTCTGCGTCGTCGGCCAGCCTAGCCAGAGCCTGGGGGTCGTCGTAGGGAACGCGTACAAAGCCTGCCACCAACGGCTCAAACCCCTGTTGGACTTTAGGGTTAGAGGTGGCGCTCAAAGTGGCCAAAGTGCGGCCGTGGAAGCTGCCCTCAAAGACGGCGATCTTAGGTTCAGCGATTCCCTTGGCGTGACCGAAAGCGCGGGCGATCTTGAGCGCTGCTTCGTTGGCCTCAGCGCCGGAGTTACAGAAAAATACCTTGTCCATCCCGCTCAGGCGCACAAGCTCTTGAGCAAGGGTTTCTTGTAGCTCGATCCGATAGAGGTTAGAAGTATGCCAGAGTCGGCTAGCTTGGTCACATAAGGCGCGGGTCAAGGCGGGGTGAGCGTGGCCAAGATTACAGACTGCAATCCCAGAGATAGCGTCGAGATAACGCTTGCCGTGCGTGTCCCAAAGCCAGGCCCCTTCGCCGCGGGTGAAAGCGAGCGGCAATCTGGCATAAGTAGGCATAATAGCGCTCGTCATAATACTCCAACCGAGTGGAAAACAAAAAGGCAGCCGCCTGACTGCCTATGCGTTTTCTCATTTTATTGGAATCTAGATGGCAGAACAACCTCGGCTTTAAGCCTAGGCGTTTGGCGTATAATCAATCGCATGAATCGAATCCGTCTGCTTCCGCCGCAGGTGGCTTGCCAGATCGCTGCGGGGGAGGTCTTCGAAAGGCCTGCTTCGGTCGTCAAAGAACTGGTGGAGAACAGCTTAGATGCAGGTGCCAGCCAGATCGAGATTAGCCTGGAGGCAGGCGGCATCGGCTTGATTCGGGTGCGCGATGATGGCTGCGGGATCTCCCGCGAAGATCTACCGCTGGCGGTCATGCGCCATGCGACCAGTAAGATTACCTGCCTGGAAGACCTGCGCCAGGTGCAAAGCTTTGGCTTTCGCGGTGAGGCGCTGCCTAGCATTGCGGCGGTGGCGAGGCTGGAATTGATCTCTAGGACTTGCCATGAGCCTTGTGGGTGGCGCCTCAAGGCAGGGCCGGCAGGGATCTCAGAGCCGATCCCTGCTGCCCATCCGTTCGGCACCACCGCCATCGTGGCCGATCTGTTCTACAGCATGCCAGCGCGGCGCAAGTTCCTGCGCCGCGAGGAAGTCGAATTCGACCAGGTTCGCAGCCTCATCGAGCGCCTCGCGCTGGGGTGCTTCGCCGTGGGGTTTTCCTTGCGCCACAACCAGCGCGCAGTCTGGCATTTGCCACCAGCGCGTACGCGCAAAGAGCGCCAAGCTCGGCTCGCCCAAATCTTGGGTCAGACATGGTTGGCACAGGCGCTGGAGGTGGAGTGCGCTGCCTACGGCATGCGCCTGAGCGGTTGGGTCAGCCTGCCCGAGAGGGCGTTGAGCCAGGCAGAGCGGCTATTCTGGTACGTCAACGGCCGGCCGGTGCGCGCCAAACTGCTCAGCGATGCCCTGCGCCTGGCTTATCGCGCCAGGTTACCGCGCGGCCAGCAGCCGCAAGGCGTGTTGTATTTGGAGCTGGATCCGGCTTGGGTCGACGTCAACGCGCACCCGGCCAAACTCGAGGTGCGCTTCCGCGATCCTGGCCGCGTCAGCGAGTTCATTACCGCTTCGCTGGCGCAGGTCTTAAGCCGAACTAGCCTTTCAGTCGGCGAACGCTTCCCGCTTAGGGTAAGCGAGCCGCATGAGGGTTACGGCGAGCTGGCGAAAGATGAGGCGGCTGCCCAGCCTCCGTTGGGAGAGGCGCTCGCCCAGGTGGGCAAGTACATTCTGGCCTTAGCCAAGGACGGGGTAGTGATCGTCGATACCCAGATTGCCTGCGAGCGCATCCTAGGCGAAAAGTTCAAAAGCCAGCTTAAGGAAGGCAAGGGTGGTCAGCCTCTGGATCCTCCCTTGCAGGTCAGCTTAAGTCCCAGCCAGCTCGATCTTTTGGCTTGTCACTGCCAGGCGTTGGCAGCCCTCGGGATCGAGGCCGAAGCTTTCGGCCTAGCTACCGCCGTCATCCGCGCCTTGCCTGTCTGGTTGGTCGGTGTCGATGCGGCCTGTCTGCTGCGCGGACTGCTGGCAGAACTTGACCATTTAGGCGGCCTCACTGAAGCTGCCTGCGAGCGCCTGGCGGCTTTAGTTTGCCGCCAGCGCCAAGAGGCGCGCTTGCCCCTTGAGGAGATGAACGCCTTGCTGCGCCAGCTGGAGCAGGTCGAGCGCGCCGGGCCGGGCAGCTCGAGCCGCCCGGCGTGGGTACGGTTGGATCTTCAGTCTTTGGCAGGCTTATTCGCGCACCCTCGTTAGCGCACCCAGACGTCGACAAACGGTTTGATGCTTAACATGCTTGCGATTCTTTAAACCAGGGGTTGCGTTTATGCCAAAACCGGTAGCGCTTTTGCTGTTGGGTCCGACCGCTTCCGGCAAGACCGAGCTGGCGCTGAAATTGGCTCAAAAGTTTTGCGGCGAAATCGTCAGCGTCGACTCGGGGATGGTCTACCGCGGCTTGGACATCGGCACCGCCAAGCCTAGCCCGGAGATCCGCGCCCAGATCCCGCACCATCTGATCGATCTTCTCGATCCGAGCGAGCGCTATTCAGCAGGGCGCTTTGTGCGCGATGGGTTGCGCTTGATTGCAGAGATTGCTGCACGCGGCAGGCTGCCGATTCTGGCAGGCGGCACCATGCTCTATTTCCAGGCGCTGCTTCGGGGGCTGGCACCGCTACCGGAGGCCGATCCCAAGCTTAGGCAGGCGATCGATGCGGAGGCCGAGCGCTTAGGCTGGGCGGCGATGCACGCTCAGCTGGCGCAAGTCGATCTGCAGGCCGCCTGGCGCATCCACCCGAACGACCCGCAGCGGATCCAGCGCGCGTTGGAGGTGTATTACCTGACCGGCCGACCGCTGAGCGCGTGGTGGCAAGAAAGCGCGCAGGCAGAGTTGCCCTTTCGTCCAGTCAAAGTGGTGCTTTGCCCGCACCAGCGCGAGCTCCTCCACCGGCGGATCGAGGCGCGTTTCTTAGCCATGCTCGAACAAGGGCTGATCGAAGAAGTCGAGCGGCTTTACCGGCGCGGCGACCTTCACCCGGAGCTGCCAGCGCTGCGCAGCGTCGGCTACCGCCAAGTGTGGGGGTATTTGGCTGGGGAATACGATTATCCTACCATGGTCCAGAAGGCGATTTGCGCTACCCGCCAGCTTGCCAAGCGCCAGCTGACTTGGCTGAGGCGCGAGACTGAGGCGCTTTGGCTGGAACCTGGGCACGCCTCGCTTGAGGCGATCGCCCGGCAGCTCAAAAGTGCAGGTTGACCACGATAGCTACATTGCGCCCGCGGCGGAAGGCGCGTTGCAGTCGATTGCCTTGAGTAAAACGCACCTTACCGTCGATCAAGTTCTGCAAGCGCAGCTGCACCGACCAGTGGTCATCGAGCTTTTGCTGGACGATGCAGTCCAATTGGTGAAACGGCTCTTCGAAAATGTCAGGAGCGCCTAGCGATCCCACCTGCGAGATGCGCTGGCTGAAGGTGTTGTAGAGCAGGGTGGCCTGGGTACCTAGGGTGTCGTTGTCGTAGCCGAGCTGGACGTTGACGATGTGCTTGGAGTGGCCTTGCAAGGGGCGCTTAGGATTGGTTAGGGTCTGGAGGTTTTCCGGCAGAAGCTCGATTTCCGACTTCGACCAGGTATAGTTGCCGGCAAGATAAAAGCCGGCCAGTTGTGGGTGCAGAAATTCCAACTCCTTGCGGAAATCGAGTTCTACCCCGTACACGGTGGCGTTACCGGCGTTCTGGAGTTGCAGCAGGCCGGCAGGGCCGGGCAGCAGGACTTTTTCGATGGGATTGGTCAAGTCCTTCCAGAAAAACCCCAGACTGAGGTTCTCCTTAGGGGAAAAGTAATACTCCCAGCGCGCGTCGTAGTGATGGAATTCGGCCTGTTGCAGGTTAGGGTTGCCCACTGTCTCGCGGTCGGTTTCCGGGTCGGTAAACGGGGCCGGGGACAGTTCGCGAAAGTCTGGCCGGGACAAGGTCTTAGCCCAAGACAGGCGCAGTTGCTGGGCGTCGGAGAACAAGAAAGTCAAGCTTACCCCTGGCAAGGCGTCGCGGCTTTCGAGGGAGGAGGCTATCGGCTGATTGGTGGGATCGAACAAGTTAAAGGTAGTGACGGTTTGTTGGTTTTCTTCGATTCTAACCCCGCCGGAGAGGCGCACGGCCTTGAAGAACGTGCTGTCCAACTCGATGTAATAGGCCTTGAGCGCCTGGGTGGCAAGATAATTGTCGGTCGGGCGGGTAGTCTCCTGCAGCACAAACCCGTCGGGTCCGATGTTTTCAGGGCTTAGGATCTCCTCCAAGGAGGGATTGAGCAGCAGATTGCGGTCGGTCGAGCGCGGTCCTGAAGGGGCAAAGCGGAACCTACGGATGGAGGAACTGCGCTCGCGCTCGGTTTGCCAATACCAGCTGTTCAAAGAGCCTGTGAGGCGTTCGCTGAAAAACGCAAACGGCAGCTTAAGGTCTAAGCGCCAGCTTGTGTCTTGGTCTTCCAGGTTGCCAAAGCTTAGCTGGTTGTTGTCAGCTTTGCGGGAAAATTCAAATTGGCCAAGGCTTGGGATCTGGTCAAAGCGGAATTCGCGCTTTTTCGGTTCGAGCCGCGAAGCGGTCGCTTCCGAATACAAAAAGTGGAGCCAAAGGTTGTTTAAGCGTTAGAAAGTATGCTCAGTGCCGACTTGCCAGTTGAACAATTCGTTCTCGACAAACCACAAGCGCGTGCGCCGAATGTCGGCGCCTTCGCTGTTAGTAAACCCCTCGATGAAGCGGACTTCATCGCTGGAATCGCGCACCAGCATCACGCGTCCAAACAGCTTGTGGTCTTTGCGCCAATCGGTTTCCACGTTGAGATAAGCGTTAGTCTTAACCTCGCGCACGGTGCGCTGGACGTCGAAGTCTTCGATCAGTTCCAATTTCCCTTGGCGGTTAGCGCTAAAGCTGCGGCGCACCTCGTCGAAGTGGTTAAAGCCCTGATCCCAGCGTCCGAGGGCGAAGAATCCTAACTGCACCTCTCCAAACTGGTACCGATCACCCAGGGCAGCGCTGATGCGCCCGTCAGGGGGTAAGCGATCCCGCTTGACGTTCCAGACATCGGACAATTGCTCGCCGAAGCGCTCGATTTGCGCCGGGGTAAACCCCTCTGCGACTGGTGTCTTAGGACGTAGGATGCGGCCACCTGCAAGGGCGCGGGCGAGGTCTTTGGGCAGGTCGCGGCTGCCATCGTCCACCCCGATCCAATCAAAGTCCCCTCCTTGGTAACGCAATCCTTTGGCGAAGCTTGCTTCCGTATTGAAGCCGAGCAGCCCGCTTAGGTCAAACAGAAACGCCTCTGGTACCTTGCGGGTGCGAAGGTCGACAGTGCCGCCGGAGAACTCCCCCGGCAGCCTGGCGGTGTAACCTTTTTGGATCTCGATCGTGTCGAGCATCGCTGCCGGAAACAAGTCCAGCGGGATGACGCGGCGCGTAGGGTTAGGGGTGGGCACGCCGATACCGTTGACGAGCGTGTTAGAGTAGCGCTCTCCTAAGCCGCGGATATAGGCAAAGCTGCCGCCGACGATGGTGACGCCGCTGGCGCGTTTGAGCGCTGCAGCCACATCCGAATCGCCGGCGCGATTGATTTGCTCGGCGCCTAGGACGTCAGTGATCTCAGCGGCGGTCTTCTCCGCGCTGACCACTTCGGCGAGGCTGCCTGCCAGGTGCGGCTCGATCACTACGAACGGCGGCATCTCTATCCCTTTGGGGGTGAGCCGGATGCTAAGGCGTCTAGCCTGATCAGCCTGAATGGTGATGCCTTCTTCGACCTTCTGGTGGTATCCTGCCGCAGCGACTGACACGCTATAGGTGCCAGCAGGTGCCTGGATCCGGAAGCGCCCTTGCGCGTCGGTGATCGCCGGCTGGTGGAAGCCGCTGAGGAGGGCTTCAGCGCCGGCCAAAGGTTTGCCGGTATTGCTCGTGACTTGACCTTCGAGCAGGCCGGGCGGCCCAGCTTGCGCTTGGGTGGGGACCTTCTCAGCCGTTGAGCTTTCTATGCTCACTTGCGGCGGGCGACCGTCAGGATAGGCTGCGATGCGGATTTGAACTTCCTCACCTGCCTGAAAGAAGCGCTCTAGGATCACCAACGGCTCGTCGAGGTGGCGCAGCTCCAGGCTATGGCTGCCGGGAGAGAGGGCAAGTGCTAGCCTCCCGTGGGCGTCAGTGCTGCCGACCGGCTGATGGTCGGCCAAGACCTTAACGCCCGCGAGGGGGGCTTCTTGGAGAAACACGTACAGCTCTAGCCCGGCATCCTCGGCTAGGACTAGCGCAGGCAAACAGAGGCACAAAAATGAAATCAGCTTATCCATAGGCTTTAAGCGCAGCGCCAAGGTTCGCTTTGGCATTCCTTGAGCAGGCGGCGAAGATCTACTGCTTGGCGGAAAATCTTGGGATCGGAGATAGCCTTCAGGTAAGCCTCGGCCAGCGTTAGCTTGCCGATGCGGTAGGCAGCATAGGCCAGCGCATAGCGGACGGCATCCTCTTGCAGTAAACCGGCGCGCGCGAGCGGTTTGTCCATGGCCAAGACCTCAGCGTAACGCTTCAGCGCCAGCAGGATGGCCACACGTTGCCGCCTTTGGGCTTTGAAGTCGGGAACTTGGGCGTTGAGGTAAAGCGCTCGGTAATAGTCTTTGCCGCGCCGGTAGAGTTCAGCGGCATCGGTGTACAGGCTGGGGTCGAACTGCGCGGTCTGCTCTAGGATCCAGGCGGCAGCCAGGGGCATGTTGCGGGCCAGGTAGGTGTGAGCGAGCAGCTTGGCTAAGGTTGCGTCCTGAGGATGACGCAGCCGTCCCTGTTCTAGCACGCGCGCCGCCAGCTCCAATGCTCCTGCCAGGCGCAAGGCGTTGCCTAAGGCGGCGTAATCCTGCGCGCTGTGGCTGCGTTCGAGGTAGCTTAAGCCCAACTGAGCTGCCTGGTGGTAGAGCTTTTTTTCCAGCAGATAAAACACCTGGCGGCGCAGGAAGCCCAGCTGGTTAGGGAATTTTCGCTGCGCCTCGGTCAGGGTCGTAAAAGCGGCTTCTTCCTGATGCAGCTGCCACAGACACTGGGCTTTGATTTCGTATAGGGAAGGGTATTGGTCGATGATTGGCGCTGCGCCTTCGATTGCTTTGAAGGCGTCTTGATAGCGTTCAAGGCGAAAATAAGCCTGCGCCAGGTAGACGTACAACAACGGCTCGGGGGTGCCTGCATTTAAAGCTTGTTCCAAGTGCTCTACCGCGTTGGGGTACTGAACAAGCTTTAGGTATGCCAGCCCAACTAAAGTATGGTAACGCCGGCGCAGGCGTTCGGCTTTTTCCCCGTGCTCCTTTGGCGGAGACTGAGCCAGCAGCGTGCTCAGGGCGCGGGACGGTTGTCCGTCTTGCAGCGCTTGCGCTGCCAGATCGAGCAGAGCAGGGAGATCTACCGGTTTGGCAGCCAAGCTCTCAGTCGCGGTGGCGAAAATCAGCAAACACAGGAGCGCTAGGGGCATAAAGTTAACCTAACTCAAACACGATCTTTTGCTGGACCCAGGTCGCCACCGGTTTGTCTTTGACACGCGCCGGGGTAAACCGCCAGCGGCGGATTCCCTCCAAAGCGCTGCGATCGAATACCCCGGGCGGAGAGGATTCCAGGACTTGGGCGTCTGCCACTTTGCCTGTTTCATCTACCAAGATCGAAAGCAGGACATAGCTCCGGCATAGGGACAGGGGGTAAGCGTTTAGCCGCCGGCGGCGGGCGCGGCTTCAGTTTAGGTTTAGCCTGCGGCTTAGGCGGCGGAGGGGCAAGTTGCATCGGGACAGGTGCAAGGGATTCTTTAGGTTGAGTCGATTTGACCGTCGCGTTGATCCATAACACCAGCCCTAAGACGCTACAGCTTCCGGCAATTCCGCTCAGCGCCCCGGCCAGCCACAAAGGCCAAGCGCGCGTTTGGTCAGCAGTCAGAACCGTCATCCAGCCTCCTTGCGGGTAGCGACCCAGGCGTTTTTGGCCCCAGCGAGGCGCGCTTGGTCGACGACCTCTACTGGGCGGCCTGCCGGTACTTTGGTATCGGTGACCACGAGCACGTCGTGGCACCTTCGTGCAGCAGGGTACGGACTTTGCTCTGCACCATCCAGATCCTAAGCGGCTGGTTGTCGAGATAGACATTGCCCTGGGCGTCGAGGTAGATGCGCACCGCTTTGTTTGAGGCAGGGGAGGCGCTTTGCGCGCTCGGGCGCTGGAGATCCAGGTTCATATCCTTGACGAAGGTAGTCGTGACAACGAAGAAGATCAGCAAAATGAACACCACGTCGAGGAGCGGCGAGAGGTCGATACGGCTTTCTTCCTCTGAAATTTGTCTTAATCTGCGCATACGCTCTTGTTGGATATCAGAGACTTATGGAGCAAGTCTTGAAGCTTTAAAAGATCGCTGGTGAGGATGTGTTGGCGGCGCTCAAGCACCGCCAAAAGGAAACACCCTGGGATCGCCACCGCCAATCCTAATTGGGTGGTAAACAGTGCTTTAGAGATACCGCCGGCGATTCCTCCGGATTGACGGAACAGAGCCATCTCCGCTAGAGAATCGAAGGCTTCAATCATCCCTGCCACGGTGCCCAACAGCCCAAGGAGCGGGGCGATCTGGACCAGGGATCTGGCGAGCAGTTGAAAGCGTTTCAGCCGTTTAGCTGTCAGCAAAAATACCAAGTCGATTTGTCCAGTTCGCTTCTGCGCGAGCAAGGGCACCAGTTGGCGGCAAAGCTGAGGGAGAACCCCCCACCCGCGCACGGTTCTGCCGTGTAGGATTGCCTGACATAGCTGCTCGACCTTGGCGCGGCAGCCGCGCCGCAGCAGCCATAGGCGGTAGCCGAGGCTGAACCAGAGCCAAAACAGCACTAGGCACAACACTGGCATCACCGGTCCCCCCGCTGCGAGATAGTTGCAGAGCTCAAGCGTATAATCCAGCATCTCCTCTAGCATGCGGTCGCTACTTTGAATGAGGCTTGCGGCGCCTGGCCGTTGATTTGCTTAGCCTCGCGCACTGCGAGGGCGGACAGTTCCAGCTCGGTTTTGAGGTTTCCTGCCCAGCTATTGAGCAGGTTACCGAGCAACAGCAAAGGGATGGCTGCGATCAAGCCGACTTCGGTAGTAATCAACGCCACAGCGATACCGGAAGCCAAGAACTTAGGATCGCCGGTGCCGAAGCGGGTGATCACGTCGAAGGTCTCGATCATGCCCGTGACCGTGCCGAGTAGTCCGAGTAGAGGCGCGACTGCAGCGATCACCGGGATCAGACTGGCAAAGCGGTCGATGCGTACCGCCTGTTGCAGCAAGGCGTCAGAGACGGCGATTTCCCATTCTTCTTCGGGATGTGCCAGATGCGCTAGGCTGGCTTTGAGCAAGGCGGGATAAGCGCCTTTAGCCCGCTCAAGCAAGGCTTGGGCGGTTCTGAAATCGTCGGCAGCCACCGCTTCAACCACACGCTAGACAAGCCGCCTGCCTTGGCCAGCGTACCGCAAGATCGCTACCCGCGCTAAGACTAGGAGCAGGCCGCAAGCGCCTAGCCCAGCGATGATCCAAGCGATAGGTCCGCCATCGTCCAGTACCTGGCGCCAGGTTTTCTGCTGGGTCAGCTCGACCGGCGCCTTAAGGCTTTCGAATATAAACAGCGGCAGACGCTCGATTTTCTGACCTGCAGCGAGGGCTTGAGCGGCTTCGGCCCCCTGAGGTTGGAGCAGCAGTTTGAACCTGCCTTCCCCAGCCGGAAGCAAAATGCCTGAACCTGCATTGCTTATGCCGTAAGCGGCGATGTTCCCTAGGAAGAGAATGTCTCCATCGGCTTTTTTCCCGTCTGGTAGGAAGAAGGATCCAGGCTGGCGGTGGAGCGTGCCTCCCAGTTCCAGCGCTGTGAGCGCTAGCTTAAGCAGCTGCTCGAAACGCTCGGTTTCGCTGCCGGTTTGGCTGGCCCCCGTAGTCTTCCAAAGTGGCTTTGGCCTGAGCTAAGGGGGTTTCCCACAGCGCAGCGGTTTCTTGAGCGGACTCTAAGCGCTTTTCCGCATCCGCGATCGCAGCCTCTTGTTGTTCGATCTGGTGGGTGAGGTCGAGGATTTGGCGCTGCAGGGCGGCGATTTTGCCTTCCAATTGCTTTTCTTGGGCAGCGGCCTGGTCTAAGAAACCGGCGTGCAAGTTCTCGAGTTGGCGCCGTTGGCCGTCGAGAAAGGCAAATTCGCGCCGGTAGGCTTCAGCCAGCGAGGCTGCAGTCCCTGAGGCAGTATCGCCAGGCTGGGTTTTCGCCGAAGGATCGGGTTCTGATCCAGCGAAAGCAGCGCTGGCAGCGAGAAGAAAAAGTAAGGTACAAAGGTTCATCGAGGATAGCCTGGGTTAGGAAGTTCAAAGTATCCTTAGCGGATCTGCTTGCGCAGCGATTCCATCAGGGCAGCGATAAGGTCCTGGTCGTTTGATTGGGAGACCAGCTCATAGCTCCAATTGCCTTCTCGGCGGCGCACTAGCCCATAGCGCCCGTCTGGGGTTTTAAAAAACAGCATAACCATGCCCAGTTTGGCCACTTCCACCAGCGCGGTTTCGCCCTCGATAGGCAAGGTTTGCCGGTACAGACCGTTTTCGCGGGTCAGGTGCAGTTCGTCTTCGACCAACGCCCATAACTCTTGGGCCAGCTTCTCAGGGGCAGCAGTGCCAGTTTGAAGCTTGGTTTCCAGCTCGCTCAGCGCTTGAAGGCGTTCGCTGCGCTTGAAAGGCAGGCTAGTCTCCAGGTAATGACGAAGCGCAGTCATCCCCTGGCGCAGGACTTCAGACAATCCGGCATCGTTCGAGGTAGCAGGCCGCTTTTGGCTCAAGTTTTGCCATTGGCTTTGGAGCTTCTGTAGGACCAGTTCCTGGCGGCGCTTTTCTGCCTCCAGTTGGGCAAGCTGCGTGCCCAGGGCCTCTAATTTTAGGCGCTGGGCATCTTTGGCTTGATCGAGTTCTTGCTGCAGGCGATCCACTTGGGCGCGCAGCTCGGCCAGGCGTTGTGCCATCTGCTCTAGGTTTGAGGCCTCAGCCCAGGCTGCCTGCCAAATAAAAAAATTCAAAATCCCAACGGCGATTTGCAACATAATTTGCAACATAAAATTATTAAAAGAGCGGCGCAGTCCCTTGCGCCATACTGCTTTCAGGTAGAAGGAGAATTATTGATCCAGCCCCACTGTCCATCCGCGCGTCCAATCGCTGTCTTTATCCCGGAACGGACCTATGTAGCTGACCGGCACGAAGAAAGAGTCGCCGGCAATGGCCTCCCCGCCGGTCAAAAGGGGAGAGCTGGGCGCGGGCAGATAGCCTTGCAGCTGCGGGTCACCTATGACGTTGCCGGGTTGGCTGGAGAACCAGTCGGCGACTTGGAACGTAGCCCCGGCGCCGTCCTTGAACTCACAGTTGAAGACGTAGCTGTGGTCTATGGTCAGCTCGCCGGTCAACGCCCTGGGCGAGCCAGCGTTGATAAAAGTGGCCTGGTCGGAGATCCGCAGGCAAGTGGGAATGTCCATGAACACTGAGTTTTTGAGGTTTGCGCCTGTGCCGCGGCGAAGTTCCGCGCCCTGGCTTCCGCTCCTGGAGCCTAGACACAGCGCATTGGCAATGACCGGTTTAGCGCGCGGGAGACTGTCGAAGTTGTCTTCGTTGTTGTCAGCTTCGATGCAGCGGTCGGCATCACCTTCGGATTGTTTCATTAGAACGAATTGCGCCTTGCCGCGCCAGCCTTGGCCCCAGTCTAAGCTGTCGTCGTGGTTATTGACCAACACCAGGTGTTTGACTTGGGCAGTGCCGCCGAAGAATTCGATGCCGTCGTCTTCGCCTTCGAAGGCCTCGATGAAATCCAGCGTAGTCCCAGCCCCAACGCCTAGCAAGGTCAAACTGTTGAGTTCCTGATCGGGGCGGACCGGGAAACCAGCCCAGCGGATCTGGGTGTATTTAAGTACCCCGCTGTCGTCGTTGGGATTATTGCCACCGTAGGGGGTAAGCATTGCTTCGTCGAACTGTTCACATAACGGCACTCCGACGTTGCAGCCGTTGACCGGGGCGTTGCCGGCGATCACCACTTCCCCCCCATTCGCCCGGCGTCTGCTCCAGCGGGCCGGTGAATACGATCGGTTGGCTGGGAGAACCTACCGCATGGATTTTGGAACCGCGGCGGATGTAGAAGAAGTCGGCCGCCTGCTGCCCCTGAATCCGGGTGTCTGGCTCGATAGTGACGGTGATTGAATCGCGGTTATCGCCGCCGAAGAACACGCCGCCAGAGAGCACCCAAAGCGTGTCGTTGGTGAGGGTAACATTTTGTTTGATCTCGCCTTGCAGCAGGCAAGCGTTGCCGCCTAGAGACTGGGCAAATCCCGGACAGCCGCTGAAGGCGACGGGATGAAAACGCGTCAAGCGAAAGCGCAGCGGATTAGAACCCGGGATGAGTTGCAAGGTGGCGACAAATTCCTGCTGGCCTATGCTGACTGAAGGGAGGAAAACCTCTAAAGTAGTGGCGTCGAAGTAAGCGCGGACGCCTTGGGGGGAAGGAGCTTGGCTGGCGCCAGTCAGCACCAGCTCGACGTCAGGAGAGGTTTGGGCCAGAGCTAAAGTCGCGTTGAAAGTAGCGATCCTGCCTTCGGTGTCGACCAAATCCACCGCAGCGATAGTGACGTTTCCAGTTGCCGGATCGAAGTTGGCGATGGCTGCCGAGGTATCAACACAAGCCAGGCCGCAAAGCAGGGTAAACAGGGCTGGTTGTAAGGTTTTCGGTGTCATCGAGCTATCCTTAAAAGTTTACCGACAGGCTGGAATCCTACGGTCTGTTTGTGACGGTTGTTTTGCAATTCGATGATGATTTGATGACAAGAGGTTGATGGTGGACGCCGCCTTGCCAGGCAAGTAAAATTGTCTTAATTGTCAACCGTCCAAGAGAGGGTTTTTATGCCAATTCGCATTGCAATCAACGGCTATGGCCGGATCGGCCGCAACGTGCTGCGGGCCTTGTTTGAAGCTGGGCGAGGCGATGAATTCGAAATCGTCGCGATCAACGATTTGGGGGATGCTAAGACCAATGCGCACCTGACCTGCTACGATACCGTACATGGGCGGTTTCCCGGCGAAGTTTCAGTAGACGGGGATTACCTGGTCGTCAACGGCCACCGGATTCGGGTCTTGGCTCAGCGCGATCCAACCAAATTGCCTTGGGGGGAGCTGGGGGTGGACCTGGTGATGGAATGTACCGGCTTGTTCACTTCGAAGGACAAGGCTTCCGCCCATCTCCAAGCCGGGGCGAAAAAGGTCTTGATCTCGGCGCCGGGGGGCGAGGACGTCGATGCTACCATCGTTTACGGCGTCAACCACCACACCTTGCAGGCCCATCATACCGTCGTCTCCAACGCTTCCTGCACGACCAACTGCTTAGCCCCGCTGGTTAAACCCTTGCACCAGACCATCGGCTTGGTGCGGGGGCTGATGACCACCATTCACGCTTATACCAACGATCAGGTGCTGATCGACGTGTTTCACAAGGATCTAAGGCGAGCGCGTTCGGCGACCCAGAACATGATCCCGACCAAGACCGGGGCGGCGGTGGCGGTGGGGTTGGTGCTGCCGGAGCTCAAGGGCAAGTTGGACGGATTTGCGGTGCGGGTCCCGACGGTCAACGTCTCCTTGGTGGATTTGACCTTTGTCGCTTCTCGCCCAACGTCTAAGGCAGAAATCGACCAGATCCTCAAAGATGCCGCCAGCGGTGAGCTCAAAGGTATCCTGGCTTACAACGATGAGCCTTTGGTGTCGATGGATTTCAACCATAATCCGCATTCCTCCATCTATGAGGCTAGCCTGACTAAAGTGATCGATGGCACCTTAGTCAAGGTATTGGCCTGGTACGACAACGAGTGGGGATTCTCCAACCGCATGCTCGACACGGCTAAAGCGATGATGGAGGCTGCCTGAGTATGGCAGAACTCTACGTACCGAGACGGACGAAGATTGTCGCGACTTTAGGGCCGGCCACGGATGGTCCGGGGGTATTGGAGAAACTGATCCACGCCGGTGCCGACGTAGTCCGGCTCAACTTTTCCCACGGCCAGGCTGAAGATCATCGCCGCCGCGCGCGGCAGGTGCGGGAGCTCTCCGAGGAGATCGGGCGCTATGTAGGTATTCTCGCCGACCTTCAGGGGCCTAAGATCCGCATCGCTCGCTTTGGCACAGGCAAGGTGTTCCTGAAGGAGGGGGCAAGGTTTGCACTGGATGCCGATCTGCCTTCTTATGCTGGAGATGAAACCCAGGTCGGGATCGAGTATCGGAATCTGCCGCAAGATGTCCGAAGCGGCGATGTATTATTGCTAGACGATGGACGCATCGTCCTTAAAGTAGACCGGATTGTAGGGAGCCGGGTCGAGTGTATCGTCGAGGTAGGCGGGGTGTTGTCCGACCAAAAGGGGATCAACAAGCAGGGCGGGGGGCTGACAGCGCCTGCTATAACCGATAAGGATCTAGAAGATATTAAAACGGCGGTCGAAATCGATGCCGACTATCTGGCAGTCTCCTTCCCGCGCTCGGCAGCCGATATCCATCTGGCTAGGCGCTGGCTGCACGAGGCGGGAGGAACGGCTGGCATGGTAGCCAAAATCGAACGCGCTGAGGCGGTCCAGCCTGGGGTGATCGAAGAAATCATCGAGGCTTCGGACGCTATCATGGTGGCGCGCGGCGACCTTGGGGTGGAGATTGGCGATGCCCGCTTGCCGCAGATTCAGAAAGAGCTGATTGCCAAGGCGCGCGAGATGGACAAGGCGGTGATCACGGCGACCCAGATGATGGAGTCCATGGTCGAAAACCCAATACCGACCCGGGCTGAGGTGCTGGATGTCGCCAACGCGGTGTTCGACGGTACCGACGCAGTGATGCTGTCGGCTGAGACCGCTAGCGGCCGCTACCCGGTCGAGGCGGTCAAAGCCATGCATCGGGTTTGCCTGGAGGCGGAAAAACATCCCCAGACTCGCCGTTCGACGCACCGCATCGACCGCCAGTTCAAACGGGTAGATGAGGCGATCGCGATGGCCACCATGTATGTGGCTAACCATTTCCCGGTGCGCGCTATTGCTGCTTTGACCGAGAGCGGGGCTACCCCTTTGTGGATGTCTAGGATCAGTTCATGGATCCCCATCTATGCCTTGACCAAGCATCTTAAAACCTGCCGCAAGGTGACCCTGTATCGAGGGGTATACCCGATCCTCTTTCGGTTTAATACTACCGACCATGTGGCGCAGAACAAAGCAGTGTTAAGGGAGCTGTTGCGCTGCCGGGCGGTGACCGAGGAAGACCGGGTTGTGATCACCAAAGGGGATCTGACCGGAGTCAGCGGCGGGACCAATACTTTAAAGATCGTGAAAGTCAAAGACGCATTGGTGCTGGAATCAGCTGCCTAAGAGGAGGTAACTATGCAGATTGGGGTTTCGCTAACTGAGTTTCTCATCCAAGAGCAGCGCAAGGTGGCCGGAGCGACCGGCGAGTTGACGCTGCTCATCTCTGACATCGCCAGGGCCTGTAAGGCGATCGCGCGCGAGGTCCGCTACGGGGCGCTGGTTGGCAACCTGGGTCAGGCGGGGGAAGAGAACATCCAGGGTGAGGTCCAAGAAAAGCTGGATGTGCTCGCCAACACCATTATGACTGAGACGCTGCGCCGCTCCTGGCATGTGGCAGCGATGGTCTCGGAGGAGAACGACGAGGTCATTTCAGTTCCCAGACAATCCCGCGGCAAATACTTGGTGTGCTTTGATCCCTTGGATGGCTCTTCCAATATCAACGTCAACATGTGCATCGGGACGATCTTCTCCATCTTGCGCTGTCCAGAAGGCGTAGAAGAGCCGTCTGAGGAGCATTTCCTACAACCTGGGACTGAGCAGGTGGCAGCTGGGTTTTGCATATATGGTCCGGCGGTGACCTTGATCTTGACTACCGGCAATGGCGTTTGCGGCTTTACTCTAGATCAGGGCGTGGGGGAATTCTTTCTGACCCATGCCAACATCAAAATTCCCGAAGAAGCCAAGGAATTTGCCATCAACATGTCCAATTGGCGCTTTTGGGAGCCGCCGGTTAGAACCTATATCGAGGAGTGCCTGCGCGGTAAAGATGGACCATTAGGTAAGGATTTCAATATGCGCTGGATCGCCTCGTTTGTCGCGGAAGTCTATCGCATTCTGATGCGCGGTGGTTTTTGGACTTATCCCCTGGATGAAAAACTCAAGGCCAAAGGCTTGGAAGGGCGATTGCGCCTGATGTACGAGGCCAATCCGATGGGCTTTATCGTGGAGCAGGCAGGCGGCCTGATCTCCACAGGCAGGGAGCGGGTGCTCACCTTAAAGCCTAAACACATCCATCAGCGGGTACCGTTGTTTTTAGGCGCTAAGAACGACATCGAGCGCATCGAGGCTTATCATCGCGAGTGGGATCAAAGCCAGAGAGGATAAACGCTACGGTTAAGCTAATATACCGGCTAGAATGTATCAGCTGCCCTGCCCGTATTGGCCAGGGTAACCGTATTGCAACGCATTTCAACAATATGAATGATAGGGAGGGGTAACATGCCTTCACGTCGAGAACTTGCAAATGCCATCCGTGCCCTGGCGATGGACGGGGTGCAGAAAGCCAAATCTGGCCACCCCGGGATGCCCATGGGGATGGCGGACATCGCCGAAGTGTTGTGGAACGACTACCTGCGCCACAACCCCAATAACCCTAAATGGCCCAACCGGGATCGTTTTGTCTTATCCAACGGTCACGGTTCGATGCTGATTTACGCGCTGCTGCATCTGACCGGCTATGACCTTCCCATGGAGGAGCTTAAGAACTTCCGTCAACTTCACTCTAAGACTCCTGGACATCCTGAGTACGGTTATACCCCAGGCGTTGAAACGACCACCGGCCCGTTAGGCCAAGGCATTGCCAACGCCGTGGGGATGGCGCTGGCGGAAAAAGTCTTAGCAGCTCAGTTTAACCGTGACGGGCATGCAATTATCGACCACTACACGTATGTTTTCCTAGGCGATGGCTGCATGATGGAAGGCGTTTCCCATGAAGCTTGCGCGCTAGCTGGCACGCTCAAATTAGGCAAGCTGATCGCGTTTTGGGACGACAATGGGATTTCTATCGATGGGGAGGTAGAGGGCTGGTTTACCGATGACACCGCCAAACGCTTTGAAGCGTACGGTTGGCACGTAGTCCGCGGGGTAGACGGCCACCATCCCGAGCAGATTAAAGCCGCCATCGAGGAAGCGCGCAGCGTTAAAGACAAGCCCAGCCTGATCTGCTGCAAGACCATCATCGGGTATGGTGCTCCCAATAAGCAAGGTAAAGAAGAATGCCACGGCGCCCCGCTAGGGGAAGATGAAATCGCGTTGGCACGCGAGGTTCTGGGCTGGAAATATCCGCCGTTTGAGATTCCGCAGGAAATCTATGCTGCCTGGGATGCACGCGCCAAGGGTGCGGCATGGGAAAAAGAATGGCAGGATAAGCTTGCCGCTTACCGTGCTGAATATCCCGAGCTTGCCGCTGAGTTAGAGCGGCGGCTGAAAGGAGAGCTGCCAGCTGATTTCCACCAGGTGGCCCAGGACTTTATCCGTGCGGTCGATGCCAAGAAGGAAAAAGTCGCTACCCGTAAGGCCTCCCAAAATACGCTCGACGCCTATGCCCCTCATTTGCCGGAGCTGTTGGGGGGGAGTGCCGATCTTACCGGTTCCAATCTGACCAATTGGAAAGGATGCAAAACCCTGAATTATCCTGGCAAAAGCTGCGAGGATGGCAATTACCTCCACTATGGGGTGCGCGAATTCGGCATGGCCGCGATAATGAATGGCATCTATCTCCACGGCGGCTTTCGTCCTTTCGGGGGGACATTTGAGATTTTCTCCGATTATGCCCGCAACGCAATCCGCATGTCGGCGCTGATGAAATTGCCGGTGATTTATGTGCTCACTCACGATTCCATCGGCCTGGGAGAAGATGGTCCGACGCATCAACCGATCGAGCAGCATGCTTCCTTGCGTTTGATCCCCAATTGCCATTTCTGGCGTCCGGCCGATGCGGTGGAGACTGCGGTTGCCTGGCGCGATTCCATCCTGCGTACCGATGGCCCTTCTGGTCTGGGCTTGAGCCGTCAGGCACTGCCGCATTTAGAGCGTACACCGGAACAGATCGAGGCGATCAGCAAGGGAGGCTATATCTTGCGCGATTGTGACGGCAAACCAGAGGCGATCATCATCGCCACCGGTTCTGAAGTTCACCTAGCGGATGAAGCCGCTAAGCGGCTCCAAGCGGAGGGCAGGAGGGTAAGGGTAGTATCTATGCCTTGTGAAGACATCTTCGCTGCCCAAGATCCCCAATACAAAGAAGCCGTTTTACCTTCGGATGTGACAGCCCGAGTGGCAGTGGAAGCTGGCGCTACCGATGGCTGGTACAAATATGTGGGGATTAATGGTAAGGTGATTGGTCTCGACCGATTTGGCGAATCGGCACCCGGCGATCTGTTGATAAAAGAGTTCGGGTTTACCGTCGAAAACGTTGTCCAAGCGGTCCGGGAAGTGTTAACTAATAACCCGTGAGGAGACTGTTATGGCACTTATTACGTTGAGGCAATTGCTCGATCACGCCGCCGAAAACGGTTACGGCGTACCCTCTTTTAATATCAATAACATGGAGCAGGTGCATGCGATCATGGAGGCAGCAGCCGAGGTCGACAGCCCAGTGATCCTGCAGGTTTCAGCCGGAGCGCGTAAATACGCCGGGGCGTATTTCATCCGCCATTTGGTTCAGGCTGCGGTGGAGCAATGGCCGCATATTCCCATCGTGTTGCATCAGGATCACGGGGCCGATCCTGGGGTGTGCGCGCGCTCGATCCAATCCGGATTTACCTCGGTAATGATGGATGGATCGCTACAGCCTGATATGAAAACTCCCTCCACTTACGAGTACAATGTCGAAGTCACCGCCAAGGTGGTGGAGATGGCGCACGCTTGTGGCGTGTCGGTAGAAGGCGAGTTGGGCTGTCTGGGATCGCTGGAAACTATGCAGGCCGGTAAGGAGGACGGGGTAGGCGCGGAAGGCAAACTGACTAAGGAGATGCTTCTGACCGACCCTGAGCAAGCTGCCGATTTCGTCAAGAAGACGAAAGTAGACGCGTTAGCGGTCGCCATCGGTACCAGCCATGGGGCCTATAAGTTCAGTAGACCGCCGACTGGAGAGATTTTAGCCATCGATCGGATCAAGGCGATCCATGCGCGGATTCCCGACACGCACTTGGTGATGCATGGGTCTTCCTCGGTACCGCAGGAGTGGGTACAAATCATCAATCAATATGGTGGTGATCTTGGTCAGCCGTATGGGGTGCCGGTTGAGGCGATTGTTGAAGGGATTCGGCATGGGGTACGCAAGGTCAACATCGACACCGATCTGCGCATCGCATCCACTGGTGCAATGCGCAAGCTCTTGGCTGAGAACAAAAAGGAGTTTGATCCGCGCAAAATCTTTGCTGCGGCTACCAAGGCCATGAAGGACATTTGCAAGGCGCGTTATGAAGCCTTTGGTTGTGCCGGTCAAGCGTCTAAAATCAAGCCGATCAGCTTGGAAGAGATGTATAAGCGTTACGCTTCCGGCAAATTGGATCCGAAAGTGAATTGAATCAAGCTTAGCGTTAAAGCGAAGGGCGTCTTAGGACGCCCTTTTTGTTTGGAGTCAATCCAGAACTTGCTTAAGTTGAGCTAGACTTTGGCTGATGGAGTTGTCCGCAAGCCCATGCAACCTGGGAAGTTTCTGGCAAATGATCTGTATCCACAAATATCTGTATCCACAAATCCGGCGGTTGATCCCGTTGCATTTACTGCCGCAGGCGAGCTGTCAACGCTTATGCGAAGAGTTAGCCATTCAAGAAGCAGCGGCAGGTAGTATTCTGTTCCGGCGTGGGGATGAGGATTTAGATTGGATTTATCTCCTTAAAGGAGAGATTAGTTTAGAGGCGGATGGAATTGTCATGGAGCGGATTAGCGGTAGCAGCGACGCCGCTCGTTTCCCGCTTGCCCATCAAGTGCCGCGGAAAGTGTCGGCTCGGGCGTTGACTGAACTCCAGTATGTTCGTATCGACCAGCGACGATTGAAGCTTATGGAACACTATCAAGACGAAGCTCTCCGATCTGGTCCAGAGGAATTGAAGGAAAATCCAGGCGATTGGATGACCAGATTGTTCAGATCACCGGTTTTTCAGCGTCTGCCAGCGAGCAACCTGCATAAAATCGTGCAACGGCTCAAAGTAATAGAAGTCAGCTGTGGGGACAGGCTGATTACCCAAAGCGAGGTGGGCGATTGTCTCTATATTTTGCGCACCGGCAGAGCTCAAGTAACCCGCCGACCGCGCCCCAACGCGCGCGAGATTAAATTGGGAGAGCTTAAGCCAGGCGATTTGTTTGGTGAGGATGCGCTGCTTTCGGGTCAGCCTAGGGCAGTCGATGTGACGATGCTCACTGATGGAGTAGTGTTACGCTTAGACAAGGAAGATTTTTTGTCTCTGGTAGTGGAGCCGGTATTACAGAAACTAAGTTTCGAGGCGGCCTGGCAGGAGGTCGAGCAGGGAGCCGTGTGGCTGGATGTGCGCGAACCCGACAGCTTTCACCACCGCTGCCTTGAGGGCAGTCTCAATATTCCTTTCTTTTCCCTTAGGATGCAATTAGGTAGCCTTCAGCGCCAGCGTAGGTATATTCTGGTATGCGAGCAAGGCGGGCAAAGCCAAGCGGCCGCTTTTTTGTTATTCCGTTTTGGGTTTGAAGCGGCGGTGTTAGCAGGTGGGCTTGCCAATGTTCCGGCCGAGTATCTGGTAGGCGAAGATGCCAAGCTGGGGACGGAGCCGAGCAAACCGAAACAAGGGAGGCTTGATCGGCAAGAGTCTGATGACCGAAGTCAGACGATATCAGATGGGAAAAGCCAAGAGGCGGTAGAAGATGCGGACAATTGGATCGAGGACCTACAGGCAGAGAATAAAGTATTGCAACAAGAATTAGCAGAATTGCGCCGAGCAAAGCAAGCGTTAGAGGCCAAGATCGCAGCTCAGCGCTTTAGAATCGAAGAGCTAGAGGAGGTGATCCGGCAATATTGCGAGGCGGCTCAAGCTGAGGAGGCAGGAGAGATCGTTCAGGCGTTACAAACTGAATTAGCCATGATTCGGGAGCAGGCTGATCAAGACGTTACCGCCATGCGCCAGGAAGTAGAAGAGATGCGGCAAGAATGCAAGCGTTTGAGAGTAGCCCTGGCTAATAGCGAATCCAAGCCAGCAGCTACTTTGCCGCCGGCGTTGGTAGCGGTCGATCCAGAACAGCTCCCGCTCTACCTGCCAGAGGTGACTCCAACGCTACCCAAGGCGCGGGGTGCCCAGGTATTGTGGTTATTGGTGGGGGTTTTGCTGAGTTTGGCTAGCTTGGGTATTGGACTCCAGACTGAGAGCGGCCGCCGCTGGCTATTGGCCTGGCTACAGCAAGACATGCCAGGTGTGGCATCGATAGAGATAGCAAATCAGCCAGCAGGACAGGCAGGTTCGGACAACCCCCGCAGGTCAGTTCCGAAACAGAACCCGCCTGCGCCTCTTGACCTTATCGAAAATTCCGAGCTAGAGTCAAATGACCTGTTTTCTCAGTGAGTTATTTGATTTTAGCTTCTTTGAAGATTACGTGCTTGCGTACGATGGGGTCGTATTTTTTGAACTCTAGCTTATCTGGAGTAGTACGCTTGTTTTTAGTCGTCGTATAGTAATAGCCAGTACCTGCGGTAGAGACCAGTTTAATTTTTTCCCGCATAATGATATCCTCGCTCGATTAAATCTTAACGCCGCGTTGACGCAACTCAGCCAGCACCGCATCGATTCCTTTCTTATCGATGATGCGCATGCCGTGGTTAGAAACCCTAAGTTTTACCCAGCGGTTTTCGCTTTCTACCCAAAACTTATGCGCGTGGAGGTTGGGTAGGAAACGACGCTTGGTTTTGTTGTTGGCATGAGAGACGTTATTGCCCACCATTGGGCGCTTGCCCGTCACTTGACATACTCTAGACATGGCTTAATCCTCAAAGATTTAAATTTTAAATTTTAACCTAAATACGGTGTCTTGGTACTATTATAACCGCTATTGCCTATCTAACCGCTAGCATATTTATGCCCATCCTTGAATTCAAAGCGCCTGTCAAGCTAGGGGTCGTCATGGATCCCATCGCAACGATCAATATCTACAAGGACAGCACGTTTGCGATGTTGCTAGAAGCTCAGAGCCGCGGTTGGATGTTGTTTTATATGGAGATGAGCGATCTTTACCTACGCGATGGGCGCACCTTTGCGCGCATGCGCCGGCTTACTGTTCGGCGAGATGACCAACACTGGTACGCGTTTGAAGGTGAGTGCGAACGTCCCCTGGATGAACTGGATGTCGTCCTAATGCGCAAGGATCCCCCATTTGACCAAGAGTACATTTACGTGACTTATTTACTGGAGTGCGCTGCCAGCCGCAGGACCTTAGTAGTCAATCATCCGCGCGCTCTACGCGATGCCAATGAGAAGTTGTTCACTGCCTGGTTTCCTCAGTGCTGTGCGCCTACTTTAGTCGCCCGCGAGCCTGGCAGGCTTCGTGAGTTCCTGCGCGAACAAGGGGAGATCATTCTAAAACCGCTCGATGGCATGGGTGGGGCATCGATTTTTTACCTCCACCTAAATGATCCCAATATCAGCGTCATTCTGGAGACTATGACCTTGAAAGGTAGGCGCTTTGTGATGGCGCAAAAGTATTTGCCTCAGATCGCTGCAGGTGACAAACGCATTCTGTTGATCAATGGGCAGCCGGTCCCCTATGCGCTGGCGAGGATTCCTGCAGCCGGCGAGGTGCGCGGCAATCTGGCGGCAGGCGGGCGAGCCGAAGGGAGGGCGTTGACTGAACGTGACCGGTGGATCTGTGCCCAGGTGGGGCCGGAACTGCGCCGCCGGGGGTTAATTTTTGTCGGCATCGACGTGATCGGAGAGTATCTGACTGAGATCAATGTCACCAGTCCCACCGGTATCCAAGAATTGGATAAACTATTTGGACTCAATATCAGTGCTCAATTGATGAATGAAATCGAAGGGCTTATCCAGCGATGACTCAGCCGATGAGCAGTCCATCCGATCGCCTGTTGGTGGCCATGGTCTTTGCCTTGGTCGTCCATGCCGGGTTGATCTTTGGGATGCGCTTTAAAATGCCTGCTCCGGCTGCGATCGAGCAGGCTTTAGACGTGGAATTGATTGAGCCGCTGGTAAACAAGCCGCCGCAAGTCGCGCACTATCGTGCGCCAGCGGCTAGCGAAGGAAGTGGTACGCAGCGAGCTAAACCCAAACCGCCTACCCTGTCTAAACCTCAACCTAAGGCTAGCAGCGCACAGCCTAAGCAGCACCAGCCCCAACCTCTGACCCAGGTTCAGGCAAAGGCGAGCGTGCCGCAAGTAAAAAATCAGGAAGACAAGATCGCTGAGCCCCGCTTGGATCGGAACTTGTTGGCCCGTCAGATTGCCGAACTGGGGGTGGCGCAAGCCCAAAAGATGCGATTGCATGAATTGCATGATAAAGAGCGAGTGATACCGATCCGTCAGGTCAGCGCCTATAAACACATCGCCGCTGCCTATGAACATGCATGGCAGGAAAAAGTCGAGCGGGTCGGCAATCTGAACTATCCTGAGGAGGCCCGCCGCAAGAGATTATCCGGTGATTTGTTACTCAGCGTGTGGGTCACTAAAGATGGTCGTGTAAAAGCAGTCAAAGTCCACCGCTCTTCGGGATATTCGGTGCTGGATGAAGCGGCGGTTCAAATTGTGCATTTGGCTGCGCCGTTTCCTCCGTTTCCGCTAGAATTGGCCAAGCAGGCTGACCAAATTGTCATCACGAGAACGTGGAAGTTCTATGACGACACAGGTCTGGCTATGGAACATTGAGAGGCTGATATGATGGAATGTGAATGGACTGGTTTGACCGGTCAATTTCTGATCGCGATGCCGGCCTTGGCAGATCCGAATTTTGCTCAGACTGTCACTTATCTTTGCCAACACAGCCCGCAAGGAGCAATGGGGATAGTTATCTCCAGGCCCCTTGACATTCAGTTAGGCAGTATTTTGGAATCGATGCAGATCCCGATTCGGGACCGGAAAGCTGCTGAAATACCGATCTATTTCGGCGGCCCAGTTCAGCCCGAACGCGGTTTTGTCTTGCACAGCCCAGTGGGAAATCGGCAGGGAACCTTAGCGGTCAGCGACGACATAGGACTGACAGCTTCCCGCGATATTTTAGAAGCCATCGCCGCCGGAGAAGGACCGGAAAAATATTTGATTGCGCTCGGCTATGCAGGTTGGGGGGAAGGTCAACTGGAGCAGGAGATACTCGAAAATGCTTGGCTCAACGCCCCTGCTGATCCGGCGATCCTGTTTGATGTCCCTCCTGCTCGGCGTTGGCGAGCGGCAGCTTTACGCTTGGGGGTGGATCTGAACCGGTTATCTGCGCAGGCAGGACATGGATAAATCGGCGACTTACCTTGGCTTCGACTACGGCACCTACAAGATTGGCGTGGCGGTCGGTCAGCGGGTCACCCGCACAGCTTCGCCGCTTGCAACCATCTGTTCAGAAAAAAAACACGTGCGTTTCGAAGCGATCGATCGGCTGGTGGAAGTTTGGCAGCCTGAGGCTTTGATCGTCGGGATTGCCTGCCAACCAGACGGTCGGGACAATCCCATCACGCCCCTGATGCGTAAGTTTTGTCGCCAGCTCGAGCATCGATATCGATTACCGGTCTATCAAGTGGATGAGCACCTGACCAGTTTCGAGTCGCGCAGCATCCTATTTGATGAGGCCAACCTAGGTGTCCGTAAGGTGCGAGAACTCAGCGATCAGGTGGCGGCTAAATTGATCTTACAAACTTGGCTGAGTCATGGCTGAGATCGCCGAGTGGGATGTGGAAGCCTTATTGGCTATCTTAGAGTCTGGTGTACGCCGGCAGATTGAAATGCGCAAAGTTAACGATCCGCTCATCGTCGGGATCCACACCGGCGGGGTATGGGTAGCCGAATGGCTGCGCCAACGCCTGAAAGTCCCAAAAGCGATCGGCAGGTTGAATATTTCTTTCTATCGCGACGATTTCTCCCGTATCGGGATGCATCCGGAAGTTAGGCCAAGTCAACTGCCTAGTACCGAGGAGCGCAATGTCATCCTGATCGACGATGTGCTCTATACCGGGCGCACCATCCGCGCTGCGCTGAACGAGCTGTTCGACTATGGCCGGCCGCGCCAGGTGATCTTGGCGGTGCTGATTGACCGCGGGGGGCGCGAGCTGCCGATTCAGGCCGATTGCGTCGGCGCTCGAATCGAGCTGGCAGAGGCGCTGCGCATCAAGCTCAAAGGCCCAAAGCCATTGCGGCTGGAGCTGTCCTCAGCTGGAGTCTAAACCGTGAAAGCCCTGGATCTGCAATTAGATAGCCAAGGCCGGTTGCGCCATTTTCTGACCATCGAGGGGCTGAGCCGAGAGTGGCTCGTCAAGATCATGGACACGGCGGAGTCTTTTGGCAGCATCGCGCTCCAAAAGGTAAAAAAAGTCCCTCTATTGCGAGGCAAGACCATCGTCAATTTGTTCTTCGAAGCTTCAACACGCACCCGCACCACCTTTGAACTTGCTGCCAAGCGGTTGTCTGCCGATGTGCTCAATTGGAACGTCCAGGTTTCCGCAGCGACTAAGGGTGAAAGCCTACTCGATACTATCCGCAACCTAGAGGCGATGTCTGTGGATATGTTCGTTGTCCGGCATACCGACAGCGGTGCGGCCCATTTTATCGCGCGCCACGTCGCGCCTCACATCAGCGTGATCAATGCAGGAGATGGTCGGCACGCTCATCCCACTCAAGCGCTGCTAGATGTGTTTACCATCCGCCGCTTCAAACCGGATTTTACCTCCCTCAAAGTGACGATCGTCGGAGATATTCTGCATTCGCGGGTAGCCCGTTCTCAAATTCATGCACTTAAGATTTTGGGTGTACCTGAGATCCGGGTAGTGGCCCCTAAGACTTTGCTGCCGGCGGCGGTAGAGAGCCTTGGGGTGCGGCCGTTTTGCGAGCTCGATGCTGGGCTCGACGGGGTAGACGTGATCATCATGCTGCGCCTGCAGAAGGAACGAATGCAGGGGGCGCTGTTGCCGAGCGAGCACGAGTATTACCAGTGTTATGGCCTGACTCAGGCGCGTCTTGAGCGGGCCAAGCCGGATTGCCTGGTGATGCATCCAGGACCGATCAACCGCGGGGTAGAGATCGCTTCCGATGTGGCCGATGGGGCGCACTCGGTGATTCTGGAACAAGTCAGCCATGGCATCGCGATCCGCATGGCAGTCATGGCGTTGACGATGGGGGCAGTCCAGGGATGACTAAGATTGCCATCGTAGGCGGCCGAATCTTAGATCCTGACGCAGGAACCCTAAGCTCAGGCAGCGTCTGCGTAGCCGAAGGCCGAATCGCGGCGATCGGGGAGGTGCCAGCCGGCTTTCAGGCGGATGAAATATTGGACGCCAAAGGGGGGATTGTCAGCCCTGGATTCATCGATCTCTCCGTTTACCTACGTGAACCCGGCTACGAGTATAAAGCGACGATTGCCAGTGAAACCTTGGCGGCGGTCAAAGCAGGAGTGACCACAGTCTGCTGTTCACCCGAGACAAATCCGGTGATCGATACGCCGGCAGTGGTGGAGTTGATTAGGGAGCGCGCTTGGGCTTCCGGTAAGGCGAAGGTGATCGTCATCGGTGCCATCAGCCGCGGCCTGCAAGGGACGAGCTTAAGCGAGATGCATGCGCTTAAGCGCGCCGGCTGCTGGGTCGTAAGCAACGGTCGGCAGCCTTTGGCCAACCCGATGATTTGGCAGCGAGCGCTAGAGTATGCCGCTACCTATGATCTGGGCGTGATCATTCGCCCTAAGGATCCCCATCTTGCCGCTGGAGGCTGCGTCCACGAAGGCGAGGTGGCAACTCGCTTGGGCTTGCCAGGCATTCCGGTCAGCGCTGAAACAGTCATGGTGGCGCAGATCCTGGCTTTGGTGGAAGAGATCGGGGCAAGGGTGCATTTTGCCTGCCTCAGTACTGCACGCGCTGCAGCCATGATCGCGGCGGCCAAGCAGCAAGGTTTACCGGTGAGCTGCGATGTGGCAGCGCATCAGCTCTTTTTAACCGAAAGCAGCGTGGAGGGGTTTGATCCCATGGCGCACGTTGAACCTCCCTTGAGGTCGATCGCCGATCGCGAAGGATTACGTCAAGCTCTAGCTGCCGGGACAATCGCAGCCATCTGTTCCGATCATCAGCCGCATGAAGCCGATGCTAAACGCAACGTGTTCGCTGCCACTGAACCTGGAATCTCAGCACTGGAGACCTTGTTGCCTTTGGCCTTGAGGTTGGTAGAGGAGGGCGTGTTGTCGCTTCCTCAGGCGATGGCTAAGCTGACCTTAGGGCCGGCTAAAATCTTAGGGCTTCCAAGCGGTCGGCTGACGCTTGGCACGCCTGCGGATCTGTGCGTGTTCGACCCCGAGGGGCAGTGGGTGGTGGATGAGACCACCTGGCTCAGCCGCGGTCGCAATACCCCGTTTTGGGGCCAGAAGCTCAAAGGCTGGGTGCGCTATACCCTAGTCGATGGCCGGGTGGTCTATCGCGGTTAATCGTCTTCCGCAAGGTGCATCTTATCGATTCCCCCGTATTTGTCAGAAGCGTCGGCGCCTAGTTTGATCATCAGCCGGACTTCGTTGCGTGAGTCGGCTGCTGCCAACGCATCCTCGTAGCTGATCTTGCCTTGCCGGTACAGGTCGTAGAGGCACTGGTCAAAGGTCTGCATACCGTGCTCGCGCGAACGCTTCATCAGCTCTTTGAGCTTATGGATTTCCCCTTTGCGGATCAGGTCTGCGGCAAGCGGCGTGTTGATCAGGATTTCCACTGCCGGGTAGCGACCTTGACCATCGATGCGGCGGATCAGCTGTTGGGCGACGATGGCTTTGAGGTTGAGAGACAAGTCCATGAACAGCTGGCGGTGCATGTCCTCGGGGAAAAAATGCAGGATTCGATCCAGGGCTTGGTTGGCGTTGTTGGCGTGCAAGGTGGCCAGGCATAGATGGCCGGTTTCCGCAAAAGTGATCGCATACTGCATGGTCTCTCGGGTTCTGACTTCGCCGATCAGGATCACATCTGGAGCCTGGCGCAGGGTGTTTTTGAGCGCTACTTCGTAGGATTCGGTATCGGTCCCAACCTCTCTTTGGGTGACGATGCAGCCTAAGTGTTTGTGGGTGTATTCGATCGGGTCTTCGATGGTGATGATGTGGCCGGAGCTATTTTGGTTGCGGTATTTGATCATCGCTGCCAGCGAGGTGGATTTGCCAGTGCCGGTGGCGCCAACGAACAGGATCAGGCCGCGTTTGGTCATGGCCAAGTCTTTCAAAACAGGCGGCAGGTTGAGCTCTTCAAGGTCAGGGATATGATCCTGGATCCTGCGGATGACCATCGCCGGGGTGTTGCGCTGATAATACGCACTGACTCGAAATCTTGCTAAATCTTTCAAAGCGATGGCGAAGTTGCATTCGCGCGTGTTCTCAAATTCGTCCTGTTGGCGGGGAGTCATAGTGCTTAAGACCAACTCCTGGGCCTGAACGTCGGTCAAGGCATTGGGACTTAGGGCTTCTAGCTGGCCGTTGACTTTGAGGCTAGGGGGGCGGCCGGCGATGACAAACAAGTCCGAGGCCTGTTTGTGAACCATCAGGGTGAGCAGGGATTCTATGTTCATAGCCTTCTCCTTAGAATGCGGCTTT
>CAZJKH010000005.1:0-87236 GCA_964546735.1 uncultured Methylococcales bacterium | reverse complement strand
TTAGAATGCGGCTTTGTTGACTGCCTTGAGCCGAGCGGTTTGGCGCGAGACGATGCCTTTTTCGACCAATTCCATGAGATGTTGGTCTAAGGTTTGCATACCATCTTTGCGGCCGGTCTGAATGGCTGAATACATCTGGGCGACTTTGTTTTCGCGGATGAGGTTGCGGATCGCTGGCGTTCCGACCATGATTTCCCACGCGACAGTGCGCCCGCCGCCGATTTTCTTGAGCAGAGTCTGGGCGATGACGGCTTGCAAAGATTCCGATAACATAGCTCGGATCATGTCTTTTTCTTCTGCTGGGAAGACGTCGATGATGCGGTCGATGGTCTTGGCCGCCGAAGAAGTATGCAGCGTGCCGAACACAAGGTGGCCGGTTTCAGCTGCAGTCAAGGCCAGGCGGATGGTTTCCAGGTCGCGCATTTCGCCTACTAGGATGACGTCTGGGTCTTCTCGCAGCGCCGAGCGTAGCGCCTGATTAAACCCTAGAGTATCGCGGTGGACCTCGCGCTGGTTGATGAGGGATTTTTTGCTATGATGGACGAATTCGATCGGGTCTTCGATGGTGAGAATGTGAGCGTAGTTGTTCACGTTGATGTAGTCGATCATCGCTGCGAGCGTAGTCGATTTACCAGAGCCAGTGGGGCCGGTGACCAAAATCAAGCCGCGGGGTTTTTGAGTAAGCTCGCGGAATATCGGCGGGCAACCCAAGTCATCCAGGGTCAACACCTTGGAGGGAATGGTCCGAAACACCGCCCCTGCGCCCCGGTCCTGATGGAAAGCGTTGACGCGAAAGCGAGCGATACCTGGTAGTTCGAAGGAAAAATCGGTTTCTAGGAACTCCTCGTAGTCGCGGCGCTGCTTGTCGTTCATGATATCGTAGATCAAAGCGTGGACTTCCTTGTGCTCTAGAGGAGGGAGATTGATCCTGCGAATGTCGCCGTCCACCCGGATCATGGGGGGAAGTCCAGCCGATAAGTGCAGGTCTGAAGCGTTGTGTTTGACAGCAAAAGCAAGTAGTTCAGCGATATCCATGATCTTATCCTAATTAACCGTACCTTAAACAAGTATAGAAAAAACTATGCTTATCCAACCACGGGTAGCGAGGATTCGACAGCGGATCCAGGCAGCGCTTGAGCAGGCTAGCCGGACAGATCAAGTAACCTTGGTGGCAGTAAGTAAAACTCACCCGCCACAGGCTTTGTTACAAGCATACCGAGCGGGGGTGCGTCACTTCGGCGAAAGCTACTTGCAAGAAGCCTTAGTCAAACAAGAGGCGCTGGCCCATTGCGAAATCACCTGGCACTTTATCGGGCCAATCCAAGCGAATAAGACGCGCGCTATCGCCGCTCGCTTTCATTGGGTTCACAGTGTAGACCGGTTGAAGATTGCCCGCCGGTTGAGCGAGCAGCGGCCGGAGTTTCTCCCTCCCCTCAACGTCTGCCTACAAGTCAACATCAGCGGGGAGGAGAGCAAATCTGGGGTCCGCCCGGAAGAGGTGCGAGCGTTGGCAGAGGCAGTGTGCACTTTGCCGCGCCTGAGGCTGCGGGGATTGATGGCGATTCCAGCACCAGCGGAAGACATCGAGTCTCAACGCGCGCCCTTCCGACGCCTGCGCGAGCTATTTGAAAGCTGCGCCGATCTTGGCTTAGATAGCTTGTCGATGGGGATGTCGGCAGATTTAGAAGCGGCGATCCTAGAGGGGGCAACCCTAGTACGAGTAGGAACGGATTTGTTCGGAGCGCGTTTAGGCTGAGGTCAGACGGCGCTCGGTGGCCAATTGCGGGCGATATTCCGGGACTAAGGTGCGCAGCAGGAGTAAAAGTTGCTCCTCATCGTACGCTTGGCAAGCTTTGCTCAATTGGTCTAAAAGCTTGGCGATGATCCTGGGGTCGCAGGGGCGCGAGTAAGCCAAAAGCAGCTTACGGTGGCAGGTAGGTACGAGGTTTTCGTCAGCGTAGAAAAGCTCTTCGCTTAGCTTCTCTCCCGGGCGCAGGCCGGTATAGCGGATTTCGATATCGATCCCTGGGCGTTTGCCGCTTAAGCGGATCATCTGCTCCGCCAGATAGCGGATTTTGATCGGCTCGCCCATGTCGAGGACGAAAATTTCCCCCCCTTTGCCAATCGCTGCCGCTTGCATGATCAGTTGACAAGCTTCAGGGATAGTCATGAAGTAGCGGCTAATTTCCGGATGGGTTACCGTAATCGGGCCGCCTTGCCGGATTTGCTCGCGAAATAGCGGCACCACACTGCCGGCTGAATCGAGGACGTTGCCGAACCGGACGGTGATAAAGCGCGTGGTGCCAACGCGGTCAAGACTCTGGCAAATCATTTCCGCCGCTCGTTTGGTAGCACCCATCACATTGCAGGGGTTGACCGCTTTGTCGGTAGAGATTAAGACGAATTCCTCGACGCCAGCTTCGATGGCAGCTTCAGCGACGATGCGGGTACCCAAGCAGTTGTTGTGCACCGCCTCGCGAATCTGAGTTTCTAAAAGCGGTACGTGCTTGTAAGCGGCGGCGTGGAAGACGATCTGCGGGCGGTGAGTCTCCATCGCCTGGCGAACCGAGGTTGGGTCGGTGATGTTGGCCAGAATCGGCACGATGGAAAGCTTAGGGAAGCTGCGGCGCAGGTCATGCTCGATCCGGAACAGGTTGTATTCGCACAACTCAAATAGGATAAGCCGCTCTATAGGCAGCAAGGCCAGTTGACGGCACAGTTCAGCGCCGATAGAACCGCCTGCTCCGGTGACCATCACGGTTTTATGGCACAGATGGGTGTGAATGGCATGCCAATCCAGTTGCGCCGGTTTACGCCCTAAGAGGTCTTCAATCGACACTTCCCTCAGGCCTATGCCGACAGAGCGGTAAAATAGGCTTTCCTTCAGGGAAGGCAGAGTCAGAAGCGGGACTTCTGCCTGCTCGCAGTATTCGACGATGCGGCGCATTTGGCGGTCGGTGGCTGAGGGAATAGCGATCAAAATGACGTCGATGCGGTATTTGGCCACCAGCTTGGGAATTTTTTGGCACCCTCCGGCGACACGGATGCCGCGAATTTCGCGGCCTTTTTTCTTAGGGTCATCATCGACTAGGACCACTGGCCGGTATTCCGGGTTATGGGCTTTGAGCAGCTCCCGGACTAACCTTTCCCCCGCACGGCCAGCACCGACGATCAGCGTGCGTTTGCCGGTTAGCATAGTAGCCACCTGATCTTTCCAAGCGCGGTAAATCAATCTGGGAGTACCGATCAGGATCGGCAACAAGGCGCTATAGATGAACGGCACTGAACGTGGGATCGATTGTAAGCGATCGTAGAGGAATCCTGCACAAATGATGCAGGCGCTGCCCACTAAAATTGCCTTAGCGATTTGGATCAAATCCGGCAATGAAGCAAAGCGCCACAGGCTGCGATACAAGCGAAAGTAATAAAAAGTCATGCCCTGGATGCCCACCACCAAAGGCAGAAACTTTAGCGCTTGCAGCAAGACCGGCTCCGGTATGGGTTCTAGATTGAACCTGAGCCAATACGCGCCCAGCCATGCTACAGGGATCAGGAAGAGATCATGTAACAACACCAAGTTCGGGGTGCGGAGCTTGGCAAGCATGAAGTTCATAACTCCCCGTTGTTTATTTGCTACAATGGCTTTGGCAGCGCCAGCTTGGCTGGTTTAAGCCGGAGATAGAAAATCGAAAACATTATGGCAAAACATTTGTTTCTCTGAAAGTTGTCTGCTAGGATTATTCAGCGTCTTAAATGTTGCTTTCGAGCAAAAGGCAAAAGCAATGAAAGGATGAGTCGGCTTTTAGGGAAGTGTCGAAAACTCAACAACTCCAGTTAGGGGAGGATGGTATGAAAACACAAAAACTCAGTATGGTGTTGGCGAGCTCGCTGGCGGCTGCCTTGACGGTTGCCCCGCAGGCCCAAGCCAACGGCTGGCACAAACACGAGGCAGCCGAATCCAGCCGCATCGAGGAATTGGAGGACCAGTTGCGCGCCTTAAAGCAAGAGCTGGCAGATCTCAAAGCCCATCAGCAAGCTCACCACCAGGAGATGATGGAGCTTGAGGATTGGAAAAAGGGATTGACCCCGGTGCACAAAGGGCATGAGAGTTTCTTGTTCTTCCGTGGCGGGTATACGCGCATGATGACCGACCGCGCCAAAGACATCTTGCCATCGCCCGGGACTTCCAAAGGCCACGGTCAAAACGGCTTTTACATCGGCGCTGGGTTTGAACATACCTTAAGCCACGACCTCTTCGGCTTGACTGAAGGCACTTTCCTAGAGGGTACCGATCTTCTAGGCGAGGTGATGTTTGAGTACAAACGTTTCGCTCAGGGCAAAGGCTTGCTCACCGATGCGGATAGAGGCGGGATCGTCTCGCCTCTGGCGCCAGCTAGCAAGCAGGAAAACTCCACCGTGACCCAGTTTACCTTGAGCGCCGCCCCCAAGGTCCGGTTCTGGCGCGACAGCGTCGTTCGGCCTTGGATCATTCCGGTCGGGTTTGCCATCCACGTGATCAGCCCGCCGTCCGACGGGGTGACGGTGCTCAATCCGGGTTTGATGTTTGGCGTGGGAACGGAAGTCAATCTGTGGGAAAACCTGTATGCGGGCGTAGACTTCCGCTATCACGTCACGCCGAACGGCAAAAGCAGCCTAAGTGGGGTCGAGGATACCGATACCGACGGCCTGACCGCAGGCGGCTATGTGGGCTTTGGCTTCTGACCGCTTCAATCTCAGCAAGACAAGGGGCCTTTCTGGCCCCTTGTTTTTCGTCCCGTGCTTTCTGTAGCAGGTATGAAGACCCTCTATCCACCGCTGGAGCCTTATGCTGTCCACTGGCTGGAAGCTGACGGCCATCGGGTCTATTACGAAGAATGCGGCAATCCCGAAGGCATCCCGGTCTTGTTCCTCCACGGTGGACCGGGCTCAGGGTGCAAACCCGATCATCGCCGGTTTTTTAATCCCAATTGTTACCGCATCGTCCTGGTAGACCAGCGCGGCTGTGGCCGCAGTGAGCCTTTAGGGGAAATTCGCGCTAACGATACTTCCAAGCTGGTGGAAGACCTGGAGGCTATCCGTGTCCGCTTGCAGATCAAGCGCTGGCTGCTGTTCGGCGGCTCGTGGGGGGCAACCCTGGCGTTGGTCTGCGCCCAGAAGCATCCTGATCGGGCGTTAGGGCTGATCTTGCGAGGCGTGTTTCTGGCTCGGCAGATGGATCTAGACTGGTTCGTCAAGGATGGGGTGAGGCGGATCTATCCGGACTATTGGCACCAATTGATCAAGAGCTTGCCAGTGTCGAGCTGGAGCGATCTGATCGAGGGGATGTACCGGGCAGTCATCGGCCACAATGAAGCTTTGCAACTTAGAGTCGTCGAGGCCTGGAACCGATGGAGCGCAGCTGTGACCTTAGGTGATCGCTTCGATCCCGAAGCGTTGCCCCCGCCTGAGGAGCTTTTGCCTAAGACCAAAATCGAGCTACATTACGCTGCTCATCGCTATTTTTTAGATGACTATCAAATCTTGCAACACTGTCAGCCTATCCGCACTTTGCCGTGCGTGATCATCCACGGCCGTTGGGATTTGGTCTGTCCGCTGGAGGCGGCGTTTTCCTTGCGGCGCAAGTTGCCGGGAGCAAGGCTTAAGATTTTGGAACATTCCGGCCACATTGCTGCGGGGGAAGAAATGATCGATGCGCTGGTGGAAGCGACCGACATGATGGTGGAGCAGCTCAAATGAAGCGTAAACGCCTGATCGTGGCGCTGACTGGCGCCACCGGTGCTATCTACGGGGTGCGGATCTTAGAGATCTTACAGACCTTGCCGGAGTGGGAGAGCCACCTGATCGTCTCGCGGGCTGGCTGGGTCAACCTGCAACACGAACTGGGCCTTAAGAAGGCTGAACTGAAAGCCAAAGCCGACGTGTATCACGCGGTCGACGATATCGCCGCGAACATCGCCAGCGGCGCATTCCAGGTTGCCGGCATGGTGATCGCCCCTTGTTCGATGCGAACGCTGGCAGCAGTCGCTTGCGGTTTAGGCGACAACCTGATTACCCGCGCTGCGGACGTCACCTTGAAAGAGCGCCGGCCACTGGTCTTGGTACCGCGCGAGACGCCTTTGAATCTGGCCCATCTGCGCAACATGGTGGCGGTGACCGAGATGGGCGGGATCGTCTTTCCGCCTTTGCCTCCCTTTTATGGACGAGAGAAGAGCTTGGCGGAAATGGTCGATGAAAGCGTAGGCCGAATCTTGGGATTTTTCGGCATCGAGATCGAAGGGCTAGTAGAGAGCTGGCAAGGCTTGAAACGCCAGCCCACCCCTTAAGGCGGTACCTCTTCGGCGTCGCTGTAGAGCTCTATTCCCAATTTAGCGGCCACTTCGCGCGCTCTTGCCGTGGCATAAGGCGAAATCATGATTAGACGATCAGCGCGGCGTTGGTGGAGTTTTTCATAAAACCGTGCTTTACGCTCGAATAGGTACACATCGCCCTTGTCGAGCGAGGACTTGAGCTCACATAAGATCAGCGTGCCATTGCGGACGATCACGTCCAGTTCGATTTGGTCTGGCCGTCCGAAGACTTCGCCGGCCTGGTCGAATTCGATCACGTGCAATACTTCCACCCCAAATGTCTTGCTCAAGATACCGGCCAGCCCTTCGCGAAAGGCGCGCTCTGAACTGATGCCCCACCTTGCCCCTAACGCCTGCAGCTGGCGGCCGAGCCGATCGGCTACGGCTAAGATTTCCTGGTGGACTTCCTCAAACCGGCGGCTGTTTGCTTCCCATTTTCTGGCCTCTTCGGTTTGGAAGGTCTCCCAGCGTTGATACCACTCCTCCCATTTTCTGGCCTCTTCGGCTTGGAAGGTCTCCCAGCGTTGATACCACTCCTCCCATTTTCTGGCCTCTTCGGCGCGCTGTTCCGCAAAGCGGCAGTTCCATTCTTCGCGCTCGCGGCGAAGCTCGGCAAGCATCTCCCAAAATTTCTGGTCAGTTGCTTGTTTGTCAGCAGCTTGGGTTTGAATGAGCGCCAAGATCGCCTCCCGCACAGCAGGATCTTCGCGCAGCAGTTTAGGGAGCTCTTTGCGCACCAGTTCGATCAATTCGGCATCAGTCATAGCATCATTTTACTCCAGCTCGGCGATAACCTCGTAGATGGCTTGGCAAAGCACGCCCAGTCCGGCATCGGTCATGCAGTAAGCCGGCATGGTATAGACCAGCCGGCCAAATGGCCGAAGCCATACCCCTTTGCGCACGAACTTAGGGGTGATAGCAGCTAAATCCACCGGCCGATCCAACTCCACCACCCCGATCGCGCCTAATACCCGCACCTCGCGCACTCCTGGAAGCGCTTGGCACGGCGCAAGCCCCCGGCGCAAGCTAGCTTCTAGGCGCTGCACGTTTGCCTGCCAATCCGATTCCAGCAGTAGGTCGATACTTGCGACCGCTACGGCGCATCCTAGCGGGTTAGCCATGAAGGTGGGGCCGTGCATCAGGCAACCGGCCTCCCCCGCGCAGACGACCTCGGCGATCTTGGCGGTAGTTAAGGTGGCCGCCAAGCTCAAGTAGCCGCCAGTGAGGGCTTTGCCCAGACACAAGATATCCGGGATGATGCCGGCATGCTCGCAGGCAAACAACCGGCCAGTGCGGCCAAAGCCGGTGGCGATCTCATCGGCGATCAAAAGCACCTCAAACTCGTCGCACAAGCGCCTGGCGGCCTTGAGGTATTCTGGATGATAAAACCACATCCCGCCGGCGCCCTGGGCGATGGGCTCCAAGATCAAGGCGGCGATCTCCTGGTGGTGGCGTTCAAGCAGCTCTACCAGCGGCAGCGCGGCGCGCTCATCCCATGGGGCATGAAAGCGGCAGGCAGGCCTTGGGACAAACAGCTGCTTAGGCAGAAAGCCGGAAAACAGATGGTGCATGCCGGTGACCGGATCGCACACCGCCATCGCGCCGAAGGTGTCACCGTGATAGCCGCCATGCAAGGCCAAAAACCGCCTTTTATTAGTCTGTCCTTGCGCCTGAAAGTACTGCAGCGCCAGCTTCAGGGCAACTTCCACAGCAACCGATCCCGAATCGCAGAAAAAAACCTTCTCTAACCCCGGAGGGACAAGCTGAAGCAGTCTTTGGCCAAGCTCCACGGCCGGCGCATGCGTCAGCCCCCCGAACATCACGTGCGCCATTTGCTCAATCTGAGCGATCAAGGCAGCGTTCAGACGCGGGTGATTGTAGCCGTGGATCACACACCACCACGATGCCATCCCATCGATAAGCGTTTGCCCATCGGCCAGTTCAAGCAAGACGCCTTGGGCTTGGACGACTGGCCAGACCGGATAGCTAGGCGGGATAGCGCTATAGGGGTGCCACAGATGGGCGCGGTCAAAGGCCAAAATCTGATGCCAGTTCACAAAATTCCCCTTAAAGTTTTTGCACTTCTATCCGCTAAATAGGGTGAACGCGATATTGAAGTTTACCCTAAGGAGGATACACCATGCCTAGCGTAATCAATACCAACATGATGGCCCTAAACAGCCAGCGCAGCTTAAACCGCACCGAGAGTATGATGAACACTGCGATGGAACGCTTATCTTCCGGGCTGCGCATCAACAGCGCCAAGGACGACTCGGCAGGACTGGCGATCGTTACCCGTTTTGACTCTCAAATTCGGGGACTGACGGTGGCGATGCGCAACGCCGGCGATGGTATCTCCATGGCTCAGACCGCTGAAGGTGCAATCGGCAGCATGACCGAGATGCTGCAGAAAATCCGCGAGCTGGCAGTGCAGTCCGCCAACGCTACCAACTCCGACTCCGACCGGGCCTCGTTGAACGCCGAGGCGCGCCAGCTTGTCGACGAAGTCCAGCGCATTGCCGAGCAGACCCACTTCAACGGTACCAAGCTTTTAGACGGCAGCTTTGGCAAAAAAGTGCTGCAGATCGGCGCTAACGCCGGCGAGACCTTTACCTTTAGCCTCGGCAAGCTGACTGTCGACAAATTGGGCGCCGGTCAAAGCGCTGGGGTCTCCACCGTGGCGACTGACGATGCCTTCCAAAACGGCGACCTGATCATCAATGGGGTGGCGATTGGGGCCTCGCTAGCCAGCGACGACACGGCTTCTACCGCCTTCGCTTCGGCTTCGGCCATCGCCAAGGCAGCGGCGATCAACCGCGTCTCCGACCAGACGGGTGTGATTGCCAAAGTCAACGCCAATACGGTGGTAGGACAGAGCATGTCGGCTGGTGCCGCCGCAAATGATGATGTATCCATCAATGGCGTAACGATCCATTTGGCCGTAGGAGGAGTAGATCTGGCTGCCGACCGGCAGGCGGTGGTGACTGCGATCAACGCGGTCAAGGACCAGACTGGGGTAGAGGCGATCGATACCGGCAACGACTCTACCGGAGTAACGTTACGAGCGGTTGACGGAAGAAACATTGAGATTTCGTCAACCGGGAACTTGGCTAATTATGGTCTAGCTGCTGCGGGCACTTACAAGGGTAGCCTCACGCTAGTGTCCACCGGCGGCAAGCCGATCAAGGTCGAAGCCGGCACCAACGGCGAGGATGGCTTAAAGCACGTGGGGCTGGTGGCCGGCACGTACGAAGCCCAGGTAGCGGCGGTGTCCACGCTGGATGGGAAAAAAGTATTAGTACAGCCTTCTTCTCATATCTCGGCCACTTCGGGAACAGGGAAGGAGGTAGCGCTCAACGACGGCGATTTGGTGATTAACGGGGTAGCGATCCAAGCTGCGCGCGCCACCGACGATACCGCCTCTGATGTGACGGCCAACTCCAGCATCAAAGAAGCTTCGGCGATCGCCATTGCCGCTGCGATCAACCGCGCCAGCGACGCCACCGGCGTGACCGCCACCGCCGATGCCAATATCGTAGAGGCGGAAACGACCGCTGCAGGAACTGCGGGGGACAGTATCATCGTCTATATCAATAACGTGAGGACTGTGGCAATTGCTTCGGTGGGGGATGCGGAGCGGGATCGCGCAGCGACTGTGGCGGCGATCAACGCCATCGCTGATAGAACTGGGGTGCGCGGCGAAGATACCGGAGCTGGCATCCGCCTGATCGCCGACGATGGCCGCAACATCAGCATCGTGGTAGACGAAAGTGGAGGTGGCACAGCTGGTAATTTCGGGTTGGATGGAATAGCAGCAGTATCATCATTAAATAGCTTTGCCACAGATGCCGAAACCTACTACTCCACCGTCACCTTGCACTCGGCCAAGGCGATCGATATTCAAGCGGGGATCAACGGCAAAGCTGCGCTGGAAAACTTATACTTCCGCGCTGGCACCTACGGCGGCGCTGAGACCGGTCAGTTCCTGAAAGACATTGACCTCTCCACCGTGGCTGGGGCCAACAAAGCGCTTGAGGCGGTGGCTAACGCTTTAGAGGCGATCAACAGCGTGCGCGGCGATTTAGGCGCGGTGCAAAACCGCCTAGAATCCACTATCGCCAACATCCAGGTCAACCGCGACAACCTGACTGCCTCCAAGTCCAGGATCATGGATGCCGACTTTGCCGAGGAGACCATCCAACTGGCCAAGGCCCAGATCCTGCAGCAGGCTGGGATTGCGATGTTGGCCCAGGCCAAACAAGCGCCGCAGAACGTGCTGTCGCTGCTGCGCTAAGCTTAACCGATTCGGGGCGGGAGATTCCCGCCCCTTGGCTTTGAAGGAGGCACTATGGCAAGCATCACCTCGTTAGGCATCGGTTCTGGGCTGAACATCCAAGACATCGTGGCCAAGCTCGTCGAAGCTGAAAAAGCCCCAACCCAAGCCAGGATCGCCCGCCAGCGCGATGACCTCCAGGCCAAACTCTCCGGATTTGGCCAGATCAAAAATGATCTGGCCTCGTTGCGCGACGCTTTAAAGAATCTTAAGTCACCTATTTTCTGGCAGCGCCGCCAGGCAAGCGCTTCCGATCCGGCGGTGCTTACCGCGACCGCCAGCGCAGTGGCGCGCGAGGGCACTTACCAGATTACCGTCAACCAAACCGCCACCTCCCACGCGGTAGCCACTGGGGCGTTTGCCTCGGTGGACGAGGTGGTGGGGGCGGGGACTTTAACCATCCGCTTTGGCACTTGGACGTACGATGCAGGCGGCAATCCCCAAAGCTTTACCGCCGACCCTGCCGCAGCTACCCAGACGCTTACCATCGACACCAGCAACAACACCTTGGCCGGGATACGCGATGCTGTCAATCGGGCTGGGATCGGGGTGCGCGCCTCGATCGTCAACGACGGCTCAGGCTATCGGCTGGTGCTTTCTTCCGCTGAGACCGGGGCCAACCGGGCGCTGGAGATCAGCGTCAGCGACAGCGACGGCAATTCCACCGACGCCCAGGGCCTGTCGCGCCTGGCGTTTAATACTTCGGCTTTGAATTTGACCCAAACCCGCAAGGGGCAAGATGCCGAGCTAGTCGTCGATGGCTTGACGGTCACTTCTGCCAGCAACCTGGTGGTAGGCGTGATCGACGGGGTGACGTTGAATTTGCAAAGCGCCGCACCTGGCAAAACGGTCAACCTCAGCGTGGGGGTAGACGAAAAAGCCGTCACCGATGCCCTGCAGAAATTCGTCGATGCGTATAACCAGCTCAAAGGCCATGTGACTGAACTGACGGCCCTCAGCCAGGAGGACGGCAAACCCAACGGCGTGCTGTTGGGCGATGGCACACTCAGGGCGGTGGACAATCAGTTAAGGCGCATGCTCGGCCAGGTGGTACAAGGGTTAGAAAACGCCGGGATTAGGTCCCTGGTGGATGTCGGGCTTGCTTTTGACCGCCAAAGCGGCAAACTGTCCTTAGATGCGGACAAGTTTACCGCTAAGCTGCGCGCCCAACCAGAGGCCCTCAAAGCCCTGTTTGCCACCCAAGGCACCACTACCGACGCCCAAGTCCAGTACTTTGGCGCCACGCGCGCAACGCAGGCGGGAACTTATGCCGTAGAAGTCACCCAGCTGGCGACCCAAGGCAATTACGTAGGGGCTTCAGCCTTACCGGATTTTACCAGCCCGTTCGTAGTAGATGGTAATAACGACGAGTTTACCCTAGAGGTGGACGGGGTGCGTTCCGGCACTATCCGCCTGACCCAAGGCAGTTATGCCTCAGGGGCGGAGTTGGCCCAGGAAATCCAGCGCCAGATCAACGCCGATAGCGCTCTTAAGGCCGCTGGCCGGCACGTCGAGGTCAGTTACGATGTCGATCAAAACCGCTTGCGGCTCACTTCAGCTACCTACGGCAGCAGCTCCAACGTTGCGTTCGTCTCTGTCGACACCAATACTGCAGCCCAATTGGGCTTTAGCGTAGGAGCAGGTACCCAAGGCCAGGATGTAGCCGGCAAGATCGGCGGCCAAGAGGCGGTCGGACGCGGGCAGTTTTTAACCGGTGCGCCAGGTACTGCCAGCGAGGGGTTGCAGCTTAAGATTACCGGTGGCGCTTTGGGCCAGCGTGGCAGCGTGACGCTTGTGCGCGGGGTGGCCGATCGGCTGGATGATTTGATCCAAAAGCTGACCGACACCCAAGGTCCCTTAGGCGGCAAGATGGAAGGATTGAATCAACGCCTGGCTAAGCTAGCCGAGCAAGAGAGGCATCTGTCGGAGCGGATGGATAAGCTTGAGGCGTTTTACTTAAAAAAATTCAACGCCATGGACCAACTGGTTGCCAAGCTCAAGGCTAGCTCGGAAGCATTGGCGCAGCAGCTCAAAGCTTTGCAACCCAACTCAGAAACTAAGTAAGGTGAATTATGTACGCGGCAAAACGGTTAGATTGCTATCGTGCAGTGGATCTTGAGTCGCAGGTGACAGAAGCAGACGGCCATCGGCTGGTGCGGCTCTTGTTCGATGGGGCAATCGAACGCATCCAAGCGGCAAAAACGGCGCTTGAGGCGGGCAATCTCGTGCGCAAAGGGGAATTGATCGGCAAGGCTATCACGATCCTAGGGGGCTTGCGCGAGACTTTGGATTTTGAGGCCGGCGGCGAGCTGGCCGAGAACTTAGATCTCTTATACGGTTACATGCAAAAAAGATTGCTGGAAGCACACGTTAAAAATCAGCCTGAAGGATTGGCGGAGGTGATCGGTTTGCTCCAGCCCTTGGCAGACGCTTGGCGCAATATCCCGGAATCTGCCCGCCAGGCTTTTCGTCGGGAGATAGGGGTAGGGACTTGACGGCTGAGTGCCATAGTTTGTTGGAGGTCGGACGATGAAGGTAGACTTAGACTTACATCGCTATCCTTCGGTTGCCTCCGCCTTCTCCGATAGACCGGTGAGGGCGGAGCAGGGGACAGAGAGGAAGCAACCGAAAGCGGAGCATGCTGCATCCAGCATCAAGCTCCAGCAGGTGGAGCAGGCAGTCAAAGAAATCAACGGCCACTTGCAGTTAATCAGGCGCAACCTTGAGTTTTCAGTGGACAAGGATACCCAGCGCGTGGTCGTGAAAGTGATCGATGCTGAAACCGGTGAGGTGGTACGCCAGATTCCTCCTGATGCCGTGCTAGAATTGGCCAAATTTCTGCGCGAGAGGGAAAAGGGAAATGACGGTGTGTTGTTGGCCCAGCGTGCTTGAGGGACGCTAAGATGGCAGAGCAGAGGTTATTGCTCCAACTGACTCAGGCCATGTATGCAGCCGCCGTAGCCGGTGATTTTAAACAGGTTACTGAGTTGCTCGATAGGCGTCAGAGTCACCTTGAGACTTGGCTTGCCAAGGCAGCCGCTGAACCTTCGCTGTATGCCGCGATCAGGGAAGTTTTAGCGCAAGACCAAGCGATCATCGATTTAATCTTGCGCGAACAGGAAGAAGTTCGGGCAAAGCTCGCCGAGCTTAAAGCCAGGCGCAAAATGCGCCAGGCGTATCTAGAACATGGTAGGGAAGATGAGGCGCTGTGAAGTGCTTGGGCAAATTACCCAGGTCAATGCGCAACTGCTCCAGGCAGCCGCGGCGGGGCGCTGGCAGCGCTTTAAGGTGTTAGAAGCAAAGCGCAGGAAGTTGATCCGCCAGTGCCTGGACGGATCTTGTCCGGATCCTGAGTTGTTTCAGTATGTCCAGACCATCGTCCGAACCGATCGCGAGATCATCCGGTTGTGCTTGAGATCGTTAAGAAATCCGCCGGTCTATGTTAAGTGCGGTGGAGAATAAGCTCCAGAACTAGCTTGCTGCCGAAATAGGCCAGCGTCAGCACGGCAAATCCTGCCAAAGTCCAGCGGACTGCAGTCCGTCCCCGCCAACCGAGGCGCCAGCGACCTAAAAGCAACACTCCAAACACTACCCAAGAAGCGATCGCCAGCACGGTTTTGTGGACTAGGTGCTGCGCGAACAAATCCTCGACGAACAACCATCCGCTTGCCAACGATAAGCCAAGGAGCACAAATCCTACCCCGATCATTTGAAACAACAGCGCTTCCATGGTCTCTAGCGGCGGCAGGGAGCGCACAAACCAGCCAGTTCGTTTGCGATGCAGGTGAAAATCTTGGCAGGTCAAAAGCAGTGCCTGCAAGGCGGCAACGTTAAGCAGACTGAAGGCGAGGATGGAAATCAAAATGTGCGCCTGCATGGCCAGGGTGAGATCGGTCAGGATATGCACTTGGGCTGGGAAAACCAGTCTAAGGATAAGCGTGATGGCAGCTAGAGGTAACACGGCTGCCCCCAGCTTGTCTACTGGCTTGTCTATCGTTGCCAACAAAAATAAAAGCACGACCATCCAGCCGACCGAGGTAACGGTACTGAAAAATCCTAAATCTATTCCAGCGGGGGTGACCATCAGGCTGACTAAGGCGATGCTGTGCAGGATCATACCTACCCAGGCTACCCCAAGCCAAATTAGCCGCTGGATGCTGCTTTTCTCTGGACGGCGTAGCAATAAAGCGGTGGCAGTGGTATAAAGGATGAGAGCGAGGATGGCAGAAGGATAAGCGATCAACAGAACTTCCCTCTTGACTCTGGCATAATGTAGCAATGATTGGCGTCCGATAGTGTCTTTAGGGTTGTATTGTAGGTGATGGTAGAAAATGTTTGACAATCTCTCTGAACGGTTAACTCAGGCGCTCGAGAAAATCCGCGGTCAGGGCCGGCTTACTGAAGCTAACATCCAAGACACCTTGCGCGAGGTGCAGATAGCGTTGCTCGAGGCCGATGTCGCTCTGCCGGTAGTCAAGGCGTTCATCGATCAGGTCAAGGCCCGGGCGCTGGGCCAGGAAGTCCAAGCCAGCCTGACGCCAGGGCAGACATTGATCAAGATCGTGCATCAGGAGCTCATCGGGGTGATGGGAGGGGCAAGTGCTGGCCTTAACCTTGCTACTCAGCCGCCGGCGGTGATCCTGATGGCGGGTTTGCAGGGCTCAGGTAAGACCACGACGGTAGCTAAGCTAGCGCGCTGGCTCAAGGAGCGCCAGAAAAAGAAAGTCGCCTTGGTCAGTGCTGACGTTTATCGTCCGGCAGCGATTGAGCAGTTGAAAATTTTAGCCGAGGAAGTGGGAGCCGAGTTTATTCCTTCCTCGCCTCAAGAAGACCCGGTGAAGATCGCCAAACAAGCGGTCGAGCATGCGAGAAAGCGCCTGTTGGATGTGGTCATCATCGACACCGCTGGGCGCCTGCACATCGATGCTGAAATGATGGCCGAGATTCAGGCAATTCACGCTGCGGTCTCTCCCATCGAGACCTTATTTGTAGTAGATAGCATGACCGGCCAGGACGCAGTCAACGCGGCCAAAGCTTTCCACGAGGCACTGCCGCTGACCGGCGTGGTGCTGACCAAAGCCGATGGGGATGCCCGCGGCGGGGCAGCGTTGTCGATCCGGTATATCACCGGCAAACCGATCAAGTTTATCGGGGTTGGCGAGAAGACTGATGCTTTAGAATTATTTCACCCTGACCGGATCGCTTCCAGAATCCTGGGGATGGGGGACGTGCTCAGTCTGATTGAAGAGGTCGAGCGCAAGATCGACCGGAGCAAGGCGGAAAAGCTGGTCAAAAAGCTCCAAAAAGGCAAAGGCTTTGACCTGGAAGACTTGCGCGATCAGCTGATCCAGATCGGCCGGATGGGAGGCATTACCAAACTTCTGGACAAGTTACCCGGTATGGGAGAGATGCCTAAAAACGTCAAAGACCAGATCAACGACCGCGAGCTCGACCGCCAGATCGCGATCATCAACTCCATGACTCCCCACGAGCGCCGTTTCCCAGCGGTGATCAACAACTCGCGCAAGCGCAGGATCGCCAATGGTGCCGGGGTTCAGATCCAGGATGTCAACCGCTTGCTTAAGCAGTATGCCCAAATGGAGAAGATGATGAAGAAAATGAAAAAGCTCAAAGGCTTTCCGAGGATGCCTAAGTTACCGTTTTAAGGAGCCTAGCGATGCAGGTGGTGCAAAAAGTGATGGATGCTCAGCGCAGGATCTACGAGGGTGGGCGTGAAAACCCGTCTAGGTCGCCTGGAAAGCGAAGTGGCCAGCCTACCCATGTTTTTGGCCGAACAACCGGTTCATCTGGATCGTTTCAGCGACCGGCTGGAACGCGTTGAACGCTGGCTCGAATTGCGCAAGCAGAAGGGGTAGGCTTTGACTCAACTCATCGATCGTTTCGGCCGCCGCATCAATTACCTGCGCATCTCGGTCACCGATCGCTGTGATCTGCGCTGCTTGTATTGCATGGCCGAGGAGATGACCTTTCTGCCGCGGGCGCGGATTCTCACCTTAGAGGAAATCTACACGGTTGCAGCAGCATTTGTGGACTTTGGAGTGGAGAAGATCCGCATCACCGGCGGTGAGCCCTTGGTGCGGCGTGGGGTATTAGACTTGATCAAATGGCTTGGCCGTTTGCCGCTCAAAGAATTGGTGCTCACTACTAACGGCATGCGCCTTGCCGAATATGCTCAAAAGCTGGTCGCCGCGGGGGTGCAGCGGGTCAATATCAGCCTAGACAGCTTAAAACCCGAACGCTTTAAGCGCATCACCCGCATCGGCGAGTTAAGCCGCGTCCTGGCTGGCATCGAGGCGGCCCGCCGGGCAGGGTTTGCTAAGATCAAGCTCAATTGCGTGGTGATGAAGGGCTACAACCACGATGAAGTCATCGACTTAGTGCAGTTTGCAGTAGACAATGGATTGGACATCAGCTTTATTGAGGAGATGCCTTTAGGGGTAATCGAAGAGCACGACCGGGCGGCAGTATTTTACTCATCTGATCAGGTACGCGCTGATTTAGAACAAGTATTTAAGCTGTTGCCAACCCCAGAACGCAGCGGGGGTCCTGCGCGCTACTTCAAGGTAGTTGGAACTGAGACCAGGGTTGGCTTTATTGCTCCCCACAGTCATAATTTCTGCGCCGACTGCAATCGCGTGCGGCTTACTGCCGAGGGAAAGCTGCTGCTTTGTCTTGGCAACGAGCACTCGGTAGATCTGAAACAGGTACTGCGGCGTTATCCTGGCGATGAAGCCAAATTGCGCCAGGCGATCATTGCGGCGATGGCGATCAAGCCAGAGAGACATCATTTCGATTTGCGCGAACAGCCGATCATCCTCCGCCACATGAATGCAACCGGAGGTTAATTGAGACTTTAGCAAATACGTTGGAGGTTATGTGACCAAACATCTTGATTTGCATGGACTGCCTAGGATGCTGTTTCAAGATCCAGACCCAGAGGAGACCCGGGAATGGATAGAGGCTTTAGAGGCAGTGCTTCAGGTCCAAGGACCTAAGCGGGCGCATTATCTAGTCGAGCGCTTAATCGACAAGGCCCGCCGCAGCGGTATCAACATCCCGTTTTCCGCTACTACCGCTTACATCAATACCATCCAGCCGCATCTAGAAAAGCGTTGCCCCGGCGATATGGCCATCGAACGCCGAATCCGTTCCTATGTGCGCTGGAACGCCATGACTATGGTAGTGCAGGCCAACCGCAAGTCTACCGAATACGGTGGGCACATCGCCACTTTCGCTTCTGCGGCAACCTTGTACGAGGTCGGGTTTAATCACTTTTTCCGCGCGCCGACGAAAGATTTCGGCGGCGATTTGATCTATTTCCAAGGCCATGCTGCCCCTGGAATCTATGCCCGTGCTTTTCTGGAGGGGCGGTTGACCGAAGAACACTTGCACCATTTCCGCGCTGAAGTGGCAGGCAAGGGGTTGTCTTCTTATCCCCATCCTTGGTTGATGCCCGATTTCTGGCAATTTCCTACTGTCTCTATGGGATTGGGACCTTTGATGGCTATTTATCAGGCCCGTTTCATGCGCTATCTGCATGACCGCGGGCTTCTGGATACGCAAGGGCGCAAGGTATGGTGTTTCTGCGGCGACGGCGAGATAGACGAACCGGAGTCGATTGGAGGCTTGGCGCTAGCGGGCCGAGAGCGCCTGGACAACCTGATCTTCGTGGTCAACTGTAACCTGCAGCGCCTGGATGGGCCGGTGCGCGGCGACGGCAAGATCATCCAGGAACTGGAAGGTTTGTTCCGCGGTGCAGGTTGGAACGTGATCAAGGTAATCTGGGGTTCACGCTGGGATCCCCTCTTGGCCCAAGACACCAAAGGCCTGCTCAAAAAGCGCATGGAGGAAGTGGTAGACGGCGAGTATCAGACTTACAAGGCCAAGGACGGGGCCTATGTGCGCAAACATTTCTTCGGCAAGTATCCGGAGCTTTTAGAAATGGTTGCCCATATGTCGGACGAGGAGATTTTCCGCCTTAACCGCGGCGGCCATGATCCGCAGAAAGTCTATGCTGCCTATGCGGCAGCGGTGGAACACACGGGCCAGCCGACGGTGATTCTGGCCAAGACGATCAAAGGATATGGCATGGGAGAGGCTGGTGAGGGCCGGATGAACGCCCATCAGCAGAAAAAGCTGGAAGAGAAAGCGCTAAAAGCGTTCCGCGACCGTTTCGATATTCCCATCCCGGATGACAAGCTAGCGGAGGCTCCGTTTTTTAAGCCGCCTCCGAACAGTCCAGAAATGGAATACTTGCACGAACGCCGGCGCGCTTTGGGCGGCTATTTACCGCAACGCCGACGTCAGTCGAGCCGAAAGCTTTCCCTGCCGGAGGAGGGAGCGTTCGATTTTGCCCTCAAAGGGAGCGAGGGACGGGAGATGTCCACTACGATGATGTTCGTCCGTATCCTGTCGGGTCTGTTGTGCGACCGGAAATTGGGCCGATATGTGGTGCCAATCGTCCCTGATGAGGCTCGGACGTTCGGGATGGAGGGGTTGTTTCGCCAGTACGGGATCTATTCGCACGTAGGTCAGCTGTACGAGCCCGAGGACGCCGGCGAGATCGCCTATTACCGCGAAGATCAAAAAGGGCAGATCCTGGAAGAAGGAATCACTGAGGCCGGATCGATGGCGGAATGGATCGCTGCAGCCACCTCCTACAGCAATCAAGACCTGCCGATGGTGCCGTTTTACATTTTCTACTCGATGTTCGGCTATCAACGCGTAGGCGATTTATGCTGGGCAGCTGGAGACATGCAGGCGCGTGGGTTTTTGGTGGGTGGAACTGCAGGTCGAACGACGCTGGCGGGGGAAGGGTTGCAGCATCAGGATGGGCACAACCTGTTGTTCTTCTCCGCAGTGCCTAACTGTGTGGCCTATGACCCATGTTTTGGCTACGAATTGGCGGTCATTATCCGAGAGGGCCTGCGCCGGATGCTGGAAAACGGCGAGAACGTCTATTATTACCTGACGGTGATGAACGAGAACTATCCCCATCCGCCGCTGCCGGCAGGGATAGAGGAAGGCATCCTCAAGGGCATGTATCGGCTGGCAGGGCCTGCCGATGCAAAGGTGCAGTTACTCGGCAGCGGCACGATCTTGCGCGAGGTAATCGCTGCTGCTGAGTTGTTGCAGCAAGATTTCGGTGTAACTGCAGCTTGTTGGAGCGTTACCAGCTTTTCCGAGCTCCACCGCGATGGCATGCTCAAGGAGCGCTGGAACTTGCTACATCCCGAGGCTGAGCCTGAAAAGCCATACGTGACTGCCTGTCTGGAACCCACCCAAGGGCCGGTGGTAGCGGCGACCGATTATATCCGTATCCACGCTGAGCAGATTCGGAGATTGGTACCGCGGCCTTACTATGTATTGGGCACGGATGGCTTTGGCCGCAGCGATGTCCGCCGGACCTTAAGGCAGTTCTTTGAGGTAGATCGGCACATGGTGGCGATCACCGCGCTTAAAGCGTTAGCCGATGCAGGCACGGTGCCGAAAAGCTTGGTCAAAGAAGCGATCGCAAAATATGGGATCGACCCGGATAAACCGGCGCCGTGGACAGTGTGAGTTAAATAACAACCAGGTGAACAAGTGACGATCAAAGAAATATGCGTTCCACCGTTGGGGGATGTGGAAGCGGTGGATGTGATCGAAGTATTGGTGAAACCCGGAGATCGGATCGAACGCGAATCTCCTTTGATCACGCTGGAAAGCGATAAGGCCTCCATGGATATGCCTTCACCTGAGGCTGGAGTCGTCAAGGAGGTGCTGGTCAAGGTAGGGGATAAAGTGAAAGAAGGCGTGCCGGTCGTGCGCCTGGAAGTGCCTGAATCTACCGCCGAAGCGCCAGCGCCGGTAGCTGCGGCCTCTGAGGCAACTTCTGTCTTACCCGCTCAGCCAGAGACGGTGCGCCAAGCTTTGGAGCCTGCTCCGCCGCTCGAGATGGCCCCAGAACCTGCGCCGGCAGCTGTGGTTCTTCCCTATGCTAGCCCGTCGGTACGCAAGTTTGCTCGCAAGCTGGGGGTAGACCTGACTCAGGTCAAAGGAAGCGGGCCTAAAGGGAGGATCTTGCGGGAGGACGTGGAAAATTTCGTCAAGGAGCGCCTTCAGGCCGGGCCTGCCGAGCAAGCTGTGCCTGTCCCTGAGATTGACTTTGCTAAGTTTGGTCCGGTGGAGACCGTGCCGCTGTCGCGCATCAAGCGCCTAAGTGGGCCGCATCTTAAACGGGCCTGGCTTAGCGCTCCCCAAGTCACCCAGCATCACGAAGTAGACATCACTTGTTTGGAGGAATTTCGCCAAGGACTAAAGCAGGAAGCTGAAACCAGGGGGATAAAGCTGACTCCGTTGGCGTTCATACTCAAGGTTCTGGCGAGAATGTTATACGAGTTTCCCACCTTCAATGCCTCGCTTGCTCCGGATGGGCAAAGCTTAATCCTCAAACGGTATTGCCATATCGGGGTAGCGGTGGCGACTGCCGATGGATTGGTCGTCCCAGTCATCCGGGACGTAGACCGTAAGGGCGTGTGGGCTTTGGCCGAAGAGCTGCAAGAGGTGAGCGCTCGCGCTCGCGCTGGCAAACTCAAACCGGACGACCTGCAAGGGGGATGCTTTTCCGTTTCCAGTCTAGGAGGGATCGGTGGAGGATTTTTCACGCCGATCGTCAATGTGCCGGAAGTGGCGATTTTAGGGATTGCCCGGGCACGCATGCAGCCGGTTTGGGACGGGAAGCAATTTGTACCCAGACTGATGTTGCCGGTATCTCTCTCCTATGATCATCGGGTCATCGATGGCGCCGAAGGGGCAAAATTCGTGGTCCGGTTTGGAGAGGTGCTTCAGGATTTGCGGCAGTTGATCTTGTAAAGGGGAAACATATGACGATCGACACTGAAGTTTTAGTTTTAGGAGGCGGCCCAGGCGGTTACACGGCGGCTTTTCGGGCAGCTGATTTGGGCAAGAAGGTGACTTTGGTAGAGCGCTATCCCGTCCTGGGAGGGGTGTGTTTGAACGTCGGTTGCATCCCGTCCAAGGCGCTGCTGCATCTCGCCCAAGTGATCTATGAGGCACACGACTGTGCCGGCAAAGGGATCAAGTTCGGCGAGCCGGAAATCGATTTGGATCAAGTCCGCCGGTGGAGCGAACAGGTGGTCAAGACATTGAATACTGGCCTGGCGACTCTGGCTAAACAGCGCCAAGTCCGCGTCGTGCAGGGGGGAGGGCGGTTTGTCTCTGCCCATGCGCTGGAAGTAAAGACCCCGGCTGGGACCGAAACGGTGACGTTTGAGCGCGCGATCATCGCGGCTGGGTCGCGGCCGGTGAAGCTGCCGGGCTGGCCGGAGGATCCCCGCATCATGGATTCCACCGATGCGTTGGCGCTTAAGGAGGTTCCCGGATCCTTGCTGGTAGTCGGTGGCGGCGTGATCGGACTGGAAATGGCCTGTATCTATCACGCGCTGGGCGCGAAGGTTAGCCTCGTGGAATTGACCGATCAATTGCTTCCTGGGGTTGACTCGGATCTGGTCAAACCGCTCGCCAAGACGGTTGCCGAGCGTTACGAAGCGATTTGGCTAAATAGCAAGGTCACTGCGGTCAAGCCCACCTCAGAAGGGTTGGAGGTCAGTCTAGAAGGGCCGGGGGTGCCAGCGACTAAAACTTTTGACCGTATCTTAGTGGCAGTGGGTCGGCGCCCGAATACTGATCGTTTAAACCTCGATGCGGTCGGGATTGCCACCGATGAGCGCGGTTTTATTCCGGTCGATGGCCAGCGGCGCACGCAAGTACCGCACATCTTTGCCATCGGCGACGTCGTCGCAGGTCCCATGCTGGCCCATAGGGCAACCCATGAAGGCAAGGTGGCGGCTGAGGCATGCTGCGGGTTGCCGTCAGCGTTTCAGGCTCTGGCTATTCCGGCAGTCGCCTACACTGACCCCGAAGTGGCTTGGATGGGAAAGAGCGAGGCGGAGCTCAAAGCTGAAGGCATCGAGTATGACAAAAGTATCTTCCCCTGGGCAGCTAGCGGTAGGGCGTTAGGCATGGGACGCCGAGAAGGATTAACGAAGCTGTTGACTGACCGCAAAACCAAGCGGGTTTTAGGTGCCGGTATCGTCGGCCCGCATGCCGGTGAGCTGATTGCGGAAGCGGTCTTGGCGCTGGAAATGGGGGCCGATGCCGAGGACATCGCTCTGACCATCCATCCCCATCCGACTTTATCGGAAACACTCGCGTTTGCCGCGGAGATCATTGAAGGGTCGATCACTGACCTTTATCTCGGCAAGAAAGCTGCTGGGAAAACCTGATGGTAGAAGCGGTTAAGTTGCACTGCGAGCGCTTCGGCGAGGCAGGGCTCCCGCTGATCATTCTACACGGTTTGTTTGGTGCTGGCCGCAATTGGTATTCCCTAGCCCAGCGGTTCTCCAATGAGTTCCAGGTATATGTGCCGGATCTGCGCGGTCACGGCGAGTCGCCCAAGATTCCTCCGCTGGATTATCCAGCCATGGCGGCCGATGTTAAGGCTTTGGTTGACAAGGAGGGGTTGGCATCGGCCAGCTTGGTGAGTCACAGTATGGGCGGCAAGGTGGCGATGATGCTGGCTCTGATCTATCCGGAAGCAGTCGCCAAGCTGGTGGTGGTGGATATTGCGCCAGTCCAATACCTACATGATTTCGATTCCCTCATCGACGCGCTCAAATCGCTACCGCTAGATCGGCTGCTAAGCTGCCGCGAAGCCGACGAACAGCCGGCAACGCGGATCGCAAATCCAACCCTACGTCAGTTCTTGCTGCAGAATTTAGTGGCCGACAACAGCCACTACCGATGGCGGATCGATCTGGATCTTCTGGCTTCAGCTTTATCCGCGCTGACCGGTTTCCCCTTAGGTCTGGAAGCTCGCCCTTTTTTAGGGCCGACCCTGTTTATCGGCGGTGGGCTTTCCGAGTACCTTAAGCCTCAGTACCATCAAGCGATCCAGACTTTATTTCCACACGCGAGGCTCAAGCTCATCGAGCAGGCCGGTCACTGGGTTCACATCGACCAACCCGATTGCTTCGAGGCGACAGTCCGTTGTTTTCTTCGCGGCCAGGAAGGATGCCTGGACTAAGCTGGGTTAGATTCCAACCACTTTCGGACTAAGCGTAGGTCGTCTGCTGTATCCACGTCGATCGCAGCTTCTGGGTAAGGCAGGACGATGAAATTTACCTTCAGTTTAAGTTGCCTCTCCACTTGACGAGCCACCGCCTCGGTCGTGAGCGAGCCGCATAGGTAACGGAGCAAAGTCAATGGCCCTAATGCCCGAATCAAGCGCCAGGGGCGTTTGCGCTCCTGTTCCAACTGCCACCAGAGCTCGACCAGGCGGCGACCTTGAGGGGTCAGGAAGGCGAACAGATTGCAGGTGCAAAACGGCCCATCGGCAAATTTCAACTGCGTGCGCCTGACCCCAGGAAAGCGCGCTGCGACCTGCGAGTATGGAACCAACCCCACTGCCACGTCTTCCCCTAGCGCGCCTGCTTGGCGGCAGAAATCCTCGAAGGTAGGCTTGGCTGGAAAAGCAAGATCGGCAGTGGTCAAAAGCACCGGTTGATTGTCAGGGAGGTGGGAAAATCCTGCCAGAACACTGAGGCTAGGGGAAGATTGAGGCGGGATCCATGCCAGCCAAGCTCCCAGCGAGGTAAATAAGGACGCAGTAGAATGCTTGGCCAAGATTTCCCAAGCAGGTCCCAAAAGCAAGCAGCGTTCGATGGCATGGCACTGCCTCAATGCTTCCAGAACTCGCACCAGCATGGGTTTGCCCCCCAGCCAGGTCAGGCTCTTGCAGGGGGCACCAGCGGCTTGGGCGACTGGATTGTGCGCTTCGCGATCGGCGGCCAGGAGCAAGCAGGTAAATTGCAGCGCTTTCATGTTAGAGATTTCTCGTAGATTCGATAGCGTTTGTAGGCTCTGGCGCCTAGGCTTTCGATAACCCCGCGCATTCTCAGGTTATCTTCTAAAATCCAGGACAACTCGACCCGTTTGATGCCGCGAGCGAGGAGAGCGCTACGCAAGGCCTCGATCAGGCCATAGGCAATGGCAGCACCCAACAGGTTTTGTTGATAGCGGCGCAGCACGCCCATCAGGATGACTCGGCTGGTATCGGGAGGATGCTTTTTCCAACGCCAGAGTAACTTAAGCCAGTTAAAAGGCAGCAGGCGACCGTTAAGGCCTTGCAGCAGTTGGTTGAGATCCGGGATGGCGACGATCATTCCAACGGCGATGCGATCGACTTCAGCGATTTGGATAAAGTCGTCGGGAACGAGGTAGTGCAGCGTTTTAGCCAGGTAGGTGAATTCTTCCTGGGTAAAGGGAACAAAGCCCCAGTTATCCTGCCAAGCATCGTTAAAGATCGTGCGTAGCAATTCGAATTCCTGAATTAGGCGCGCGCGGCAAGGCGGCCGGATCTTAATGCCTTCGGCTGCTTTAGCGGCCAGCTTAAGCGCTGCCTGCGGTATGGGAGTAGTAGCCTCCAGCAGGTAGGCGATGAGGTCTTTAGCCTGATGGTAATTCAGTTTCTCCAATTGTCTGGCGTAATAGGGCGGATGATAAGGCATCATGACGACCGGGGCGTACTCGAAGCCTTCTACTAGGAGGCCGCATTCGTGGTTGATCGAGAGGTTATACGGACCTTGAATGGCTTCCATTCCTTGCGTTTTGAGCCAATCTTCAGCTTGCGCTAATAGGCCGGAAAATACCGCTTCCTCGTCAATTGCCTCCAACAGGCCAAAAAATCCTACTTGCCGGTGATGTTGGCGGAGATAAAGTTGGTCGATCTGAGCGCTGATCCGGCCGACCGGTTCTTTGCCTCGCCAAGCGATCCAGCCTTGCCATTGGGCGTGGGCAAAATAAGGGTTGGTGCGCGCGAGCTGCAGACGGCGCTCCAATTGTAGCGGTGGAATCCAGGGGGAGCGACGACCGTAAATGTGCCAGGGAACTTGGATGAATTCTTTCAGGCGATGCGTATGGGTGACTGGCGTGAAAGCAAGCGTGGAAGCCATGAGCTAACTTGTTGTATCGTTGCCTTATAGATACAGTTGATTGTTAATTGACAACAAGATATGCTTAAATCCAAACAAGTTTAAGCTTGATAGCTGATCTTGACGGTTTTAAGCCGCATGCTTGTCTATGGATGAGTGGAGATGCTATGATGTTTTTTAGTCATAGATTAACTTGCTTTCGCACAAAAGCAACTAAAAGACTTTTGCAAAGCAGGCCGCCAGCCTGATGGTTGAAACTAGCCTTACCGGATTACAAGATTGTTAAGGGGAGAGGCTCTTGGGTGCTCAAGCTACGCCAACTGAAAATACGTTGCCGCTACGGCGTGCCGATTTTAGCACGCTAGCAGAAGCGTTAGATTACGCCGCATTAGGCCAGACCGGCTGTAATTTTTATAACGGCAGGGGAGAGTTGATTGAGGTCCTGCCGTATGCCATATTACGGCAACAAGCGCTGGATCTGGCGCGTCGGCTAGCGGGGTTAAGCTTACCCCGCGAATCACGCGTCGCCTTGGTGGCTGAAACCGGCCCGGATTTTATCCGCTTCTTCTTCGCCTGTCAGTACGCTGGGCTGGTGCCGGTGACGTTACCTATCCCGTTTAGCCTCGGCAGCCATCAAGCCTATGTCCGCCAGCTTAGAGCGATGCTTGAAAGCTGTTGCCCGAGCGTTGCCATGGCGCCGGAAAATTTCATTTCTTTTCTGACTGAGGCAGCCGAAGGCCTCGATATCGAATATTTCGGCTTGCCGGAAGATTTCCGGCGGTTAGACTTAGCGCCGACCGACCCTACTCCGCTGCAGCCGCATGAGCTAGCTTACTTGCAGTATACTTCGGGCAGCACCCGCTTTCCCCGTGGCGTGATGATCAAGCAAGCGGCAGTGATGGATAACCTGGCTGGGATCGCTCAGTGTGGGGTCGATTTGCGCCCGGGCGATCGAGCGGTTTCTTGGCTGCCGTTTTACCACGACATGGGGTTGGTCGGATTGATGCTGACGCCGGTCGCTTCCCAGGTGTCGGTCGATTATCTGAGCACGCAGGAGTTTGCCATGCGCCCGCGGCAGTGGTTGGCGCTGATCTCGAAAAACAAGGCGACTATTTCATTCGGCCCGCCGTTTGGTTACGAATTGTGCCAGCGTCGCCTGCGCCCGGGGGAGGCAGCCAAATTCGATCTCTCTAGCTGGCGCGTCGCCGGGGTGGGAGCGGAGATGATTCGCACCGACAGCTTGCGCGGATTTGCGCGAGCGCTAGCCCCGGCTGGTTTCAAAGAAGAAGCATTCTTGCCTTGCTATGGGATGGCTGAATGTTCGCTTGCAGTTACCTTTGCCCCATTAGGCCAAGGGTTGAGGGTAGATCGAGTCGATGCCGAGCGCCTGGCAACGGAGAGCAGAGCAATCCCAGTCCTATCAGATCATGGCAGGATCAATGAATTTGTCGACTGCGGACGGCTTTTACCTGGGTTCGAACTAAAAATTCTAGATTCTGAAGGCCAAGAAGTGGAAGAACGCCAGATAGGCGTAGTGTATTTGCGTGGGCCGAGCGTTATGTCGGGTTATTTTGAAGATCCGGTCAGTACTCAGGAGGTTTTGTCGGAAGATGGCTGGCTCAACACTGGAGACCTCGGCTATCGGGTCGGCGATCGGCTCTTTTTGACCGGACGGGCGAAGGATCTGATCATCGTCAATGGACGCAACATCTGGCCGCAGGACCTAGAGTATCTTGCGCAGCAGCAACCGGAAGTGCGTCCTGGAGATGCCTTGGCCTTCGGGGTACCAGGCCCGGATGGTGGGGATCTGATCGTGATCGTAGTGCAGTGCCGCGAGACCGACGAGGCCAAACGCGCCGATCTAGTGGCGCGGATCCGGTCAAGGGTTCAGGCTGAGATCGGGGTCGACTGCATCGTGGAGTTAGTTCCCTTGCATACTTTACCGCGGACTTCTTCAGGCAAGCTGTCGCGATCTAAGGCTAGGCAGAATTTTATCGCCACCCACGACTTTACCCAACCTCACGTCCAGGGGCGTCGGGTGGCCGTCTGAAGTTTTCAGGTGTCGTCGGCAGGGCTGCATTCACTCCTGATCGCCTTGACCGGCGCCACCGGTTTCATCGGTAGCCGCATCGCCCGCCATCTGGCCAGCCAAGGGGTTAGGATACGCGCGTTAGTCAGGCCTGGTTCGCAGTATCGCTTGCCTAAGGATATTCCGGTCGAGGTTTGCCTTGGCTCGATTTCAGAGCCAAGTGCATTGGCCCGTCTCCTAGAGGGGGTCGATGCGGTTGTCCATTGCGCTGGCTTAGTGCGGGGGGTGACTCAGGCCGAATTCGATGCAGTTAACGTCGCCGGCACCGAACGCTTGGTCAGCTTAGCGAGACAGCTGGCCAAGCCGCCGCGCTTGGTGTTGATCTCTTCTCTAGCTGCACGGCAGCCGCAATTGTCCCCGTATGCTATGAGCAAATACCGGGCAGAGCAAGTCGTGGTGGAATTCGGCAATGGACTGCCCTGGCTGATCTTAAGACCTCCTGCGGTTTATGGTCCTGGAGACCGCGAATTGTTACCCCTGCTCAAAGCGATGGCGCACGGCTTCTTACCGATTTTAGGCCCGCAGGACGGGCGGTTTTCCCTGCTATTTGTCGATGATTTAGCTCGTGCGGTGGAGAAGGCGTTGGTTCATCCTGAAGTGGCAGGGCAAATATTCGAGCTCCACGATGGGAAACCCAACGGTTACGGGTGGGATGAGATCCATGCCATCGCCGAAGCGTTCCGGGGTGGGGCAGTCGTGCGTCTTGCACTGCCAGAGTTGGGGTTACGGGCGTTGGCACGGGTTGTGGCTATAGCCTCACAGTTGGTTGGTCGGGCCCCGATGCTCACTCCGGCAAAGCTCAATGAGCTGCGTTATCCCGATTGGGTATGCGACAATGACGCTATCTGCCAAGTTCTTGGTTGGCAGCCTGAAGTCCAGTTTGCTCAAGGTCTTAGTCTAACTTTGAAAGTTGTAAAGTAAGATGGATTATCAAGATATTTTGACCGAGTTGATCGCTGCGATCCGCGCACTAGTTCCCGATGCCCAAGCCCTAGATGAGAAGACTGAGTTGATCGGAAATCTGGGCTTAGATTCCATGAAGGTAATGAACTTGCTCCAAGAGATCGAAGATCGGTTTGATGTTTCTATCCCTTTGAATGTGCTTCCGGATGTGCGCACCGTCGGTGATCTGGCGCATAAAATCCAGCAATTGCTGCAAGACTCATGACGCTGCTAGATAAATTCAGACCTCTGCAGGAAGCACGGGATCGGCTCAAGGCTTTAGGGGTCGATCCTTTTAGCGTGACCGTGGAGAAGATCTTATCGCCTACCGAGGCGATCGTGGGCGGCAGGCAAGTCATTCTGGCGGGGACCAACAACTATTTAGGGTTAACCTTTCACCCTGAATGTATCGCTGCTGCTGAGCAGGCTTTGCGGGAAGAAGGTTGCGGCACGACCGGTTCGCGCATGGCCAATGGGAACTATGCTGCGCATCAGGCATTAGAGCGGGAGTTCGCCGAATTCTATGGCAAACCCTATGGGGTGGTATTTTCCACCGGCTATATGGCCAATTTAGCCTTGCTGTCTACTTTGCCTGGAGCCGGGGATGTGATTTTGCTCGATGCCGATTGTCACGCCAGCATCTATGACGGTTGCCGCATGAGCCAGGCAGAGATTATCCGGTTTAAGCACAACGATGTGGCCGATCTCAAAAAGCGCCTTCACCGCCTCAAGGAGCGGGCGTCTCGAACTTTGATCGTGGTCGAAGGCATCTACAGCATGTTTGGGGACATGGCGCCGCTTAAAGAGATCGCTGCGCTGAAACAGGAACACGGGGCGTATTTATTGGTGGACGAGGCGCACTCGCTGGGAGTCTTAGGCGAGCATGGCCGTGGTCTGGTAGAGGCAGCAGGTGTTGAGGAGCAGGTGGATTTTATCGTCGGGACGTTTAGCAAAAGCCTCGGCGGGATCGGCGGTTACTGTGTCAGCGCCCATCCCGAGTTGGAGGTTCTGCGCTATGCGGCGCGGCCTTATATTTTCACTGCCTCTTCCTCGCCTGCCTCGATCGCAGCTACGAGAGTGGCGTTGCGTTTGCTGCGGGATGGTAAGGATCTGCGCGCCAGGCTTTGGCATAATGCCCGCAGGTTCTATGAGGGACTTAAAGGCTTAGGCTGTCGGGTAGGGCCTCAGCTAAGTCCGGTGGTGCCAATCGTGCTGGGAGAATCCCGCGAACAGGCGCTTTTGGTCTGGCATGAACTGCTGCAGCGGGGAGTGTATGTCAACTTGGTCATGCCTCCGGCGACCCCTGATCAACGCTGTCTATTGCGGTGCAGCATGAGCGCAGCGCACCGGGATGAGCAGATCGATATGCTGCTTGCTACCTTAGCAGAAGTGTTTGCTGCCCACGGCTTGGTAAAACCATGCGCCTGTTGATCCAGTTCATTCGGACTTATCCTCGGCAGAGTGCGATCGTGCTGTTAGCCCTGCTGTTGGCAGGGCTGGTGGAGGGCGCCAGCCTGACTGCTCTGCTCCCGGTACTGACGACGGCATTGGCGCCAGAGGGTCAGGGGGGAGAGATCCTGCAGGCAGAAAATCACTATTTGCTCCAGGTGTTGCGCCGACTGGATCTTTATCCGACGCTGGGGGGGTTGATCGCGCTATTGGTAGCGGGAACGATCTTAAGAAGCGCCTTTGTTTTGCTTGCCAATAAGTACGTCGGTTACACCATCGCCAAGGTAGCCACCGATTTGCGTCTGAGTTTGCTTCAAGCTTTGCTCGCTGCGCGCTGGACTTTCTATTTGCGCCAGCCGGTAGGCATGCTCGCCAATGCAATGTCGAGCGAGCCAGATCGAGCTTCGAAAGCGTATTTTTTCGGGACTTCGATGTTGGCTGCGGTAATCCAGATGCTAGCCTATCTGGGCGTGGCAGCCAGTATTTCCTGGCAAGCGACCCTGGTTTATCTAGCAGGGGCAGCGGTGGTGGCTTATGGGCTCCAATTTTTCGTGCGCATGGCGCGCAAAGCGGGCAAACGCCAAACCCGGGGATTGAAAGCGTTGCTTAGCCAGTTGACCGACTGTTTGCAGTCGGTCAAGCCGCTCAAGGCGATGGGACGGGAGGATTTAGCCGATCGGGTAATTGCGACCGAAAGCCTACGTTTGAATCAAGCGCTGGAACGCGAAGTGTTGAGCAAGGAAGCGCTCAAAGCAGTGCAAGGGCCGACATTTGTGACTTTGATAGCGATTGGCTTTTACGTCGGGCTAGTCCAATGGCACATGCCGGCAACCGAGATCATCGCGCTTTTACTGCTCCTTAGCCGAGTAATGAACGGGATGGGTAAAGTCCAGCAGATGCTCCAGAACATGGCCACCTGTGAAAGCGCCTATTGGTCTTTGTGCCGAACCATCGAAGAAGCGCGTAAGCAGGTCGAGCCGATGGGGGGGGAACGGATCGCGACCTTAGAGCAGGCGATCGAATTTGAACAAGTCACATTTGCCTATGGTAGCCAACCGGTGCTGAAGAGCATCTGCTTAACCGTCCCGGCGCGTAAGCTGACTACCTTGATCGGTTTTTCGGGGGCAGGTAAGACTACAGTCGTCGATCTCATCATCGGTCTCCTGCGCCCTCAACACGGGCGCATCCTGATCGACGGCGTCGATATGCAAGCAATCGACCTGCGCGCCTGGCGGCGGATGATCGGTTATGTCCCCCAGGAGAATTTGCTCTTACACGACACGATTTTTGCCAACGTCACCTTCGGCGATCCTGATCTGACCGAACAGGATGCCTATGAAGCGCTTGCCGCTGCAGGTATCCTAGATTTCGTTGAGGCGCTGCCGGATGGCATCCATACCTTAGTTGGTGAGCGCGGCGCGCGCCTTTCTGGGGGGCAAAGGCAAAGGATCATGATCGCCCGCGCTTTGGTCCATCGGCCTAGGTTATTGATCCTAGACGAAGCGACCAGTGCTCTAGATCCAGATAGCCAGCGCGCTATCTGCAGGACCCTGGCGGCGCTTAAGGGAAAGGTCACTATTCTGGCGATCTCGCATCAGCCTATCCTGGTTGAGATCGCCGATGAGGTCTATCAGCTCGGCGCAGGTAGCGCCTGGCAAGTGACCGAAGCGAAAGCTGCTATGGCAACCTGGTCTTAAACTACAATCGCAACGTCTGCACCGGACACTGGACTTGCACCGGCTGGTGGGAGGTCAAAATTGCCATTCCGCCCCGAGCAAGATGTTCCTCAAGCAAGGTTTGAACCCACGCGACGCCGGCTTGATCTAGGGAAGTAAACGGCTCATCTAAGATCCACAAAGTGGCTTCCTGCAGCAGCAGTCTAGCCAAAGCGATCCGTTGACGTTGGCCGGCGGACAAGGTTCGCGCGAGGGCGTTTTGGTAACCTTCGAGGCCAGCGCGGATGAGAATCTGATTCAGGTCAGCGTTGGGTCGGATACGGTAAAGCCGGCTCGCCAGGGTCAGGTTTTCCAGCGGGGTCAGTTCCCCTTTAACACCGATATGATGGCCCAGATATACCAGCTCCTCGAGAAATTGCTGCCTGGCTTGCTGAATCGGCCGGCCGCGCCAGCGGATTTCCCCGTCTGCAGGTAGGCTTAAGCCGCACAGGATTCGTAGCAAGCTCGTTTTGCCGCAGCCGTTGGCGCCTTCGATGTGGAGCAGTTGGCCGGAGGATAATTTAAAGCACAAGCCGCTGAACAGCCAGCGGTCACCGCGTGCGCATTCGAGATTGTCTGCTTCTAGAATAGGGGCTGTAAAGTGAGCCTGGCTCATCTAAAACCTGCGGCAAAACCGCGGATTACGTTCTTTTTCCTGCTAAGCTGGTAGCTTCCCAAATAATAGTTGTATACTCAAGTTTCGGCATTCGGCATCAGGAGGGTCTATGAAAAAGCACTGGTTTGCAGCGGTGTTAGCTACTACGGTAATGACTCCTGCTTACGCGGACGTCAAAGCGATCGTTGCCTACCGGCAAGGGGTGATGAAAGCCTTCGGCGGTCATGCGCAAGCCCTAAAGACGATTTTTGCCGATGGCGAAAAGCAGTTTTCAGCCAATGCGCTCTCTCACGGTGAAGCGATCTTGGCGCTTTCCAAGTCGATTCCGGAGATGTTTCCCAAAGGAAGCGAGTCTCGCAAGAGTGCGGCCAAAAAGGAGATCTGGCAGAACTGGGACGATTTTGTCGCGCGTGCTAAGCATTTGGAGCAGCTAGCAGAAGGATTTGTCCAGGCGGCTAAGGAGGGAGATGAGGCGGCGATGAAGGCAGCGTTTCAAAGGATGGGAAAAGAAGGCTGTAGCGCCTGCCATGAGAAGTACCGCAAGGATTGATGCTAGGGTTTGGCTTGCCTGGCTGCTGCTTTGGGCGTGTGGGCTGCTGGCCGCCGAAAAAGAGGATTTGATCCGCTGCGGAGAAAGATTATTCGCGCTCGGCGGGTGCAGCAACTGCCATACCGCTGAGGAGGGTCCGGCCTTAGCCGGTGGCGATCCGCTGGTAACGCCATTTGGGAGGTTTTACCCGCCCAATATCACCCCTGACCCTGAAACCGGGATCGGCAACTGGAGCGAAGAGGATTTCATCCGCGCCCTCAGGGAGGGGATTTCCCCCCAGGGCCAACCTTATTATCCCGCTTTCCCTTTTACCTCTTATACCCGCATGAACGTGCAGGATATCCGAGCGCTTAAGGTATATCTAGAGACCTTGCCGCCGGTCAAGCGCAAATCCCGCACCCACGCGCTGCGCTTTCCCTTCAACATGCGGGCGGGATTGTGGGTATGGCGCTGGCTGTTCTTCCGCCCAGCGCGGTTCAAACCCGACCCTTTCCGTTCGGCGCGCTGGAATCGCGGCGCTTATTTAGTGGAAGCAGTCGGCCATTGCGGCGAGTGCCATACCCCGCGTAACTTCCTCGGTGCTCTAAACCACCGCCGCGCTTACGGCGGGGCAATTCTGGGGGAGATCCGGGCGCCGAACATCACCCCGGATCCAGAGTACGGCATCGGCGAATGGAGCGAGGCAGATCTTGTGTATTTCTTTCAGGCCGGGATCAAACTTGATGGGGATACGGCCAAAGGTGAGATGGCCAAAGTGATCCGAAACGGCACCTCGAAGCTGCCCGAGGAGGATCTGCGCGCAATCGCTGAATATCTGAAAAGCCTGCCGCCGATTACCTCTGAGCCGTGAACTTGGGGGATGCAACCGTGGGAAGCTGGAGGCAAGCTCAGCTGCCAGAGCAGTTTGAGTTCTTGCGGCCGCTTTTACTCCAGCAGCTCAGTTACTGCTGCCGTGCCGTCAATCGGCCGTTCGTGACGCTCAGCTACGCCCAGAGTCTGGACGGCAGCATTGCCGCCGAAGCCGGCAGACCGACGCGCTTGAGTTGCCTTGCTTCGCTTAAGATGACCCATATGCTTCGGGCTTGTCACCAGGCGCTGCTGGTTGGGGTGGGGACAGTGTTGGCCGATGACCCGAGGCTAAATGTGCGCTATGTGGCAGGCGAGGATCCTCGCCCGGTGATTTTAGACAGCCACCTGCGTTTTCCGGAGACCGCGCGGGTATTAGAAACTTCTCCTAAGCGGCCGTGGATCTTCGCTTCTTGTAAGGTGCCAGTGGCCCGCCAGAGGCGGGTTGAGGGATTGGGCGTGCGCTTGTTTTGCGTGCCAGAGGAGAGCCCAGGGCGGTTGGATCTGCTTGCCGTGCTGCGCTGTCTGGCCCGCCATGGCATCCGCACGCTGATGGTAGAAGGCGGAGGGTGTGTCATCCAGGCGTTTTTGCGCCAGCGCCTGGTGGATTACTGCGTGTTGACTGTGACGCCGCGGTTTTTAGGTGGGGTGAGGGCATTGGCGGCGAGAGTAGAGGTGCCGTTAGTCAACTTAAGTTACCAGCGCTTGGGAGCTGATCTTATCGTCTTAGGACGGGTCGCGGCCAGATGAAGGTACAGGCGCTGTTTCACACTGCCCCGCGCCAGGTGGCGGTGGGCGAGCTGGACTTGCCTGATCCAGGTCCGGGTCAGGTGCAGGTCAAAAGCTGGTACTCAGCCATCAGCCCTGGGACCGAAAAGCGTCTCTTTGCCGGCGATCTGCCGCAGGACCTGCCTTTGGATGCCACGCTGCCTGCACTTGCTGGGAGCTTCGCCTATCCGTTTCGTTACGGCTATGCCTTAGTCGGCAAGGTGATCGCTGCAGGTCCTGGAGCGGAGACGCTGTTGAGCCGGCGTGTGTTCTTGTTTCATCCCCATCAGGCCCAGGCGCTAGTAGCGGCTTCCGAATGCTTGCCGATCCCTGAGGACGTCGATAGCGAAGACGCCCTATTTTTCGCCAATCTAGAGTCAGCAGTGAGCTTCGTCCACGATGCCGCCCCTCGCCTGGGCGAGGCCGTGCTGGTGGTCGGCTTAGGGATCGTGGGGCTTTTGACAGCTTCGGTGTTGGTCCGTTTTCCGCTTGCGCTGTATGCTTGTGACCCGCTCGCCGAGCGCCGCGATCTGGCAGAGGCGCTTGGCGCTTTGACTTTCGATCCCAACGCTCCTCCTGCGCTCGAAGGCGGCTTCGATCTAGCGATTGAGCTTTCCGGCACCCCCCAGGGTCTGCAAACTGCGCTCGAGCTGACTGGATTTGCCGGCCGCATCGTCATCGCGTCTTGGTATCGCGGCAAGGTGGCGCTGGAGTTAGGCGGGGCTTTCCACCGCAGCCGCATTCGGCTGCTTGCCAGCCAAGTAAGCAGTATCGATCCGGAACTGGCTGGGCGCTGGGATCGAACCCGCCGCCACCGCTTGGTGTGGGAATTGGTGCGAGCCATCCGCCCGGCCCGTTTTATCAGCCACCGCTTTCCCCTCCAAGCGGCGCAGGAAGTTTTTGAACGGTTGGAGCAGGAAAGGCTGCTGCAGCCGATCTTCGTCTACGACGCCTGTAGTGAGTTAGGAGGATGAGACTATGTACCGATTAGCCCTAACGCGCGAGTTTATCGCTCGGCATTACTTAATTGGAGGCGATTTCGGCGCTGAGAACCAAGAGCACAGCCACCCTTACCGGCTTGAGGTGCGCTTGGCTGGCAACCGGTTAGATCAACACGGTTACCTAATTGACTTGCTGGCCCTGGAGCAGGCGGTGGAAGAAGTGGTGGGGCAGTTTCGCGATCGCTGTTTAAATAAACTTCCAGAGTTTGCCGGACTTAACCCGAGCCTGGAGCACTTCTGCCGCATCCTTTGGCAGCATCTTAACGCGCGTTTGATGGCGGGCTTGCACCTGGAGGTGCGGCTGTGGGAATCTCCCCATGCCTGGGCGGCATATGACGGCAACTGAACTGGCTGCTTACCTGGAAGCTAAGGCAGCTTTGGATCGGCGCAGCCTGAACCGGCAGGTGTTTGAGGCTCTGCGGGAGAAGCTGGCGGGGTTGGCTAAAGCGGAGATCGTGGACCTTGGTACCGGTACCGGCGCGATGATACGCCGCCTGGCGGTGAGTTTAGCCAATCCCAAGTTGATCCTCACGGGGATAGAGCGAGAGCCGGCCTTGGCCGAGGCGGCGATTGAGCTTTGCCAACGAGCGCTTAAAGCCGCAGGCTGGCGGCTGAAATCCACTGCAGGCGGCTTCGAGGCCAGGCGAGGCTGGCGCTGGCGTAGAATCCAGGTGATCTGTGCCGATGGCTTTGAGTTCAACCCCAAAATACCTTGCCAAGCCGTCTGCGCCCACACCTTCATGGACTTGGTTCCGCTGGCGAGGATGCTTGAACAGGTCTTTGGCTGGCTCGCTTCGGGAGGAGTGTTTTACGCCAGCTGCAACTACGACGGCGGTACCACCCTCTTTCCAGGGTATTCTGATCCAGCTTTTGAGGCTGAGCTTTTGGCGCGCTATGACCGTTCGATGGAGCTTAGGCGCCTCGACGGGGAGGCGACCGGCGGGGCTTTATGCGGCCGCCGCTTGCACCAGGCGCTCTTGGCAGGAGGATGGGAGATCCTAAGCTACGGCAGCTCCGATTGGAACCTGACCCCAGTGCGAGGCGGTTATCGCGATGCTGACGCGGTAGTGCTCGAAGCGTTGTTGGCGATGATCCGCAGCGAAGGAGAAGGGCTTGATCGGCGCGTGCTCGAGAGCTGGCATCAAGCCCGGCTTGAGCAGCTTAAGGCCGGGCAACTTGGGCTTATCGTCCATCAGTTGGACATTTTGGCCGCACGGCCTTAAAGCACAGTCCACCGCGCAGCTTAGCAAGACCGAACCATTTTCCAGGCCAATCGAGCGCGGTCAGCCCCCATCCTAAAAGCCTAGGCAGGTTACCTCTGGGGACGAACCGCCAGTAAGTGAGGCAGGTAAGTGCTAACCCAGCTGCTTGGACCAAGCGGCGGACCTCGAAAGCCGTCAGAAACCGATCGCTGCTTAAGATTTGCCAAGGCCAGTTGAGCTTGGGCGCTAGGTAGCGGTACCAGACAAAGTCGGCGTTGGGGGTGAGGCAAATGAACGCTCCCCCCGGTTTGAGCACCCGCCGGACTTGGCGCATTGCTGCCGATTGGTCGAGCACGTGTTCTAAGACGCCCACCATCAAGGCGACGTCGATGCTGGCGTCCTGCACGCCGGCTAAAGTTTCGGCGGAAGAGACAAACAGCCTAACCCGGTCGCGTAACGGGGACTGCCGGCACAAGCTCGCTGTGCGAGCGATCATCGCGGGCGAGAGGTCAATGCCTAAGCTTGTCTGAAAGCTGGGCGCTAGCGCGAAGAGATGGATACCGGTGCCACAGCCGATCTCCAATAAGGTGCCGCAGCAGGTTCCTGCCAGGAGCTGGTCGATGAGCTTGAGGCGATAGCGCAGCAGGCGTTCCGGTGGGCCGTGGAGGTCGCGATAATCGGCCGCTAAGGCGTCGAAAAAGGCGCGGATATCAGCTTGACCGCGGATCGGAATGGGTTCGGTTGGAGGCATAGGGGTGCTTAAAAAGCATCCAGAAACTGACCAAAAAGGACAGCGCCAACGCGCCGGTCAAGGCTGCCAGCATCCAGCGATACCCAGCGGGCAGCGGCCAAAGCCCTAAGATCAAACCGATCAGGGCAGCTGCTCCGATCGGGCGGGCCAGCGGTAGGGGTGGGAGGTCAGCAGCCTGGCGGTTGGCGAGCTTGAGCGCGAGGACGAAAGCGTAACGCAGACTCCCGCCGATCAGAATCCAGGCAGGGACGTTCACCGTGCGGTAAAGGAGGATGGCTAACGCCAGAGTAAAAAAAGCGTCGGTCTCTTTGTCGAACAGATTGCCAAATCGAGAGGTTAGCTTAAACCGCTTGGCCAGCCAACCGTCAAGACCATCGAGCAGCCACAACAGCAGGCTGAAGATCACTGCCTCTTTGCCTGTGGCGGAACTGCCAACCAGTCCTAGAATACCGGTCAAGCGCAAGAGGGTGACCCAGTTGGCCAGGCCAAAGTATCCGGTTGGGGTCCATAGGCTGCGCTGTTGCCATATCAAGCTTAAAAACGAAACCCCTCCTAGGGCGGCGAATAAGGGAAGCGGCAGGATTTGGGCCTCAACGAGCACGGTCATGACCAACATGCCTACCGCGTGCACTTCGCTCCAGCGGATCAGGGAAGGGTTGGGGATTGAAGCAGAAGATACGGCAGACATATAGCGATTATACTAGTTTTCATGCAAGTTTTGCTTATTCAGCCGCCTTGGCGTCATCCTTCTGGCGGTTGCCGTTACAACCGAGCGCTCCTAGATCAGGCCCGCCGCCAGGGTTTCCCGCTGCAAGCCTGGAGCTGGCGCCCTGGGGTGCAGCCACCAGCGGCGGATTTGATGGTTTGGGATAGCTTAGGGTTGCCTGCGCTAGTCGACCAGCCCTTGCCTGAAGGGGCGATCCATGTTTTGTTGCTGCACTATCTTCCTTCTCTCGATCCGAGGCTCCCTCGTTCCGATCGCCTGGCCTTAGAACGGCTCGAGGATCAGGTGCTGGCGCGTTTTGCCCACGTGCTGGCTACTGGCCCGGGATTGATCGAACCGCTGCGCAAGCGTTATCCAGGACTTAAGCTTTGGCTATGCGAACCGGGAGTAGACGAAGTGTTTTTCAGCCCTGTTAGGCGTCCAGCCTCGGTTTCTGAAGGCTTGGAACTGGTGACGGTGGCCAATCTCTTGCCGGCCAAAGGCTACTTGGAGCTCCTGGAAGTGCTTGCCAAGTTGCGCCGTTATCCTTGGCGCTGGCATTGGGCAGGGTCGGCAGCCGTCGATCCTGACTATGCTCGCAAACTGCAGCGGGCGATCCTAAAATTTGGGCTGAGCGAGAAGATCGTCTACCACGGCGTGCTTTCGCCTACGCGCTTGGTCAAGCTACTGGATGCGGCGGATTGGTTTCTGTTTCCGAGCTATTTCGAGAGCTTTGGCATGGCGCTTGCCGAGGCGGCGGCGCGCCGGGTGCCGATCCTCAGCAGCCGGGTGGGGGCAGCGGCACGCTGGGTGCTTCCTGGACAGACCGGATGGCTGCTTGAGCCTGGCGATTGGGTTGGGTTTGCGAAGGCGCTCAGGGACTGCCTGATCGCTCCAAAGCCCCGCCAAGTTTGGCGCCAAGGCTACCGGAAGCTGCCGCCGCCGACTTGGAGCGGAGTGTTTACCTGTTGGCAAGAGATTTGCACTAGGATTGCAGCGTTGGGCTTGGACGGCCGATGTGAAACCCCTGGACGTAATCTACCTTGAGCTGGCGCAAGGTCTGTAAAATCCCTTCGTCTTCCACGCCTTCGGCGATCACCTTTTGTCCGTAGCCGTGGGCTAAGGTGGTGATCGCCTCGACGAACACGAGTTCGCGCGGGTCGCTGGCGGATTTGCTGATAAACGCTTTGTCGATCTTGACGTACGCAAACGGGAGCTGCTTGAGATAATGGAAGGAGGCAAACCCCGCCCCGAAATCGTCGATGGCGAATCGGAAACCGAGTTCGGCCATCGCTTCGATGACCTTGCGGGCAGAAGCGACGTCGGTGACCGCAGCCGTTTCGGTCACTTCGAATATAATCTGGCATGGCTCTAACCATCCCGCTTTGACTTCGGTTAAAAGCGGCTCGGTCCAGTGCGTGTCGGTGAGGGCACTGGCTGACAGGTTGATCGCCAACATCGGCTTGAGTCCTCGGTTGGCGTATTCTCTTAGGACTTCAAGCGCTTCTTTGACCACTAAACGGTAGATCGCCGGCATTAGCCCGGCGCGTTGAGCCGCACCCATAAATGCGTCGGGTAATACCAAAGTTCCATCTTCTTGCTTAAGGCGCAGCAAAGCTTCCCAGTGGACTATCGCACCGCTGGAGGCATCCGCGACCGGTTGATAATGGAACACAAAGAGCTTGTGCTCGAGCGCGCGACTGATGACTGCTTTCCAATAGAGCCGCTGGCTTGCTTCCTCTTTGGCCTGATCCTCGAAAGAAAAAAGGTGAAACCTTCCCCGACCTGCTTGCTTGGCTTGGTACATAGCAAGGTCTGCGTTCACCAAAAGCTCCTCGATATTGTTGCCGTGCTGGGGGATCATGGCGATTCCGATGCTGGCGGAGATCCGATAGGTCTTACCGGCATAGTGGAAAGGAATCTCTTGCAAGCGTTGGTTCAATTCTTGGGCGAACTTTGGCAGCGCTTCTTTGCGTCCTAGACAGTTCTGCTAGAGTGCGTTCTAGCTCTTCTTGAAAGCGGTGCCGGTTGAACAAACCAGTCGGGGGGTCATGGTTGGCCAGCCAAGCCAGTCGGGCTTCGGCGCGTACCCGATCGGTGACGTCCAGCCCTACCGAGAGCACAGCGATGTGGGAATACGTTTCCCTAAGGCGAGTATGCACCCACACGATGTCGCGCAAGGTGCCGTCGCGGCAGCGTACGGCTACTTGGTGCTGAAATCGAAGGGTGCTGGGCTGGACCGGTTGGCTCAACCAGCTCAGAAAATCGACAGCAGTTTGTGGGTAATGGAGCAAGGAGGTGAAGGGCCGGCCGCTGAGTTCGGCCGAGGAAAATCCAGTTAGCTGGGCGGCGTGCTCGTTGATCGTTTGAATGATTCCCGTTTTGGTTTGGGTGAGGATGAGGACGTGGGCAGTGTTGAGCAGGCCGCAGATGAAATCGCGTTCGGCGGCTAGCTCGCGGTTGCGTTGTGCCAGCGCTTCGGCCTGGCTTTCTAGCTGATGCGAGAGGGTAGTCGCGGTGCTCTCTAACCTGTCGATTTCATCGTCGAGCTTGATCTTTCTAGGTTTAGCTGCCAACGCTGCGCGGGCGGCCTGATATTTTCCCCGCGCCAATAGAGGAAGGGTATCGGCCAGGCGCTTCAGGCGCCGGGTAGGTGTGCGGATCAATAACAGCAGCGACAGCTCGCCGACTGCAGCGAGAGAGCCAGCCTCAAGCAGTACGCTGATCGTCGCCTGCCGGATTTTGGCTACCGCCTCGCTGACGTCGGCAAACAAAACGATCCATCCTTTGGGCGCTTCGATTAGCTGCCACAGCGGGATTCGGTAGACGGCATAGGTCGATTGCTGCCAGCGGACAAAAACTACGTTTCCCAGTTGATCCGGATCAGGATGGCGCTTCGCCAAGTAACTTAAGAAAGGTATCAGGGCCTGCTGGTTAGTGAGCGCCGCAGGCCGCCTCCAGAGAGCATCTAGTCGGGTGAGATCGTAGATGAAAATGCCAAGATCGATGTTCTTGCCGGTGACCGCGCGGAAATCGAGAATGAGATCGGCGATCGCCTGGGTGATCCCAAGCACGCCTGCATTTTGCCCTCCTGCTAGGATCGGTACGAAGGTGCGCAGCTCGCACTCCTGATGGCAGCTCAGCAGCGAGAGTGGGATTTCGCGCTCTACGGCCTTGGCAACTTGGGGGATGGCAGTGGCCATGGCCTGATCCGGCCACTGCCAGACGAGCTGGCCGTTACGATCGAACAATTCGATGCGCTTGAAGTCGAGTTCGTAACTGAGCGCGGTAAGGCGTGCTAGGTGCTCCTTCGAAGGTAAGCTGAAGCCGGATGAGGCACTTGGCAGATCGATCCCCATCACCACCGCTGATCCCAACCGCTGCCAGCGGTCGGTAGTTCGCTGCAGCAGCCCTTGCAATTCTTGTTCTATGGTAATCAAGCGAGCCTTGAGCTGAGCGTCGAACTGCTGGCACAGGTGAAAGTAGTGCAACAGGCCAAAGGCGGCTGTCAAGGCCACGATGAGCAGGCTCAAGTGACAAAAGACTTTCCAGCGCAAGCTGACGAAAAGCTGAATGGGAAAGAGTCCTTTAAACTCGGGCAAGCCAAGCATGAAACCCCTCAAATCTTCCGCTTCCTTAAGACGTACTTATGGGGCTTGAGTTTTCCTATGTACTTTGATTTTAGGCAATAGGTCACAGAATCGGCGCCTGGCGCAATTTTCAAGTTTGCAGGGAGAGAAAAGCGCTCAAGTTTAACGCTTGAACCATGGCATCATAGACCAACTTAGATACTCAACGCGGGCAAACCGCCACCCCCAGGCGATCGTCAGCGCTAAGGCGAAGCGCCGTGCAGCGACTGCAAGCGCGCGATACCCGCGCCAAATCCTTTGCCATTGCTGCTGAACCGTTGCTTCTCCGCCGACAGCCATCCTCTGCAGATAGGCGAGGATCGCATCGCGCGCCAGCGCGGCATGGCCTGAGGCTAAGTTGTCGATCGCTTGATGCAGGCGCACGATGGTAGCATCCAAACCGTAGAACTCTAGGTCCAAGGCCAGGCGTTGGTAAACGCGGCCTAACCCACTCAGCTCGATGGCGAGATTTAAGCCCAACAGCTCAGGCAGAAACTCTTCCGGAAACTGCCCGATGGCGAGCAGGAATGCCGGCAGGTCAAAGGCGAATGGGAGAAATCTAGGATAGCGGATGAATTCCTCCGAGTCGAATGGTGGCAACGCTATTCCCGTTTGGTCTAGCAACTTGCGGTAAATATTAGCGTGGTTGCGGGAGGGTTCGCCGTCGCCGACCTCGTCGCGGAAAATCTTCCATAAAAGCTGTCCCACCATCGGATCGCGGCGCACGAGTAGCAAGGTTTTAGCCAGCCAGCTTCCATCTACTAGGATGGTCGGGGCAAGCTGTTTAATCCCGAAGAGATAAGCCGCTTTAGACAAAACGGGAGCGGTCGGGACAAAGTCAACCTGAGCCTGGCAGGTGTGGAGGTCTTCTACCCATCGGCAGAAAGCTGCCGGAGTATAGGCAAAAGGCACCTTCTTGCTGGTCCGGGCGAGGATTTTCTCTACCCAAGCGCGGGCCGCAGGTAAACAAGCGGGAAATCGCTCTGGATATAGGAGCTGATGGTATAAGCGCGGGGGGGAAAGCCGTTCGGCTCGGCCGGGTTTTGCAGGTGCCGGCAGAGGCGGGATAGGCCAGGATGCGGCAGTTGGGGTGCGGTGAGGGTTTGCCGTCTGTTCCCACTCCAGCCAGGAGCGCAAAAGCGCTTGTTCGTCTAGGCTGAATACCCCAAACATCGGGCCGCCGAAGGCGAGGGTTTGGCTTAAAAAGCGCTCTTTCAAGGGAGAGCTTAAAAACGCGTCCAAGAATGCCTCGCCTGCGCCCCTCTCTAGTTCTGCCAGCCATTCGTCCAGCGGCTTGCCAGCCAATTGGATACGGGCGTGATACCCTAGGCCATAGCGGGCTTTCTGGCGCAGCAAGGCCAGCACCTGCCGGCGCGGGTCGGCGGCGATTGCCTCCCAGGCGGCCAGCCAGGTGTGGCTGCACCGGTGGTAGCCGGCGATCCCTGCCGCCAACCGGTCGGGATCTAGATGCGGCAGGCAGGCCGCAGCCGCCTCTTGCACTGTACTGTGGTCGCAGGGGTCAGGGCTGGTGAAGCGAAACAGCCCGCCCTCCAACCTGGCATGGGCCAGGGTAAATCCCACCATTTCCGGCACAAACGCTGCCCCCCGGCGGCTCAGAGCGGTCAACCAGGCAACCTCCGCGCGCAATGCTGCGGGAACTTCAGCCGGGAAAGACTCATATATACTTCGCCGCTTAGCCGCTACCTCTTCCAGAGCGACTTGAAGGCGCACCAGCTTAGCCCCAAGCTCAGTGTGCGCATTGGCCATCGAGACGACCCCATCCAGCCAGCAGCCTTCCACCTGGCCGATTGGGGCAAACCAAGCTCGAAAGCGTTGGCGGAGCAAGCCGGCGGGAGGGATCAGCGCAGGCGGTCCTGGGTCGTCGCGGCAGGCAAATACCGAGCACAACCAGTTGATTTCTAGCTCAGAGGAGAGAAGGTGGTGCCACATGGGGCTTTAAGAATAGGTAGTCTTCAATGACCAAAATATCTAGGCCGCAGGTCATGAACATGGCTACTGCGTCTTCAGCGCGGTGGAGGATGGGTTTGCCCATCAGGTTAAAGCTGGTGTTGAGCACCACCGGCACGCCGGTTAGACGGTGAAAAGCCTGAAGCAGGCGGTAGAACCTTGGATTCCATTCCCGGCGCACGCTTTGCACCCGGCCGGTCCCGTCCACGTGCACCACTGCCGGTACTTTGGCTGCCGCCTGGGGTTTGAAAGCTAGCGCCCGTTCCATGTAAGGGGAGGTTTGGTAATCCTGGAAATACTCTGGACCGTATTCATCTAAAATTGCCGGGGCAAACGGGCGAAATTCCTCGCGGAACTTGACCTGGGCATTGAGTCGGTCCTTCATCTTCGCATCTCTGGGATCGGCCAGGATAGAGCGGTTGCCTAGAGCACGCGGACCGAACTCTGCTCGCCCCCGGACCCAGCCGACTATATACCCTTGCGCCAGGTAGCCGGCCACGGTCTCCTCTAGGCGTTGGGGAAGATGATAGCTGTTTAGTCCACTGAAGCGGACCAGACGCTCAACGGACGTACTCGCCAAAGCGCTGCCTAGATACGGCAGGGGGCAGTGCGGTGGAGGATGGTGCGGATGTTCCCGCCGCCAAGCCAGAAGCGCAGCTCCCAAAGCGGTGCCGTCGTCGGCTGGAGCGTAAGGGACATGCAGGGCTTGAAACGGGGTCTTGGCCAGGAGCTTGCCGTTACACGAGGAATTCAGCGCACAACCGCCGCCCAGTACCAAGTTAGGGCTAGGGATAAGGGTGTGCAAGTGGGTCGCCAGTTGGCAAACGAGGTGGGTAAAGTATTCTTGCCCAGTGCGGGCGAGATCTGCGACTATCAAGGCCGGTTCCCCAGGCTTGCGCCGCCTGGCTTCAAATTCTGGCAATACAGCCAGGAAGGCGCTCAGGTTCTGGCGCAGCTCCAAGCCATCGACCCACAGCATGGCCTTGAGTTTCTCCAGTAGCGTCTCATCTACCTGCCCGTAGGCGGCCAGGCCCATCACCTTCCATTCCTCCCCGGCCAGCCAATCGAAACCGCACAGTTCAGTCAGCCACATATAGAAAAACCCCAGGCTGGTAATCCCGCGTCCGACCTGGATGCGTTCTAGTTTTCCAGCGCCATAGCGGTAGGCAGCTAGCGATCCCCGTTCCCCGTAAGAATCCAGAATTAGGCAGGCGGCCTCGGTAAACGGGCTAGAAAAACAGGCTAAGGCGGCGTGACAGTCGTGATGGTCGAAATGGCAAAAGCGCAAGCGGGTGTTAGGAAAATATTCGCACGCCCGGCGCACTAGGTTGACCCCGCCCAAAGGGAGGCTAGCGTTCTGGCAGGCGAGCATATGGAAGAGTTTGTACTTTTCTAAAAACGTGGAACGATCGCGGTAGCCTTTGGCCACTAGCCCCGACGGGCGAAAGTAGCCTAGGAAGCGGCTCGCGGCTTCATACCAAGGCCGTCTCGAGAACCAATTGCTGGCGATTAGCCATTCGGCACGGGGGTCGCAGTAATCCTGTAACCAAGCGGTGACCTGGAGCAAAGGATCGGGGGGACAATTTAGCCCGCGCTTGGCTTGCAGGCAGCGCTCGGTGGCCTCGGCAAATACTACCGCCCCTTCCCCGTCTACGACGGCAATGGCTGGATCGTGATAAGTGGTGCACAAACCGAGATAGATTTTGTGAGCCATAGAATGCGTTTGGCGTGGTAAGCTTTCAAGCGATGGTAGACAGCAAAATAGCATAAAGCCCTTACCGTGACAAAGAATGATTGGCGTTATTGCGCTGCTTTGCTGATTCCCTTGACTTGCCTAGGATTCCTCCTCAGTGCGCCCCATTCTGCCGGGGAGGCTTGGTTGTGGCTGGTGCCTATGCTCGGTCCGGTGGCGGCTGATTATTTTGGCCTTAAGGCGGGTCGGCAGGTGAAAGTGACTAGACATGCGCCTGGGCTGGCGTGGTTACCGGTAGTGCTGGCAGGGCTATTTCTCGGTACCAGTTGGCTGCTCCTGATCCAAAGCCAAGCCTGGCGCCTCGATTCGCTCCGAGGGTTGGCCGACACGTTAGCCGCCTTGGTAGTGGTGAAATTTTTATTCGGCAGTAACGCAGCGATCGGCGTGATCGCCGCCCACGAGCTGATCCACCGCCCAAGCGCCTGGCTGCGCGCAGTCGGGCGCTTGGTGTTGGTTTTGTGCTGCTACGAGCATTTTTACACTGAGCATCTGCGCGGCCATCACCGCCGCGCCGGGTCGCTGGAAGATCCGGCCACTGCCAGGTTAGGAGAAAGCTACCGAGAATTTTGGAAGCGTACGGTGGTAGCCCAATTCAAAAGCGCCTGGCGCCTAGAATGCCAAAGATTGGGACTGAACTTCCAGCTGAGTTGGCGCTGGCTGCACCATCGGGTGCTGCAGGGGGTGATCGCCGAGCTCGGCTTGCTGGTTGCGATCGGGTGGGGGTTTGGGTGGTTGCCGCTGGTTGCGTTCAGTCTCCAGGCGTTGATGGCAGTGCGCAATCTGGAGGCGATCAACTACGTTCAGCACTGGGGACTGACCCCCGTTCCTTGGCGTACCGATACCTGGTGTTCGACCTATTTGCTGTTGGGCCTGGCTTGCCATGCTCACCACCACCGCCGCCCTAACGTGCCGTATTACCGCCTGCGGGAATCTTCAGGCGCGCCGGTTTTGCCGTGCGGTTATTTTGCCCTAATGTTCATGGTAACCTATGCCAACCGCGCCTTCCAACAGGCAGCGATAGCCGAACTTAAGCGCTTAAGGTTAGTCTCAAACTTAGACTTTGACTCAAGGAGAACGCATGAAAAAGCTCATCGTCATCGGTTGTCTAGTTAGTACGGTAGGCTGTGCCAGTTATGGGACCTGGCGTCCTACCGTCGACCCCTACAACGATCCCAATGCCCACCGGATCCAGCAGGATTTGGCCGAATGCCAGCAGCTGGCCAAGCAAGCCTCAGGGGGCACTTGGGAAGAAGCGGTCAAGGGCGGATTGGCAGGCGGCGCTATCGGGGCGGCCACCGGCGCGGTCGTCGGCGCCTTAGCGGGAGCGCCAGGCAAAGGCGCTGCTTGGGGAGCTGGGTTGGGAGGCATGAGCGCTGGTACCTGGCAAGGCTTGAGCGCTGAGGAGCGCTACAAGCGAGTCTACATCCAGTGCATGCGCAACCGCGGTCACAACGTGCTCGACTAACCTAAGTGCGCGATGATCGCCTGGCCAAAGCCGGAACAGCTGACTTCGGTAGCGCCCTCCATCAGCCGGGCCAGATCGTAGGTGACGGTCTTGGCCTGGATTGCCCGCGCAAGGCCGGCTACGATGAGCTCGGCGGCTTCGTGCCAGCCTAGATGGCGCAGCATCATCTCTGCCGACAGGATTAGGGAACTGGGGTTGGCCTTGTCCTGGCCGGCATACTTGGGAGCGGTACCGTGGGTGGCTTCGAACAGGGCGACCCGATCGGATAGGTTGCCACCTGGGGCCATGCCGATTCCACCTACCTGGGCGGCGAGGGCGTCGGAGAGATAATCGCCGTTGAGGTTAGGGGTAGCGATCACGTCGTATTCTTCTGGGCGGAGTAAGATCTGCTGGAGGCAAGCATCGGCGATGACGTCTTTGACCACGATTTGCCGCCCGGTGCGTGGGTTTTGGATCACGTGCCAGGGCCAGCCATCTAATGGGGTAGCGCCGAACTCCTGGCGTGCGACCTCATACCCAAACGCGCGAAATGCCCCTTCGGTAAACTTCATGATGTTGCCCTTGTGGACCAAAGTGACCGAGCGCCGATCGTGCTCGAGCGCATAGCGCAAAGCGCGGCGCACCAGGCGCTTGCTGCCTTGCTCCGAGATCGGCTTGATGCCGATGCCGCAGTGCTTAGGAAAGCGGATTTGGGTGACCCCCATCTCTCGCTGCAAGAAGGCGATGACTTTGTCCGCCTCAGGCGAACCTGCCGGCCACTCGATGCCGGCATAGACATCTTCGGAGTTTTCCCGAAAGACGACCATATCGACCCGCTCTGGGTGTTTGACCGGGCTTGGGACGCCTTGAAAATAGCGCACCGGGCGCAGGCAGACGTAAAGGTCCAACACCTGCCGCAAGGTCACGTTGAGCGAGCGGATGCCGCCGCCGACCGGGGTAGTCAGCGGGCCTTTGATGGCTACCGCAAACTCGGCGATTGCATCGATGGTCTCTTGCGGCAGCCAAACGTCCTCGCCGTAGAGGCGGTTGGCTTTTTCACCGGCATAGACCTCCATCCAGGCGATCTTGCGTTTTCCGCCGTAAGCTTTGGCTACTGCCGCATCGACCACCTGTCGCATCACCGGAGTGATGTCGACGCCGATCCCGTCTCCCTCGATAAAGGGGATGATGGGAGCATCTGGTACCTCCAAGGAAAAATCTGGGTTGACGCGGATTTTGTCGCCGTCGGTTGGAATTTGGATTTTAATGTTCATTTTAAGACCTTTTAGTTTAGGTTTTTGGGCATTATAAAACGGACAAGCGATATGCGGATGGATTGGCGCCGCCTGCTTTCGACGAAAAGGTTAGGGAGACCGGCAGCGCTTGCTAAGGCACCTTCGCCACGCACCGAATTTACGCGCGATTACGACCGCCTGATCTTTTCCTCTGCTTTCCGGCGCTTGCAGGACAAAACTCAGGTTTTCCCGCTGGCGAAAAGCGATTACGTGCGCACCCGCCTCACCCACAGCCTAGAGGTGGCAAGCGTCGGTAGGTCCTTGGGGATGCTTGCGGCTGAGGTGATCTTGAAGCGCGAACCTGAGCTGGCCGATGTGGTGATTCCGCAAGACGTAGGCACTCTAGTGGCTGCGGCGTGCCTGGCGCACGACATCGGCAACCCGCCGTTCGGCCATGCCGGCGAGGACGCTATCCGCGAATGGTTCGCCAGCTGGCCAGGAATTTCCCAACTGACTGAAGCCGAAGCCCAGGACCTATTGGAGTTTGAGGGCAATGCCCAGGGGTTGCGCGTATTGTGCCGCCTGCAAAATCCAACCCAGCCTGGGGGGATGCAGTTAACCTGCGCCTGTTTGGCGGTATTTACCAAATATCCCCGCATTTCGGCGGTGGCTGACAGCCAGCGCCAGGGGATCTCCGGGCGTAAGCTTGGATGCTTCCAAAGCGAAGTTCCATGGTTTACCGAGATCGCTGCCGAGACCGGCCTGCTTTCCAAGCCCGGCCCTGGGCTGGCCTGGTTTCGCCATCCGTTGGCGTTTTTGGTGGAGGCTGCCGACGACATCTGCTACCACGTGATCGACGTGGAAGATGGGTTTAAAACCGGGGTCGTCGCATTTGACCAGCTAAAAGCCCTGCATGCGCCTTTTTTGACCCCAAAACAGCGCGCGCAAACGTTTGCCGATCCTGCCCAGCAGGCAGCCTACTTTCGTGCGTTGACGATCGATCGCCTGATTCAGGAGACGGTAGCGGTGTTTGAAGACCAGTATGAGGCTTTGCTGCGCGGCGCATTCGATGCTCCTTTGACCGCTTGCATCGAGCATGCCTGCGAGTTTGGCGCGTTCAAAGACTTGGCCGAACGCCAGGTGTATCACTGCCAAGCAGCAGCGGAGGTCAAGGTGTGCGGCTTCGAGGTGATCGCCGGGCTGCTTTCAGCTTTCCTCGGCGCGATCGAGGCGCAAGCCGCGGGTAAACCCAGCGCCCGTGCGCTTACCTTGCTGCGCTTGCTGCCAGGAGGAAATGAGGACTTTGGCGCCTTGTCGCCCTATCAGCGGGCGCTCAAGGCGACAGACTTTATCTCCGGCATGACCGATTCTTATGCGCTGGAACTCTACCGGCGTATCCGCGGGATTTCGCTGCCATAATTTTGGCTGCATTAGCAAGCAACTTAGGTAAAATGAAACCGTTTATCCTACGGTAAGCCGATGCATATTTTGCTGAGCAACGATGATGGTTACACCGCCGAAGGGCTGATTCGCTTAGCTTCGGCCTTAAGCCGCACAGTGCGAGTGACGGTAGTCGCACCAGACCGGGATCGAAGCGGCGCGAGCAATTCCCTGACCCTAGACCGACCGCTTCGGATCAGCCGGACCGAAAACTGGTTCTACCGGGTCGATGGCACCCCCACCGACTGCGTTCACCTCGCCATCACCGGTCTGCTCGAGGACGAGCCCGACATGGTCCTAGCCGGCATCAACCACGGTGCCAATTTAGGCGATGACGTTTTGTATTCTGGCACGGTGGCTGCGGCTACCGAAGGCCGCTTTTTGGGATTTCCGGCGATGGCTTTGTCTTTGGCCGGCGAGGAGCCGTTCCATTTCGACACGGCGGTAGCGATCGCCCTGAAGCTGTTAGACCAGGTCCAGCGCAAGCCTTTGCCTGCCGACACCATTCTCAACGTCAATATCCCGAATCTGCCCTTGACAGAGATCCGAGGATTTCAGTCTACCCGGCTAGGACAGCGGCATAGGGCTGAACCGGTGATCAAGGCCACCGACCCGCGCGGGCGCACCGTTTATTGGGTAGGTCCGGCAGGTCCCGAGCAGGATGCCGGACCCGGGACGGATTTTTACGCGATCCGTTCGCGCTGCGTGTCGGTGACCCCGTTGCAGATCGATCTAACCCGTTACTCGGCCATCGATGCGATCGCCAACTGGTTACCGAAGGGGCTTTGATGTGAGCGTTCATCGAGACGGGATAGGGATGACATCCCGCCGTACCCGCGAAAGGATGATCGAGCGTCTTAAAGCGCAGGGAATCTTCCACCCTGGGGTACTGGAGGCGATGGCGCAAGTGCCTCGGCATCTGTTCGTAGACGAAGCGCTGGCGAGCCGAGCCTACGAGGATACTGCCTTGCCGATCGGTTTCGGCCAGACGATTTCCCAGCCTTATACGGTCGCCCGCATGACTGAACTGACCATCGGCCAGCGCCGTCCGGGAAAAGTCCTAGAGATCGGAACTGGCTCTGGGTATCAGACGGCGATCCTAGCCCGCTTAGTTGGGACTGTCTATACCGTCGAGCGGATCGAGGCGTTGCAGAAAAAGGCCCGCTTCCGCCTCTATGACCTGAAAATTTACAACGTCAAATACGAGCACAGCGACGGCGGTTGGGGCTGGCCGAAACATGCCCCTTATGATGCCATCGTAGTGACTGCAGCCGCACGCGAGATTCCCAGCGCCTTGCTGCAACAACTTGGGTCAGGTGGGGTATTGGTCATTCCGGTCAGCCAAGGCCCAGAGCAGGTGCTCAAGCGCGTCACCCGTACCCATACTGGGTATGAAGTCGAACACATCGAGCGCGTCAAATTCGTCCCCCTGCTCGAAGGGCTAGGCTGATGTTCGACCGCCTCTACCAAACAGCGCTCGGCTATGCGCGCCACCGCCATGCAAAATGGTATCTGGCGGCATTGAGCTTTGCCGAGGCGATATTTGCGCCGCTGCCGCCGGATCTCATCCTGGTGCCGATGGCGTTGGCTCAGCCTAAGCGCGCGTTTGGGTTGGCTGCCTTGACCACTGTCACCTCAGTGCTAGGAGGGCTGTGTGGATATGCGCTGGGCTATTTTTTCTTCTCGCTGATGATACCCTGGCTGCAAGCCTGGCACTATTGGGACGCGTATCTGACCGTCAAAGGGTGGTTCCAACAGTTTGGGTTTTGGGCGGTGCTGGTGGCTGGCTTTTCCCCGATCCCGTACAAGCTATTTACCCTTGCCGCCGGCACTTTAGCTATGCCTCCGGTGCCTTTTCTGCTTGCTTCGCTCATCGGGCGCGGGGGCCGGTTTTTTCTGGTGGCAGGGCTTATCGCTTTCGGCGGCGAGCGTCTAGAACAGGCGATTTATCGGCATATCCACCGGATCGGCTGGGCGCTCGTCGGCTTGGTTTTGCTGCTTGGGCTAGGCTATTGGGTAAGTTAATCGTGGATGGCGCTATCCCAACGAATGTCAAGTCCGGGCAGGATGCAGATTGGGGTTGACATCTCAGTGGCGGAAGTATGCGCCGACATCGCCGGCGCGCGGTTGACTCGGTGATTGCAGTTGGCTGGCATTTGCGCCTTGATCCCGGCGCTCTTGCTCGAGGTCGGCTTGGATCTTTGCTTGTAAGGCGGCTTGCTCGTACTGGTAATAACCAGAGCGCAATAACCAAAGGCGGCGCAGGCTGCTGACATCGCTTAAGGTGACGGTGGGCGCAGGTGGTGCAGCTTGTAGCAGCGCGAGAGCCTCCTGGTAGGCGCGATGGGTCGCCAGCAGGGAAGCGGCAGACAAAGTAGCCTCCTCTCCAGGATTGGCATTTAGACTTTCCAAGAGCAGTGCTAGTGCGTCAGCAGTTGCGCCGATGCGTAGCGCGCCCTGGGCTTTGTGGTTAAGCAGTAGTTGGCGCCAGGGACCAGAGGCGGCCTCGTTTTGGAGACCTGCCGCGATAAGGCGGGATAAGCTATCGGTAGCCGCTGAGGAACAGGCATCGGATTCCAACGTGATCAAGACCTGCTCGAGTTGATGCCGAACTACTGGGTTGGCACTGTCTGCTGTGCGGAACAGGTAGATCATGGTCTCAAGGTCTGCAGGATTTAAGGCATTCATCCGACAGCGGATTCCAAAGCGAGCGACTTGGGCGGCCAGGTCTTGCGGATAGCGAGCGGTAACTTGTTCGATCAGATCGCGTGCAGCTTTGAGGTTGTCGGTTTCTAGCCAATGCTGGGCTAGGTGGATCTTGGCACGTGCTGAGTTCGGATTTGTTTCTGCCCAGGTCAGGGCTTGCAGGAAGGGTTTGCCCCAAAGATTGGCATGGAAAGCGGTTAGTGCTCCTAAAATTATTAACATACCGTTTATCAAAACAAAGCGCAACCGAGTATTTCCAGGTGCGGTAAGCAGCCACGCCAAAGGCAAAAATAGAAACACCGCCGGCAAATAATTGCGGTGCTCGAAAGCCAGCTCTAATGGGATGACGGTAGACTCGATTAAGTGCCCGCTCAGATAAAAGCCTAAGGCCAAGCTCACAAGCGGTCGGCGCTGGCGCAGCCAGACCGCAAGCCACGTAAGTAATCCCAGCCCGGTCCAGGCCAGCAAGGTAGTAGGTGGGCTGAGCAGTCCGTGAGAAATTTTAATTGCATCGTTGAACAGGCCAGAGGTATAGGCTTTAGGGATGAAAAGGTCGCCAAGATACCTCCACAAGATGCGTCCTTCAGTCAGCAGTCTTTCCCAAAGGGTGAACGGGCGTCCATGGGAGTCGTTCGAAATTAAAGCTGGCAACTGGGCAGCCAGCATCCAGATTAGGGCTGCGGCGGGAAAAAAAACGGCGATGCCGCGCCAGAGCCGAAATCCAGGCGTTTGTGGAAGGGAGAGCGGGCGCAGCGCGGTAGCATCCAAAACCATCAAGAACAGAGGCAGAAGTGCTGCATTCTCCTTGCTCAGCACGCCGAGTGCGCCAAAACCCAAAACCCCGCCCCAAAGCCAGAGCTGGCCGGCAAATGGTCGACCGATGTGGTACGCCTTGCGTCCAGCCAGGTAGCACAACATCGCTGCGAGCGTGAAAGTCGCCGCCAGCTGAGCCATGCGCTGCACGGCATATAAATTGGTAGAGACCAAGTACGGATGCAACAGCCAAATTCCGCTTGCCAGCATGGCAGTCCAGGCAGCTCGCCTAAGACCCGCCGAATGCAGCTTAAGAAGCTTAAAAATCAGCGCGCAAAGTAAAGTCCCGTTGAGCAGGTGAATCAGCACATTGGTTTGTTTAAAGCGGACCGGGTCGGCAGGCCAAGTATCGGCATCGAGCAGAAAGCTTGCCATCGCCACTGGTCTGCCTAAAGGCGAAGCAATGCCTGACAAGAGATAAGTGATCAGCTCGTGACGGGTGTCGATACGGCCGAAATGACCGAGGATTTCCAGGTTGCTCCAATCGTCAAATATGAAAGTGCCCGCAAGACCTAAGCTGTACGCCATCCAAGCGCTGCTCAATAGCACCCACCAGGCAATCCCTGCAAGCAGGGTGGTCTCTCTTAGGCATCTTAGAAGGCGTAAGGAGATCGCCATGGTCTGCCAAAGCGTTGCTGGAAGGAGGCAATGAGTTGGCGGGGCGGCTTTCTGGCCAACTCAGCGATCCGCTCCAAGCTATAGCGCGCCGCTTGTTCTTGACCAAGGGCGATCTGCAGCCGGGCTAGGTTGCTCCAGTACTGGAGGTTACGCGGCTGGAGCGCCACCGCCTGGTGCATCAGCTCTAATGCCAGTGAAAAATCGTGGGCCAGGTTGGCAGCGTAGTTGGCATACAGGGTGATGAGTGCGCTGTGGTTTGGATGAGCCAAGACTGCCGCTTGGAGAACTTCGCCTAAGCGCTCTGCAGAGAAGGAGCATAAGTGGTCGAGACGGCAGCGGATCAAGTGGTAGAGGGCGTTTAGATCCTCACTTGCGAGAAGCCGCATTGTGACCCGCTGGTACATCCTTTGCCACCAGCGTTCTTCGATCGCCAGCCCGTGGCGGCTAGCGAGAAAAATTAACGCGTGATCTGGTAGTAAACCGGCACCAGGTAGCTCGGCTGCTTTTTCTAGGGCCGTAAAACCTTGGCGGAAGCCAGCGGAAGCGGGATCTTGGAAAAACCGCGTCAAGCTCAGCCCAAGTTCATAATTGGCTCGCGGCGAGTTTGGATGGTAGGCGGCGATCGTCTGCGCCAACATCACCGGATTCCCCCAAGTGGCCGACATCAGGACAGTTTCCAGGCCAACTAGGAAGATCCACGCCCAAGCTGCTGCTTGGCGCGCAATCGCCAAAGGCAGGCGGACGGTAAGCGCGGCGGACAGCGTAGCCAGCAGAATCCCCAAAGCAGGGAGATAATTGCGGTGCTCGAAGACTAGCTCGAGCGGAATGAGCGTGGCCGTGAGCGTGTGGCCGGCTAGGAACCAAAGGATGCCGAGGGCGGAAAGCGGCAGCCGACGGATCAAACAGCAACCCAATCCAACTAGCGCCAAGAGCCCTAGCGCAGCCGGCAGAGTGGTCCAAGGGTGGAGCCAGTCGGTCGAAAGCGGAAAGTCGTCGTGGTAAAAGCCTAACGCCGAAGGGCGGGGAAATAGGATCCAGGCAAGGTAATTCCACAGAACTCGGCCTTCAGTCCACAGGCGTTGGGTCAGATCAAACGGCCGCCCGGCATACGCCTGGCCCGACTGCAATCCCGGCATCAGCCAGATCAGCCCTATGATAGCGGGCGCTACTAAGAGCAAGGCATAAAGGATAAGCAAATGAGGATCGCGCCGCTTATCCGGGGTGCGGAAGCGGTACACTGCGATCTCGATGACGAAGGCGTACAGCGGCGTCAAGACAGCGCTCTCTTTGGCCAAGGTGCCTAGCCCCGTGCCCACCACTAGCCCTGCCCAGCACCCGAACAGGCCGCGCCGGTTGCCCTGCAACAAGCGCTCGCGCCCGGCAACGTAGCCGAGGAGGCCGGCTAGGGTGAACAGGGCGGCCAAGAGTTCCATGCGTTGCACCACGTACAGGACCGAGCTCACATTCACCGGCGCCGATAGCCAGGCTGCGGTGACTGCCAGCGCCAGTCCCTCCGGCCCGCCGTGCCAGCCTGCTTTTTCTCGGATCGCCGCGTAGGTGGCGAGGCGGCGCACTAGGAAAAAAAGCAGGGCGCCGTTACTCAGATGGAGGAGCAGATTAACCAGCTTCATGGGCCAGGGGGCAAAGCCGGTGGTTTGGACCTGAACGGCGAAACTGAGCATGGTCAGGGGGCGGTGGGTGGGACCGGCAGCAAAGCCGGTAGCAGCCTGCCACAGTCCACTAGCGCCAGCGGCAAGATCACACAGGGCAGGATTGTCGAGCAGGTTAGGAAAATCGTCGAAGATAAATCCGCCAGCAAGCCCGGGGATGTAAACGCCGGCACCTGCCAAAAGCAGCAAAATCAGCCCGGTGCCGGCAGGTAGCCGATAAGGCATCAGCGGCAGGCGGTAGGCAGGTAGCGGGTTGGAAAAGTATCCGGTTTGCAGGTCCAGGCGAGCAACTGACCCGCTTGAGGAGTGGCTGACAGCAGCAGTTTCCTGCCGCTGATGAGGAAGTTGGCCTGGTTACCGTAGGTGATCTCGATTACCCCAGAGTTGATCGCCACCTGGCTGACATAGCTGCCAGCGATACTGGTCGCCGAGGTGATCGCCGCAGAGGCGTTGTTGGTCGGCAGACTCCCGTGAAGGCTGTAGTACTCCATCACCGCAGTCTTGACCGGCCCGGCCAAGCCTAACCCCTCCGATACCTGGGAGCGGATGGTGTAGTCCTGATAGGCAGGGATAGCGATTGCGGCCAAGATCCCGATGATCGCCACCACGATCATCAGTTCGATCAGGGTAAAACCTAAGTTTTTATCCATCGACGATCTCCTCATCGGGGGTGGAAAGCCCCGCCGAAGCGGGGCTTGGAGGCAGCTTTAACGGCAGTTGGTAGGGACGTATTTTTTGTCGATGTCTGTACCTGAAGCTCCACAGGTCCACTTGACGCTACCGGTAGTAGTTACAGCCGAAATCACTAGTTTTTTAGTGCTGATTTTGGTGTTGGCATTGTTGCCATAAGTCACTGTAATTTTACCCCCACCAGCATTCACCTGAGTGACATAGCTGCCCTGGATGGAAGTTGCAGTAGCCAAGCCTGCCGAAGCGTTGGTGCTAGGGAAAGTCCCCTTGTTGTTGTAGAATTCCGTTATTGCGGTCTTGGCGCCTGCCGCTAGGTTTAGCCCCTCCGATACCTGGGAGCGGATGGTGTAGTCCTGATAGGCAGGGATAGCGATTGCGGCCAAGATCCCGATGATCGCCACCACGATCATCAGTTCGATCAGGGTAAAACCTTGTTGTCTGGACATCGCTCTCTCCTTTAGGTTGAAGTTAAACGTTCGCTTTTAATTAAGCAACTCTTGTGCCATATTTTTGGATACTTGAGAATCAAAGACTTATCTCCAAGCCTCCAACGGGCAAGACAAAATAGGCTGCTTTTGGCGGTCACAAACTGACGTATTTGGTCAAGTACTTTCGGTCCGGCAGGAGGATGGCGTAACTCGCCTTCTGTGCGCAAGTCAAGTATAATATTCTGCTTTTTTAAACGCTTTGATCGGTTATGCGCCTAGGTATCCCAGGATTTTCCTACCCCGACCTGTACGATCCCGCGCGGCTTGAGGCGTTGCTTTTGGCGTTTGAGCGCTTGGTCGCCGAGCGCGCGCCTGAGCTGTGGGCGCAGTTTTCAGCCTACCGCGCGTGCCAATGCGAAGGCATGACGGCCAAGGAAATTTCCGCGTTGCTGGTGGCGATGGCGCCGTATGTGAGCAGCTTCTTGGCCAAGCTGTTTCAGGTCGAGGCGGCGTGTGCTGCCCAGCGCCAGCGCGTCGAGGCAGAGCTGGCGACGGTGCTGCGTTACCGCAAGGAAATCGTCGGCCAGCACGCCGCGCGTTTGGCCAGGGAGGTGGAAAACTGGGAGATCGAGTCGGTCGAGGCGGGCTTTTCGGCGCTGGTAGCAGCGCTCGGTGCTGGGGCCGAAGCGGACCTAGAGCAACAGGTGGCAGAGATTTCGGTCAAGCTCAAAGACCTTGCCCAAGCGCCGGCAGCGGACGAGATCGCCAAGCTCAGGCGACAACTGGCCGCCCATCCGGAAGCAAGCGCCAGGTTTGAGACAACGCTTGCGCTTGCCCCTTCAGAATTCGCCGCAGCGCTGTATGAATGCGCGCTGCGTTGGACCGCCGCGGCCGCTTACCACCCTAAGGTGCAGCCTAAAGTGGCAGGCTGGCTGGCGTTTAAATTTCCCAAGCGCACCGATCCGAATCACCTCGTCGAATACGAACTGACCGAGCGGGCCGGGATACCGGTTTGGACTGCCCCTAAGGGGCATCACCGCCAGCGCGTTGGGTTTTCCCTGACCGATAGCCGCTACCTGAAGCTGCGTCCGGTGTTATACGAGGTCGACCACTGCATCTATTGCCATGAGCGCGATACCGACTCGTGCGCCAAAGGAATGCGGGACAAAAAGACCGGCAAGTTCAAGCTTAGCCCGTTTGGCCAGCCGCAGATCGGCTGTCCTTTAGGTGAGAAGATCTCCGAGATGCACTGGCTCAAGCGCCAAGGCGATGACCTAGGCGCGTTGGCCTTGATCATGATCGACAATCCTTTACTTCCAGGCACCGGCCATCGGATCTGCAACGAGTGCATGAAGGCGTGCATTTACCAGAAGACTGAACCGGTCAATATTCCCTTGATCGAGACCCACGTCTTAAGGCAGGTGCTGGCATTGCCGTATGGGTTTGAGATTTATAGTCTCTTGACGCGCTGGAATCCGCTCAATGTCAAGCGCCCGTACGCTTTGCCATACCACGGCAAGAACGCGCTGGTGGTCGGCATGGGGCCGGCGGGCTACACGCTGGCCCACTATCTGTTGAACGAGGGGTTTGGGGTTGTCGGGATCGATGGTTTGAAAATCGAGCCGCTGCCTAAGCGTTGGCTGTGGGACGGCGACCAGCCCCCGGCGCCGATACGCGAGGTCGACGAGCTCTACGAAGACTTAAACGAGCGCACGGTGTTGGGGTTTGGCGGGGTGGCCGAATACGGCATCACCGCGCGCTGGGACAAGAATTTCCTCAGGCTGATCTACCTGACTTTAGCCAGGCGGCGCCATTTTCGCCTCTACGGTGGGGTACGCTTCGGCGGCACGCTCACCGTCAACGAAGCCTGGGATTTGGGCTTTGACCATATTGCCATCGCTTGCGGTGCCGGTAAACCCTCCCTCATCCCCTTAAAGAACAATCTGATCCGCGGTATCCGTCAGGCTTCCGATTTCCTCATGGCGCTGCAGTTGTCCGGGGCAGGCAAACCCTCTTCGCTCGCTAACCTGCAGGTGCGGCTGCCGGCAGGGGTCATCGGCGGGGGGTTGACCGCGATCGACACCGCCACCGAGCTTCTAGCCTATTATCCGGTCCAGGTGGAGAAGATGTTGGATCGCTACGAGAGGCTAGTCGCCGAGCTGGGCGAGGCGCGCGTGCGCGCAGGCTTTGACCAAGAGGAGCTGACCATCCTCGATGAATTCCTAGAACACGGGCGGGCGATTCGCGCCGAACGCAGGCGTGCCGAGGCCGCTGGCGAGGTTCCCGATTTCCTGCCGCTCCTTAATCGGTGGGGTGGGGTGACGGTGTTTTACCGCCGCGAGCTGAAACACTCGCCTGCGTACCGCGAGAACCATGAGGAGATCCAAAAGGCGCTCGAGGAGGGGATCGGATTGGCCGAAGGCATGGTGCCGCTAGAGGCGGTGGCGGACGCTTGCGGTCACTTGAACGCTGTCAAGTTCAAGCGGCTGGCCGATGAGGCGGTGGTTGAAGTTCCGCTGCGCAGCCTGATGATCGCGGCTGGGACCTCGCCCAATATCCTCTATGAGGAAGAACACCCCGGTACCTTCGAGATGCAGGGCAAATATTATCGGCCGTTCGTCCCCGAGTGGGTCGATACTATTCCGGAGCTCCAGCCGGTCGAAGACGAGTTGCTTTATCCCAAACTCAGCCGCCCGGCGCCGTTTACCTCGTATCGGCGCGGTGGCAAGTTCATCACCTTCTACGGCGACAATCACCCAATCTACGCCGGCAATGTCGTGCGGGCAATGGCCTCGGCTAAGGACAGCTACCCGCATATCGTGCGCTTGTTCCAAGCCGAGCTTGCCGCGCAAGATCCTGCCTTGCAAGCTGAACGCGAACAGGCCTGGGAGGCGTTGAGCAAGCGGTTGGACGAGCTTTTGCAGGCGAAGATCGTAGAAGTGGTGCGCCTGACCCCGAGCATCGTCGAGGTGGTGGTCAAAGCCCCGCAAGCTGCCAAGCACTTTGCCCCAGGCCAGTTTTACCGGATCCAGAACTTCGAGGCGCTTGCCCCTGTGAGCTTAGGGACCAAACTGGTCGCCGAAGGGCTGGCGCTGACCGGGGCACGGGTGGACAAAGAGCGAGGGGTCATTTCCCTGATCGTGCTGGAGATGGGAAGCTCGTCCAAACTGTGTGCCTTCTGGCAGCCGGGCGATCCGTTGGTGGTGATGGGGGTGACGGGCGCGCCGACCGACATCCCTGCCGGCCGCACGGTGCTCTTAGTCGGCGGAGGATTGGGCAACGCGGTGCTATTTTCCATCGGCAGAGCGCTTAAAGCAGCCGGCAATCAAGTGCTGTATTTTGCCGGTTATCGCTCAAACCGCGACGTGTTTAAGATGAAGGAGATTGAGGAAGCCTCGGATCTAGTGGTGTGGGCGGTCGATGCCTTACCTGGCAATCAGCCGATTCAGCCTAACCGGCCACAGGACAAGAGCTTTGTCGGCAATCTAGTAGAGGCTTTGCTCGCTTATGCCCGCGGCGAACTTGGGCCGACCCCGATCCACCTCGACGACGTCGAACATCTGATCGTGATCGGCTCAGACCGCATGATGCGCGCGGTTAAAGAAGCCCGGCTAGGAGTGCTTGCGCCTTATCTGAATCAGCGGCACGCTGCGATCGGCTCGATCAACTCGCCCATGCAGTGCATGCTGAAAGGGGTCTGTGGCCAGTGCCTGTGCCGGCATATCGACCCGAACACTGGGCAAGAGTACTTTGTCTATTCGTGCTACAACCAGGATCAGGAGCTAGATCGGGTAGACTTCGACCACCTCCATGGCAGGCTACGCCAGAATACGGTGCAGGAAAAACTTGGGAGCCTGTGGCTGGATTACCTCCTAAAGCACTTGGGTGGATAAATTGCGTCTTAACATGACAGAGAAAATCGGTAGAATGTGGCGGTTAATTTGCAGCGATTTGTGAAACAATAACGAGCGAGATTGAAATCTTATGGTGAAAATTCGTTTGGCACGCGCAGGGACGCATAAACGTCCTGTTTATCACGTGGTAGTGGCCGACAGTCGCGCCAAACGCGACGGTCGGCATATCGAGCGGGTGGGCTACTTCAATCCGCTCGTGGAAGGCGGCCCGGAGCGGCTTAATCTCAACATGGAACGGATCGAGTTTTGGCTCGGGCGCGGTGCCCAGATGACCGACCGGGTCAAGAGCTTGCTGCGCGAATGGCGCAAGCTGGCGCAAACCTCTTCCGAACAAGCGGCTGCTTAAGCGAGGTGAAGCGCGTACCAGTCGGTGAGATCTCCGGGGCGTTCGGCATTCAGGGATGGGTGAGGATACGCTCCTACACCGATCCCAAGGAAAACATCCTGAATTATTTGCCGTGGGAGCTAGAACATCGGGGTAGCCGGTTTCAGGTGACGGTGTTGGCTGGGCGCCGGCAGGGGCGGGCAGTGGTGGCGGCGATAGAAGGCATTCATACTCGGGAAGAAGCAGAGGCCTTGCGCGGCGCTAAGATCAGCATTGACCGATCCCAATTGCCTGAGCTGCCGCCAGGCGAGTTTTACTGGATCGATCTGATCGGGTTGGAGGTCGTCGATCTGGCCGATCACTCGCTGGGACAGGTGATTGACCTGCTAGAGACGGGTGCGAACGACGTGTTGATCGTGCGTGGACCTGGCGGTAAAGAAATCCTGATTCCTTGGCTACGCGAGCGGGTGATCCGCGAGCTGGATTTCGAAACCGGTACGATTCGGGTGGACTGGGACCCCAATTATTACTGATGCGCTTTGACGTGATTACCTTGTTTCCAGACCTGGTCGATCAGGCCTTGCGGTTCGGGGTCACCGGGCGAGCACGGGAGCAGAGATTGATGCGCTTGGTGTTGTGGAATCCGCGCGATTTTGCGCGCGATCGCCACCGCACCGTGGATGATCGCCCATATGGCGGCGGGCCAGGCATGGTGATGAAGGTCCAGCCGCTCAGGGATGCGATTCAGGCGGCGAGAGCTGCAGCAGCCGAAGGAACGCCAGTGATTTACCTGTCCCCTCAGGGCAGGCGCTTAGATCAAGCAGCGGTAATGCAGTTTGCCAGGATGGCAGGGCTGATCCTGGTGGCTGGGCGCTATGAGGGCATCGACCAGCGCTTGCTGGAGAGCGAGATCGATGCAGAGTGGTCGATCGGCGATTATGTGCTCTCGGGCGGTGAGTTGGCTGCGCTGGTGGTGATCGATGCGATAACTCGACTGTTGCCAGGGGTATTAGGCGATGCCGAATCGGCGCAGCAGGACTCTTATGCGGATGGACTACTGGATCATCCTCACTATACCCGGCCGGAAGAGATCGACGGGCGGCGAGTACCGGAGGTGTTGCTCAGCGGGGATCATCAGGCGATCGCACGCTGGCGCCGCAAGCAAGCGCTGGGGAGGACCTGGCTGAAGCGGCCGGATCTGTTGGCTAAGCGCAAGCTGACGGTGGAGGAACAGGCTTTGTTAGAAGAATTTAAACGCGAGATGGAGCGACAAGATGAGCAATATCATTGAGCAGATCGAGAAAGAGCAAATCCAAAAGCTCGGCAAATCGATTCCGGATTTTCGCCCGGGCGATACTGTGGTGGTGCAGACTAAGGTGAAAGAAGGGGATAGGGAGCGCTTACAGGCGTTTGAGGGGATCGTCATCGCCAAGCGCAATCGCGGTCTCAATTCTTCTTTTACGGTGCGCAAAATTTCCCACGGCGAAGGGGTAGAACGGGTATTTCCGTTATACAGCCCGCTGGTTGAGGAAATCGTCGTCAAGCGCCGCGGTAAGGTGCGCCGAGCCAAGCTGTATTATCTGCGCCAGCTGCGCGGTAAGGCGGCGCGGATCAAAGAAAAAATCCAGACCGCGGCGAAAGGGGAAGGAAACGGTTAAATTGGCTGATGGCGGTTCGGTGGCGCTCGACAGCCGTTGCCGGTCCCCGCATGCGGCAAGTGTTGCGCACCCCTTGCGGGGTCTTGGAAATCCAGGGACAAGGCGAGACCGTCACCGGTTTGTTCTGGCACCTCCAGCCAAGGCAGGAGGAAGTTCAGGTAGGTGCTGGGCTGGAGGCTGTCTGTAAGCAGCTGTGGGACTATTTCCGTCATCCTGAGACCGAGTTTGAGTGTGAGCTGGCTGACCAGGGAACGGCATTCTGCGCTCGGGTATGGCAAGCGCTAGAGGAGATTCCACGCGGGGAAGTGCGCACCTATGGTGAGCTGGCGCGTCAACTCAGAACCTCTCCTCGGGCGGTTGCCGCTGCCTGTCGCGCTAACCCTTACCCGATCCTGATTCCCTGCCATCGGGTCGTCGCGCAAGCTGGGCTAGGCGGCTATTGCGGCCAGTTGCAAGGGGCGGCGTTAGCGATCAAGCGGTGGTTGCTACACCATGAAGGCTGGCGAGGATAGGCCGGATCTGATCCGGCGTTTTACCGACGCCCTTTGGCTGGAAGAGGGGTTAAGCCCCAATACCTTAAAAGCCTATAGCGCCGATTTGCGGCTGTTTGCAAGCTGGCTGCAAAAGCCTCTGAACGAGGCGAGCTCAGAGGATGTGGCGCGGTATTTAGGCCAGCGTTTTCGCGCTGGGATCAGCGCCCGCAGCAGCGCTAGGTTGTTGTCCTCTTTGCGCAAGTTCTACCATTACCTGGCGCGGGAAGGCATGATCGAGGTTGACCCTTGTACCGGGATCGAATCTCCTTATCTGGGGCGAAGCCTTCCGGAGACCTTAAGCGAGGTTGAGGTCGAGGCGCTGTTGCACGCTCCCGATCCTACCCAGCCGTTAGGGCTAAGGGATCGCTGTCTGCTTGAGGTCTTGTATGCCACCGGGATGCGGGTCTCAGAATTAGTGGGGCTGAAGAGCAACCAGGTGGACAGAAAGCTAGGTGTAGCCAGGATCTTCGGCAAGGGCGGCAAAGAGCGGTTAGTGCCTTTGGGAGAAGAGGCGCTGGCGTGGCTGGAGGAGTACCTGGCGAAATCCCGCCCGCTGCTATTGGGCACTGTCCAGTCTGGGTTTTTGTTCGTTACCCGCCGCGGGGGGCCGATGACCCGGCAGGCGTTTTGGTATTTGATCAAGCGCTATGCCCGCCAGGCAGGCATCGTCAAATCGATCTCACCGCACACTCTGCGCCATGCGTTTGCTACCCACCTGATCAATCACGGCGCCAACTTGCGCGCGGTGCAGATGCTCCTAGGGCATAGCAGCCTCTCGACGACCCAGATATACACCCACGTCGCCCAGGCGCGCCTTAAGGACTTGCACGCGCGTTTCCATCCGCGGGGATAGGCTAAAATAGTTTTGTTGCCATCAAAAAATAGGAACCCAAACGATGGGCGCTCAGGTCATGGTTACCGGCGGAGCAGGCTATATCGGCAGTCACACCTGCATCGAGCTTTTGGCAGCCGGCTTTGAGGTCGTGGTAGTAGATAACCTCAGCAATAGCAAACCGGCCGTTCTCCGCCGAATCGAGGAAATTGCCGGGCAAAAGATCCCGTTCTTTGCTGCCGACATCGGCGATCGCGCGGAGATGGCGCGGATTTTCGCCCGTCATCCTTGCGCTGTGGTGGTCCACTTCGCTGGGCTGAAGGCTGTGGGAGAATCTTGCCAGCAGCCTTTGCGATATTATCAGAACAACGTCGCCGGCACCCTCAACCTCTGCGAGACGATGGCTGCCGCTGGGGTCAAACGGATGGTGTTTAGCTCTTCGGCCACGGTGTACGGCGATCCGGTCACCGTTCCCATCCGCGAGGATTTTCCTTTAAAACCTACCAATCCTTACGGCCGTACCAAGCTCTTCATCGAGGAAATCCTGCGCGATTTGGTTGCCGCAGATCTTGACGGCGCTGATTTTCCTTGGACGGTCACGTTGCTGCGCTATTTCAATCCGGTCGGCGCTCACGAAAGCGGCCTGATTGGAGAGGATCCCAGGGGAATTCCGAACAATCTGATGCCTTATATTACCCAGGTCGCGGTTGGCAAGCTCCCAGAGCTTAAGATATTCGGCGGCGATTGGCCTACGCGCGACGGCACGGGGGTGCGCGATTACATCCACGTCGTTGACCTGGCCAAGGCCCACGTCAAAGCGGTGGAAAAACAGCTGAGTACTCAGCCGGGCGGAGTGTTCACCTACAATTTGGGCACCGGCGGAGGCTATAGCGTGTTGGAGATGGTGCGCGCTTTCGAGCAGGTCTGCGGCCGAGCCATCCCCTATCGCATCGTCGGGCGAAGGCCTGGGGATGTGGCTGAAGTCTACGCCGATCCTTCGTTGGCAGCTAAAGAGCTAGGCTGGCAGGCAGAGCGGGGAATCGAAGCGATGGTTCGCGATGCCTGGCGTTGGCAAAGCCAAAACCCTAACGGTTATTCGGATGAGCGCTGAAAGACTTGATCGAGTCTCCAGTACCAGCCTTCCGGGTCTTGGGGGTGGAGGTAGCGTTTAAGCACCACGTCGAAATACTTGCCGAAAGCCTCAACCGGATTGAAGACTAGATCGGTCGAAGGCAGCAAGAGAGCACCTGGGACAGGCGCCCCTTCCCGCAGGCCATAGCTTGCCAAGCGCCAATAGAGACCTTGGGGGTCGGCGGGATTGGCATAAGGGATAAGCCTTGCCCAGTAGGAAAGGCCGCCTACCTCCACCGCATCGATGGCGATCGACCAATCCTCTTCTAGACGCGCAGGTGCTGCTTGGTGCAAATTGATGCTGACCTGGAGCCGATACTCGCCTTCCTGCAGGGTAGGAAAAGCGCTGCCAGCGAGGATCTGATAGCGTCCCGCCGCCAGGTGGAGCAGCAACAGGGCATCGTTGCCTGGGCCGCTGTCGTCATCGGCAAGCAAGCTTCTGCTTGCTTGCCGGATTTCCAGATAAGGGTCCAGTTGCTCGGACTGCATGCGGATGACGATCAGTCCATCTGCCGGCAAGTCTAAGGTGTACAAATCCACCGCGCTGTCGTCGCTCTCGAAAGCGTTTTGCGCCAGGTCTAGGCGTCGGCAGTCAGCCGCTTCCAGCCGGCCTTGGACCCAAGTGTTCAGGGGCAGGAAAGCGGGGGTTTGGCAGGGTTTAGGCACAGGGTTTGGGCTGCTATACAGCACAGCCACCCCGTCGAGGTCATCCTTTTGCGGCAAGCTCAGGTCGCCTACCAGGGTGGACATAATCGCCGGGACTCGATCTTCGTGGCCTAGTCCCAGGACGTGGCCCAATTCGTGGGTGGCCACCCGAGTAAAATCGCCCGCTTGGGTGCGTAGAGGGCCTTCGTAGACGTCCCAAGCTTCGTTGTCGTTGAACACGATGTCGGTCTCTAATAGCGTGCCGCGAGAAAATCTGCTGTAGGTAATCGCCAGGGTCGAGGCCCCAAAAGCAAAGCCGCAGTCGTCACGCCGAAAACCGATGGTATTTAGGCCATCGTCGCGGCAGGGATCAGCAGAAACCCCCGCCTGCCCATGGAAGGTAAAAGCGGTGCGCTCGTTCCAGCGCGCCATCGCTTGCGCAAAAGCCAGGTTCCAGGAGGTACCGCTGGGCGAGACAGTTTCCCCGCGCGTGTTTACCAATTCGAAGACAAATTTTGTTTCGGCTTGCGGCCAGCGGTGGCCGTTTAGGACATAAGCTAAGGCCACGCTCCAGCTTAAGCTCAAGCACCCGACCAGTCCAATCCGCCTCATCGGCTGATCTCGTCTAATTTTTGACGCAGTTGCTGTTTGAAGTCTTTAAGCGACAAGGCCTGTGTGGCTGTGGCAGCGCGTTCGGTCAAAACGCCTTTGGCGATGCCTCGGCTTAACCTAGGAAAGTTCAAAGGGGTAAATTCCAGTCCGGTGACGGGCTGCCCATGGGCGGTCTGGACGCGCAGGCGGCCTTCGGCATCGACAAAGGTGACAAAACGCCCCTGCGACCAGCCATACAACGGGTGAACCTGGCGCCGGCGCAAGGATTCGACGAAGTAGATCCCATGTTCGCCTAGCTTAGGATAGTCCATCTCCTCCACTGCCAAGCGTCTACCGTTGCTTTCCCCACCGAGAAAGTCCAACGCGATAGTCGGCTGCTGCCAGTTGCCTTTGATGACCTCCAAAACCCGAAACTCGACCCGGGTAAAGGGGCGACGGTAGATTGGAGTTTCTTGAACTTCGATGTGGGCAACCTCGCCTTCAAAGATAAGCTCTGCTTGGGTCAGCATTTCTTCTAAGCTGACTTCGCGTACCGATGTGGCGATTGCTGTGCCGAGCCAGAGTCCGAGGACCCATCCAAACAGCCGACGCAAAGGGAGAGGGATCATTGGCTTAGCTTCGCTGTAATCCAGGCGAGCGTCGCTTCGACTTCAGCGCTTTTAGCGTTTAGGATCCTAGCCAGTTCTTCTTGGCACGTGCGGGCAAACTCTTGATCCTGAATAGCGTTTAGGTTGGCAGTCAGGTTAAGGGCACAGCTTCTTAAAGCCGCTTGTGCCGCCAGCAAGCCTACGCCAGCGTCGGTGATGAGATTAAAGTTGCCTTGTTCTGCTACCCAGCGGCAAAGTTCTATGACTTCGGCGCACAGGCGCGCACAATTCAGCGGGGTCTGGGTGGCAACTTTGAGGGCGGTTTGGATAGCCAGGTGGCGTTGAGCTTTCTCTTCTTCAGTGTCATGCGGGAGGCGATAGGCAGCCATCACCTGGTTGAAGGCGGCGATATCGTCTTCAGCGGCGGTGGTTAAGCGTGCGCGTAAAGCCTCGGCGCGGGCTAAAAGCGTTCGCATTTGCGCCTCCACCGCTTGGTATTTGGGTTTGCCGACAGTCAGGTTAGCCACCATGCTCACCAAAGCTGCGCCCATCGCCCCTATGAGCGCGGCTGCGCTGCCGCCGCTGGGAGTGGCAGATGAGCTAGCCAATTGGTCTAAGAACGCTTGGATGGATTGATCCTTGAACATAAAAACTTTAGCCGATGGCAGAAGCAAACGGCTATTATAATCCGGCTACAGAGTGGGGCGACAAAGTTGGCCCCAAACACAGGAGTGCCAAGAGTGAAAAAAATTTTGCTGCAATTCGATACCGATCCGCATCCCTCATCGTTTGATGCAATCGTAGCTTATGATGGCAGTGCTGACTGTGTGCTCGGTTATGGGAACCTGACGCCTGAAAACGTCGGGCCGTTAGTCCAGGGAGCGATTTTTACCCGTTCTCCTAGATTTAAGCAGAATACCGCGATCTTCATAGGTGGCCGCGATCTCTTGGCTGGACAGGCATTGCTAGAGGCGGTTCAGGCTAAATTCTTCGCCGATTTCCGCGTCTCGGTGATGCTCGACAGCAACGGCAGCAACACGACCGCAGCTGCGGGAGTAGCGCGGATCGCCGCCAGCACTGAGATTTGCGGCAAGCGGGCGGTGGTGCTGGCCGGTACCGGTCCGGTGGGGCAGCGGGTAGCGGCGCTGCTGGCTAAGGAAGGGGCTCAAGTAACGTTGACCTCCCGGCAACTGGCGCGGGCGAGGCGGGCTTGTGAGGCGATCCAGAGACGCTTTGGGGTGGAAGTCACGCCGCTTGAGGCATCTGACTGCGATGCCCATGGCTGCGCGATCGCGGAGGTACAGATTGTCTTTGCAGCTGGTGCTGCTGGGGTTCGGTTATTAGAGGAACCCCATTGGCGAGACAGTGCAAAGCTAGAGGTGCTGGTCGATGCCAACGCAACGCCACCTTTGGGGATTGGCGGCATAGAGATAACTGACCAGGGCACGGTGCGCTATGGCAAAATCTGCTTTGGAGCGATCGGTTTTGGCAGTTTAAAGCTGGCTGTCCAGCGCGCCTGTATCGCCAAGCTGTTTGAACGCAACGATCAAGTCTTCGATGCCTTAGAAATCTATGCGGTCGCTCAAAAGCTGGCAAACCCCTCTTAAAAGCCAGCGTTTTTGTCAAGGCAGGCAGTGAGCGCCAAAATCGCGTTTTTAAGCGCGCCGCCAAATCGTTCCCTGGGGAGTATCCTCGAGCACGATACCGCGCTGCTTGAGATCTTCCCGAATCCGGTCAGCGGTGGCCCAATCTTTGGCCTTTCGGGCTTGGTTGCGCGCTTCGATCAAGCGTTCGATTTCATCTTCAGGCAGCTCGGCTTCGCTTTTGAGAAAAGCCTCCACATCCTGCCCAAGTATCCCCAAGACTCCTCCTAAAGTCTTGAGGGTAGCGCCGAGCATAGCAGCTTCGGCCACTGAAGCGTTGGTTTTAAGGCGGTTGATCTCTTTGGCCAGCTCAAACAGCACAGCGAGCGCCTCGGGAGTATTGAAGTCATCGTCCATGGCGTCGATGAACCGTTGGCGGAAAGGCTCGCCGGGTTCTCCTTCAGTGGCTTCAGGTAGGTTGCGCAAAGCGGTATAAAGCCGCGTCAATCCAGCGCGGGCAGAGGTCAAAGCGGCTTCAGAATACTCTAAGGGACTGCGGTAGTGGCTAGCGAGGATAAACAGGCGAATCGCTTCCCCTGGGTATTTGGTGAGCAGCTCGCGGAGCGTAAAAACGTTGCCCAGCGACTTGGACATTTTCTCCCGGTCGATCTGGACAAAGCCCACGTGCAGCCAGTAGTTGACGAACGGTTCGCCGGTAGCTGCTTCAGATTGGGCGATTTCATTCTCGTGGTGGGGAAATTGGAGATCGGCGCCACCGCCGTGGATATCGAGATGATTCCCAAGGCAGCTGGTGGACATCGCTGAGCACTCGATGTGCCAGCCGGGACGCCCAGGTCCCCAAGGCGAATCCCAATTAGGCTCTCCGGGCTTGGCGCGCTTCCACAGCACGAAATCAAGCGGATCGCGTTTGGCTTCAGCGACTTCTACCCGCGCACCGGCGCGTAGTTCTTCAAGATTTTTGCCTGAGAGCTTGCCGTAGGCTGGGAATTTGTTCACAGCATAGTAAATATCGCCGTTTTCCCCGACATACGCATAGCCTTTGTCTAAGAGCGTTTGGATCATGGCGATGATGGCGGTTATGGATTGGGTTGCGCGCGGCTCTAAATCCGGCGGCAGGCACCCCAGGGCGCGCTCATCGGCGTGCATGGCCTGGATAAATCGGTCGGTGAGTTCCTGGATGGAAATCTTGAGCTCGTTGGCGCGGCGGATGATCTTGTCGTCGATGTCAGTGATGTTGCGCACGTAAGTGACCTCGAATCCGCGCCAGCGCAGGTAACGCCTAATAGTATCGAACACCACCATGACCCGGGCGTGCCCTAGATGGCAAAAGTCATAGACTGTCATGCCGCAGACGTACATGCGCACTTTGCCAGGGATGATGGGCTGAAAGATTTCTTTTTTTCGGGTCAGGCTATTGAAGATGGTCAGCATTATCTGTGAAACGGGCGAATCGATGGATGATGCGCGGAGCTCCCAGAAGTAGATAAATTTGTTCCAGCTCAGGTCCATCCAGACGGCCGGTTAGGGCTGCTCGAAGCGGCTGGAACAGCGATTTGCCTTGAGCACCGCTTTTTGTCTTCAGCGCGGTGATGAACGCTTGGTAGTTTTCCGGGAATTGCTGGGCGGATTCCAGTGCAGCGCAGAAAAAATCCGGGCTAGTTTTAGATAGAATCAGGCGGGCGTCTTCGGAGATGGGATAAGTTTCGCCAAACAAGATCTCTGCCCAGGCTTCAGCTTGCTTAGGAAAGATCCAATTGTTGCGCACCAGGGCGAGAAAGCGGTGGCGAACCGCTTGGGGGATCAGACCTCGGGTAGCTTCAGTAAGCCATGCCCACAAGGTTTGGTCATCTGCTGCGCGAACTGCTTGGGCTTGCCAGAAATCCAGCTGCTTGGGATCGAAGCGCGCAGGAGACCGACTCAGTTTTTCCAATTTGAACTCTTTAGCCAATGCCTGGATAGGCAGGAGCGTCTCTTCTGCGTAGGTATGTCCTAGGCGGGCCAAAAAATTGACCACAGCTAGGGGAAGGTAACCCTCTTCTCGGAGTTGACAGATACTGCGGCTGCCGTTGCGTTTGGAAAGCGGTGCACCGTCTTCGCCTAGGATCAACGCAAGATGCCCATAGCGTGGAGGAGATAGTCCAAGAGCTTCTAATAGGAGCAACTGCCGAGGCGTGTTGGCCAAGTGGTCTTCGCCTCGTAACACGTGGGTGATGCCCATCAAGGCGTCGTCAACGGCGTTACAGAACAAGAAAGCAGGGCTTAAGTCAGCCCGGCGTATAATAAAATCCCCAATGGTCTCAGTACTAAAGCGCTTCTCACCGCGAATTAGATCATCGAATACAACCGTTTGCCCAGGCGGTACCCTAAAGCGCAGCGTTGGTTTAAGCCCTTGGGCGAGGCGCTGCTCGATTTCAGCACGGCTTAGATGAGCGCATTTGCCGGAATAGCGGGGTGGTTGGCCTTGGCTTAGCTGCACCTGGCGGGACAGGGCCAATTCCTCAGGTGTGCAGAAGCATGGATAGGCATAGTTGTTTTGCTCGAGCTGGGCGTAGTAACGGTCATAAATAGCGGTGCGCTGAGATTGAAAGTATTCATCTGGAACAGAAGAGCGGGGGCCAAATTCCCATTGCAAACCGAGCCAGCTCAAGTCTTCCAAAAGGCCTGCAACGAATTCAGGGCGGCTGCGCTCTCGGTCAGTATCCTCGATGCGCAGCAAAAATACCTGGCCGAACAGGCGATTGAAAATAGCGATGCGAGCGTTGCCTAAATGCATCCAGCCCGTGGGACTAGGAGCAAATCGAGTTCTTATATGCTGCATAAGAGAACTTTATTCGATAAACAAGTATTTTATTGAGTTTAATAGGAAAAAACTACGCGCTTTGGAGATGTGCGGCGGATCTAGTTTACTTGCTTGACCAAACAGCGCTACAAGCCCCGCACTTCAGGGCGGGGAAGGATAGCGCAGGCGGCGTAGGTTGCATTTTAACTCAAGGTGTGGGATAATTGTTTTTGCGCGGGTTAGACGCGCTTAAGGGTGGGGCATGCCTGAATGGCCTGTGAATCGAACCGTGTTGGCGGTCGGAAGCAGGAACCTACCGAAGCGGTTACGCACATGCGTAGCGCTGTAGGAATCTCTAGCCTTCAGACCGGAGAGGATGTCAAGAGCAGAATGGTTTTATCCTGTCCCTGCTAGCGTCACGCGCGGCAGACTACAAACTCTGAACATACTAAGAAGGGTTTTATAATGGGAGCGATACTCGATTTGGTTGAAAAAATGCGGACTCCAGGCGGTATTGTCGTTACCATCATCATTGTTATCGCCGCTTACTTTTTCTACAAATGGGTGATGGCAGAACCTGGTGAGAAAAAGTAATTTAAATGGTTTTGTTGCCTATATTGCAGGGAATGCTTTAGCTGTAAGCCTGAAAATATAGCAATATCATTCTGTGCGAAAAACATACATCCGCTATCGGGTGTATGTTTTTTTTGGTCAGGTCAATCCATCCAGGCTCCATTGAGGGGATAAATTGCGAGCCAAGTCTCAGTTCATTGTTTTTTATGTCAGGTTTGGCGTCTGCATGCCGTTATTTGGGGTGAAACTCAACAATCACCAGGAAACGCGTCATGCAGCTGATCAAAGTATTTGTTTCTCAATGCTTTTTCCGGAAACTACCTCAGGATTGGTCGGCCTCGCTTAAGGATTACAAAAGAACAGCGTTATTTTACTTAGGTGTATTCTGGGGCATCCAAACCCTGCTGATGGGAGATCTAGCTGAGGCATTGATTGCCGCAGTCAGCGAGTTGGGGTTAACTCAAGTTTTCGTATTTATTGTGTTGTATTTAGTCAAGCGTCACCGTTTATTTGTCCCTGCTGCGACCTTGATCATGGGTGCAGAAAGCATAGTCGGCACCCATGCTGTGCCTGGCGTGGTGTGGCTAAGATCGGAGGAGGGTACTGTTTTACTGATTGCTTTTTATAGCCTTGTGCTATTTTGCCTATGGGGGTTGGCAGTGCTTGGGCACATTTTCCGCCAAGCGTTGGCTAAGCCGTCCTCATTCGGTTTAGGCGTAGCCTGTGCTTACGCGGTAGAAACCTATTTGGGTACCTTGTTCTTATTAGTACTCTGAGTGGGATTAGTTGCCTGCTACGGTCATATTCGCCAGCCAGATAGAGCCGGTTTGGATGTTGCCGCGCCGGTCCACATCCTGGCCGATTGCTATGAGCTGGTGGAACATTTCTTTGAGGTTGAAGGCGACGGTGATCTCCTCTACTGGATATTGGATTTCCCCGCCTTCAACCCAAAAACCAGCCGCTCCCCGGGAATAATCTCCGGTGACTAGGTTCACTCCGTGGCCTATCAGTTCAGTAATCAGAAGTCCGGTTCCCATTTCTCGCAATATTGCCTTGCGTCCTAATTGCCCTGGATCGACGATGACATTGTGAACCCCTCCAGCATTGCCGGTAGTTTCAAGACCCAGTTTGCGGGCTGAATAGCTGCTTAAAATGTAGGATTTGACGATGCCGTTCTGAACCAAGTCATGAGGATAGGTGACTACCCCTTCGCTATCATAAGGAGCGCTGCCGATCCCCCTCTTGATATGAGGCTCTTCATGGATATGCACAAACTCTGGGAAAACTTGCTTTCCTAGGCTATCCAATAAAAACGTAGCCTTACGATACAGATTGCTGCCTCGAATTGCAGCCAGGAAATGGCCGATCAGGCTAGTTGCTACCTCTGCGGCATAAACCACCTGGCATTTGCGCGTAGTCAGAGTGCGTGCGCCGAGTCTGGCTACCGTGCGCTCGGCTGCTTTGCGTCCAACGCTCGCCGGAGGTTCTAGGTCCTGTGAGCTGCGGGCCACTGTATACCAATAATCCCGTTGCATCTGCTCACCGCGCTTGCCTATCACGCTACAGCTTAAACTGTGGCGAGAAGCCGGATAACCGTGGAGAAACCCTGCAGTATTACCTAAGACGCGGATGCCGCAATGGCTAGTCAGGGTCGCGCCTTCTGAATTGACAATCTCTGGGTGAAAACCTAGCGCTTCGGTTTCGCATTCGATAGCCAGCTCGATTGCTCGTTCAGGGTCGATTTCCCACGGATGGTACAAATCCAAATCTGGGATCTGGGTGGCCAGTTTAGCTGGATCAGGTAGACCAGCATAAGGATCTTCATTAGAAAACTTGGCGATCGCGCACGCAGCTTCCACGGTTTCTTTAAGCGCGTCCTCGCTGAGATTGGTCGTGCTGGCCGAGCCCTTACGGTGACCAAAATATACCGTGACAGCTAGACTTTGATCGCGGTGGTATTCGATGCTCTCTGCTTCCCCTAGCCTGGCGCTGACCGACAGGCCTTCGTCTAGGTTGGCTCCAGCTTCAGCAGCGCTGGCACCCAGTTTTTTAGCCTGTTCCAATACTTGTGCGACCTTATCCTGCAAGGTGGCAAGTTGAGTTTCTATCGATTCTGCTGGAGTTTTGGATAGTTTATGCATTGGTTCCGCCTACAGTCAGTCCGTCCACGCGCAGCGTTGGTTGCCCAACGCCCACAGGGACACTTTGACCATCCTTGCCACAGCTACCTACCCCGGGATCTAAGTTCAGATCGTTGCCGACCATGCTAACCCGCGTTAGCACTTCTGGACCGTTGCCGATCAACGTGGCTCCTTTGACTGGCCGAGTGATGCGGCCGTTTTCGATCAAGTAGGCTTCGGAAGCGGAGAATACGAACTTGCCTGAGGTGATGTCCACCTGACCGCCGCCGAAGTTTTTGGCGTATAGCCCTTTCTTGACGGAGGCGATGATTTCCTCCGGGCTATGCTCGCCAGCAAGCATATAGGTATTGGTCATCCGCGGCAGTGGGGCATAGGCATAGGATTCACGGCGACCGTTGCCAGTTGGAGCCGTACCCATCAGATGAGCGTTCATCCGGTCCTGCAGATAGCCTTTGAGGATGCCGCGTTCGATCAACACCGTGCATCCGGTTGGAGTGCCTTCGTCGTCGATATTAAGGGAACCGCGCCGACCCGGTAGAGTACCATCATCGACCACGGTGCACAAAGGCGAGGCGACTCGTTCGCCGACCCGCCCGCTAAAAGCGGATGTCCCCTTGCGGTTGAAGTCTCCTTCCAATCCGTGGCCGACGGCTTCGTGCAAGAGCACACCTGGCCAACCGGGACCTAGGACTACCGTCATGGTGCCGGCTGGGGCTTCTGCTGCCTCCAAGTTGACCTGCGCTTGGCGCACTGCCTCTGCAACGTAACTTTCAGCGCGTTGCTGTTCCAAGAAGAAACGATAGTCAGTCCGCCCGCCGCCTCCGGCGCTGCCTTGTTCACGGCGCCCATGGTGGGCCATAATCACGCTGACGTTGAGCCGGACCAAGGGGCGCACATCGGCGTGCAAGGCACCGTCTTGAGTAGCGATCAGGATTACCTCATAGTTGCCAGCAAGGCTGACGATTACTTGCTCGATACGCGGGTCGCTTTGGCGGGCAAGCGTATCTAAGCGTCGCAGGAGATCGATTTTTTCTTCGCTGGTCAGTTGCTGGAGCGGATCGATGATCGGATAGAGCTGTTGGCGGCTTCTAGGGGCAGCAATTACCTCTCGGGCTGAGGCAGCATGACGGGCAATCGCGCGCACGTTGGTAGCAGCTTCCATCAGGGTGTCGAATGCGATCACATCGCTGTAGGCAAAGCCGGTTTTGTCGCCACAGACCGCGCGTATGCCAAAGCCCTGTTCGATGCCGTGCGCACCTTCCTTGACCATTCCGTCTTCAAGTACCCAGGACTCGAAGCGCGAGAATTGTAAGTAAACGTCAGCCAGGTCCACCGGTACCGTCAAGATCCGGCCAATCACCTGCTGCAGATGAGAGGAATCAAGCCCAGCAGGCTCTAGTAAGATGCGTTGGGCTAAATTAAGCGCTTCATCAGCCATGGTATTGTCTTGGGTTGAGAATTTAAAACCTACGATGGGTCAGGGTTGGAAAAGACTGGCGTACCTTTTCCAGAACGCCCAGGTCCAAAGAAGCCAAGCAGACGCCGGGGCCTCGTTCATAGTGCGCGAGGATGGTTCCCCAAGGGTCGATGATCATGCTATGGCCATAAGTCTGCCGGCCGTTGGCATGGGTGCCCTCTTGATCGGCAGCAATCACGTAACACTGATTCTCAATCGCCCGGGCGCGCAGCAAAACTTCCCAATGGGCAGCGCCGGTCCGGGCAGTGAAAGCAGCCGGCACCATCAGGATCTCTAGCCCTTGTCTACTCAAAAGGCGGATGAACTCCGGAAAGCGAATATCATAACAGATGGCGACGCCTAGTTTCCCGAACGGGGTGTCAACTACCAAGGGCCTCTGACCAGCAGCGATGGTGTCTGACTCGCGGTAACTTTCTGTCGTATCGGGGAGATTGACGTCGAATAGATGAATTTTATCATAGCGACCTTTCAAGGTGCCCTCAGGGCCATAAATCAGACAACTGGCATAGGCTTTGTCTGGATAGAAAGAGGCCAGCGGAACGCTTCCCCCAACTAGCCATAGCTGATATCGGTAAGCGGTAGTAGCTAAAAAATCTTGAATCGGACCGCTGCTTTCCTTTTCCATAACGGCCAGCTTATCGCGCTCGCTCATGCCCATCAAGGCAAAATTTTCCGGCAGCAAGACCAGCTTTGCACCTCGGTTTGCCGCCTCCGCGACTAATACTTCTGCATTGGCTAGGTTAGCGTCAAGATCAGGACCCGAGGTCATTTGGACGGCAGCGGCGATGATCTCGTTACTCATTTAGTCCTTTCAACTCTGACCAGAGTCTGTGTAGCAGGGTGTCTGGTAGATTGCGGCGCAACAGGACAATGTTGGGGTTATCTAAAGTGCCAGAGATAGCGTATTGGCTTTGAGTGACGCTGTCTAGGGGGGTGTTAAAAAAGCGTTGAGCTAGGCTTGCGAATTTGCTTAGGACATTAGTTTCGTTTTCTCCAAATAGCCCTAAGGTGATAGGAGTATTTGGGGAAACCGTGACGTGTTCGTCTACTTGTCGGTTAACTAAGTCTAAAGTACCAGCAATATGAATCCGAGCAGACACCGCCGAGATAGTTAGATTATCAGTAAGCGCTAGGCCGTCTTTCAAACGGATGTGACCGCCGATGTGCTCATACGCCAATCCTGCTTGAAATAGATCGCTGAAGTCCAGTCTCAAACGGCGTTCCAATGTACCTAAATACAGCAAACCTAACCAGCGACCTGCGCCCGGTTCAATATCCAGCCACCGACCTGGACCCATCTTAAGCTGGATATGTCCGTCCAATTTAGCTATGGAAAATTGATAAGGCGCTGCAGGCCAGTTGAGCTTAAAGTCAATGGTAGTTGGAGTTTGGACTAAGGCGGTGGAATGGCCGATTTGCTTTAGAAATTCACCGAAGTTGGCGCTCACGAAGCGGCCGCTCAGTTGGGTGGAAGGCGGCCGAGTGTGCCAGATGCCGGAGGCTTGTAGGTGATGCTTGTCGCCGACTAGACTAAGATCAAGACCTATTTGCGCAGGCGGTTGGGGGAGCGCTTTGAGGTAGGCCGTGCCGAGGTCTCGATGCTGCCACTGCAGGCGGTGGATGCGAAGGGTTAGAGTTGGCCAGTGACCGGTTGGTAGCTGTGTGTGGATCATCAGCGGTTGACTGCGATCTTGAGCGGAGTGCTGGAGCTTATCCAAGGCCATGAAGTCCAGCTCGCAGTCCAGTAAGTTCTGGCTAGCCTGCCAAGACCAATTTCCAGCAGCGTAAGGAGCGGTCAAGCTGCCTTGCCAGCCTGAGTCAAGGCGATGAGCCTTAAGGTGATGAGGGCCGTGGTCACGGCGGTTAAATTGCAACTGATCTGTGTACAGATCAAGCTGTTTGAGCATCACGCTGGTAGGGCTAGAGCGTTGTTTGGACAAAAGCGCCAGCCAGGAATCTAAAGGCAAACGGTCGAGGTGACCTACCAGGATGAGACCTTCGCTAGTGCCCCCTGAAGGAGGCAACTGGCCAAGACCGATCTGCCCACTGATCTGATTCGTGCCCCGATCGACGGCAAGCCTAGCGTGTACTTGGCCATAGTCCAATTGCAAGGGGACTTGGGGGAAGGTAAGCCAAGCAGTCAGCTCCAAGGGACGGAGTTGGTCGGCGCCCTTGCCAAGAGGATAGGGAAGGTGCACAGCCAGACCTGGGAGATCCGAATATAGGCTGAGGCGGGGAGGAGATTTGCGCCCGGGCTGTATTTCTAGAGTCAGCAAAGCTTGGGTCGAACCCGTCAAATATTGTTGGAGCGTTTTGATGGGAAGCACTTCAGAGTCGAGCTGGGTGCTTAAAGTCAAGCGAGCATGATCTGGATCTACGGTTACCTCAAGGTGTGCTGGGTACTGTCGGAATTTGCCGTTTAAGCGAGCGATTAGTTGCTGTTTGTCAAAGCGCAATTCCCCGCTGAGATCGTTTAGGCTAAAAGGTTGGTTGAGGAGGTGCCAGCGGCCTTGTTTCAGCCTGATTAAGCCGTCGATTTGATAGGCTTCTGGATGCTGAAGCGGGAGAGCAATGCTAAGCAGGATGCTTGTCTGGCCGTCTAGGTAGGTTGCGGTAGTTAAAGCGGTGATAGCAGGTTCCAAAGGCGACAGTTTGAGCACCTTGAGAAGGTTTGAGGCTGAATTGCGGCTGTCTCCCCGGACAGCCAAAACCAGATCCGGTGCGTCGATGTCAAGCGTGGCGCGTAGAGTCTCGATCGGGATGGTGTCTAGCTTTCCTTCGGTCATCTCGATGGACACGTGACCGTTTTGGAGCTTTAAATTCAAATTGGCCTGGGTCAACGCCGGCCAGCGGGGATGAAACTCGATTTTAGCCTGCTGAACTGTAAACCAAGCTTCGCTGCTGCCGCTTTGGTCGCCAAATGGGAAATCTTGCCAGCAACCGCGCCATAATAGTTGGCCCTGAGCGATGCCTTGGAGCGGTTTGTGTGCCAACCATCTGCTAAGGCCTGCAGGGAGACGGCGAGGCAAGTAGGCGTCGAGGTTGGCTAGATTTAAGCGAGCAAGCGTGGCGATGGCCTCCAAATGGGTGGAATCCGGTCCTGAGTGATTTAGGCGCAGGCGGGCATGGGTCTGAAAATCGGCGTTGCTAAGGTAAAGGGATTGCGTCTCTATTTCCCAACCGGTTTGATCCCAACGGCCGTGAATTCTGCCAATCGCTTGGTTCAGTAAAAGCCTCTGCTTAAGCCAGGGAGGTTGCCAGGTTAGGTGAGACAAATTTAGATCAGCGGTGCCTTCCAGTCGATGCTGCCGCCATCTTCCTCGAAGTTGCAATGTTCCCTGGCTTGAGGGATAAAGGCCGAACTGCGCAACGCGCGTAGGGAAAAAAGTTGCCACAAACGCCGCCGGCTGCGGATGTTTAAGGTACAGGCGGAAGTCTGCCTGCCATTGCGTGATAGGACCGGTGAGATCGCCATGGATGCGAGCACTGAAGCTGACTTGCTCAGCCAGAACGCCGGGGGCCTCAAAGCGCGCCTGCAGCCAGTGTTCCGTGCCTCGATTCTCGAGGCGGATGGAGGTGTCGTGCCAGGTATGTGATCGCTTTGAAGCGCTTGGATGCCAGACTAGGGTGCTGTGGACCAGCTCGAATCGCCCATCTTGTAGCAGCCAGCTGGGTATCCCTTCTTCCTGTCCTTGCCCAAGCCCTAGGAGGTAGAAGCGCCCATCTTGATCTCTACAGACTTCGAGATGGGCGCCTAAGATCCGAACCCACGCTGCCTGTATTTGGCCTGTCTGAACGCTGGCATGGAGGTTGAGCCCAAGCTGGATCTCTTTGAACTTAAGCTGTTTAGCGTCCTTTGACCCAATCGTGACCCCAATTAAGCGGAGCTCAGGGGTGATGCCATCTAGACTGGCTTTGAGGTGCTGGATCTGGATAGGTTGATGGAGATGTTGGCTTAAGCTGTCTTCTAGTCGATGGCGCAGTTGATCGATGTTGGGTAGCAGCCAAAATCTGAGCGCAGAGAGAGTCACTGCGAGGGAAACCAGCGTTATCCATAGTGTCTGATGAGTCAGACGTAGGGTGTAGCGGAAGAGCTGACTCAAGGATTAAAGTAGGACGACGTCGTATTGTTCCTGATTGTATTGCGGCTCCGCCCGAAAGCGGATGCGGACGTTCAAAGAACGCTCCAATTCCGCGAGGGTAGCGGCTTCCTCATCGAGCAGGCGCTCGACGACTTCGTTAGAGGCTAATACCAATAAGGATTTGACTTCGTATTGGCGGACTTCGCGGATGATCTCGCGAAAAATTTCCAGGCAGGTAGTCTCTGCCGTCTTAAGTACGCCGCGGCCGCCGCAGCTTGGGCAGGGTTCACAGAGGATATGCTCTAGGCTTTCCCGGGTACGCTTGCGAGTCATTTCCACCAACCCCAAAGACGAAACTGCGCTGATGGTATTTTTGGCGTGATCTTTTTCCAGCCCTTTTTCTAGGGCTTTGAGGACCTGACGGCGGTGTTCCTCGTCTTGCATATCGATGAAATCGATGATGATGATGCCGCCGAGGTTACGCAGGCGCAGTTGGCGGGCAATGGCTTGCGCTGCTTCCATATTGGTCTTGAAGATAGTTTCCTCCAGATTGCGTCCACCCACGAACCCGCCAGTGTTGACGTCGATAGTGGTCATGGCCTCGGTCTGATCGAATATCAGATGTCCCCCCGATTTGAGCTGAACTTTACGCTGCAGAGCTTTTTGAATTTCGTCTTCAATTCCATAAATATCAAATAGCGGGCGGCTACCGGTGTACAGCTCGATCAGGAGCGACACCTCTGGGATAAATTCGTCGGCGAACTGGACCAGTTGGTAGTAAACCTCACGCGAATCCACCCGAATTTTCTCCACTTTGCCTCGGTATAGGTCCCGCAGTGCCCGTATTGCTAGGGGAAGATCCTGATGGACCAGACTGCGTACCGGTGCTTGAACATAGCGCTCCTGAATTGCATTCCACAGTTTAAATAGGAACAGCATATCGGCGCGTAGGACAAATTCATCTACCCCTTCAGCCGCCGTGCGGGCGATATAGCCACCGCTGCCATATTCCTCGCGGAAGGCATCGATACAGTTTTTCAGGCGTTCGCGTTCCGCTTCGCATTCGATCTTTTGAGAGACGCCGGAAAAGGAGGAAAATGGCATATAAACTTGGTAGCGAGACGGGATCGTGATTTCGGTCGTGAGGCGGGCGCCTTTGCTGCCGATCGGATCTTTGCTTACCTGGACCATCAGCTCCTGACCTTCGTGCAACAGGCTTTCGATGGTCCCAGTTGGGCTGGCCTTATACTGTTGCGGGCTCAAGTTGGAGTAGTGTAGGAACGCAGACCGCTCCAGGCCGATATCGACGAAAGCTGCCTGCATGCCGGGTAGAACCCTGACTACTTGTCCTTTGTAAATATTCCCCACCAACCCGCGCCGGCGAGTCCGTTCGATAAAGATTTCCTGCAGAATGCCATTTTCTACTACTGCTACCCGGGTCTCTGGAGGAGTAACGTTAATCAGGATTTCATCGCTCATGATCCTAAAATCTCTGCAGAGGCTACCTGCTACTAGGCGCTTGGCGAATATCGCCCCAAGTTTTTGTCTCTGGATGCACTAATGTGGCAATAGATAAGCCATTATGTTTCTTGCGTCAATGGTACAACTTGGCAAAGCTTTTATCTGGTCAGCTTCCGAACCAATCGCAATCCTTAGTTCAAACCAATACTATCCCAATGAGTCGCTAACAATCTTATTTTTGACTACTGTTTTAGTTTAGAAGTTTGCACAGTAGGGAGGAGACGATCATCTCAATCACTGATTTGATTAGCGGTGATAAGGGTGACCTTGGAGCAGGCTAACGGCACGGTACAATTGTTCGGCGACAATAATGCGCACTAGAGCGTGAGGGAAAGTCAGCTGAGACAGGCTCCAACGAACGGCAGCCCGTTCCAAGCAAACCTGGGCCAGACCCTCTGGGCCACCGAGCAACAAGGCTAGATCTTGGCCCTGATGCGACCACCTTGCTAGATGCTGCGCGAGTTCCTCCGTGGACCATTGCTGACCGCTTTTATCGAGCGCGATCACATAGCAATGTTTAGGGATCGAAGCGATCATTTGGCTCCCCTCAAGCTCGATCTGACGGCTTGGATGCTCTCCCTTCCTGCGTCGGTGAAGGGGAATCTCCTTCAAGTAGAGGGGATATTCCCTCGGTAGGCGTTGGGCGTATTCCTGAAATCCATCCCGGATCCAGCGAGGCGTCCGGCTACCTACGGCGATCAAGTGAATGCGCATTCTAGGGCTTTAGATGGGTATGATGATCGCTAGCATGCTAACTAGCAGCGCGCCTAATCCTAACCAAGGGCGTAGGTCTATCGCTGCCGCTTGGACCCGCTTGGGACGGGGCTGGCTTAAAGCATCGGCAAGCTGCTGCGGTGTGTTCAGGCTTAAGTAGGTGAGTCCCGTCATGTTGGCAAGGCGATGTAAATGGGATGGGTTAAGATAGGTAAAGAGGAGGCCTGCTTCCTGCGGTGGCCGGTGAGATGGATAGCGGGTTGATTGAACCGGTGGTGGCAGATCAGTGGTTTGCCAATAGCCGACCATCTGACCGTCCGGTTCGAATTTTGGGATGGGAACAGGGCGAGGAGTTCCCACGCCGACGATCCAGCCGCTGATCTTGCCTAAGCGGCCAGAGAAGACAGGATCGCGGGCGGTTACTGGAACTTGGTCACCGTCGGTGACGAAGACCAAATCGGCCTGGAGGTTGCTCGCCAGGCGAATGGCGTCGAACAGGCCGTAGGCAATATAACTATCGGCGGCCCAAGCGCTGCGCCAATCGATGTTTCGCAAAACAGCGCGCAGCGCCGATGCATGGCGGCATGCTTCGATAGGTTCGAGCAGCAGCTGGGTGTTTTTATGGGTAAAAATACCAAGGCCTACCTCGGAGCCGCACGGTAAAGCCAGAATTGCCTGTTCCAGACTGGCTTTGGCAAAAGAGAGCCGATCCGGAGGCAGATTCGGCAGGTGATAATCGCGGGCGTTCATGCTCTGGGTGATATCGACCACAATCAGGTAACGGTGGATGCGTTGCGGTAGGGACCAGGTGGGCTTGAAGAAAGCAGCGATGCTCAGCAAGCCTAACGCTATGATCCAGAGCCAGATCCGAACGGTTTTAGCAAAGAAGTACCAGTTAGAACAGCGCAGGATCATGGCCCACCCTGGGGCAATGCGGGTAAGATAGCAAAAATGCTGGCTTTAGTACCTTGCCATTTGGCAGGTTCTCGCTCGCGAGGCGGTGGGGTAATGCGCAAGGCATATTCCAAGTTGTAGCGGGCATTGAGGTCTTCTGGGTCAAGTCGCACAGCCTCTCGCAGATAATCGCGCGCTAAGCTCAGCAAAGTGATTACCCGTGAATAAGCCCAGACTCCTTGCCAATTCCATAGATCCGCTGCCTGCTCAAGGTACAAGGTGCCTAAGTTGTAGTTCAATTTTTGTTTCAGCTCCCCTTCGGCCTGAGAAAGCGCTTGCGTGTAAAGGCGCAGTGCTGACTCTGTCTGACCTGTTTGAACATACCAGTTGGCTTTAGCAGCCAAGAGATCCGGCTTAGTGTTAGCAATAGGTTGTAAGTTGGCGATATTGGCTAAAACTTGGTTATGACAGACGGCGCGATAGACTTGAATCCCCTCCCAACCTCCGCCAACGACCAAGATCAGCAAGGCAGCAGTAAGCACTGCGCTAAGCTGGTTCAGACGAGCCATCGATCTAGCTCCCATGCGCTCAAAATCAAAAGTGGCAAGCCTAGTATTAAGGTTAGACCGAAACTAAACGCCGCCAGATCTTGCCTAGGTAAGGTCTCAAAATAATATAGCGGCCGATTTTCCAGCTGTTCAACGGTAGCAAGGGCCTCGGCTAAGCTAGCTGAGTTTTCAGCTTCAAATACTCGATAAGGGACTCCCAAGGTTTGAAAATAGCGATGTAGGAAGATTTCCGGGGCTGTCGTTTCTGATTGGTTGCGTTTAGGTGGCTGGAGAACGCTGACACTGTTTGGGTCGCGCAGGTAGATCCAGTATAAGCTCACCGCCAGATCATTGAAATCTTGGCGCAAACGGTCTTGAATATCTTGATCCATGTGAGCCCCTCCATCGGAGACGAGGAGGATCACGCGCGCACCGGTGAGCGGGTGATGGTGAAAAGTCTCCAGTGCCATCGCCAGCCCGGGGGCGATGTTGGTCAGTCCCTGTCCGCGCGTTCCTAAGGCGTTGACAGCAGCGATGAGCGCTTCATGATCATCGGTCAAAGGAAGGATTCGCCGCGGCGCGGTGCTGAATGCGACTACGCTGAATAAATCTTTTGGCCGTCGCTGTATGAATTCTGCTAGCAGTTTGCGCGCAGCCGCCATTTTCGTTTCTTTGGCTGTGCCGCCGAAATAGCGACCTGAGAAATTCTCGTTCATGCTGCTTGAGTGGTCGATAGTCAAGACGATATGCGCGCCGGTACCAACGCGAGCGACTTTGCGTTCTTTAGCGAAGGGGGAGGCGATAGAGATGATCAAGCTGCAGAGAAAGCTGGCCAAGAGGATATTAAATAGGGTTTCTAGCCAACGCGATCGAGAATCGTTTGGCAGCAGAGCTAAAGCCGGATAGGGGAGTCGCCGACGAGCAAAGGGCAAAAAGGGCAGTGCCGCTAAAGGCAGCAAGAGCAGCCACAAAGGTTGGGAGAAGCCTATTTCCGGCATTGTCTTTCAGCCTTAGCACAGTCCCGGCAGAGCTTTTCCAGCTCAAGCAGCCACGCTCGGGCAAGCTCTTGTCTGGGGGTGTAAAAAAATTGCTGAGAATGCTCGAAAAATTTCCGCAAGTTATCCTCACAAGAGGCAAACGCAGGTTGGCGGGCGATGAAGTCGGCTAACTGATGGGCGAACAGAGCCTTGCCTGCGGTTTCGTTGAGAGCTTGATGAAAGACGCGTAAAGCTGCCTCTGCTTGTCCTTTACGCGCTAACCTGCGTATCTTAGGCAGAGCGCGGGCGAATGGAAGGCGTCGTCTAGCGAAGCGATGCCAGACTAGGGTAAACCCGACTAGCAATAGACCCACGCCGATCCAAGACAGGCGTTGCCAGTGAGGGGTAAGATCGATAGCTTGAGGTTGCCATAGCGGGCGGATCTTTACTTCAGCATCGCTCCACTGAGGTGGGATCAGTGGGGTGACGGTAAATGACCAGGCGGGAAGGGAGATCGTTTGCTGTTCCTTGGCAGGCGTGATAAGCGTTAAAGGCAAAGATGGAATTTCTAGCGTTTGCGCCTGGTGTAACGCAGGAAATATCTGATAACTAATTTTAAGCCGGTAATAATTGCCTCTGCTTTCCTGCCGCTTCTCATAAGCAAAATCCCTAAGCTCTAGCCAGTGGTTAAGCAGACCTGGCGTAGGTAGCTGGGCGATGTCCAGTTGCCACGGGGCAGGAGTAAATAGCTCCACTTGATGGTAGATGACTGACCCAACACCGTATCCAAACGGTGGTGGAGGGTTGAACTCGATTGCTACAGGCGGCGCTGCTTGGCTTAGGTTGCAGGCAAGCAAGGCCATCCAGAGTAGGATCACGCGCATGTTCCTAGAAAATAACCGGTTAACTTATCCGGGTGAAATCCGTTTTCCACAAAGAATGGTGATCGGCCATAGCGGCGACACAGGCTAGTTAATTGGTTGCGATAGCTGCTAAACGCGGCAGCCAGCTTGGCTTTACTGGGTGGCTGCAGCCACAAGGAACGGGCGTGGCCCGTTTCCGGATCGTAGAGTCTCGCCCAACCCCAGCGAGTAGGAGGTTGCCATTCCTCTTGCATCCATAAAACTACCGGTACTATGTCATGGGGTTGAAGTTGGGTAAAAATAGCTTGCACTTCAGTCAGTGAGAAATAAAAGTCCGAAATCAGAAAGACTAAACCTCGCCTTGTTCCTAAATAAGAGGGAAGGCGATGTAATCCCTGGTGGTTTCCACTGAAGGTGACTTGTTGTAAGCGATAGCCAAGTTCTAGGGCTAAGCATTTGTAATGTCGCAAAGGATATTGGAGCACGATCTGGTCGCCGACGCCGAAGAATCCAAACGGATCACCGGTCCGATAAGCAGAACAGGCAATTGCAACTGCCAGGCGGGATAAGATCTGCGGTTTATGACCGATGGCCATGGAGGCAGACAGATCTGCAATCGCGAAGACTGGAATCGCGCTCGTTTGGGAAAATTGTTTTACCTTGTACTGCCCGAAAGGATCTTGTAGTGTCGCGCGGATATCTAACCTGCGCGGGTCGGCTCGGCTGACAAGGGTAGTATGGCCGAGAAATTCATACCCGTTACCTGCAGTCTGGCTGCGGTGATAGCCAGGACGCACGCTGCGAGTTCGCCACGGAATGCGATAATGAAATTCTTCGATCGGATTCAAGGGGCACTGATCTGATTGAGAATGGCACTGGTTAATTGTTTAACTAGCATCTCCCGTTGCAGTTCGTAGATGGGGGTAAAAAATATCCGGTGTCCTATGACTTCGTGAAATATATAGTGTAGATCTTCAGGCTGTAGGTAATTGCGACCTTGAAGCCAAGCTCGGACTCGAGCAGTACGCAAAAGCATGCTCATGCCTCTGGTGCTCGCGCCGGCAAGGACAAGTTCTGCCATGTTCACACCGTCGAGATGGATGCCGAAGTCTTGTGGAGTACGGGTTGCCTGCCATAGATCCAAAGCGTAGCGCTGCAAGGTCGGGCTAGCTTGGATGTGTTCTTGGATCAATTGAGCAATAGCCGCGATGCTTTGATAAGGGACTATCGCTGCCTCGAGGCGGTTGATCATAGTATCTACATTATGGAAACAAGGATTGAAGATAAGCTCAGCCTTGAGCTGAGGATCGCTAGGTACCTCGATGTGGATTTCCATCAAGAAACGGTCCCGAGCAGCGGAAGGCATCTCAAACGTTTCCTCCTTCTCGACTCGGTTGCGATCGGCAAATACTTGTAGGTAAGGGAAACGGTATTCGCGGTTAAATGCAGAGACGCTGCGTTCGCCCATCACTCGCAGCAATAGAGAATGCACTTGAGGGCGAGCTCGGTTAACTTCGTTAAAAAAGAAGACCGATAACCGTTCTCCGTGTTTCAGCAATGGCCCTGGCTCTACTTTGGGTTTACCTTGCTCGTCGATATAAGTGTGGTAAATAAGGTCATTGGGCATTAGGTCGATGGTGCCCTCGATGCGTTCATAAGCGCCGCCAAGGACTCTGGCAACCGCTTTTAGCAGGGTGGTTTTGCCGACTCCTACATCTCCTTCTAGCATGACGTGACCATGGGCGAAAATTGCGAGAGTGATTTTCTCAATAGGGTGGTCGATCCCCAATACAACCTGTTTGATCTCTGCTTGCAGGCGTTTAGCCTGATCACGCCAATCGGCTAGAAGGTTATCCGGTGACTGCATGGCTGGTTTTGGCTTGTCTTAAGATAGATTAAGTTCTAAAATCAATCAGTTGTCAATTTCGTTTCAAAGACTTCAAAAATCTCTTGATAGTGGAGAAAATTATATTTATATTATATATGTATATTACCATTCAGATTAAGTACCCATGGATGGATTCAATGGGTTTTCTTAAAATCTTAACTCCTCTTGACATTTATTTTTTGGTTAGGTAGTATGGTTTTTCTCGCTGGTTAGGGCGG
>CAZJKH010000004.1:0-176333 GCA_964546735.1 uncultured Methylococcales bacterium | reverse complement strand
CAAGGATTTGCCAGGTGTAATATTTATCTCGCCTCGAATCCGGCGTAATGCGAGAGTGATGTCAAAGGCACAGAGTCATCTCTGCCCTGCTTAGATTCTAGGTGAGGAGCGATCACCGATTTTGACTGGAACGCCGTTTTGTTCTTCGAGCGCTTTGCGTAGGGCTGAGCCGGAAATGTGAATAGGCGCACTTTTAGTTTTACGCTCGATTAGGATAAGCGCCTGTTTTAACATCTCCTCATAGGAATTTCCTTTTTCCTCCAGGGGTGGGTGGACTTCGATGTATAATTCATCACCGAGCCAACCTACCTTGATCGGTTGATCGACAAACGTAACTGGGGTGCCTACCGGAACTTCTGGGAAGAGGCGCTCGATGTCTTCAGGATACATACGTACGCATCCATGGGTTACCCGCATGCCAATGCCAAATTCCTTAGCTTCATCCGTTCCGTGGATCAAGTAGCTAGGAATTCCAAGGCGAAAAGCATATTTGCCTAAGGGATTGTCAGGTCCTGGAGGAACCACATCTGGGAGTAGATCTCCTTCAGCTGCATGTTCTTTTTTGATTGATTCCGGCGGGATCCAGATGGGATCTTTAGTTTTGGCGGTGATGTGCGTTGTACCCAGCGGTGTTGACCAATCCATCCGGCCGATGCTGACTGGATGAGTGATGACTTTTTGGGTTTCGTTGGAACGAGCAAGGGGAAAATAATACAGCCGCATTTCTGGTATATTGAGAACGATCCCTTGACGGGGAGCATCCGGTAAAATAAATAATTTTGGTAACAGAACATTGGTGCCGTCGTGTAAAAGCCAGGGATTCAAATGGGGATTAGCAATCCGGATTTCAATTTGGCCAAGGTTGAAACGGCGTGCGATTTCTAAGAAAGTGTCTTCTTTCCGAGCCTGCACGGTTTGCAATTGGCCGATCAGATCTGTTCCTGCGGGTGGCAAAGTGTAGGTATCAGCTAGCACATTGCTCGCTGCCACCAGCCAATTAATCATTAAAATAAATGCAAATTTCTTAATCATACCAATACAGTAAGTTACTCAAAGGAGATAAATATGACCTTAAATAATAACTTAGTCAAAGCAGTGTACGCAGCCTTTGAGATCGACCCTCAAGTGAATCCTCATTGCGATCAGATTACAGTTCAGCACGAGGGTAGTCGAATCATTTTGATCGGTGAAGTGGCCGAGATTTCCGCCAAACGTCGTGCCTACTATACTGCTTTGGCTGTTCCAGGAGTCACTAGCGTAGATGATCGACTCCAGGTTAAACCAGCAGAGGCGATGGGCGATGATGAAATTTTAGTGCATTTTACCAAGATGCTTTGCGAGGATCTGGCTTTCAAGCATTATGGCCTGATCGCTCTCGATCATAAGGGTGAACGGGATGTCCTGCGCCAATTGGAAGATCAGGCAGGATTTTTCCTCGTTCAGGTAAAAGACGGCGTAGTTTATCTGGCAGGAGAAGTCAAGTCTTTGTGCGATCGGCGTCTGGCAGGCGTGATGGCGTGGTGGGTGCCGGGCAGCCGTAATGTAGTGAATGGCCTCAAGGTTATACCTTCTGAAGAAGATAACGACGACCAGCTTAAGGAGGCCATTTTGCTGGCATTGGATGTAGATCCTTTTATTGATTATCAGCAGCTTGCCATTCAGTGTCGAGCGGGAGAAGTGATCCTAGAGGGAGTTGTGCCAGTGGCCGAACAGATCAAACTAGCAGAACATGATTGCTGGTATGTAGAGGGGGTAAGAAAAGTTGACAATCGCCTCGAACTACCCTGAGGTAATACAGAAAAATCTAAACGATTTCTAACGTGAGTGCCTGATAACTTGTCTTTACGTGTGATCAAGTTATCAGAACCTGCCAGCCTTATGAACTAATCCAAGTAAGGACCGTCTTTAGAGTATGATCCGCACGGAGACAATTTTGATCATCGATGACGATCCGCAATTGGCCAAGCTGATCCGCATGCGGTTAGAAGCGGCGGGTTATCGCACTCTGACTGCCTTGATTGCCAATCAAGCACTGGCCTACTTGGGTCTTGACCGGCATAGCGGCCAAGATCCGGAAGTAGACCTAGTGATGCTGGATATTTTCCTGCCAGATGTGTCCGGGATCGAGGTATGCCTCAGGATTAGAGCCGACTCTAGAACCTGTGACATCCCAGTGATCATGCTCACTGGCAGCACCGATGAGGAACATCTGCAATTGGCCTTCGATGCTGGTGCAGTGGATTATATCGAAAAGCCTTTCAAGAATGATCGGTTTGGGCATCAAGCAGGCGACGAATGCCTACGTCAGGTCGCTGTTACTTTTAACCGGGTGGCACATCGTTCCAATGATTTGATCGCCCGGTATGGAGGAGAGGAGTTTGCTGTTGTGCTCCCAGATGCTTCCCAGCCGGATACTCTCATTATGGCCGAAAATTTACGCCAAATGGTCGAAGCCTTGCGGCTTCCCCATCCGGATTCTCCTTTTGAGGTAGTAACGATCAGCGAGGGCGTTGCAATTCGGCATCCGAAGCCTAAAGAGCTAGCCAGCCAATTGATTGAAGCTGCAGATACAGCTTTGTATCATTCCAAGCATTCGGGTCGCAACCGAGTCAGCATTGGGACCTGAGCGGTTTTTTAGTTTATATTAGACGAATCAATTGCTTAAAGCTCGGATGACGGGCATCGCGTAGCCACTCGAACAAAACCGATTCTCCTGCTAATATCACTGCGCCTGCTTGGTGCATTATCTCTAAAGCATAAATTTTGTGTTTTGGATTACGCGAGCAGACTGCGTCCTCAACTACAAATACTTGCTGGCCACGGCTTAGCAGCGTTAAGGCAGTTTGCAACACGCCCACATGGGTTTCTTGACCGGCTAGGATGACTTGGGTACGCCCGCTTCGCTCTAGCAGGGTGTCAAACCCTGCTGCGCAGGTGCAAGCAAATCCGGTTTTGGCCAGAGGTGTCACGCCAGTCGGCAAACGGGCCAAGATCTCGGGACAGGTGGTTCCAAGGACTGCAGGGTACTGCTCGGTGATCAGCACCGGGATAGCAAGGGCTTTCGCGGCTTCCAGCAACATGATGCTGGATTCGATCATGCGCTGGCGCTCATCCGGTAGCATGGCCTCAGTCAAGCGTGGTTGTATATCGACCACTACCAAAACGCTTTGCTCAGCGTCGCACAGCAAGGAGGTATTAGACATGAATTCTCCCCTGCAATCGGGTTAAGTTTTAGTTTAATATGCCTGCCAGCGCTTGCCAGACTCGCTGGGCTAATAGCGGTTGGGCTTTAAGGTTGGGGTGAATCCCATCGGCCTGCATTAGCTCAGTATTTAGAGCCACATCTTCTAGAAAGAAAGGCACAAACGTCACTGGGTAGCGCTGGGCCAAACGTTGGTAGACTGCCTCGAACATCTCGGCAAATTTTGGTCCATAGTTGGCCGGTACCTTCATTCCCAATAAGATGACTTTGGCCTTGGCAGCAAGGGCAGCCTCAATCATCGCTGCTAGGTTGCGCTCGGTCTCGGCGGGTGAAATTCCGCGCAAACCGTCGTTGCCTCCTAGCTCCAGAATGACAATGTGCGGTTGGTATTTAGCCAGCAAGCCAGGTAAGCGGCGCTTGCCACCGGTGCTGGTTTCACCGCCGATACTGGCATTGACAAGGTGAGCGTCTTGGTGTTCTTTTGTAAGCCGTTCCTGAAGCAAAGCAACCCAGCCCTGGTCGGTAGGGATACCGTAGGCAGCACTGAGGCTGTCGCCTACGACCAGAATAGTGGCTGACCAGCTCAATTGGGGTAATGTCATCCACAGCAGAAATAGCCATATTCTCTTCATGTCAACCTATCCCCGCTACGTACTCCAAGATTCTGCCGCAGACATTGGACCGGCTGCAGCCATGATCGTTGCCAAACATCTTAATAAATCAGTGGCTACTTCGGAAGGCAGGCTGGATATCCTGATCGATGTGAACCTGAGCATTCAGGCGGGAGAGACGGTCGCGGTGATCGGTGTTTCGGGTTCTGGCAAATCTACTCTGTTGAGCCTCTTGGCCGGTCTGGATTTGCCCACATCAGGCCAAGTGTACCTCAACGGAATCTCCTTGACCGATCTGGACGAGGATGGCCGCGCAAGGCTAAGAGGGGAGACAGTAGGGTTTGTGTTTCAATCGTTTCAGCTACTACCTAATCTGACTGCTCTGGAAAATGTGATGCTGCCTTTAGAGCTGAAAGGTGAGCGGAATGCGGCGCGGCTGGCACAGGGGTTTCTCGCCCAAGTCGAGCTTACGCACCGCTTGCATCATTATCCCCGCCAACTTTCTGGCGGGGAACAGCAGCGCGTGGCGCTGGCACGGGCATTTGTAACCCGCCCCAAGATCCTGTTCGCCGACGAGCCTACTGGCAATCTCGACCGGCGCACTGGTCGGCACGTGATCGACCTGTTGTTTGAACTCAACCGGGCCCACGCGACTACCCTAGTGCTGGTGACCCATGATGAAGCATTAGCCGAGCGCTGTCAGCGTATCATCGTGTTGGAAGCAGGTCGGATTATAGCTGAGCGATGAAGGATTTGGTCCTGGCAGGGCGTTTGCTGCGCCGTGACTGGCGCGCGGGCGAGCTAAAGATTTTGGTGTTGGCCTTGACCATCGCCGTAGCCAGCGTCACCTCAATCGTCCTGATGGCCGATCGCCTGACCCAGACTATGGTCGAGCAGGCAGCCGATTTCCTCGCTGCGGATATGGCAATTACCAGCCATGCACCGTTGCCGCCAGATTGGTTACAGCAGGCCCGCGCGATGGGGCTTAGGACTGCGTATACGGTGGAATTTACTAGCGTGTTGGTAAAAAACGACCAGTTTCTGCTGGTAGGGATCAAAGCAGTCAGTGCGGGGTATCCACTGCGCGGTTATCTCAAGACTACTTCTGCAGATATTGCCCAAACACAGATTACTCGGATGCCGCCTGAACCTGGCCAGGTTTGGGTGGCGCAGCGAGTTTTAAGCCAACTAGGGTTAAAGCTAGGCGATCATCTCCAGGTAGGTAAAGCAAGCCTAATCATAGACCGAGTGCTGACCTTTGAGCCGGATACTAGGACCTCTTTCTACAGCCTAGCACCTAGGGTAGTGATGCGGGTCGAGGATCTACCTGCCACTGAGATCCTGACCCTAGGCAGCCGTGCTCAGTATTATCAGTTGTTCGCCGGCTCTGAGGAGGATCTAAAGCGGTTCAAACGCGCGCTTCACCCTCAGCTCAAGCCTAACCAGCGCCTACTCGATATTCATGAGGATCGGCCCGACATTGGACGAGCTTTAAGTCGGGCGGAACGTTATTTAGGATTGGCGAGCATTATCGTAATTCTGATTGCCGGGGTGGCAATAGCGATGGCTGCCCGCCGTTACAGCGAGCGGCATTTCGAGGCGACGGCAGTAATGAAAGTCTTAGGTGCTTGCCAGAGCAAGGTATTGCGCCTGTATAGTTACCAGTTCGTGTTGCTTGGCTTGATTGGCAGTGGCATTGGAACCGTCATCGGCTGGGAAGTGCAAGAAAGCCTGGTGCTGTTTTTGCATGACATGTTCCCGGAGCGCTTGGCTCGCCCCGGTGGGTTCGCATTCGGGTTCGGCCCTATGGCCGGCGTGCTACTGCTGTTAGGTTTCTCTTTGCCGCCTTTGTTGCGCCTTAAGCGGGTACCGCCAGCGATGGCGTTGCGGCGTGATCTTCTGCTGGCGCCGGTTAGCGTTTGGCTAGTATACGGCTTGGGAGGGACAACGATCGGTCTTTTGGTGTGGCGCTTTACCCAAGATATCGAGCTGACTAGTTTGATTTTTGGGAGCAGTTTAATGGCCCTGTTGGTTCTGGCAGGGTTGACTCATCTGTTGTTGGGATTAACTCAGGTTTGGGTTCCGTGGATGGGGCTGGCTTGGCGCTTGGGTATTAAGAACCTGATCCGGCACCACCAGCTCACGCTAAGCCAGGTTTTGGCTTTTTGTGTCACCCTAGCAGCGATGACAGTGAGTTTTCTGGTACGCAATGATCTGGTAGATGCCTGGCAGGCACAGTTGCCGGAGAATGCCCCAAACCATTTCGTCATGAACATCTTTCCAGAGGAATTGACGGATTTCCGCCATTTCCTCAGCGGACTCGGCGCAAAGATGAGCGAGTTTTTCCCCATCGTTCGCGGTCGCTTGGTGGCGGTCAACGGTATTGATGTGCATCGTCTGGCACGTAAAGATAGCGAAGGGGAGATGGCGATCAACCGCGATCTGAGCTTGACTTGGGCGGAAAAACTGCCAACTGACAATCGACTGGTGGCAGGCAACTGGTGGCAGGCGCAAAAGGGGCGGCAGGTATCTGTCGAGTGGGATCTGTCCCAGAGTCTTGGCATCCGAGTAGGGGATCGCTTGACTTTTTTGGTGGAAGCGCATCAAATCAACGCCCAAGTCGTAAGTCTGCGTAGCGTCCAATGGGACTCTATGCTGCCTAATTTCTACATGATTTTTTCTCCTGGCAGTCTAGACGGCTTTGCTGCAACCTATCTGGCCAGTTTCTATTTACCGCCTGCCCGCAAATCCGCCTTGACTCAAGTGGTTCAGCGATTCCCCAATGTGACGTTAATAGAAGTAGACATGATCCTTGAGCACTTTCGCATGATTCTGCGCCAGGTTAGCTTTGCGGTTGACTACGTTTTGATCTTTGCGTTGCTGGCAGGCTTGACAGTGCTTTTGGCGGCAGTACACAGTTCTATCGACGAGCGGATCTATCAGGGTGCTTTGCTGCGCGTTTTAGGTGCCCAGCAGAGACTTTTGCGCCGAACTCAGTGGATTGAATTTCTGCTGCTTGGCGGGCTTGCTGGCATGCTGGCAGTTTGGATGAGCGAGTCGATAGCATGGGTTTTGTATGTGCGGATCTTCGACATTCCTTTCCGCCTTCACGCTTGGATCTGGTGGGCGGTACCTTTGATCGGCGCTACATTAACTGGACTAGCAGGGTACTGGGTGACTCGAAAAGCCCTGCAGCAAAGTCCGGCAACTATATTCCGAAAATTATAGACAAACAAGGCGCGAAACCCTCGCGCCTTGTCTTTTTATAAGGCTTTAAATCACTCGGCTTTCAGGTTGATGATAGAGGTCCAACCGGACTTTCCTTGGCAATCGCCTGAGAGAGGTTCGACCTTGACGAACTTGACGTAGTTGACGACTGTCTGCTCTAACGCTTTAGCCGGCGTGCCAGCTTTCACCACGCAAATCTGTTCCTTTTCGCGCAGCTCTGGATCGGTGGCGCCCATTTGGCCTGGTGCCTGGAGCAAAAGCACATCACCGCCGCCGGTGACATTCGGATTTACCAATTTGAAAGTCTGACCCACTTGGACAGCAGGCACTGGTACCTGCTCGACTTTGCCTCCACCGAAAAAGAGCAAACCTAGCACGATCAGGACAATTGCGCCAATGCCGCCGTAAAAAGCCAGCGGATTTTTTTCCTTTAACGCCATCGCCATAGCGATGAATTTGCTGGCGCCTGCCTGCTCTGCTTTGGAAGGCTGTTCCCCGGGGGATTTTAGTTTCTTTTCCTCCTCAGTCGCAGGATTGGTTTTGTCGTTCTCGTTACTCATTCTTCTACCTCCTCGTTAGGATGGCAATGGGGTGATTGTGGATTTGTCTCTCCCTGCCATTGGCGATTATACTAATTGCGCCTTTGTATGATAAAGAGTGACAGCGCCCGCAGCAAATCCGCTTGGGGGCCTAAAGGTTCAAGGCTGGCGATGGCGTCTTCACACATCTCCTGCGCTTTCTGTTTAGCACCAGCAAGCCCTAGCAGTGCAGGATAGGTGGGTTTGTTTTGGGCTCGGTCTTTACCTTGAGTTTTACCTAGGGTAGCAGTGTCGCTTTCTTCATCGAGGATATCGTCCTGAATCTGGAACGCCAGGCCGATGCATTTAGCGTAATGATCTAATCGGGCTGCGATGGCAGGATCTAGAGATGGGTTGGCTAAGGCTGCCAGCAGCACGCTGGCCCGGATCAAAGCACCGGTCTTATGGATGTGCATCATCTCCAGGGCAGGCAGATCGAGGTGCAAGCCCACAGAGGCCAAGTCGATCGCTTGGCCACCCACCATCCCGCTAGTACCTGCCGCTTTGGCTAAGCAATCGATCATCGCTACCCGCTGTGCAGGTGTGACTGCAATGCTTGGATCGGAGGCTAGCACTTCAAAGGCGAGCGCCTGGAGGGCATCTCCGGCGAGAATCGCAGTGGCCTCGTCGAATTGCACGTGACAGGTGGGTTTACCGCGCCTCAGGTGATCATTGTCCATAGCCGGCAGGTCGTCGTGGATCAAGGAGTAGACGTGGATGAATTCTACCGCGCAGGCTAGACCGTCCAGGGTTTCCAGGGGGATTCCGAGAGCTTGGCCGGTGACATAGGTTAAGATCGGCCGTAGGCGTTTGCCACCGTCCAAAGTCGCATAGCGCATCGCCTGATGGAGACGGGCTGGAAGCTTATCGGCTAAAGGTAGGCGTTGGTCTAGGGCTCGTTCGACTCGCGCCCGGCACATTTGCATGAAAGCTTGAAGGTGTTCGGTGTCAGCGTTGGTCATCGATTTGGAAAGGTTTAGGTGGTTGGTTTTCGTCAGCGGTCAAAATCTGAACCTTTTGCTCAGCCTCTTGCAGAGCTTGTTGGCAGGCGCGCGCCAACTGGACACCTTTTTCGAATAAGGTGAGGGATTCTTCCAGCGTGATATCGCCCCGCTCCAAGTGTTCGACAATCTGCTCCAGTTCCTTTAGTTGACTCTCGAAGCCTGGTTTACGTCTGGACATCTTGAATAAGTCGTTGTAAAAGCGCTAACAATAAAATTTTTAGTATGCAGTGTCAAAATGGGGCACTAAGGTCTAAGCTGAGAAAGTCTAGCAGGTTCTCCAGACGAATTTAGATCGAAGTGCTGAGGGTCTGATAAGACTTAAGTTCAAGCAGTTTCATCAGCGCATAAATAGACTCCAGATGAGGGACATCGACTCCCTCGCGTTGGGCAACACGTACCGCGTTGCCTAAGATAGCTTCGGTCTCCATTGGTCGGCCAACTTCGAAATCGAGCAGCATGCTGGTCTTATACGGTGGCATCTGGCGGGTGCTTTGGATATTCCGTTCGATGACGTCAGCCGGCAAAGGATGGCCGGTGGCTGCAGCAATAGCGCAGACCTCGCCCATAAGCTGGCGGACGAATCGTTCCTGATTGGCCAGGATGTCGCTGGTATATAACCCGCCCGATAGCACCGATAAAGGATTAAAAGGCGCGTTCCAGACGCACTTCTGCCAACGGGCGGTGACGATGTTCACCGTGGCTTTAGCCTGGATTCCAGCGCGATTGAAGGCGGCGCACAATGCTTCTACCTTGGGACTGATGCCGGTGGGAAAGTTTCCAAACGCCAAGTTACCGTAGGCTTGATGCCAGACCTGGCCGGGATTTGTGCGGCTGACGCAGACGAAGGCTAAGCCTGAAATCAGCTCGTGATCTGGCAAGTGCTCAGCCAGTTCGGCTTCGATCTCAACACCGTTTTGGATGAGCGCAACCGCAGTATTAGGGCCTAGGGCGGCGCGGACCAATTCAGCCTGGTTGATCTCAGGTAGAACTTTGGTACACAAAATCACATAATCAGGAGAAGTGTCGACTTCCCCGGCATGCTGGTAGACCGCAGTAGGGGTAAAAGTCCACTCTCCCAACAGGCTGCGGATATGAATCCCTTTTTGTTTGACTATCTCGTAATCTGAGCGACATACCACGGCTACCTCCGCACCAGCGCGGGCTAGCAGCGCACCGTAAAAGCTACCGATAGCGCCAGTGCCGATGATTAAGACTCGCATGCCCGCTCTTTCAGGTATTGTTTCAGAAATGGTATGGTCAGCTTGCGTTTAGCCGCCAAAGTGGCTTGATCAAGCTGTTCCAACAGCTGCCAGAGGGAAGGTAGATCGCGCCGATAATGGGTGAGGAGGAAACGCCCTATCTGGGGGCTAAGCTCCAATCCTAGATAGCGGGCACGTAGGCACAGGGCAGTGAGCTTTTCGCTATCGGTCAGCGGTTTGAGGCGTAACACCAACCCCCATCCCAGCCGAGTCTTAAGATCTGGCAGCTGGATTAGTGTGTGCACCGGCGGTAGCCGGCCAGCAATAATCAGGTGCGTACCGCTCTCCTGCAGACGGTTAAAGCAGTGGAAAAAACCTTGCTCCCAGTCATGCTTGCCGGCGATGGCGCCGATGTCGTCCGCGCATATTAGTTCGACTTGTTCGAGTCCCTCCAATAGTGCTGGTGAGTGAATGGTAAGCTCTGCTAATGGCAGATAAGCGGCCCTTTTCCCTAAGGCATAGGCCTCGCGACAACTGGCTTGGAGCAGATGACTCTTGCCGGTACCGGATTCACCCCACAGATACAGTAAAGGCTCTCCCTTACCGCTGGCGCAGCGCTTGAGCGCTGTTACTGTCTCCAGGTTGGTACCAGCGTAGTATTGGGTGAAACTTGGCTGATCTGGGAAAACTAGCTTAAGAGGTAACTGGGGCAACATTGGGTTCAGATTCGTGCTCCTTTAAGGACGAAGGCAGCCTTGGCCAGTCGCCGACCCAAGCTGAAACACAGTTGCTTCTCTTCTTCACTCAAGGCGCGGTTTTCCTCGCCGGACAAGTGACTTGGACCATATGGGGTTCCACCGGTTTTAGTTTCTAGGAGGGCAGTTTCACTCGCTGGAATGCCGACGATCACCATGCCGTGGTGAAGCAGCGGGATCATCATCGAAATCAGAGTCGTTTCATGGCCACCGTGCATGCTAGAGGTGGCCGTAAACACGCCGGCTGGCTTGCCTGAAAGGCCACCCGAGAACCACACCGAACTGGTTTGGTCAAGGAAATACTTCAAAGGGGCTGCCATGTTGCCAAAATGGGTAGGACTGCCCAAAGCCAGTCCGTCGCACTGGTTAAGGTCCGAGACAGTGGCATAAGGTGGCCCATCGGCAGGAATGACGTCTTCTACCGCTTCGCAAATCGGTGAGATCTCTGGGACTGTGCGCACCTTAGCGATTGCTCCCTCGACGCTCTCCACACCGCGCGCGATGACATCCGCCATAGCAGCAGTGGCGCCATAGCGGCTGTAATACAAAACTAAAATTTCTACTTGTTGATTGCTCGAGTAGCTCGTAGGTTACAAAATCTGAAGCACGGTTTCTGGGGGGCGAGCAATGACAGCGCGCGTCCCTACTATGACAAGCGGGCGTTCGATTAGGATCGGGTGCTCTACCATGGCACAGATCAGCGCGTGCCGGCTCAAATTCAGATTCTCTAAGCCAAGTACCTGATAGATTTTTTCCTGCTTGCGCATTAACGCGCGCGGTTCTAGCCCAAGCTTAGTCAAAATATCTTCCAACTCCGCGTAGCTGGGAGGGGTTTTAAGATATTCAACGATGTTCGGTTCGATTCCCCGCTCGCGAAGTAATTGCAAGGCAGCGCGCGATTTGCTGCAACGCGGATTATGGTAAAAGACAATCTCCATGGATGCATCTACAGTCTTTCAAGGAGCTGATTATGATAAACTGTTTTTCCGCTTTTGCTCCTGACTATTTTCTAACTGATTGATTTATATATTACCCCAATAAGCATTGCTCCTGGTTTAAGTTCATCAAGCTTTGCAATATTATGAACCAACTCGGTGAATTTTGGTTCCCACCTAAAGCGCTCCCGTATTCCCTCCAAGCTGAACAGTCGGTTCTGGGCGGCTTGATGCTCGATGCCAGCGCTTGGGAGAAAATTGCCGACCTGGTCAATGAAGCGGACTTTTACCGTAAAGAGCACCAGTTGATCTTTCGCGCTATCCAGGAGTTGGTAGAAAATGATTTGCCATGCGATGGGGTGATGGTTTCGGAGGTGTTGGAAAAGCGCGGCCAGTTGCAAGCGGTAGGCGGTTTGACCTATCTGGCGTCTCTGATCGAGGCGACTCCCAGCTCGGTCAATATCGCTTCCTATGCGACTATCGTACGCGAACGCGCTATTTTGCGCCAGCTTGCTCAAGCCGGCACTGAGATCGCTGAGGCCGCTCTTAATCCCAAAGGTCGAGGGGTAAATGAGGTTCTAGAAGAGGCCGAGCAGAAGGTTTTCCGGATCGCCGATCAACGTCAGCGTGGCGATGGCGGTTTCGAGGCGATCAAACACCTGCTCAGCAGGGCAGTGGATCGAATCGAGCAATTGCATGAGAGAGGAGGTAGCGTCACCGGCGTCAGTACAGGTTTTCTCGATCTGGATCGGATGACCGCGGGACTTCAGCCTGGGGATCTGATCATCGTCGCAGGCCGGCCGTCGATGGGGAAAACTGCATTCGCGATGGGTATCGCCGAACATGTCGCCATCAAAGAAAACCTGCCAGTGGCGGTATTCAGCATGGAGATGCCGGGGGATCATCTAGCCATGCGGATGCTGTCCTCGCTTGGGCGAATTGACCAACATCGGCTGCGGATTGGACAGTTAGAAGACGACGAATGGCCACGCCTGTCTTCAACCCTCAACCTCCTTGCTGGGGCCAGTCTGTTTATCGACGATACTCCCGCATTGACCCCGGTCGAGGTGCGCGCTAGAAGCCGCCGCCTAGCCCGCGAGCACGGCCAGCTTGGGTTAATCGTCATCGATTATCTGCAGTTAATGCAGGCGCCTGGGGTCGGTGATAACCGGGTCGCGGAGATCTCCGAAATCTCGCGCAGTCTCAAGGGCTTGGCGAAAGAGCTGAACGTCCCCGTACTTGCGCTTTCTCAGCTGAACCGGAACCTGGAACAGCGGCCTAATAAGCGCCCGGTGATGTCGGATCTGCGCGAGAGCGGATCGCTGGAACAAGACGCTGATCTGATCCTATTCATTTATCGCGATGAGGTGTACCATGAGGATAGCCCAGATAAAGGAATCGCTGAGATCATCATCGCCAAACAGCGCAATGGCCCTATCGGGGTGGTGCGGCTGACCTTTCGAGGTCAATACACCAAATTCGAAAACTTTACTGAAAATCCCTACGCGGACGACCGCTATTGAACAGACAGGCCCATTTGCGCTGCTAAATCTAGATGCTTTATGCGCAAATCTTAACCGCGTTCGGGAATTGGCGCCGCGCGCTAAGGTGCTTGCGGTGATCAAGTCCGATGCTTACGGCCATGGCTTGGTCCGGGTGGCGCACGCGCTCCGCGAAGCTGACGGCTTTGCGGTAGCACGGCTGGATGAGGGGATTGCTCTGCGCCGGGCCGGGATACTGCAACGCATCGTCGTACTCCAAGGATTCTTAGCGCAAGAGCAGCTTCAGGCGCATCTTGTCTGGCACTTAGAGCCGGTAATCCATACGCCGTCTCAAATCGATATGCTTAAGGTATATGCTGCGTCCAAACAGTCGCTTAGGGTTTGGGTCAAGCTGGACAGCGGGATGCACCGTCTAGGTTTTTCGCCGGCAGAGTATCTGAAGGCGTTAACCCAGCTGACAGAACTGCTTGGATCGCGCGCCTTGACGTTGATGACGCATCTTTCCAGTGCTGACGAACCAGATAACCCGACGACGATGGCCCAGTTGGCCCTATTTGAGCGCCTGACTGCTAGTTTTAATCTGGAAAAAAGCATCGCCAACTCGGCTGCTATTCTAGCTTGGCCGCAGACCCATGCTGATTGGATACGACCTGGGCTGATGCTGTATGGGGTGTCGCCGTTTGCCGATCGCAGTGCTGCAGCATTGGGGCTGACGCCGGTGATGAGTCTGAAGAGCCGGATCATCGCTATCAAGCAAGTGGCCAAAGGCGAGGCAATCGGTTATGGGGGAAGTTGGATTGCGCCTAGAACCACGCGGCTGGGGATCGTGGCGGCCGGCTACGGCGATGGGTATCCGCGCGAGGTAGCGCCAGGGACTGCCGTATTGGTAGAGGGTCGCCCGGCAGCGATCGTCGGGCGGGTGTCGATGGATCTGCTCAGCGTAGACGTGACCGATCTTCCCCAAGTCCGGGTAAACGCTGACGTGACCTTGTGGGGCGAGAGATTGCCGGTGGAGATCGTCGCCCGCCAGGCTGGTACTATTCCCTACACGCTCCTGTGTCGGGTGGCAGCGCGGGTGCCGAAGATTGAAATCCAGGCCAGCGATGGGGCGCGCCAGAACCGCTTATAGCTGCAGCCAGTGCGGCCACAGCCAGCCTAAGTGGGCAGGTCGCTGTCCCGCATGCGGAGCGTGGAGCACTCTGGTGGAGACAGTCTTAGAACCTGTTACTTCTACTAACCCGCGCTTTGCCGGCTATGCTGGAAGTGCCAGTCAAGGGCAGGTAGTGGTGCTCAAGGATATTGAGGTCAAAGAGGCGGCCCGGTTGTCTACTGGCCTGGCGGAGTTAGATCGGGTGTTGGGAGGCGGATTGGTGATGGGATCGGCGGTCTTGGTCGGCGGCGATCCAGGGATTGGCAAATCTACCTTGCTCTTGCAAGCGATGGGCGTCTTAAGCACTGCCCAAAGGGTCCTCTATATCAGCGGCGAAGAGTCGGTACAACAGATCAGCCTGCGGGGCAAGCGCTTGAGCGTAGATTGCAGTAAGGTGCCAGTGCTGGCGGAGACTGCTTTGGAACGGATCATCGCGGTGATCGAATCGCACTCCCCAGAAGTCGTAGTCATCGATTCGATTCAGACGATCTATACCGAATTGCTCAATTCAGCGCCTGGATCTGTCGCGCAGGTACGCGAATGTGCTGCCCGTTTAGTGCGCCTGGCTAAAGTCCGGCAGATCGCCGTATTTCTGGTGGGTCACGTGACCAAAGAGGGAGCGATCGCAGGACCTAGGGTGTTAGAGCACATGGTAGACACCGTGCTCTATTTCGAGGGCGAATCAGGCAGCCGGTTTCGGGTAATTCGGGCGGTGAAGAATCGCTTTGGAGCGACAGACGAACTGGGAGTGTTCGCTATGGCTGAAGGAGGGCTGAAAGCGGTCAAGAATCCTTCTGCGATTTTCCTCTCGCGCCAGCCGGTCGCGGTGCCCGGCAGCACTGTATGCGTTACCCGCGAAGGCAGCCGACATTTATTGGTAGAAGTCCAGGCTTTAGTGGCTGAGACTTCCCTGGCTAATCCGCGCCGCGTGACGGTGGGAATGGAGTCTAACCGGCTGGCGATGCTGTTGGCAATCCTGCACCGCCATGGTGGGGTGCCGCTGGTAGGACAAGACGTATTCGTCAACGTCGTGGGCGGGGTTCGCCTGAACGAGACTGCCGGGGACCTAGCGGTCGTTTTGGCGGTGCTCTCTAGCCTGCGCAATCGTCCTCTGCTGCGGGATTGGGTGGTATTTGGTGAGTTGGGCCTGACCGGTGAAGTACGGCCGGTCCCCCGCGGCGAGGAACGCCTGCGGGAAGCTGCCAAGCACGGCTTTAACCGGGCGATTATTCCTTGCCACAATGCCCCTAAAGGGGGCATGGAAGGCATGGAAATCCTCCCGGTGAGGACGCTTCATGAGGCGCTATCTGCATTCAGGGATTGATCTTGGTCCCTAGCAGCTCCAAAAATTTACGCATCCACTGCGGATGCGCCGGCCAGGCAGGTGCGGTGACAAAGTTTTTGTCCACATGTGCGTTGGAATAGGTAGGGTTGTTAGGGATATATTTGGCGCCAGCTAGCTCTATCTCGGGAGCAACTGCTGGGTAGCAGCTGATTTCTACCCCTTCGATCACCCGCGCCGCAGATAAGATCTGGGCGCCATGGCAGATAGCCGCGATCGGTTTTTGAGTTTTGGCGAAATGCCTGACGAGGTCGAGGACTTTGGGATTTAGGCGCAGATATTCCGGCGCCCGTCCTCCCGGGATGACCAGCCCATCATAGCTGGCTGGATCGACTTGCTCGAAATCGGCAGTCAGTTCAAAGTTGTGGCCGGTTTTTTCAGTATAGGTCTGATCCCCCTCGAAGTCATGCACTGCGGTTTTAACCGTCTCCCCTGGTTTTTTTCCGGGACAGACCGCATCTACCTGATGGCCAGCCATCACTAGGATCTGAAATGGAACCATCGCTTCGTAGTCTTCGACGAAATCGCCTACCAGCATCAGGATCCGTTTGGCCATATTTACCTACCTCTCATAATCGTTGGCTTGTGGACATCTTACCTAGTCACGGAAAATCGCTTCAACCACATTCGTAACATTTTTTGATCCGTCCTTGGGGATCGACGGTCTCCAACCGTACTTTGAATCCCCACAACCGGTGAACATGCTTTAAGACTTCTTCGGTACTGTCGGCCAGGGGGCGGCGTTGGTGTTCGAAGTGGCGCAAGGTAAGCGAGCGGTCGCCGCGGGTGTCCACTGACCAGACCTGAATATCCGGCTCTAGGCTGCCTAAATTGTACTGCTCCGACAGCGCGTGGCGGATGCGTTGATAGCCTTCCTCGTCGTGGATCGCGCTGATTTCCAGTTCGTTTTCAGTTTCGTCGTCGAGCACTCCGAACAGGCGGAACTGGCGGATCACTTGGGGGGAGAGATACTGGGCGATAAAGCTGTCGTCTTTGAAATTGCGCATGGCAAAGTCAAAAGTCTCAAGCCAAGGGCTACCAGCGATATCCGGGAACCAGCGCCGATCTTCTTCCGTGGGGTTCTCGCAGATGCGCTTTAAGTCACGGAAAATGGCAAAGCCCAAAGCGTAAGGATTGATCCCAGTGTAGAAATCATGGTCAAACGGTGGCTGGGCGATGACATTGGTGTGGGATTCCAAAAATTCCAGCATAAAGCCATCGGTTACCAATCCTTCTCCGTAGAGCTGGTTCATGATGGTGTAATGCCAAAAGGTCGCCCAGCCTTCATTCATGACTTTGGTGTGGCGTTGAGGATAGAGATATTGGGCGATCTTGCGCACGATGCGAACGATTTCCCGCTGCCAGGGTTCCAGAAGCGGGGCATTTTTCTCGATGAAATACAGTAAGTTCTCCTCCGGTTCACGTGGGAAGCGTTCATGTTTTGCTTCGGTCTGGATCGGTTTCTCCGGGATCGTGCGCCGCCATAGGTCATTAAGCTGGGACTGAAGATAAGCGACTCGTTCTTGTTGGCGCAGCTTTTCCTCACGCATGGACAAGGGGGGAGGTTTGCGATAGCGGTCTACTCCATAGTTCATTAGGGCATGGCAAGAGTCTAAGATCTCCTCGACTGCCTCGACCCCGTAACGCTCTTCACATTCGGCGATGTAGTTCTTGGCAAACACCAGATAGTCGACAATGGCGTCGGCTGACGTCCAGGTTTTGAAAAGATAGTTGTTCTTAAAGAAAGAATTGTGGCCGTAGCAGGCATGGGCAATCACCAATGCCTGCATCGTCATGGTGTTTTCCTCTAAGAGATAAGCGATGCAAGGGTTAGAGTTGATCACCAGTTCATAGGCCAGCCCCATTTGGCCGCGCTTGTAATGTTTTTCGATCGACAGAAACTGTTTGCCGAACGACCAGTGATGATAGTAAACCGGCAGTCCGCAGCTAGCATAGGCATCCATCATCTGTTCCGAAGAGATGATCTCGATCTGGTTAGGATAGGTGTCAAGGCCGTATGAAGCAGCAATGCGTGCAATCTCGGCGTCGTATTTTTCTAAGAGTTCGAAGGTCCACTCGGAACCGGTGGAGATAGGGTATCTCTGACTCATGCTCTTTTTTTGAACAACTCCCGAAATACTGGGTAGATATCGGCCGGTTCGTCAATCGCCTGCATCGCGAAATTGGGCCAGCGGTGAGCGATTTTTTCGTATTCCTGCCATAACCCCAAAGGGTATTCGTTATCGATCTCGATGTAAGCGTAATACTGGAAATAAGGTAAAATGTGCTCATCTAACAGGCGCGCGCAGTTGCCTGAGTCCTCTGGCCAGTTGTCGCCGTCGGAAGCCTGGGCGGCATATAGATTCCAGTCCTGGCTGGAATAGCGCTGGTGCATGATTTCAAGCATCAATTCCAAGGCGCTGGAGACTACGGTACCGCCGGTTTCGCGCGAATAGAAAAATTCTTCCTCGTCGACTTCTTTCGCGACAGTGTGGTGGCGAATGAATACGACATCGGTGCGCTCGTAGTTGCGCGCTAAAAACAGATACAGAAGCAGGAAGAAACGCTTTGCCAGGCTTTTCTTGTACTGGTCCATGGAGCCGGAGACATCCATGAGGCAGAACATCACCGCCTGGGTAGTGGGTTTGGGAACCTGGATACGGTGACGGTAACGAAGGTCTAGCGTGTCGATGAAAGGGACGGCTTCGATCCTGGATTTCAGGCGCTCGATCTCCTCGCGCAGAGCAAGAAGATCTGCTTCGTCGGCGCCGTCTGCTAGTTTAGCTTGAAGCTCAGCTTCCAATTCCCGCAGCCGCCGTCTTTTGGAGGCAGTCAACGCGATTCTGCGGGCGTGCGCTTCCCGTAGCGACCGGATCACGTGCAGATTGGGCGGAATGCCATCCTTGCTAAAGCCGGCTGAAACGTTTTTATGGGAGACCTCCCGCACTAGTTTGGTCTTGACCAGATCCGGTAGTTCCAGATCCTCGAAGAAAAACTCTAAGAACTCATCTCGGGAGAGCTCAAACACGAAGTCATCTAGCCCCTCTCCTTGGTTGCTGGCGCGACTGCCGTGTCCATCTCCCCCTTTGGGTCGGGGAATACGGTCACCGGTGACGAATTCCTTATTGCCAGGGTGGACGATCTCGCGCCGCCCGCCCGGGCCGTGATGGAAAAACGGCTCAGATAAGTCCTTGGCGGGAATGGTGATCTTTTCACCGCTGTCGATGTCGGTGACTGAGCGGCCGTCGATCGCATCCGCGACAGCTTTGCGAATTTGGGTACGGAATCGTTTTAAAAAACGTTGGCGATTGACGGCGCTCTTGTGTTTGGGATTGAGGCGGCGATCGATGATCTGGGACATATTAGGTCGATTTCCTTACTCGCAGATACCATTCGCAGAGCAAGCGCACTTGTTTGGGAGTATAACCCTTTTCCACCATCCGCTTGACAAAATCTTCGTGTTTTTTCTTATCTTCAGCCGAGGCCTTGGCGTTGAAAGAGATCACCGGCAAGAGCTCTTCGGTGTTAGCAAACATCTTCTTTTCGATCACTCTACGCAGTTTTTCGTAGCTGGTCCAGCTTGGGTTTTTACCACCGTTTTTGGCCCTAGACCGCAATACGAAGTTGACCACCTCATTGCGGAAGTCCTTAGGGTTAGAGATTCCGGCGGGCTTTTCGATCTTCTCTAGCTCCTCGTTGAGGGCACGGCGGTCGAAGATTTCACCGGTGTCAGGATCGCGATATTCCTGATCCTGGATCCAATAATCCGCATAGGTAACGTAGCGATCGAAGATGTTCTGGCCGTACTCGGCATAAGATTCCAAATAGGCAGTCTGAATTTCTTTGCCGATGAACTCGATGTAGCGCGGCGTTAGGTATTCCTTGAGGTAGCGCAGGTAACGCTCCTCAGTCTCTGGCGGAAACTGTTCCTGGATGATCTGTTGTTCCAGGACATAGAGCAGGTGGACCGGATTGGCGGCAATTTCGGTGTGATCGAAGTTGAACACCTTAGACAAAATCTTGAAAGCAAATCGGGTAGATAGCCCCTCCATACCCTCGTCTACCCCGGCAAAATCTTTATATTCTTGGTACGATTTGGCTCTAGGGTCAGTATCTTTCAGGTTCTCCCCGTCGTAGACCTTCATCTTGGAGTAGATGCTGGAGTTTTCCGGCTCTTTGAGGCGCGACAGCACCGTAAACTGGGCCAGCATCTCCAACGTGTAGGGGGCGCAAGGAGCATTTTTAAGGGAGCTATTGCGTAAAAGCTTCTGGTAAATCTTGACTTCCTCTGAAACGCGTAGGCAATAAGGGACTTTTACTACGTAAATGCGGTCGAGGAAAGCCTCGTTGTTTTTGTTGTTCTTGAATTGTTGCCATTCGGATTCATTGGAGTGCGCAAGGATAATGCCTTCGAAGGGAATCGCCGGCAAGCCCTCAGTGCCCTTATAGTTGCCCTCTTGAGTCGCAGTCAGAAGGGGATGGAGGACTTTGATCGGGGCTTTGAACATCTCCACGAATTCCATGATGCCGCGGTTGCCCCGGCATAGGCCGCCCGAGTAGCTGTAAGCGTCGGGATCGTCTTGGGAATAGATTTCGAGCTGGCGAATGTCTACCTTGCCCACCAGGGAGGAGATATCCTGATTGTTCTCATCTCCCGGCTCAGTTTTGGCAATGGCGCGCTGTTCTAAGCTGGAGGGATAGAGTTTAACTACCAGGAATTTAGTGATGTCGCCGCCGAACTCTTTGAGACGCTTGGTGGCCCAAGGAGACATGATCGGGGTAAGATAGCGGCGCGGGATGCCGTATTCATCCTCGAGGATCGGACCGTCTTCAGTGGGAGAAAACAGTCCAAGCGGGTTTTCGTGGATTGGAGAGCCTTTGATGGCGTAGAAAGGAACCTTTTCCATCAGGCTCTTGAGCTTTTCCGCCAATGAAGATTTGCCACCCCCGACGGGTCCTAGCAGGTAAAGGATCTGCTTGGCTTCCTCCAAACCTTGGGCGGCATGGCGGAAGAATGCGACGATCTGTTCGATCGTCTCCTCCATACCGTAGAAGTCAGAGAAAGCTGGATAGCGTTTGATGACCTTGTTGGCGAAAATGCGGCTCAGGCGCGGGTCGAGGCGCGTGTCGATCAGTTCCGGCTCGCCGATCGCAAGCAGCATTCGTTCAGCCGGTGTTGCATAAGCGGTCGGATCATTGCGGCAGATTTCGAGATACTCTTGGAGGGTGTACTCCTCCTCTTGAGTAGCCTTATAACGGGCACGATATTGGTCGAAGATCCCCATGGGTTCCTCCTTACTTATTTAAATTGGACGCTGGAACAATTTGCAAAAACCGTGGTGCGAAGTGGGAAGTTAACGCAATTTCGCACCAGGGAAAGAACAGGAAAACTACCATCACTCTGACTGCCATTTGGCAGCTAGGTTCCAAAAATTGAGCTAAGCTAAACTCAGGCAAGCGATAGGTTAAAAACATGAAAGTGGGTTGGGCATTAAGCTTAATGTTAGTCTGTTCGATCGGGCAGGCCTTGTCGCTGGGGCCAGCCAGTAAGTTTAACCTGCTTGTGTTTGAGGACATGGAGGCTGCTTACTCCGATGTGGAAGGACGGCTGGCGGTAGGCGGCAACCTCACGCTGCAGCACTACGCGGTCGGGATGCAGCTTGACCGCACAGCGGATTTTACCGATAGCCTCATCGTGGGCGGGCATTTGAGCTTCCAGCACGGTCGCATCTACCACGGCAACGCTACAAGCCGAAGCGCTGAGTTGGCTTACCTCGGTTTCTATACTCAGGATCCAGCTGTTCCAGCTGGGGCATACCGCCAAGGCGCACCGCTAAACTTCACTGCGCTTGCCGAGGACCTGAGGAACCGCTCAGCGCAGTGGGCAAGGATGAGGCCCAACGGCGAAGTCAGCCTCGACAGTTCCGGCACCAGCTGGCGCTTGTTCCTACGCGGTACCGATCCGAACCTCAACGTTTTTAGCCTCTCTACCGAGCTGCTACTCGGTACCGATGCGTTTTATCTCGATGCCCCTTTGCGGTCCACCGTGCTTATTAACGTAGACGGCATCGTGGGCGAATTGAGCGAGTTCGGTTTCTGGCGGCGCTTTGACGGAGAATGGCAGCGGATTCCAGACAATCGTGATGCCTACCGTCACGATGGAAGCCTTACCCAACGGGTGTTGTTCAATTTCTTTAGCGCTCAGAACTTAGCGATCCATGCGATCGGCGTAAAAGGGAGTTTGCTGGCGCCGTGGGCAGATGTCGTGTTCTACGACGGCCACCTCGACGGCCAGCTCATTGCCAAATCCCTGCGCTACCGGTCAGGCCAGCCGACTGGCCAGGTCAATCTTTACCCGTTGATTCCAGAGCCGGCGATGCTATGGCTGATCTTGCCGCTGTTAGGGTGGCTGCTTATTCGATGGCGGCAAACAGCGCCTCAGGTAAATCGGCGCTGACGACCGCCGTTCCTGGGGCAAACAGCACGCGTAGCCACAATCCCCCGCCGGCCTCGCGCCAGCCTTGGGTCTTGCGGGCATAAACCCCGCCGGCAAGCTGTAAATGGGGGTGGATTTGCCAGGCAAAACGCAAACTCGCCGAGGGGGCAAAACTGGTCTCTTGGTTGTCGGGATAATTTAGGCGACACAGCGGCCCGGCCCGGCAGCGGCGCGGGAACCAAGGCGCCGCTTCTTCGCGAAAGTGCTGGAGGCCAGCGGCCAGACGGCTTTCCAGGAGAAACGGTTTTCCCTCTTGGGTACGCAGGGCCAGCTGCATTCCGCCGGCATAAAACGCTTGGGGACTGAAATAACCGCCGTGGCCGGGGCGGAAATGGTTTTGATTGTTGGCATAATGCATAAACTGAAAATAAGGCCCCAAGCTCAGGTAATCGAACCCTGCCCAAGGCAGATTGTATCCGGGCGCCAGGGTATAGCCAGCGGTCCAATTCGCGCGGGTTCCTTGTCCGTCCAAAAACGCCGCTTCGACAGCTTGATAAATATGCCAATGTCCGCGCTGCAGCAAGCTGGAGAATTTCACTCCATGGCGCAGCACTTGCCCCCAGCTTTCTCCAAACTGTTTCAGGCCGATATAGGAAAGCAGGCTTTGGCGCACCGACTGGCGATGGATCTCAGCGTTCCAAGCAAATTGCCAGTTGCGTATCGGCTGCCAGTCCGACATCCCAAACCGCACCGTAGGTTGCGGCGCCAAGGGTCCGCCGATAGGCGTCAGGCCGAGCGCAAAATAAGGGTTAAGCGGCCCTTCTTGGCGGTAACCCAACTCTAGCCAGGCGGCTTGGACAGTATGCGCAGGCAGATCGCGCTGAAGCGTTAGAGCCTCTTGTTCTAGAAGCGCTTGGCTACTTGGGTTTAAAGCTTCACGTCTGGCTTGAAGGGTGCGGATTCCGGCACGCTTAAGCTGGTCGCTGGCAAGCTCTAAACGGCCTAGAGCAAGTTTTAGCTGGGAGGTCGTTAACGGATAGCTTCCTATATACCCAGGAAGAAGGGTAAGTTGCAGGCGATCTAAGCCGGCTTGCCCGGATTTAAAACGCGCCATGGCGCCCATCCCCCAATCGGGGGCGCTTAGGTGGGCTAAGGTTGTAAAAGCGTTGCGATCTAAGCGATAGGCACGCAAAAACTGTTTGCGCGCAAAGGCATGCTGAGCAAGATGGGGAGCAAGCTGGGCTTGGATTGGAGGTTGGGGGAAACGCGCTGCTAGCTCATCTGCTTCTACCCCGCTTTGCAGATGGCTTAGGACCAAAGCCTGGGCGTATTTCTCCTCATCTGGATGCGCGCTGAACAAAGTTTCGAAGATGTGTTGAGCCTGCCTGAACTGGCCGCGTTTTAGCGCTAACCATCCCAAAAGATAGCGGGCGTTTTCTGCCTCCGGCAGCCAGTTGACCACCTGCTCAGCCAGCTTTTGGCTGGTGCGATCGTGGCCTTGGCGATAATGTTCCCAGGCGCGCGCGAGGAGATAGCCGCCGCCAGCCTGACGCAGTTTGGGATAGCACTTCCCTAATTCAAGCACGGCTTTTTCCTGCTGCAGCTGGATTAAGCTATAAAGCAGGCCCTCGGCTAGGCTTTCATCGTTCGGGGCAAGTTCAAGCCCGGCGCTAAACCAATCGCGCGCCTTTGCAAAATTGCCGTGTTGATACCACCTCCAAGCGATTGCCCGAATGAGGTCCAGGTCGCGGCGTTTTAACGCCTGTTGCAATTGCAGCGTCAAAGCCTCGGCGGTAGGCCAAATCGGGCCTTGAGCAGCTGCAAGCAGCTTGCGTCTTAAGCTTTGATAGGATAGCTCGGCATAGGCCGCAGCCGACAAGCGGGGCTTGGCCACCTCAAGCAGCGCTGCAAACGCTTCCGGCGAGAGTATATTGAAGGCTTCAGAGAGCAAAGCTGGCGCTTGGACTTTGGGACAGTTCAGCGCTTGGCGATACCAGCGCGTAGCGGTTGGTTCGTCTTTTGCCAGGGCATAGGCTTGGGCGACCGCGCGCAGGGCGGTTAGGTTGCGGCAATCGAAGGCTTTCGGCTGGCGGCGTGCAAGCTCGCGCAGGCTGGCCAAGTTACCTTGGCGCAAAGCGCGTTCGATTAAGCTAACGCGTTTGGGTTTTGGGGGTTGAGCTGCAAGCAAGCGGATGAGCGCGTTTGGCGGTTGCCAGTTGGGGTAGCGGGTTTGGTATTCGGCGATGGCTTGCCTGAGCAGCTGGTATTTTTGAGCGTGAAAGAGCTGCCACAACACGCGCTCATCCGGTCGCTCAGCGCCTGCAAGGCTGATAGGCAGCCATAATACCAACAGCAAATTCAAATAGTAGATCAGCGCTTTCATGGTTTTCCAGCGGCGGCTAAGTGGCTGAGCAAGACCAGAGTTGCTGAATAATAGTTCTCATCCAAGGGAGGAGGGTTAAGCCGCCAGCTTTTCCCAGTCTGATAGCGGACTAGGTGAGCGATGGCACGCATGCCGGCAGGGGCAGGGTATGCGCCAAGGCATTGAGTGGTGAGATCGATCCAAGGTGGGAGGAAACCGGAAAACGCCTGCCAATAATTCAAATAAGGAGTCAGTAACTCGATGTCGGTATACCCTCCCCAGATCAGGTACAAAGGGATGCGTACTGCATCGTAACCGAATCGGGGTGGACGCTCGCGCCAAGGTTTTAGTTCCTGCCCTGCCTCTAACCAGTCAGGCGGCAGCTGGAAGGCGCCAAAGCGCGCCTGGCGGATGAGTGCCAGGCCGCTTACGCTGAGTTTGGACCAGATAGGATCGGGGTCATAGGCAGCAAAGCGTTTGAGCGCGGGAAAGACCCAATAGGACAGATTCAGGATCAGGTAATCTGGGCGTTCAAATCCGACCGCGCCAGGCAGGAGCACTGGTTGATCGCGCCAAGTGCGGATTGCGGTGCGCTTTAAGTCGGCCAAAATCGCCTGAGCGCTTTGGCTAAAAGTAGGATCGTGCCAGGTCTGAGCAGCTTCCAGGAGCGCCCAGGCAATCAACAGATCGCCGTCGGTGGCAGTGTTGGGGTCTTCTTCGGCAAGCGGTTTCCCGGGCCGGCGCCGCCACATGAACAGCCGGTCCGGGCGAACCTGCAAGTTGGCGCGCGTCCACTGCCAAAGTTGGTCGAAGGTCGTTTGATCTCTAACGGCAACTGCCAGCAGCATACCGTAACCTTGCCCTTCGGAGTGGGAGATGCCGGCATTGCCGGTGTCGATCACCCGGCCGTGGGCGATGAAGCGCGCTCGGTAATCCGGCCAGAGCGCCTCGAGCCGACCTGTGAGGCCGCATCCGGTCAATGCCAGCGACAGGCAAAAGAGGTTAAGGAGCAATCTCTTTGGCATCGGGATGATGGCGCAGCTTGTAGCGTTTCAAGTAACGGCGGATCCACCACGCTAGCGCTAGGCACACCGCCAACGCGGCGGCTAACCACTGCCAGGGATGGCGCGCAAAGTGGAAGATAAGGCGCAGCGAAGGGGTGGCTTGGCCACGGTAGAAGCTTTCACCTACGCGCTGCCAGAATAAGTTTTTAACCTCTGGCTGCCAGATGATCAAATCGCCTTGCATCTGGGACCAAAGCTCAGGACTGGTTAAGCTGCGGATGGCCGGATAAAGCAGGTCTTGAGCGATAAAAGCAGTCACTAGCTTGGTTGAAAAAGTCGGGTGCGGAAAAGACATGCCTGCCGCAAGTCCTCCTAAGCCCCCGCTTTGGGCCATCGTCACTGGCTGCATAAAAAGCGGGTCTGGGGCAGGGGGTAGGAACGCTTGCCACCAAGGCCGTGGGGCGGGTGCTTTCCAACCGGCTGGATAGCGCAGAGTGTTGAAAGGCTCGTCAGGCTTGAGCGGAGCGTTTTGGAACAGGTCAGGAAGCGCTTTGACTGTGCCGCCGACGGCGAGTAGATCCAAAGGTTCAGCGGGCGCGTCAAACCCAAGTCTAATCTTAGCGAGAGGCAGGCCGTTTAGGCGCGCAAGCTGAGCCAGAAGCTGCCACGCGGATAAGATCGTATCTGGGCTGCGGTTGAGCAGATACAACCCCACTCCTGAACCGTCGCCAGAATCCACATAAGGAAAACCAGCGCGCGCAAAAAGCGCCAGATCCGGCAGCTCAGCATAGTGAGAAAAAGGTGGCAGAGAAAGGTGCGAGTCTTGGTACAAAGTGACTTTGAGCTGGTCGGTCTGGAATAGCAGACACTCGCCGGATACCGCCGGGACCAGCAGCGGATGAAAACTGATTAAATTGCTCCCAGGATGGAAGCTGCGCAAGGGGACTTGGATCCGCCAATCGCGGTAGTGAGCGCCGCTTGCTTCGGACAACGGGATAGCGCGCTCGAATACCCCGTTGATCCGCATCTCGAACAAAGAGTCCTGGCGCATCCCAGCGTTGTAGGCAAAATCAAGCAGAAAAACCACTTCGGCGTTTTCAGGGGCGAATGCGTCTGGGGGGAGATAGAACTCAAACTCGATGGGATCAGGGGTAAGACCTCGGCGGGAGGTGGTGGCAAAGCCTAGCTGCGCTAGGGTATAAGTGCGGTTTGGTTGCAGCACAGGCAGTGTCCGATGGGGCCAAAGCGCCTCAAAGTCCCCTTGAGCGATGACAGTTTCTGGAGCATCCGGCAAGGGGAAGTTCATCAGCGCAAATGCTAACGCTGCTTGCCGGACTTCATCGGGAGTTTGGCCTGAGACCACAAGCAGCACGGTAGGCGCTTCAGGATTAGCAAACAGCCCAAGATAGGGGCCGTTAATGTGGGAAAGGAGCTCAGGAGCAAGCAAAGCTTTAAGCTGCTCGTTAGTACCGATCAAGACCGCGTCTTGGTCTTTGGGCAAGGCCAGGCGCAAGGCCCTATTAGGCTGGGACGCAGCTTGCGCGAGGGTGAGGGTAAAAGGCGCGTATTTCAGTCTGAGCCCGATCCCCTGGACGATTAAGCTGCCAGCAGTCAACTCCTGTTCGCTCAGGTTTAAGCTGGGAAATATCAGGGCAATATTGGCTTCAGGCAACTTGGGGTCAAAGACCTCCGTCAACCGGGCTAAGCTCAGAAGCGGTGGGGCAAGGGCGTATTCAAACTTAACTGAGGAAGTGGCAGGGTTGATCTCGGTCCACAGCTCAGGGGAAGTGTTGGCCTCACACTGGTCCTCGGTGTAATGCTGGGCGGCTAGAAAGCGCAGCTCGTTATAGCCGGCGAGTAAAAGCTCAAGGGGAATGGAGACAGTTTCAATCCGCCTGAGCTTGTGGGGGTCTGGTTGCCACTGGGCGATCGTGACGCCGTTGACCTGAACTCGAAGCTGGGATCTTTTGGCGACCAGCGCACTGGAGGTGACGAAGTCGAGCTTGAGCGTGGCACTTTGTAGCCGCCAGCGTGCAGGAACCGGTAGGCTTAAAGCATATTCGTCAGTCAGGTTGTGCAACTTGATCTGCGAGGGTGCTAGCATCAGCTTGGCCAGCGGTAAGGATAGCTCGGCGGCCTGGCTGACCAAGTTCAGGATTAGAATCAGCGCGAGGCAGAGTTGGCGCATGGGTTTTCTCCTTTCTTAGAATCAGGTTCCATAATGCGGTAAAGTGCTCTTTAACCTGCCGGAAAGCGCAAGCCAACAGCACCAAAAGTGCGCGCCCGAGCCTGACTTCGCGCTGGCGCTTGGCCAGAATCGCTTGCCAGCGCTTATAATCGCCGTAGACTAATAGGATCAAGGCGCGGTGTTCCTCTAACAAAGCAGGTAGAAAACGGATACCTAAACTTTTCACCTCAAGCAGTTGGCCGACGAGCTTGACTTTGATCTGGAATGGGCGGTGTAGAATCGGATGTACAAAGTGCAAATAACCTAACTCTCCTAAAGCCAAGGGGATGGAGATACCCGTCAACCCAGCCCCGCCGACGGAGACATCGTGCAGCTTAACTTGCCAACACTTTCTGCTTAATTCCAAGCGCGCCGGCAGGTTACCAGCTGGCAGCCGGGGATGATGCCGTCTTTGGCGGCGCTCGTATAAAGCCCCTAGGCTGACGATCAAAATCAAACAGCTTGCCAGATTCCACAGCCCAGTGATGAGAATGATAGGCCGCTCTCCAGGGAACGCTTGCCAGCGCCAAAAGGCAAAGCAAAATCCGAGTAGGGATAAGACTAGCAAGTAATAAAACGGGGTAGCCAAGGGAGAGATGAAATCCTCGTCCAAACGCTCGCTTTTCGGGGTGACGGCAAACTTAGGTGCGCTTGGATCGCGTAAGGTGGCAAGCACGGCTTTTATAGAGAACAAGGACTGCATGCTCTCATAGATTTCCGAGATAAACACCCATCGCACCCGGCCAAAGAGATACTCTTGGGTCAAGGTTAAAGCGGCAAGATAAGGGACAGTGTAAACGGCGATTTCTGAGAGGCTTGCATCGTAAATCTTCAGGCCAAACAGAAGGTATCCTAGCGGCGCGAGCAGAAACACCACCCGCGCCAGAGGGAAAAACCAAAATCCCATGCAGTTGAGATACGCTAGGCGTTGACCGAAAGTCAAACCCTTTTGACGCAGCGGGTTATTCAGAAGAAACAGCTGGATCATCCCCTGCGCCCAGCGGATACGCTGGCGCACCAGGCTACTGAAAGTCCCCGGTTGCAACCCAGCTACTAAAGGCTTGCTAAGATACACCGAATGCCAGCCGCGGGCGTGAAGTTTCAAAGCAGTCTCAGCATCTTCGGTCACGGTTTGCCCAGCAAAACCGCCGTTTTCTTCAACTGCTTTGCGTCGCAAAACAGCGGCCGACCCACAAAAGAACGAAGCGCCCCAAAAGTCCAACCCCAGCTGTACAGCTTGGTAAAACATTGTATTTTCTGGCGGCATGCGGCCGAACAGCCCTAAGTTTTTTTCAATCGGATCGGGGGTGGCGAAAAAATGCGGCGTCTGGACTAAAAATACCTTAGGGTCGGCAAAATACGGCACGGTTTCGGTTAGAAAATCTACCGTAGGAACATGGTCGCAGTCGAGCACGGCGATCAGCTCTCCTTGCGTTCGTTTCAGCGCTGCATTGAGGTTGCCGGCCTTGGCATGGCGGTTGTCTTGGCGGGTCAGGTAAATGACGCCCAGATCTTGGCAGAGCGCTTGCAGCGTTTTTCGGCGCGCGCGGGCGGCATGGGCTAGGGCAACGTCGGCGCAATGGCATCTTGCCCAGGTGGCGCCATCGTCGAGCAGATACACTTGAACAGGGCGTGGGTAATCCATCGCTTTAGCCGCAGTCAAAGTGATGCGCAAAATCTCCTCTGGCTCGTCATAGGTTGGGATATATACGTCCACGCTAGGCCAGTGATGCGCCGAAAGCTTAGGGCGCGCGATCGGGCAGGCGTTGGTGAAAGCGCTCAAAAACCACATGCTAATGCCATAGCATTCGGCCCAATACAGCATGAGCGAGGCGACAAAGCTTGCCGGATCGTCGAAACCTAAGGTAGTCAAAGTGCGCCAAAATAGGTAGCGTAAAATCAAAAATCCAGCCACTGCGAGGAAGGCGATGCGCAGCATTCCGATGCTAGGTAGATGGCGCAATCCCCAAAGCAGAGCCAAGCCCGACCCTGCCAAAAGCGCCTGCTCTGGTAAATCGACCTGAAGCGTACTCAGATAAATGAAACTCCCCCCAAGGATAACTAAGACAAGTATCATAAAGAGGCAGAACCTTTCTTAGATTAAGATCAATTGGTTTACCGTCGACGGTAAACTGGTATAAGTTTCTTATCATGGAGTTTAGTTTAAGGGGGAAGGAATGCCATGCAAATTGACACTGAGAAGTATCATGACTGGACGATTCTCCACCTGCGTGAATCTCGCGTGGATGCGCACAATTCCGATACGCTTAAAGATTACTTCTTAAAGCTTTTGGAAAACGGCGAAAAGCGCCTTTTAGTCGACCTGAGCCAGGTGCGCTTCATCGATAGCTCTGGTTTGGGTGCCCTCTTATCCGGTTACAAGAATGCTAACCTGCACCAAGGGGTCTTTGCGCTAGTAGGACTTCAGCCCAGAGTGAAAGAAATGTTCGAGTTGACCCGCCTCAATCGAGTGTTCGAGATTTTTGATAGGGTAGATGAGGTGATCGGTGAAAAGCCGTGAGCGATATTATTGAGGTGGACATTGTGGTCCCCAACCAGGCCCGTTACCTGAGTCTGATCGGTAGCATCGGCGAGGCGATCGCGCGGGAATTAGACCGCTACCCAGGCGATCGCGAGGCGTTAGCCTATCACCTAAACCTAGTCCTGACCGAAGCGCTGGCCAATGCCATCCAGCACGCCCATTGTGCCAATGCCAACAAAACCGTGCGGGTCGAGATCCACATTGACCCTGAATACCTCTGCATCAAGGTCTACGATCAGGGACAGGGTTTCGACTTGGAAGCGTTGCCTGAAATCCCGCCGGACGCTTCGGTGGAACACGGCCGCGGCTTGTTTTTGATCCGCTGCCTGATGGACGAGGTGGACTACCAGCGCGGCGTGGACGGCAATGTCCTGGTCATGAAAAAACGGCTGGGTTAAAGCGTGAGGGGGTGGGAGACCGAATTCCAAGCCCTGGCTGGCCCCGATTTAGCGGCGCGTTATCGGGAAGCCTTTCCGGCCAGCTACCGGCGCGCGGTGAGCCCTCCCCAGGCGCTCAAAGACCTGCAGTTCATCGAGACCCATGCCGGGGAAGGAGTCGATCTGTGGCTAGATGAAAGACAACCTGTCTTGCGCTTCTACAGCGGCAAACCTGGCTATCTGGATGAGTGGCTGCCGCCTCTCAGGAACCTAGGCTTGAGGGTGATCGACCAGTGCAGTTTTCAGGTCAAAGCGCCGCAAGGACCGGTGTATCTGCGCTGTTTCCAGGTGGAAGCGCCGGGTGGGATCGAACGCCTGGCCGCTGCCCGAGAGACCGTTCTTGGTTTGCTGACTGCGCAGCTTGCCGAGCAGGTCGAAGACGACCGCTTAAACGGCCTGGCGTTGGTCGCAGGTCTTGACTGGCGGCAGATCGACGTGCTGCGTGGCTATCGCAATTACTACCTACAGCTGGGCAACCGCGACAGCCGCGAGCGTTTCCACCAAGCCTTCTTAGATTATCCGGAAGCGGCGCGACTTTTGTGCGCGTATTTCCGCACCCGCTTCGATCCTGACCTTCCCTGGCCGGATCTGAACGCTCGCGAGGAGGAAGGGCTTTTGCCTTTGCGCCTGAAGCTACAGGAAGTCCTGGCTGAGGTAGAAGACCTCCAAACCGACCGCCTGCTGCGCAGGCTATTCAACTTGATCGATGCCACAGTCAGGACCAATTTCTTCCTCCCTGGGGCCGAGGATCGCCTGGCCTTGAAGTTCAGCGTCCTAGGTGTGATCGAGATGCCAACGCCTAGGCCCTTGTTTGAAATCTACGTCCACGGTCCTGCCGTCGAGGCAGTTCACCTGCGCGGCAGCCGGGTGGCGCGGGGCGGCATCCGCTGGTCCGACCGAGCAGACGACTTCCGCACCGAAATCTGGGAGCTGATGCGAACCCAGATGCTCAAGAACGCCTTAATCGTTCCCCAAGGCGCCAAGGGTGGCTTCATCGTCAAACGGGGAGATCCCAGCCAGGCCTATGTCACTTTCATGCGCGCCCTATTGGATCTGACCGACAACCTAGCCAACGGGCGCGTGGTCCACCCGCCCCGGGTAGTTTGCTATGACGGCGACGATTATTATCTGGTAGTCGCTGCCGATAAAGGCACTGCGCGCCTGTCCGACACTGCTAACCAAGCCGCGGCCGAATACCGCTTCTGGCTCAAAGACGCCTTCGCCAGCGGCGGCTCCTCAGGTTACGACCACAAGCGCTTGGGGATTACTGCTAAAGGGGCTTGGGAGTGCGCCAGGCGCCATTTCCGCGAGTTAGGGCGGGATCTGGATCGTGAGCTGATCACCGTGATCGGCATCGGCAGCATGGATGGGGACGTATTCGGCAACGGCATGCTCTTGTCGCAGCGCATCAAGCTTCTAGCGGCATTCTCCGGCAAGCATATTTTTCTCGATCCTGATCCAGACCCTGAGGTTTCCTATCGGGAACGCCTAAGGTTATTCGAGCAGGTCGCCGACTGGGACCACTATAACCGCTCCCTGATCTCCCAAGGTGGCGGTGTCTGGCCACGCGCGGCCAAGGAAATCCCCCTCTCGCCACAGGTCAGGCGTTGGCTCGGGATCCGCCAGACCATCTTGGACGGCGAGCAGCTGATCCGGCATATGTTAACTGCCGAAGCTGACCTGCTCTGGCTAGGGGGAATCGGGACCTACATCAAGGCCAGCGACGAAAAAAACGAAGCGGTCGGCGATCCCGCCAACGATGGGGTACGGGTGGATGCCTGCCAGCTGAAGGTGCAGGTGGTGGCCGAAGGTGCCAATCTCGGCTTCACCCAAAAGGGGCGGGTCGAATATGCCCTCAAGGGCGGCAAGATTAACCTAGATGCCATCGATAACTCCGGTGGGGTGGATCTGTCCGATCACGAGGTCAATCTCAAAATCCTGCTATACCGGCTTGAGCAAACAGGCAAGCTCAACCGGGAGCCGGCAGACTGGTTAGCCAGGCTCGAGGGCGAGGTGGTGCGGCAGGTTTTGGCCCACAACGCTAGCCAAGCCTTGTGCCTGTCGCTAGAGCTGGAGCGTTGTCGGCGCGATGTGCTGCCGTTTCTCACGGTGGCCGACCGGCTTGAGAACGCCGGTCTGTTAGACCGGCAGGCAGAGGATTTCCCTAGCCGGGAAGCGGTTTTGGCGCGTTCCCAGATCGGTCTGACCCGTCCGGAACTGGCGGTCCTCCTTTCCCACGCCAAGATGCAGTTCAAGCAGGTATTGCTGGCGCGCCCGGATTTCTTAGATCAGGATTTTTTCCAGCCTTATCTTCAAGGCTACTTTCCCCCCATCTTGGTCGAGCGTTACGGGGAAGCTATCGCCGACCATCCCCTGGCCCGCGAGATTACCGCCACTGCGTTGGGCAATTTCCTCCTCGATCGAGCCGGGGCAACGTTTCTGACCTGGGTAGAAGAGATCGACAGCCCTCTACTTGAGCACGCCGTGGGTTTATATCTGACCTTCGATGCGATCCTTGGGGGACAAGCCCTGCGCGCTGAACTCCTGGCCCGGGAAGGGGAGCTCGCAAGCGGGCAAATGCTGGGTTTACTGCTGCGTATTGAGGAAGCGCTGGCGCTGTGTTGCCGCTGGTTTCTGGAGCGTGGCCGGCGGCTTGACCCGGAAGCTAGCCTCGTTTCCCGCGCTCAGGAATGGTTGCAAATTTACCTCCACCATCTTGCCACCTCGGTGGACGAGCAAGAATCCGCCCGCCTGCTCGCTCAAGGCTTGCCCGAGTCTCTAGTACAGCTTTTGGTGCGGCTTGGCAGCCTGCGGGAGTTTCCAGTACTGGTAGAATTGTCCTTGCAGCTTGACCGCGATTTTGCCGAAGTGGCGCGTGCTTTCCGCTGCGTGGCCGAAGGGTTAGGATTGCCAGGATGGCTGGATTTGCTGGCGAAGATACCAGCGCGCTCTGAATGGGAGAGCCGCCTTAAAAACACCCTTAGGGAGCGGCTCCAAAGCGCTTGCGCCAGCCTCACCCACCGCTTAGCCAAGGACGGGAAGACTATCGATGCGTTGCTTAAGTGTCCAAGCTGTCTGCAAAAGTTTAGCCGTTTTCAGCGCTTAGGCAGGGAAATCGAGCGCTGCCCGCCGGCCGATCTGCTTCCCTTGGCTGAGCTGGTTTTGGAGCTAGCAGGGATGATAGATAGCCTGGATTGACAAAGTCTTTGGCTTGAAAGGCAGAACTTGAAATCGTCGCTAAAATTTAAGAATCAGAAGACTAGTCATGGCCGCGATCGAATTGCGATAACCTCATGGGGCTTGAGCGCTATCTGGAATTGTTACAGCGTTGGCGCGTTGGAGTGTTGGCCGTTACCTGTCTGTTGGTAGCGGTGCTTGCCAGCGGGGTCCGCTTCCTCCACTTCACGACCGACTATCGGGTTTTTTTCGACCCAGACGACCCCCGCCTCCAGGTCCTTAACGCCTTGCATCGGACTTATACCAAAGACGACACGGTCTTGTTCATCCTGACCCCCAAAGATGGCCAAGTCTTCACCCAGGCCACCTTGGCTTCGGTCGCCTGGTTAACCAAGCAAGCTTGGCATTTGCCATATGCCCAGCGCGTCGATTCCTTGCAGAACTTCCAACATAGCTACGCGCGCGGGGATGAGCTGGTCGTTACCGATCTCTATCGCGATCCTGAGCGCCTGAGCGCAGCTGAGCTCGAGCAAATCAAGCAGATCGCGTTAGGCGAACCGCTTCTGCGCCACCGCTTGATCTCGCCGCAAGCTGATGTGACCGGGGTGAGCGTCAGCGTGCGCCTGCCGGGGATAGACGAGGCGCAGGAGGTCCCTTGGGTCGTCGCATCGGCCAAACGTCTGGCGGCTGAGCTTGCAGCGCGCAACCCGAACTTGGAGGTGCGCCTGACCGGTGGGGTCTTGATGAGCCACGCTTTTCCAGAGGCTTCCCAGCACGACCTCAAAACTCTAGTCCCGGCGATGGCGGGATTGGTGTTTTTGGTGTTGTATCTGCTGCTGCGCTCGGCGCTGGCGACCTTGGTCGCTGGTTTCATTATCTTATGCGCGATCGCCTCGACCATGGGTCTGGCCGGTTGGCTAGGCGTTCCGATTTCTCCGCCGGCAGCTGCGGCTCCCAATATCATCTTGACGGTCGCGGTGGCCGACTCGGTTCACTTATTGGTCAGTTTCCTCATCGCGATGCAGGCCGGTTGGCTGATTCCCCACCCGTGGCGCCAAGTGCGAGCGCAAGCGGTTCGGCGCGCCTTCAGTCTCAATCTGGGCCCCATGTTCTTGACTAACCTGACCACCGCGCTCGGATTTCTGAGCTTGAATTTCAGCGATTCCCCTCCGTTTCGAGACCTTGGCAATCTCACCGCCTTAGGGGTAGGGTTTGCCTTTGGCTATGCGGTGGTGCTGATGCCAACTTTGCTGTTGATGCTGCCCATTCAAGCGCGCAAAACGCCGCGCGGCCAAGAGGGAATTACGCGCTTAGGCGCATGGGTCATCGCTAATCGCCGCCAGCTGCTTTGGGTGACCGCCGGGGGGGTGATCGGTCTGGGGGCGTGCTTGCCGCGCAACGAACTCAACGACGATCTGATCAAGTATTTTTCCAGCGCTACTCTGTTTCGCCAGAACGCCGAATACGCTACCGAGCATCTGACCGGCATGTATGTGCTGGAGTATTCCTTACCTGCTTCAGGACCAGGCGGGGTGACTGAACCGAGCTATCTGCAAACGCTAGACGCCTTCGCCGCTTGGTGTCGCACTCAGCCGGAAGTCATACACGTTTTCAGCCTAGCTGACATCCTCAAGCGCTTAAACCGCAATCTGCACGGGGATGACCCTGCCTGGTATCGCATCCCCGAAAGCCGTGAGCTGGCAGCGCAATATCTTTTACTGTATGAGATGTCGCTGCCGGAAGGTTTGGAGCTGACTGACCGAATCAACGTGGACAAGTCCGCCAGTCGCTTTACCGCCACTTTGAAAAACCTCTCTAGCCGAGAAGTGCTAGACTTAGAGCGCCGCGCCCGCGATTGGCTCAGGCAAAACGCCCCGCTTTTTATGCAGGCTCCAGCCACCGGCCCCAACCTGATCTTTGCCCATATCGGGCAGAGCAACATCTATGGCATGTTCTTAGGCACTGTTGTCGAATTTGCCCTGATTGCCTTGGTGTTGGTGGCAGCGCTGCGCTCGGTAGGGCTTGGGCTGCTGAGCCTGGTCTCCAACACCGTGCCGGCAGTGCTAGCTTATGGGTTGTGGGGGATCGTGTGGGGTCAGATCAACATGGGGCTATCGGTGGTGGCGAGCATGACGCTGGGCATTGTGGTCGACGATACCGTGCACTTTTTGAGCAAGTGGCAACACGCGCGGCTGAACGAAGGCTGCGATCAAGCAGCAGCGGTGCGTTATGCGTTTGCCCAAGTCGGCGTGGCGACAGCAGTGTTTTCGCTGGTACTGAGCGCAGGCTTTCTAGTGTTGACCTTATCCGATTTTACCATCAACGCCAAGATGGGCCTTTTGACTGCGATCACCATCGGGTTTGCCTTTTTGGCTGACTTATTCATGCTGCCACCGCTGTTGCTGCTTGGGGCTTCCAGGCAGCCGATGGAAGCTATCTTGGCACTCAAAAACCGCTAAAATGAGGCGTAAGCGATGCTGAAACGATTGGCTTGGATCGGTTTGGGGTATGCGCTGGGCTGGGCCGCATTGGCGCTGGCGGCGACAGCCGAGGAAACAGGGCTTGCGATCGCGCGCGAAATGGATAGGCGCGATTTGGGCTGGGAGAGCGTGCGCGCCGATCTGACCATGATTTTAACCGACCAGCAGGGCAAGGTGAGCACGCGCCAGATCCGGTTTTTAGGCCGGGAAGGGGAAACAGATGGCGACCAGAGTCTGCTCCTATTCGACAGCCCGCTGGACGTCAAGGGCACTCAGTTCTTGAGCTTATCGCACAAGCAGGGCGACGACGACCAATGGCTATACCTGCCTGCCCTCAAACGGGTGAAAAGGATCTCGGCAGCTAACAAAGGCGGGGCCTTCATGGGCAGCGAGTTTTCCTACGAAGACATGGGAGCGCCTGAGGTGGAAAAATACACCTACCGGTACCTGCGCGACGAGGACTATCAAACCCGCCCCAGCTTTGTCCTCGAACGCTACCCGGTAGATGAGCATTCCCTCTACCGCCGCCAGGTGGCTTGGGTCGATAAAGAGCTCTACATCCCCTGGAAGATCGAATACTACAACCGCCGCGGCGAACACTTAAAGACCCTCACTTACCGCAAGTACAAAAAATACCTAGGCCGATACTGGCGCCCGGGGGAGATGGAGATGGTCAACCACCGCAGCGGCAAGACCACCAAGCTGGTCTGGACAAATTACCGCTTTCAAGACCCTGAGGTTCAGGCAGGATTGTTCTCGCCCCAAGCGCTTGGGCGCTAGAATGCTGGATGGGATCAAGGCGCCGGCAAACGGCATGTTCAAAAAGTTTACGCTTATCTAGGAAGCATGGTTCAATGCGCGATGGGAACTACGGCTTTTGACCTCCTAAAGGCGGAGCTGTAGAATTTTTTTACAGAAGAAACTCCCATGCTCCCGCGCCTTAAAGCGTTTGAATTCTGCGACCAGCCTTGGTGGGTGGAGGCGATCCTGGGGCTTTTGAAACTTAGGCAGCCTGTTTCCTGTGTCAGTCTTTTTTACATTTTCTGCCCTAAAGGCCGAGCGCGGGCTTCTACCCCTCCTAAGGGCATAAAAAAGATATTGAAAATCAATGAATTATATTGAAATCCTAGGATTTGACACAAAATTTGCATCAAAATTAATGCACTATTCAGTGTAATAGTGACGCTAACTTTCGAGGTGATTTATGAACATGAAAAAATTAGCCTCCATCATGGGGATAGGCCTTGGGCTTTCGCTAGCAGCCGGGCCTGCCAACAGCATTTCAATTTCACAGTGGTCCTTCCAGGACGATAACATCGAGTTTGTCTTAAGAAAGACAGGTGGTAATTATGTACCCATCACCTCAGGCCCTTTGCAGGTGGGCGATGTCCTGTGGGCCATTGTGGAAATACCCACGTTTACGATTAATGGCGGAAATGCCATCCCTGCCGGCAAGGAAGTAACAGGCGTGGTAGGGATAGAGCTTACCAATATTAGTCCTGATCCAGGAGGAGTGGGAACTGTTTATACGTTCGGCGCTTTCGGCGATTTCCAGAGCGTGCTTTCGGCCAATGGGGGGCCAAACTTGCCGATTTCTTCGGGCAACCCAGCGATAGCGTTGTTTATTAACAATGCTACCAGTGACGATCCGAGTACTTTAGACAGGAATCTGATTTTAGATGCAGCGGCAAATCCAGCGAGCAACTGCACTAGCTTATTCGATTGTACTCGGGAAGCAACGCAAGGAAGCTTGCTCCAGGTCGACGGCTTTGGGCTGGATAAGGATGAATTCTGGGAGGCTATTCAAGTCGTGCCTGGTGGTGGGGATATAGGTATCGTGCATAACTTGTCAAATACCACTTTAGTGGCGTCGTATAACTTCGCTTTGAGCAACTTGTTTAATACACAGCAGCCTGTATGCTCTCAAAATTTTTTGAGCGGGGTGGATACAACTTGTAGTATAACCAATAATAATACAGCATCTGACGGCTGGTTCCAAGTGCTAGGTTCAGGTAGTGTGCTTGGCGGCCAAGGGTTAACGAACGGCGCGATCGCTCACGGCGACTTCGACACTCAAAAATATGTGCCCGAACCGGCTGCCCTGGCCCTTTTCGGCATCGGCCTGGTGGGCCTAGGGGCAAGGTTCCGGCGGACTGCTTGAGCTGCGCTCTTTTCTCGACCGTGGTTGGGCCCTGTATAGGGCCCAATCTTTTTTATTTAAGGCTTGTAGCCTACGATCAAGCCGTGATCCAAGGTCAGCTTTTGCCGGGAGATGGAATTAAACCCTGCCTCCTCTAACCAGCTCTCGTATTCTCTCCAGGTATATAGCATCCCCTCGCCGGTGGCGATGGCCAGAAAATAGGGCGAGCCTAGGGCGGCGGTCAAAGGACCGGACTCATCGTCCTCCTGCATCATGTTAAACAGGGTCACCTGCCCGCCGGAGGGTAAAGACTGGTAGCATTTCCTTAAGAGCGCGCGGTCTTTGGCTGCGCTCCAGATGGTGAAGAAATGGCAGAACAGGTAAGCATCGGCCGCTGGGAAGGGATCGGTGAAGCAGTTGCCGGGGATTGCGGCGAGGCGGTCGGAAAGCCCGCAGGCGGCGATGTTTTCCCGCGCGATTTGACACACAGAGGGGGAATCGAATACCGTGGCTTTGAGATGAGGAAAGCGTTTTGCTAAGGCGATGATATTGGTGCCATCGCCGCCGCCGACATCTACCAGATGGGTGACACCGCGCAAATCTAGATTGTCCACTAACCCCCGATTTGCCTGGACGGAAAGTTCCCGCATGGCCTCCTGGAAAATCTGCTCCAATTCCGGGTCGTGGGCTAGGCGCTGGTACAAGGTAGGTTCATCGCCGGGGAATTCCTTGAGCCCCACATTGCGGTATTGCTGGACCGATTCCAGCAGCCAATAAAGCCCTTTGTACATGACGCGGTGTTGAAGCTCCACGTAGGCGGTAATCTTCTTAGGGCTATCGGAGGTCAGGTATTGGGAGGCAGTGTCCGTGATGTGGTAGCGGTCGTTTTCCTTGCGGAGCATCCCCGTTGCCACCAATCCCAGCAACACGATGCGTACCGGCTGTTCTTGCAAGCCGAGCCTGGCGGCGATCTCCTGCCGAGTCAGAGGGCCTTGGCGCTTCAACAAGTCGAAAATCCCCAACCGGACGGCAGTGCGCAGGGTCTGGAACAAGAGATGGCCGCCGAAGACCCATTGTAGGCGGGTTTCCTCCTCAGATAGCGACGGGATGTGTGCAGTCATAATGTTCTCCTTCAGGTAGGGGTTTGACGCAGACGACGGACCAGCCAGTGCCGTTTGAGGCGCTGGAGCGGGTGGCGGTTGCCGAACCGCAGCCGACGACGGACATACTTGCCAAGGTAAGGGTCAAACTGGTGATAATAAGGGGCGCTGTAAATCCTGCCGCGCTGTAAAAGAATTTTGACCACTTCAGCCCCGACCACGCCTGCGGCAAGCTGGCAGGCACAAGCCAGCGAAGGCCCCCGTTGGTTGCGGACGTCTACGTAGGTTAAATCCAAGTAATGACGCTGCAAAGCGTTAGGTGCCATGCCGACCACGTAAGCGGCAAATTGCTCGACCGGGTCCATAGCATCGTGAAGGTCGAAATAGGCGTCGAATTCGATCCCGTCCGGCGCAAAGATCACCCAGACGGTGCTAAAACCCACCGGGCCTGCGCCCAAAGCATAAATGCCCATTTCCCTAGCGTTGCGATACACCAGGCGGCGGACAGCGATCTCAAAAGCGTCGATTCCGTCCACCAATACGTCAGCACCCTCGAGAAAAGCATCCATATTGTCCGGGCCGATAGGCGCCTGAAAAATCTGGACCTCTGCCGTCGGGTTGATATCTAAAACCATCTCGAGCATGACTTCGGCTTTAGAGCGCCCTAACGTGGAGCACATTGCCCCATATTGGCGGTTGAAGTTGGGAAGTTCGAAAATGTCGGGGTCGGCGATGGTGAACCTGCCGATGCCAAGGCGGGCGAGGGTGACCAAATCGATGCCGCCTACCCCGCCAAGGCCAAGTACCGCCACGCGGCTGGCGCGTAGCTTCTCTTGTTCGTGCAGCGCAATCAATCCCAGGTTGCGCGAGAAAGCGGTGGTGTAGTCGAATGAAGCCATCGTTTTGGTAATACTTAGATAGCTTGAAGTATAGCCGAAATCGGGCAGGGCGATGGGGCGTAGAGCACAATTTTGTCCTTGAGTTTGAGTTAGAATTAGCTAGACAGAATGCGTTTAAAGGGATTAAAACATGGGAGCGGTCGCATTTGACACCTTAAAGTTTGCCAAGCGCCTCAAAGAGGCTGGGTTTAGCGAGCAGCAGGCGGAAGCGTTAGCCGAGGCGGAAGCGGAGCTGTTTGAGGCGCACCTGGCCACCAAGCAGGATATCGCCAGCCTAGAGCGCCAGGCCGAAGGCATCCGCGCCGAGCTCAAGCGCGAGATCGAAGAGGTGCGGGTTGAGCTCAAGCGCGAGATCGAAGAAGTGCGGGTTGAGCTCAAGCGCGAGATCGAAGAAGTGCGGGTTAAGCTCAAGCGCGACCTCGCTGAGGTGCAGCGCCGGATCGAAGAGGTGCGGGTAGAGTTTCAACGCGATTTGAAAGACTTAGAGTACCGGATGGTGATCAAGCTCGGGGCGATGTTGGTGGTGGCGGTGGGGGTGGTGGCCGCGCTGGTCAAGCTGCTGTAGGAGAGTCCGATGTCAATTAACCATCTTCCTGCTTGGGTCTTATATCTGGCCGAGGCAGCGCGCCTTGCCCCTTCGGCTGACAATTCCCAGCCCTGGCGGTTTCACTTCGACGGCAGAAGCTTGGCGGTGGAGTTCGAGGTTGCCCGCGGCAGCTTGGGCCGGGATCATTCGGCGGTGCATTTGGCCATGGGAGCGGTGCTGGAGAACCTAGTGCAAGCTGCTCAGGGCGCTGGCCTAGATACTTCTGGATGGGAGTTTCCGGGGTTTGCCGCAACCGGCTGTCTAGTCAAGATTCCAGCCCCAGCCCAAACTCTAGAAGCCTTGGAGGTTCCGCAGGCGATTTGTGCTCGCCACACCAACCGTGGGCCGTTTGCGTTGACGCCTTTGGCGGAGGAGGACGCAGCAAGCCTTGCTCAACTCCGCCAAGGAGAGGCTGAGGCTTTGGTCTTTAGCGAGCGGGAAGCGATCGCGCAGCTGGCGCAGCTCGTCCGGCTCGCCTCCGAGCTGCGCTTCCAGACCGAGGAGATCCACCGCTGGCTGGCCGGATCGCTGCGCTTTACTCCGGAAGAAGTCGCGCGCGGCGATGGCCTGGACGTCGAGACTTTGCACCTTCCTCCAGGCGGCCGGGCGCTGGGCCGCTATCTTTCTGACTGGCGCCGCCTGGCTTTGCTCAACCGCTTTGGTGCGTATAAGCTCTTGGCCTGGATCGAGGCTGCCCAGTTCTCTCAGGCCGGCGCGATCGTGGTCATCGTCGGCCAAAACGGAGCAAACGCCTGGCTCGATGCCGGCAGGCTGCTGGAGCGAGCATGGCTGGATTTGACCGCCCGCGGCTGGGCGGTTCACCCGTATTTTGTCCTGCCGGATCAGCTGGCGCGCTTGAGCGCCGGCCAGATCCCGCCTCATCTTCGCCCCGCCGCAGAGCGCCTGGCCCAGCAGGCGCAAGCTTTGTTCGCCGAAGCGACCCCGTTCATGCTCTTGCGCGTCGGGCAGGCGAAGCAACCTGCCAAGCGTTCCAAGCGGCTACCGCTGGCGGCGCTGATCTCGGTTAACCAAGATGCTTAGTTGGAGAGCGCAGTGAGCAAGCTCTCTGCCGCTTGGCGCTCAGGAAACCGCTGTTTCGACGCCAGGGCCTGTTTGAGGTTGGCGATGGCTTCTTGCTTTAGGCCGGTTTGGTGCTGAACCTGCGCCAGATGATAGCGCAGGGAGGGATTGTCCGGTGCAAGCTGGATCGCTTCTTTCATCAGCTTTAACGCGCGCTGGAGCTGACCGGTTTCTGCCAACACCATGGCCAGGGTATCGGCGATCTGGGCGGCTTTAGGGGCGGCAGCGTAAGCGCGTTCGGCGTATTCGAGCGCGCGCTTGGGGTCCTGTTTGCGCAGCAGCCAAGCTAGATCGTTCAAAGCCAGGGGGTGGTCAGGATGGATCGCCAAGACTTGGGTCAGCGCTTGGCGGGCGTCTTGGTCGCTCCCAAGCGCTTGATACAGCCCCGCGCGCAAGTACAGGACCGAAGCGTCTTTAGGATACTTACGGTTCCAGTCTTCCAGGGTTTGGGTCGCTTCCTCTCGGTTGCCTGCCTGCCAGAGGGCGTTGGCGAGGTCGATGACCAAGGCGCTGGCAGGTTGCTTAGAGAGCGCTTTGCGGTAATATTCCGCCGCTTCTTTGGGCTGGCGCTGCCGCATCGCCCACCAGCCTTGCAGCGCTAAGACTTCAGCGTGATCTGGGAAATCTTTAGCCAACTGCGCAAGTGCAGCGGTAGCCTGTTCGGGTTTTTTCTCCAGCGCTAACAGTTTCACCATCGCCAGGCGCGCAGGCAGGAACTTAGGGTCAAGCGTTAAGGTTTGTTCCAGTTCGCGGCGAGTTCCAGCTACGTCTTTGAGCTGGGCATAAGCTTGGGCGAGGAGGTGATGGGGAAGGGCTGCCTTGGGGACGAGCTTGGCCAGCGCCTGGGCGGTGTCTAGGGCGCGCTTGGGCTGCTTGGCTTCGAGCTGGGCTTTGGCCAGCACCGCCAAGAGCTCGGGGTGTTCGGGATAGCGGCTTCTGACCTCTTCTAGCAGGGTCTGGCTGCGCTCGGGCTGGCCGAACTGGAGATAATATTTGGCCAGTTCCAGGCGCGGCTGGAGCAGCTCCGGTTGGGTGCGGATCAGGTCGCTGAGGCGCTCTTCCATGGCTTTGAACTTACCTTCGCGAAAATCCAACTCGGACAGTCGAAGCTGAGCCAGAGAATTGCCTGGGTGAGCTTTTAAGACTGCTTCGTAGATTCTTCGCGTCTCGGCGAATTGTTGGTTCTTATAGGCTAGGCGCGCTAAGTTCTCGCCTGTAGTGGGATGGCCAGGGTCGAGCTGCCAGGCTTGGTCGAGCGCGGCTTTAGCCTGCGCTTCGTCGCCCTGAGCCTGGTACCACATTGCCTCCAGGTTAAAAGGTAAAGGATGGTTGGGCAGTTTACCCTTGAGGCGGTCGATGGCCTCTTTCGCTTTAGCGAAGTTTTTCGCGCGGAGATAAGTCGTGGCTAGCAATACTTCCGGCTGGACTAGGCTTGGGTCCTCGGCGAGGGCTTTTTCTAGCGCTTTCAGCCCTTCTTCTTGCAGGCCGGCAGCGAGCATCCCCATGCCCAGGCGGGCCTCGATCGCCCCCGACTCCGGGTGGAGCTCGGTCAGTTTTTGCAGGTACTGCAAGCCTTCGCTGGTGTTGCCGCTGGCAAATTCAATGTTGGCCATCAGGTTCAAGGCGAAGGCGTCCTCCGGATGGCTTAACAGCACCGGCATGAGCAAGGTGCGCGCCGCCTGAAAGTCTTTTTGGCGGTATTTGACCTGCGCTAGCAAGGCGTGGCCCTGGGGAGAATTTGGGGAGATCCGGACAAAGCGCGATAAGTGCTGGTCAGCCTGGTGGAGTTCGTTTTGCTGCAACAGGACCAGCCCCAAATAAAACAGCGTAAACGGATAGCGGTCGTTGAGGCTTAAGGCTTCTTCCAGCGGAGCTTTGGCCTCGCTGAGGCGGCCTTGGGCGATCTTGAGATAACCCTCGGCGAAATGGGTCAAGTACAGTTTGGGAGCAGTTTTTTTCAGCGCCTCGATGTCTTTTTCTGCCGCCTTAAATTGCTTTAATTCGATCCGCACTAAGGCGCGGTTGGCACGATCCAGTTCGCTCCAGCGGCGGTATTCAATGGCCTTGCTGTAGGCAGCCTCGGCGTTTTCCAATTCGCCGCGCTGCCTATGCAGCTCGGCTTTGAAGCTCCAGGCTCGAGCGTCCTGTGGAGCGACTTGGAGCGCTTCATCGAGTAGCTTGAGCGCTTGGTTTGCTTCGTTTCCCGCTGCTGCCAGATACGCCAGCCCTAGCTTGCCGCGCGGGGAGTTGGGATCTAGCTGTAAGCTTTGTTCGTATTCGCGCCGGGCTTGATCAGGTTTGTTTAGAGCCAGCCAAGCATCGCCGCGGTAGGCGGCTAGGCTCGCTTGAACCTGCGGGGGCAAGGATGGGGAGAGGGTGATCTCGTCTAGGAGTTCCTGATGTTTTCCCTGGAGCTGGAAGGCTTCTGCCAGCGCCAGCAACACCCCCTCGCGCGCGACTCCTAATTCGACCGCACGCCTGAGCTCTTTTTCTGCAGTCGGCCCATCGCCTAGGTTGGCGCTGATTCCTCCCAGCAGGCGCCGCGCCTCGGCGTTGCGCGGGTTCTTTTGGAGCGCGTTTTTAAGCTCGATCACGCTGGTGCGAAGATCGCCTTGATCTTGAGCTTCCCTCGCCCGGCTAAGGTGATCTGCATCCGTGGCGCGTTCACCGCAGCCGGCCAGGAGACCCAACCAGAGGCTTAGGCCCAAGCTGATTAGCGCTTTGGAGGTTCGGCTAAAGCGGGCAAGGAGAGTGCAGGTAGGTATGGGCGCAGGTGCTTGGGTCATGGATCGATTCTCCGTCAGGATGGATGGGTTCAGTATAGCCCTAGCGCCGGAATTTGCCAGATTGAGTTGCTCTTTCATAGGCTAAACTTAAAATTGAGTGGATAATTTAGTTTAGGATTGAGATGGCAAACCCTGAAGGTCCCTTGGTAGCTGCGGTCCCAGACCGCTCATTCGATCTTAAGGCGAAATTCTACGAGTACTTCGAATTGGTCCCTGCAGTCACCGAAGCGCTCAAGCGCGAGGTGTACAAACTCAGGTTTCAGGTGTATTGCCTGGAAACTGGATTTGAGCGCTTGGAGGATTGTCAGGTAGTCAGCGAAGACGGGCGTTGGGTGTATTTGGAGACGGATGCGTATGATCGCCGCAGCGATCATTACTTAGTCCACCACTGGCGCACTGGACTGTATGCGGCCACGGTGCGCTTGGTGCTGCCGGATCAGGAAGATCCATGCCTGCCTTTTCCCATCGAGGAACACTGTGTTCTGGAGGAGCCGGTCACCGATCCGGGGATTCGCCGCCATCTGGCAGAGATCTCTAGGTTTGCGGTCTCCAAGGAATTCAAACGGCGCCAGGGCGAGGCTGGGACCATAGCTGGAATCGGGTCGCAGCCGCAGGTTTATTTAGCTTCGGACGAGCGCCGCCTATTGCCATACATTACCGTCGGTCTGTTTGCAGCGATTGTACGTATGAGCCGGGCCCACGGGATCACCCATTGGTATGCGGTGATGGAACCTGCGCTGCTTAGATTTTTGCGCTTGTTCGGGATTCGCTTTTGGCCGATTGGCCCAGAGGTCGACTATCACGGCCTAAGAAGGCCGTGCCTGGCCGAGGCAGATAAGGTCTTGCCGATGATCAGAAAAGTCAATCCGCCGGTGTGGGAATTGCTCACCGATGCCGGCCGCTATGCTTGATCGCTTAAGGCAACAAGTGCCGTATCTGCGGCATTTTGTTAAAATACCTTTGACTTGCCCCTAACCACACTTGACTTGGCCTTAAGTGACGAGCACGATCCGCATTGCAACCCGTAGAAGCCCTTTGGCGATCTGGCAGGCTGAATATGTCGCATTCTGCCTGCGTCGGTTTCACCCTGGGCTTGAGATCGAGTTAGTGCCGATGATTACCTCTGGGGACAAAATCTTGGATGCAGCTTTGGCGAAAGTCGGCGGCAAAGGGTTGTTCATCAAGGAGCTGGAACAGGGGATTTTAGATGGACGGGCGGACATCGCTGTGCACTCCATGAAGGATGTGCCGGCAGAGCTTCCTAAACCCCTTCACCTCGGCGCCATCCTCAAGCGAGAAGATCCGCGCGACGTTTTAGTCAGCCTCGAATTTGCAAGTTTGGACAGTTTACCTCAAGAGGCGCGCATCGGCACCTCTAGCTTGCGCCGCCAGTGCCAGTTGAAGCGGCGTTTTCCGAAGTGGCAGATCACTCCCTTGCGCGGCAACGTAGGCACCCGCTTGGAGAAGCTGGCTAGCGGGCAGTTCGACGCGATCGTGCTCGCTGGAGCAGGGATGAAGCGGCTAGGATTGGAGGCGCAGATCACGGAGTGGCTGGATCCGGAATTGTGCCTGCCGGCGATCGGTCAGGGGGCGATAGGGGTAGAGTGCCGGCGCGATGATGCGTATATCAACCGCTTGCTCGCTCCCTTGCATGATTCGGCAACCGCCGCCTGCGTCACTGCCGAGCGGGCGTTGAACGCAGGCTTGGGCGGGGGATGCCAAGTGCCCATCGCGGGGTTTGCCCAGTGGCGGTGTAGGCGATTGCATCTGCGCGGGCGAGTCGGGATGCCAGACGGAAGCTTGTTAGTGGCGGCTGAAATCGAAGGCGAGGCAGATCAAGCTGAGGCGTTGGGAGCTAGTTTGGCAGAGGATCTGCTCGCCAAGGGAGCAGATCGAATTTTACGGTCTTTGTATGGCTGATGCGGGAAGGCTTGAAGGAGTCCGGGTGCTGGTGACCCGCCCGCAGGCTCAAGCTCAAGGCTTATGTCAGGCAATCTGCGCGTTAGGGGGCGTGGCTTACCCTTGCCCGATGGTGGAGATCGTCCAGTTGAATCTGCCTGCGCCGGGTTGGTGGCAAGGATATGGCTGGTTGGTCTTCGTCAGCGCCAATGCGGTTCGGTTCGCCCTTAAGGCTGGCTTGCCTGATGCTGGGCAATTTAAAGTGGCAGCGATCGGCAGTGCGACAGCGAAGGCGCTGGCCGAAGCTGGGGTAAGAGTGGACTTGAAGGCGCCTGCCCCGTACACTTCCGAAAGCCTGCTCGCGCAAGCGCCGTTGCGCCAAGTGAAGGGTCAACGCATCCTGATCGTCAAAGGCGCAGGGGGACGGACCGAGCTGGCTGATACTTTGCGCGCGTGCGGGGCTGAGGTGCAAACGTTAGCGCTTTACCGGCGGCAAGAGCCTTCGCCTGAGACAGTCGCCTATTTCAAGACCCTGCTTGGGCAAGGGCTGGAGGCGGTTTTGATCAGCAGCGGTGAAGGTTTGACCAACCTACAAGTGGCCGCAGGCGAGCAATTAGAAAAGCTGTATGCCGTGCCGGTGATCGTGGGAAGTGCCAGGCTGGCCGAGCAAGCTCGCCAGGCAGGGTTTGCGGAAGTCATCGAGGCTGCCTCGGTGTTGGATGAGGCGATGGTAGAAGCGCTCGTGGTGCGATTCGGGTTGAGGTGAGGAAAGATGGCACAGCTAAAGCAGGCGGAAGAGTACGAGGAAGAGGGGCTGTCGCGGCTTGGGTTTTGGATCGCAGTGGTGCTTTTGATTCTGCTGCTGAGCCTAGGCGGGGCCGGTTATTACGTGTTTCAGATGCTGCGCGCTGAGCAGGCAGGATTAGGCGGCGAAGTGGGCAAAGAAAGCCAAAGGCTGATCGATTTGAGCCATCAGCTGACGGCGCTGCAGAAAGAGGTGGCTACCCTGCACGCCCAAGTGGCTCGTCTGGAAGCGCAAGAATCCACCCGCCAGCAACAGTGGCAGGCGATGCTCGCTGACCAGGCTAGGGTCTTCGAGGAGAAACTCGCTTCCCAGGCCAAACAGTTGGAACTGAGCCACGCCAAGCTAGCGACTCACCTGCAAAGTCTCCAGCGCCAGGTCAGCCGCACCAAGAGCGATGCGATGATCGCCGATGCCGAATATCTGCTGAGCGTCGCTGCTCAGAAGCTGAGCCTGGTAGGGGATGTGGCGTCGGCCATTAAAGCGATGGAAGTCGCCGATGAACTTTTGCGCACCGCTGGCGATCCTGCCTTGTTCAAAGTGCGCGAGGCGCTGGCGCGCGAGCTTGCTGACCTAAAGGCACTCAAGGTCCCGGACGTGGTGGGGGTAACGGCGCAAATCCTGGCGATCGAGAAACGCGTTGAATCTCTGCCTTTGTCTCTGCCCCATATGGGCAAGGTGGCCCCCAAGCCTGCTGACCGGGAGGGTTTGATCGAAGAGTGGAAGGAGGTGCTTACCATTCGCCGCCGTCAGACAGAGCGGCCGGTAGAGGCGATCTTGACGCCTGAAGAAGTGGAAGCGATCCGCCACGCGCTGATTTTAAAACTGGAGACCGCTCGCCTGGCTGCGGTGCGGGGCCAGCCTGAGCTCTATCGAAGCAGCCTGGAGGCAGCCGAGCAGTGGGTAAAAGAACACTTCGACCCCCAGGCGCAAGCAACGCAGGAATTTTTAGCCCAATTGGAGGCGGTCGCTAAACAGCCGGTGGCGGTTGAGATTCCCACGGTGGGGCTGGCGCTCAAGCAGTTGCGCGAGCTACCCCAGCTGAGGCTAGAGTTAGACCAGCTAACGCCTGCCCAGGGGGCACCAACCCAAGCTTCGCCGCCGCCTGAGGCTCAATCCCAATAAGGGGGATCCATGCCGAGGTGGAAAAAGCAACTGATTCTGTGGTCTGCGGTATTGGTACTGGCGGCAATTGGGGCGGTGTTCTTGCCCCGGCTGCAACTCTTACGTACCGGATATGTGCTGATCGGCTTAGGACGATGGGAGATCGAGCTGACCGTCTTGACCTTGGTGTTGATCGTACTGATCGGCTTTGGGCTGTGCTATGCAGCCTTGAAGTTGGTCAGCCTGCTGTTGAACCTGCCAACCCGGCAGCGCCAGCAGCAGCAAATCCAGCAGCTAGAGGCTTTTCGGCAGTTGGTAGAGGGGTTGCGTCAGGCGGCTGAGGGCAATTGGGAGCGGGCGGAAAAGGTGCTGATCCAAGGTGCGGCGTCGAGCGACCAAGCACTAATGCATTACTTGACCGCTGCTCGGATCGCCCATCAGCGGGGTGCCCAAGCAGAACGCGATGCGTATCTAAAACAAGCGTATGCCGCTGCCCCCGAGGCGGAATTGGCAGTCAAGCTGACTGAGGCGGAGCTGCACCTGGCGGAAGAGCGATTTGATCAGGCGCTACAGGCATTGTTGCAGCTGGAAAAGATCGCCCCGCACAATGCTTGGCTTCTAAAGCTACTGCATCAAGTATATGTCAAACTGCAGGATTGGGAAGCGCTCTCCAGGCTTCTGCCGCGCCTACGCGAGCACAAAGTCTTGCTCGAGGCAGAAGTGAGATTGCTGGAGTTGGAGACCTACAGCGCCTTGCTGCGCGATCAAGCAGCGCGCAAAGACGCCAAGGTGCTTGCGGCGACCTGGCGGGAATGGCCCGAACACGTGCGCCGGTTACCGGATCTCCAAGCCATCTACTTTGCGGCGATGGTCGAAGCTGGTGCCGGAGCGGAGATCGAAGGCCAGCTGCGCGAGGCGCTGGTGCAAAATTGGCAAGCGCCGCTTGTGGTGCTATACGGTGGGCTCAAGCTTGCAGATGCTGTGGGTCAGTTGCGCCAAGCCGAAGCTTGGCTCAAACAGCATCCAGACGATCCAGTCTTGCTGACAGTGCTTGGCAAGCTTGCCGCGCGGGCGGGCTTTGCCGAATTGGCCGAAGAGTATCTTCGCCGGAGTCTGGCGCGTGAGCCTTCGGTAGAGGCTTACCGTCTGTTAGGGGATCTGCTCCAAAGCAAAGGCGATTGGCAAGCTGCCAGCGATTGCTACCGGCGCGGTTTAATGCTCGCTTCGCAGGCGGTGATCGAGGAGATTGAGGCGCACCCTGAAGGCTAAAAAATATTTAAACGCTTCCAGAGCTCGTCTACTCGGCGTTTAACCTGTTCGTCTTGGACGATCGGCCGGCCCCACCGGCGCATCGTCTCCCCCGGCCACTTATGGGTGGCGTCGAAGCCGACTTTGGAGCCCAGGCCTGCTACCGGTGAGGCAAAATCCAGATAATCGATCGGAGTGTGCTCGAGGATGATAAGGTCGCGGGCTGGATCCATACGCGTGGTGATCGCCCAAATTACATCTTTCCAATCGCGGATGTTAAGGTCAGCGTCGGTGACGATGACAAACTTGGTGTACATAAATTGGCGCAGAAACGACCAAATACCCAGCATCACCCGCTTGGCATGGCCAGGATATTGTTTGTGGATGCTGACCACCGCCAGGCGGTAAGAACAACCTTCTGGGGGAAGATAAAAATCGACGATTTCCGGGAACTGCTTTTGCAGGATGGGCACGAACACCTCGTTGAGCGCCAACGCGAGCACTGCCGGCTCATCCGGCGGGCGGCCGGTGTAGGTGCTGTGGTAGATAGGGTGTTCACGCTGAGTGATCGCCTCGATGGTGAACACCGGAAATGTCTCGGTTTCGTTGTAATAACCAGTATGATCCCCGAACGGTCCTTCCAAAGCGGTCTCCCCCGGATAAATAAAGCCCTCCAAAACGATCTCAGCGCTCGCTGGCACCCAAAGCTCAGACAGCTTGGCTTTGACCACCTCGGTCTTACTCCCGCGCAGCAGCCCGGCAAAGGCGTATTCGGAAAGCGTGTCCGGGATCGGGGTCACGGCCGCCAAGATGGTCGCAGGATCGGCACCCAGAGCAACTGCCACCGGAAACGGCTCGCCCGGGTGAGCCGCTTGCCATTCTTTGAAATCCAGCGCCCCGCCGCGGTGGGCAAGCCAGCGCATGATCGTTTTATGGCGGTCGAGCACTTGCATCCGATAGATGCCTAAGTTCTGACGCTCTTTGTAAGGTCCCTTAGTGATCACCAACGGCCAGGTGATGAGCGGGCTAGCGTCTTCCGGCCAGCAGGTCTGGATCGGATAGCGGCTAAGGTCTACCTCCGATCCTGTCAGCACGACTTCCTGGCAAGGCGCAGATTTGATAACCTTAGGTGCCATGTGGAGGACTTGTTTGAATACCGGCCATTTTCCCCACGCATCCCGTATCCCTTTAGGCGGCTCCGGCTCTTTCAGCAAAGCCAGCAGCTTGCCCACCTCGCGCAGCGCCTCTGGCGATTGCGCCCCCATCCCTTGGGCAACCCGTTCTACCGTTCCAAATAGATTGCCTAGAAGCGGGATCTGGGAGCCTTTTGGACGTTCGAATAACAGCGCAGGTCCCTGAGCCTTGAGGGTACGGTCGCAGATTTCGGTGATCTCAAGATAAGGATCTACCTCCAGCGCGATACGCTTTAGCTGGCCGTGCTGTTCCAGTAGGCGGAGAAAGTCACGCAAGTCGTGGTAGGACATAGTAGACGTTTTTAGCTTCAATAATAGCAGTTAAGACAGGTAATGGAAGCGATCAAGGTATCAGTAGTGATTCCGGTGAAAAACGGCGGAGAACTGTTTGCGCGGGTGCTCAAAGCGGTCACGGCACAAGAAACCCCTTGGCCTTTCGAGATTTTAGTTATCGATTCAGGATCCACAGATGCATCCCAAGAAGTGGCGCGCTCTTTGCAGGCCAGGCTCCATGTTATTGATCCAAAGGAATTTGGTCATGGCCGGACGCGCAACCTAGGCGGGCAGCTAACCTGTGGGGAGTATCTTGTGTATATCACTCAAGACGCATTACCAGCCAGTTGCGATTGGTTGCGCAAGTTGGTAGAGCCTCTAGAACATGATACGCGTATCGCTGGGGCTTTTGGTCGCCATCTGTCTTATCCGGATTGCAATCCAGTCACTGCCCGAGAGATTGAAGCGCATTTTTCCGGCTTTGGCGCTGAGACAAACGTGTTTTGGATCGATGATTGGGAGCGCTACCGCTCCGACGTCGGATATCGTCAGTTCCTGCATTTTTTTTCCAACAACAATGCCTGTCTCCGCCGCCGAGTATGGCAAGCTATTCCATTTCCTGAGGTAGATTTCGCCGAGGATCAACTCTGGGCCAAAAAAGTTCTAGAAGCTGGCTGGAGTAAGGCTTATGTACCCTCAGCTTGCGTGTTCCACTCCCATGATTTCAATGCGCTAGAGACTTTTCGGCGCGCTTTCGATGAAGCCAGGGCCTTAAAAAAATATTTCGGTTATGAGCTTGTGCCCTCTTTGGATGCTTGCCTGTATCAATGGCTCAAGTTTACCATACGCGATTGGAGTTGGGTGGCGCAAGCACGCCTTTCATCCGCGGAGCGATGGCAGTGGTATGTCAGAGTCCCGACGCGGGCCTTGGCGCGTTTGTCCGGTTTCTGGCTGGGCGGGGTAGAAAATCTGCCTCCTTGGATAGAGCAGCGTTTGTCCCGTGATCAGGCGCTAAAATCTCAGCGGGTGAGCGCGTGAGGCAGTTCGCATACCGTTTCCAGCGGGCTTTGTCGCTCCTTAAGGTTTTAGGCCCTTTAGGGTTTCTGCGTTTCCTATTTCACCGGATACGGCAGAGGCGCGGCGGTTTTAGCCGGATTGATTTGTTTGCCCATTATGCTTTCTTAGAGCTTGATCGGAATTTACCGAATAGCTGCCAGACTAATCATGCGGGGCAAAATTCTAAGCCTGGGGTGAATATCCCGGAGAACACTATGGTCTGGGTCATTCCAGGCTTTGAGATCGGCAGCGGAGGGCATCTGAATATCTTTAGAATGATGTACAATTTTGAACGCTTAGGCTATCGCTGTCAAATTTGCCTCTTCGGTGAAACTCGGTTCTCCTCCGGTGCTGAAGCTAGGCGGGTGATTCGCAAGCACTTTGTGCCTCTTGAGGCTGAGGTAGTGATCGGTATCGAGCGCGCTTCTGCCGCTGAGTTTGCAATCGCGACATCTTGGATCACAGCTTATGCTGTCCGGGCTTTGCCTCAGGTTTCCCAGCGTTTGTACTTCATTCAAGATTTTGAGCCCTGGTTCTATCCTGTGGGAAGCGAGTACGTGTTGGCGGAGCAGACCTACCGATTTGGCTTGGTTGCGATCGCAGCAGGAGATTGGTTAGGAAAGCTCGCTGCCGATTATGGGATGCGCGTGCATGTATTTCGCTTTTCCTACGATAAGGAACGCTATCGACCTTTGCCTCGCCGCCCAGGTCCTAGGCGAGTGTTCTTCTATGCTCGAAACGTCACTCCTCGACGCGGTTTCGAACTAGGTATGCTGGCTTTGAAGAAGGTGCACGAGAGGCTGCCTGACGTCCAATTTGTACTGGCAGGTTGGGACGTGTCCGCTTATCACATTCCTTTTCCGGCGCTCAATGCTGGCGTAGTGCCTCTAGATGAGTTGGCTGACCTTTATAGTCAGTGTGACTGTGCATTGGTAATTTCTCTGACCAATGTCTCCTTGCTGCCATTGGAGGTCATGGCTTGTGGCTGCCCCGTAGTTTCCAACCGGGGAGCAAACGTCGAGTGGCTGCTTCGAGACGGTGAAAATGCCCTGCTGGCTGATCCTACTCCGGACAGTTTAGCGCAGGCCATTATCCGGATTCTGGAGGGTGAGCATTTGTATCAGCGCTTGCGTGCCGGCGGACTAGCCGCTGCTGCTGCGACTGACTGGATGGCTGAAGCCGTCAAAATAGACGCCTTTCTTAAGGAATTGCGCCGTGGTGTTTAAAGGGTGGTTAGGGCAGATTCTGCGGATATTGCGCTTGTGGACTCGGCGTGAAATTACTTCTCGTTATGCCGGCTCCTTGATAGGAGTATTGTGGGCTTTATTGCTGCCTTTAGGCAATATTTTTCTATTCTATTTCGTGTTTGCCGTCATCCTGAAGGTAAGGGTACCTGAGCTTGCCTTTGAGCAGGGGTATTTTTTCTATCTTTTAGCGGGGTTGTTACCTTGGATGGGGTTAGCGGAGGGGATTACTAGGGCTGCTTATTCTTTAGTAACCCAAGAGCAGTTGCTTCAGAAAATCGCGTTTCCGGTAGCGGTGTTACCGATAGCGGCAGTGCTTGCGTCCCTATTACCCCAGCTAATCGGCATGCTGATCTTTATAGGGATGTTAGCTCTCTTTGGCCTGCTCAAATCCTCTATTTTTGAACTCATCCCATTGCTGTTCTGTCAGCTAGCGATGACCTGTGGCCTTGGGTTGCTGCTGGCAGTACTGGCAGTAGGCTTTCGCGATTTGCTGCATTTGGTACCGATATTCGTCCAATTTTTATTTTATGCTACTCCTATTTTATATCCCTACAGCATGGTCCCGGTACCATACCAGACTTGGTTCCTCTTTAATCCGTTTGCCGTGCTGGTAGCAGGTTATCATGCCGCATTTCTCGGCCTGCCGTTCTCCTCTTCTTGTTTAATAGCGTTGCTCGTTTGGACGAGTTTGTTAGGCGGAGGAGGGTTGTGGCTGTTTCGCGCTCTACGTGGCGCCTTGGGGGACTGGTTGTGACGCCGGCTGTACAGCTCGAAAACGTATCTAAGGGCTATGCTTTTTGTCGCCGCCCGATCGACCGCGTGCGCGCTCTGTTTGGCCAGATTCCGCCTCATGCTTGGTATTGGGCCCTGCGCGAGGTTTCCCTAACGGTGGCTGCGGGCGAAACTTTCGGGATTATTGGCGAGAACGGGGCCGGCAAAAGCACTCTGCTTAAGCTAGTTGCTGGTACTATCCGACCTTCCTCTGGCCGGGTTCAGATCAACGGCCGGGTAGCAGCGCTTTTGGAGCTTGGAGCCGGTTTCCATCCAGAAGAAAGCGGCTGGGATAATATCCGTTTGATGGGGGCCTTAGCCGGTATCTCTGGGACTGAAATGCGCCGCTATGTCGAAGAGGTAGCGGAGTTCTCGGAACTTCCCCCGGATGTCCTTGCCCGTCCGGTTAAAACTTATTCTTCTGGAATGTTCATGCGCTTGGCTTTTTCTGCGGCTACTAACATCGATCCTGAGATCCTGGTCATCGATGAGGCGCTGTCAGTGGGGGACATACACTTTCAGAAGAAAAGCTTGGACCGCATTTTGGCCTTCCGCGAACGAGGTAAGACTGTGCTGTTTTGTTCTCACAACTTGTATCAGGTGCGCAGTCTGTGCTCTCGGGTTGCTTGGTTAGACGCGGGCCGCCTCCGGTTGCTTGGAGAAACCGAGCAAGTAGTCAGCGCATTTGAGAATTACGAGCGGGAAAAGAATGCAGCGCTGCGTGAAGCGATCCCTGGGATGCCGTTTCGTAACCTAAACCGAGCTGCTGGTGCTCCAGTGCGCTTATGCACTGTCGCATTGTTGGACGAAACGGGCCGACCCACTGCGGAAATAACTACTTTCCAACCTTGCCGGGTAGTAGTTGAGATCGAAGCGGCCAAGGCTACCCTCTGTCACGTGGGGGTGGCCATTGTCCGCAACGATCGTGAGAATATCTTCGGTACGGCTACTCACTTCGGTTCTTCAGTGCGTCCTCTGTGCAATGGTGTCCTGCGGCTTGCGCTCGTGTTTCCCTCTTTGCCCTTGCTTGCTGGTGAATATTTTCTGAGCGTCTACGTCTTAGACGATTCTGGGTTGCAGGTCTACGATATGGCCGAATTGATCTGCCCATTCACAGTTCGAAGCAGCGGGCGTGAGGTGGGAATCGTCTATCTAGACCACCGCTTTGAGGTCGTCTAATGGCTAAACGGCTGCTGTATCGGCTATGGTATCCGACCCTAGCGCGCCTGCCCTTGCGTGTGGGCTATGGGTTGGCTGCAATTTCCGGGATATTGGAGCTGATGGTAGACCGTGGAGGGCGGCGAGCGATCGCAGCGGGGTTAAGCTATCTATTGCCTCAGCTGTCGCGGGGACAGCGGACTGCGATTTTGCTTCGCCACTTTATCATGAAATCTTGGGAGCGACTGGACGCTTTTATCATCATGGCCGATGCAAGCCGCGCTGCCCGCTTAGTCCAAGTCGCTGGTCTGGATGCCCTGCGTCAAGCGCGTTCCACAGGTCGAGGAGTGATCTTAGTAATGGCTCACTTCGGCCGCGTCAACCTGCATGCCCTGAGGTTAGCCCAGGCGGGTGAGCGGCTTGGGATGCTGACGATGGCCATTGACGATAATCCAGAGCTAGATGCCGTCGAGCGCGACTACCTACGCGCCAAAGCCACTGCGTTGCACCGCCATCTTGGCGGGAGCTGGATCCAGCTGGGCGGTGCGCTAAGGGAGTTACATCGCGGTCTAGCGCGGGGAGAGGTGATCGTGGTTCTCATGGATGCTTACGTGCCGGGGTGGGAAAAACGCGCGCTGAAGGTGCCGTTTCTAGACGGCCGACTGAGCTTACCGAGCGGTATCCTGCGTTTAGCAAGGCGTACCGGAGCACAACTAGTATATGCTGGTGCCCTTCAAGAAGGATTTCGGGTCCGCGGTTATCTGGAGCTTCTCCCCAGCGAGCCTGAGGCAGCTCTTCGGGCCGCGGCCTGTTGCTTAGAGCGCGACGTTAGCCGATATCCCTGGTTGTGGTGGCAATGGCATCTTATGCCCCAGGTGTTTGCAAGGAAAACTGTATGAAGCGCTGTTTGGTTATTGGCGGCAATGGTTTCATTGGTAGTCACGTGTGCAAGCGCCTCCTGGAACTGGGCCACGAAGTGATAGCCTTCGACGTGTCGCGCGATTTCGCTGCTTTAAAGGATCTGCGCAGCGCACGCTTGCATACAGTCACAGGGGATTTCCTCAATCAGGCTGAGATCAGGGCAGCGCTCCAAGGGATCGACTGGGTCTTCCACTTGGCCACCACCACGACGCCGGCGACTTCCAACCAGAACATGGTGTTCGATATCCAGACCAATGTCATCCCTAGCATCGAGTTGTTTGAGGGAGCAGTAGCCGCTGGAGTCGAAAGGGTCTTGTTTGCTTCTTCGGGCGGGACGATATACGGCCGACCCCCGGTTAATCCAGTGCCCGAGGATGTTCACCACAACCCTTTGGTATCCTATGGCGTTACCAAGCTGATGATCGAGAAGTACGGCGCGCTGTTTGATACCTTATATGGGCTTAAGGTGATAGTTTTGCGTATTGCCAATCCCTATGGGCCAAGACATCGCAGCGCAACGCAAGGGGTAATTCCAATCTTTATCCGCCGCATTCTGGCAGGAGAGCCGTTGCAAATTTGGGGAGATGGCAGCGTGGTGCGGGATTACATCTATATCGACGATGTGGCTGAGGCGTTTTGTCGGGCGGCGGTGTACGACGGGTCGGAGCGGGTATTCAACATCGGCAGCGGCCAGGGAATTTCTCTTAACGCCTTGGTGGAACATCTGGCGCGCTTGGGTCCACCCCCAATGGTCGAGTACTTGCCTCCAAGGTCGTTCGATGTCCCTGAAATTGTCTTAGACATTTCTCGTGCTGTCCGCGAGTTGAGATGGTGGCCTAAAGTTTCTCTCGCAGAAGGTCTGATGCGGACCTGGCAATGGTATCAAAAGAACCCTCTGCGATCTTCCTAACCGATACTGAGCGTTACAGCTACGTGGTGGATACTGCCTCTGAGACTACCGCGGCCAAGCTTCTGTGCCTGGTGGGGCAAGGTAAGCGAGTGCTGGAGCTTGGCACAGCGGCGGGGGCGGTGACCCGAGTACTGCACGAAGTGCAAAATTGTACGGTAGTCGGGGTGGAGCGCAATCCGGAAACCGCTGCCATCGCTTCGGCCTGGTGTGAAAAGATGGTGGTGGGGGATCTAGAGCATCTGGATTTAGCTGTCGAAGCCGGAGTCGGTTTCGACGTGATCCTCGCTGCTGATATCCTCGAACATCTGGTCAATCCTTGGCGTTGTTTGGAGCGGCTGCCGGCGCTGCTCAGACCGGGAGGGTATTTGGTGATTTCAGTTCCCAACGTCGCGCATAACAACTTGCTTGCCGCTTTGCTCCAAGGACGCTTTCCCTATCAGGCTAAAGGGCTGTTGGACTTTACCCACCTTCGGTTTTTTACCCGGGTTGACTTGGAAGAGATGCTGCTTAGCTGCGGTTTTTTGCCAGTAGTCTGGGATAGCTACCGGCTTCCCCCGCACCAGGCAGAATTCGATTGGCTGTGGCTTGCTTTGCCAAAGGCGTTGCGGACCTGGCTTGCCGCCAGAAAAGATGGGGATGTCTATCAGTTTATCGTCAAAGCCTATCCAGCGGCAGAGGCCACTGCTCGCTTGAAGTGGCAGCGTGCCTTGGAAGCCAAAGAGCAAGAGCTGGCTCGGCTAAATGCCGTGCTGGAGGCGGCGGAAGCCGATTTAGCCGAGCACCGCAAGGCGTTTGCCGAAGCTAGAGAGCTGTTGGCCGCGCGTGAGCAAACGATTGCCAAGCTCCAAGCAGAATTGGAAGAACACCGCAAGGCGTTTGCCGAAGCTAAAGCGCTGTTAGTGGCGCGCGAGCAAACGATCACCGAGCTTCAAACTGAGTTAGCAACCGCGACCCACGCCAAGCGCGGCTGGTGGCAAAAATGGTGTCGTCTTATTGGAACCATGAGGGAGAAACTGTGATCCGTACGCTTTTACTCATTTTACTATTTAATGGATTGACCGCTTGTACTACTTTGGGACTAAGCCCAGAGGAGCGCCTCAGGCAACGTGTTACCGGTTACTGGGACGCGCTTAAAGCAGGCGACCTGGTGGCGATGTACGACTACGAGGAGCTCTCGCGCGATCCGCAAGCTAGCTTGCAGAAATACGTGCAAAGCAAAGGCGGGATCCGCTATCTAAACTATCAGATCCAAACGATTCGGCTCTTAAATCCGAAGGAGGCTGAGGTGACGCTGAAGGTAGAGTATCTTGTCCCGCCCGTCATCCCAAAACCGGTCCAATCCGAACTCCGCGACCTGTGGGTAAAGATCGGCCGCACTTGGTACCATGCGCGCCGAAAATAGCTTTGCGCCCGATCGCCTCGCCAGTCTAGGCTTGGTAGTGCAAGCTGGGCTGATCGCCTTGGCGATAGCCTTAGGCTACGGCCACACGTTAGAGGTGCCGTTTTATTTTGACGACTATTTGACGATCCAGACCAATCCAGCGGTCAAGCGCTTCGATCTGGTTTCCCTCTGGCGCACCGAGCCGCTTAGGTTTTTGGGTTATCTGAGCTTGGCGCTGGACTACCGGCTGCATGGCTTGAAGGTGGCAGGCTATCACCTCACCAATCTCTTCCTGCATTACTTGACCGCCTTGGCAGTCTGGCAATGGGTGCGAGAGTTACTTAAAACGCCAGGCGGATGGGAGGCGCAGGGCAAGGGTCTGCCTTTGGTGGCGGCGTTGCTGTTTGCCGTCCATCCCCTGCAAACGCAAGCGGTAACCTACATCAGCCAGCGCTTTGCCGTGCTGGCGGCGCTGTTTTATATCACCGCCTTGATCTGTTACTTGCGCCTGCGCCTGGCAGACACCCTAAAAGCGCGCTGGATGTGGGGGGGCGGGCTGGTTTTTGCGGCGGGCGCAGCGCTGCTTAGCAAACAAAATGCCGCTACTTTGCCGCTGGCGATTTTGCTGGTTGAAATCGTCTTTTTTCCGAACTCGCGCTTTGCCCCTTGGCTGCGCCGAGGCGCGCTGCTTGGGCTGGGCGTCGGAGTAGGTCTTTTGGCCAGCGCAAGCTATTGGCCGTGGGCGCCCCTGAAAGCTTTGGACTTGGCGACGCGCGAGACCGATTGGTTCGGGCGGCTGGATTACCTGGCGGCGCAGGTCAAGATCCTGTGGTGGTATCTTAGGTTGTTCTTTTGGCCGGTGGGTTTGCGCTTGGACTACGCTGCCCACCAGGTGCCTGCTTGGACCGAGCCTTGGGTGATCCTGGCCGCTGCCGGCCATCTGGCGCTCCTTAGCCTGGCGCTTTGGGGATTGAGGCGGGTGCCGCTGTTGGCGTTTGGCCTGTGGTTCTATTACACCGCGCACCTGGTGGAATCTTCGCTTATCCCGATCCGCGACCTGCTCTTCGAGCACCGCACCTATCTGCCCAACGCAGGCCTGACAATCGCTTGCGCTTTTGCGCTTTTGGTTGCGCTGCCAAACCTTGTACCTAGGGCAGCTTGGCTTGGGCCTGGGGTGGTGGCGCTTGGGCTGGTCGGCCTTGGCTGGCAGACCTGGCAGCGCAACCAACTCTGGCGTGACCCGATCCGCTTCTGGGAGGACAACGTCCGGCTCGAACCTCAGGCCTTGCGACCTAAGCTGGAACTGGCGCGGGAGTATTTCGATCGCGGCAAAGTCCAAGAAGCGCTGGCGCTCGGCAGGCAGATCGCCGCGACCACGCCCTGGCCGCCCAAATCGCCTCTGCCTCAGAGCGTGGCTGTCAATCTAGCTGCGGCGTATCTGGTGGCGGGCCACTATGACTTGGCCTTGCAGGTGGTAGAGGAGATGTTAACCCGCCCTTTACTGCCGCAAATAAAAAAGCGTCTGTTTTGGGTCCAAGGCCAAGCTTACCTGGCGCAACAGCGCTTGGAGGAGGCCGAAGCCGCGTATCGGCAAGCGCTTAAGCTAGATGCTGAGGAGGCGGCGCTGTGGCTGTCGTTGGGCGAGGCGCTTTGGATTCAGGGGAAAAGCGCTGCCGCCAAAGAAGCCTATGCGAAAGCGCTCGCTTTCGATCCTAGCAATCGGCTAGCCAGACAACGCCTATGGCAGCTCAGCGGGAACTAAATTTAAGGTTTGCAAGCCCTCAAAATGGTAGTTATACTAAGCTTAAGCAAGCAGGAAGGCGATGGGATGTTGTGTGAGGGCAACATGGAAGTTATAAAAAAGGCAAAGTCTAAGTGGTTTGGATTTTTGGTGCTTGCCAAAAACCAACAATGCCGCTATAGTGAAGTTAGCCTTGAGCTTTTCCCGGTCAGGGCAGGTTTTGGGTTTGTGGTTTTGCAACAAATAAGGGAGACAAGAGATGAAAATGAAAAAACTCGCGCTCAGCATGGGCCTTGCGGCAGCGGTCGGCTCGGCCGGCGTCCAAGCCGTGGTGGAATCTGAGTATTCGCTAGGTTTGCTCGTTCCCAATGTGATCCACGACGGCTTGGGTAACACCACTGCGGTCGGGATCATCTCCCGCGCCAAGGGGACAGTATATTGGACCTTCTTTGATGAGAACTCCAACCACGTCACCGATGGCCAGTTCGATGTCACTGCCAACGATCTTCATTCCTTTGTCTGGCAAGCGGAAGCAGGCACAGGGCTGGAGAACCAGCGCGGTTATTTGGTGTTTCTCGCCGATGTCGCCAGCAGTGACCCCAACGGCGGCTGCACCGGTGTGCCTGACGGCCAAATCGACGACTGCGATGCGGCTTTGAGTCCTATCGCCGGCCATGCGGTGCAAGTCATCCCGCCAAACGATGTCGCGTTCCGGCCGGCGGTTCCATTGGCTAGTGTAGATCTTTCTGCTTTCCCCATCACGCCTACCAATCTGGGTCCGACGAGTATAGATTATCTAGTTGCGGGGGCGAACTGTGCCACTAATAACATCACTGGCACGATCGGCACGCTGACCGAGAATATAACAGCACCGTATGTCGATGATATCGACATGCGTTACTGCATCGGAGACTGTGCAGGCGGTGCCACCACCAACATCTTGGTCTGGTCGGCGCAGATGATCAAAGGCACCTACACCGTCAACATGTTCGACGACCAGCAAAACCGCAAGTCGGTCAACTTCACCTTGCCGAACGAGGAGCAAAACTTCCTAGACCCAAGCACCATCCCCGGGCGGCCGGCGGGCTTCACCGATGGCTTTATCCGCTGGGAGGTGCCGTGCGGCTTTACCGATGCTCAACATACAAATGCAAATGCCGCGTCTCAGAACGGCGTGATCAGCTTCAGCGAGATCTCAGTGCCTGCCTTTGGGGCGGTGCAGACCATCGTCAACCCGTTTGGTTCTAACGTCTCGCCGTAACGCGACAGCTGGACGGTTTAAGCGCCGGCTTGAAGCCGGCGCTTTGCTTTAAGAGGGAGGAAAAAGTGCGAGCTTGGTGTTGGTTGGTGCTGTTCATAAGCGCTTGTAGCTCCCTGCCGCCTAAAGAGCAGGCCAGGCCTTTGGCGTTTGCCGACAGCCGGCCTTGGGATGCGTTGGTGTTCAAAGTGGGGGAAAAGCGCCTCCTGGTCGCCAGCCTCCACGGCGACAACGCCTTGGGGCTGTGGGATCTAGACCAGCATCAAGAACTTGGCCGCTATCTGGCCGGTTACCATCCCGACGGCTTGTGCCGCTGGGATAGGCAGCGCTTGGTGCTGGCAGCAGAAGGCGAAGGCCAAGTGCAGCTTTGGCGTCTGGCAGGCACTGCCTTAGTAAAGGAGAAAGCGCTGCCTGCGCCGTTTCGGGTGCGCGATTGTGGCGCTGAAGATTTAGACCTCGACGGCCACTTGGACTTGGTGCTGACCCCTTACGCGGGCACCCAGGTGGTGATCTGGTGGGGGGCAGGCGAGTTTGAATTTCCCACCTCCCAAGTTTTGCCGGCGGCTCCCACGCCTTGGCATGTCGCCGTGCTCGATTGGAACCAAGATGGCCTGCCCGATCTGATTTGGAGCGATTGGGACAAGGGGTCAATCCGCCTTCAGCGAAACTTAGGCGGGCGGCGCTTTGAGACCGTCTTGCTCCAGCCGGAAGGCCCAGGCAGCCCGCGCCAGGTGGCGGTAGGAGACCTCGACGGCGACGGCCAGGCGGAAGTCGTCGCTGCCCTTGAGACGGGGCGCGGCGCGCGGGTGTTTTACCGGCGGGGAGAGCGGGTTGAGGCCGAGACCATCCCGGCTCCCGATTGGGGGTATTCTAGCGCCTTGGTCCTCCAAGACGGGACAGTTGCGTTAGGCGAAGAGGGGCGGGTGATCCTCGCGCGCCGCGACGCGGCGGGGTGGGCGCTGCGCCAGCTGCCTGCCGGCAGCTTGCCCTCCCGGTTGCGGGCAGTGGACGTCAACGACGACGGCCGGGAAGATTTATTGGTAGTCAACTCTGCCGGTTATGGGGTCCAGATTCATCTGGGGCCGCTTTGGGAACAGGCGAAGCCGCTTGGAGGAGAGCAGTGAAGAAAGGGTGGCTAGGGTTGCTGCTGAGCTTAAGCTTGGCGGTCTGGGCGGGAGAAGATCTGATCTTGGCCGAGATCGACGGGCAAAAGGTTTTAGCCAGCCAGGTGCGCGCGTATGTCAAAACCCGCCCGCTGTTGGCCGGTTACCTCGCCATTGGCTATCCCGGCTGGCGGACGGTATTGATCGATCTAATCGATCTTGAGCTGTTAAACCGCGAAGGCGAGCGCCTTGCTATCCCGCGCGGGCCGGAGGACGACCAGGACTTGTACGCGTTGCGCGTCAAGCGGCATCTTTTGCCTGCTTGCCCCAAGCCGGACGAAGCAGGCGCCAAGCGGTTTTATCTAGCCCATCCAGAACGCTTCTCCACGCCTGCCTTCGTACGCCTCGAGCGCCTGGCGCTTGTCGCCTCAACCCAAGTTGAAGGCCAACAGGCGCGAGCGTTTTTGACTGAAGCGGCCGCGCGCGTGCGCGCCGGCCAGGGCAGTTTCGAAGACTTAGCCAAAGCTTGCCCGCAAGAAAGCGCGTGCTTGCAGGATCTAGGCTTTGTGCGTACCGACGGCCTGACCGAACTGGGCGATGCGAGCCTAAAAGCGCTGCAGACTGCCAAAGTCGGCGAAGTCATCGGGCCGGTGCAGGTGGGGGAGAGGTGGTATCTCTATCGCGTCACCGCGCGCCGCGAACCGATCCTTGCCCCATGGAAGGCAGTGAAGGCGGAGGCGGCTGAACAGGCGCAAGCGTACTGCCGCCGCGAAGCGTTTACCCAACTCAGGGAGGAGCTCTACCGCCGCTATCGGGTAGTGCTCTACGAGGAAGCTTTAAAGTCGTTGTAGATGCTCGGTATCCCTGAGGTGACCGCCCACCATCCCGGCATCGATCGCCTGGGCGCAGGTTGCCGGATTGCCCCGTCGGTCACCGTCTGCCGCTTGGATGATGGCAGCCGCCCGCTGATCATCCTGGGCGAACGCGTCAGCCTGTACGAAGGGGTGCGGCTGGTCGTGGGCGACGCCCTAGGTCCGCAGGCAGGCCTTTACTTGGGCGATGATACCATCGTCAACGCGTACGCCTACCTTTCCGGGGAGGGCGGGCTGGAAGTCGGCCCGGAGGTCTTAATCGGCCCGCATGCGATGCTGCTCTCGGCTGGACACGGGATCGCTGGCCAGGGGCCGATCCGCGCCAATCCCTTAACTTATGGCCGCATCCGCATCGAGCGCGGCGCTTGGATCGGCGCGGCGGCGATCCTCTTGCCGGGGGTGACGGTCGGGGCAGGCGCGGTGGTCGGCGCAGGGTCGGTGGTGACCCGCGATGTTCCGGCAGGCGCGGTGGTGGTCGGCAATCCGGCGCGCATCCTGCGCTATCGTCAGGCTCAAGCATCAGCTTGGACGCAGCTGAGGCGCTTTGTATGGCGCAAGTTATCCCGGTGACCGTGGTCCTAGTCAACTGGAACGGCGGGGCGCTGGTGCTACAAACCTTACAAGCGCTCAGCGCCCAAACCGTCCAGCCGGCGCAAGTGGTCGTGATCGACAATGCTTCAAGCGACGGTTCGGCGGAAAACATCGCACGCCGGTTTAAGGTGCGGTTGCGCTGCCTGGAGCGCAACCTGGGATTTGCTGCTGCCAATAACCTCGCCCTGCGCGAGGAAGTGCAAACTCCTTGGGTGGCGACTTTAAACCCCGACGCGGTCCCGCAGCCTGATTGGCTTGAACGCTTATGGCAGGGGGTGCAGGCATATCCCGGTTATGCGGCTTACGGCTGTAGGATGCGCCGGTTAGATGATCCTACCCGGCTGGACGGGACCGGCGACTGCTATCACCCAAGCGGCATCGCTTGGCGGCGCGACTTCGGCGTTCCTGAGAGGCAGGGTCAGCGGATGCCGGGGGAGATTTTCGCGCCGTGTGCAGCCGCGGCTTTATACCGGCTCGAGGATGTGCTGGCAGTCGGGGGATTCGACGAGGATTTCTTTTGTTATTTCGAGGACGTGGATTTAGGCTTTCGCCTGAGGCTCTCTGGGGGGCGCTGCTTTTATTTGCCTGAGGCCATCGTGCACCATAAAGGCGCTTATAGCACCGACTTTAGAAGCGATTTTGCCGTCTACCATGGCCTGCGCAATTTGATCTGGTGCTGGTGGAAAAACATGCCCAAGGATCTTAGGTGGCGCTATTTGCCTTGGCACCTGGCGGGGGTGTTGGGATTGGTGCTGCGCGCTGTCTGGCGCAGGCAAGGGCAAGTGGCAGTGCGCGCTGTGCGCGATGCCGTGCGCGGATTGCCTAAAATGGCAGCCAAGCGCATGCCTGGGCGCGGAAAGACAGCCACTTCAGCCATGACGCGGAGCGTCAAGGAGCTATATGCAGCGTTTAGGCAGCGGCAAGCCAGTTTCTAAGTTAGTCGCCTCTATCGTCACCTACCGCTCATCGCTTCCGGTCCTGAGCCAAACTTTAGCTTGTTTACGGCAGGCAGGGGAGCGCGCGGTGGCCCAAGGCCTGATCGATGCGGTGCAGGTAGCCTTGATCGACAATGCTTCCGGGCAAACCTACCGAGAAAAGCTGCAGGCGCTTGCCGCCGATTTTCGCGCTGCAGGCTTGCAGCTGGAACTGATCCTGCGTGCGGACAACGGCGGCTATGCCCAAGGCCACAACGCCGTAGGAACAGAAGCCAGCGATTTCCGTCTGGTGCTCAATCCCGATGTCTTTTTGGACCCAGACAGCCTGACGGTGGCGCTTGGGTTTCTCAAGGAGCATCCTGAAGTCGGGCTGGTAGCGCCTCAGGTCCTAGATCGCCAGGGCCGGTTAGCGGGCCTATACAAGCGCTATCCTAGCGTGCTCGTGTTGGGGCTGCGCGGATTGGCGCCCGCTTGGTTGAGAAAGCGTCTGGCAGGCTTGCTCGCTGAGTATGAGGTGCAAGCGGGAGACTTTCGCCTACCGCGGTTTGCGCCTGAGGTTGCAAGCGGTTGCTGCTTGTTGATGCGCGGCTGGCTGTGGCAGCAAATCGGCGGCTTTGATCCTAGCTATTTTCTCTACTTTGAAGACTTCGACCTGGTGTTGCGGGCGCGTCAGCTGGCCAAGATCGCCTGCTTTCCTGAGTTTCGCCTCATTCATTTAGGCGGTGGAGCAGCGCGCAAAGGCTTAAGGCACCAGGGGTACTTTGTGCGCTCGGCGATCCGGTTCTTTAACCGGTATGGCTGGCGCTGGATTTGATTTGCCTCCGATGCTTGAGGGGTTTTGGGTAGGGATTGCTGGATTTGGAAGCGCTTGGTGGCTGACGGGGTGGCTTTGGCGTGCCGGTAAGCTGCCCGTAGATTTCCCCAATTCCAGAAGCTCCCATACCATCCCTACCCCGCGCGGTGGCGGGATAGGGATGGTGGTTGGTTTTGGCTTGATCACGCTGGGCTTGTGGGCAGCAGGGTGGGTCCCTACGCCGGCAGCGCTGGCGGTGTTGGGCGGCGGGCTGATGGTGGCGGGAATCGGTTACCTGGATGATCTAGGCCAGGTCGCCATCTACTGGCGCCTGTTGGTCCAGGCTGGGGCGGCTGCTTGGGGGCTTGGTGGGTGGGCTACCCTAGGGGGAGGGCTGGATGGCGGATGGGTGGCGGGACTGGTTCTGGTGTGGATGACCAACCTCTACAACTTCATGGACGGTATCGACGGCTTGGCTGCTACCCAGGCGGTGTGTACGGCAGCGTCGGCGGCTTTGCTTCTAGGCTTGGCAGGGCAGGTTGGGCTGGCGCTATGGGCGCTTGGTCTAGCAGCTGCCGCAGGCGGGTTTGGGGTTTGGAATCTCCCGCCGGCCAAAGTCTTTATGGGCGATGTAGGCAGCGGCTTTTTAGGCTTTGTCTTCGGGATGCTGGCCTGGGTGACGCATTCGATGGGGGCGCTCGATCTTTGGAGCTGGGCGATTTTGCTGGCGGTCTTCATCACCGATGCCAGCGTGACCCTGCTTAGGCGCATAGGGACTGGCCAGCGCTTTTGGGAAGCGCATCGCAGCCACGCCTATCAACACCTAGCGCGACGTTTTGGCCATCGTTGGGTGACTGCTGCCGTGGGGGCGATCGATGTGTTTTGGCTATTGCCTTTAGCTTGGGCGGCGGCAAGATATCCTGAGGCAAAAATAGGGTGGGTTGGGCTAGCCTATGCGCCCTTGGTTTGGATCGCCTTCCGCACCCGCGCTGGTTTAGTTTGATGCAAACATGGGCTTTCAGAGTATAATGCCGGTTATATCAGGTAAGGAGTTGGCGATGGAGGCGTTCCACGGTACGACGATTTTGTCCGTGCGCCGCGCGGGGTGGGTAGTCATCGGCGGCGACGGGCAGGTTTCCATGGGCAGTACGGTCATGAAGGGCAACGCGCGCAAGGTTAGGCGCTTGTATCACGATCAGGTGCTGGCCGGATTTGCCGGCGCAACTGCCGATGCGTTTACGCTGTTTGAGCATTTCGAAGGTAAGCTAGAAAAACACCGCGGCAATCTGACCCGGGCGGCGGTGGAATTGGCCAAAGATTGGCGTACCGATCGGATCTTGCGGCGGCTGGAGGCGCTGCTGGCAGTGGCTGATGCGAAGGCCTCGCTCATCATCTCCGGCACTGGGGATGTAATCGAGCCGGAAAACGATCTTATCGCGATCGGCTCAGGCGGATTCTATGCCTTGGCAGCTGCGCGCGCTTTGCTTGAGAATACGGACTTAGGAGCGCGCGAGATCGTTGAAAAGTCTTTGCATATCGCCGCCGATATCTGTATTTACACTAACCACAACCTGATTTTGGAAGAGCTTAGGTCCAACTGACCATGACTATGACGCCGCGCGAGATCGTTCACGAACTGGATAAACACATCATCGGCCAAAACCAGGCCAAACGTGTAGTGGCGATCGCCTTGCGCAACCGCTGGCGCTGCAGCCGGGTGCCTTCGGCGCTGCGCGAGGAGATCACGCCGAAAAACATCCTCATGATCGGCCCGACCGGCGTCGGCAAGACCGAGATCGCGCGCCGCCTGGCCAAGCTTACCAATGCCCCCTTCATCAAGGTGGAGGTGACCAAATTCACCGAAGTAGGCTATGTCGGCCGGGATGTGGAGTCGATCATCCGCGACCTGGTCGAGGTGGCGGTCAAGATGACCCGGGAGGCGGAGATGGGAAAAGTCCGGGCCCGGGCGGAAAAGGCTGCTGAGGAGCGGATCTTGGATGTGCTGGTGCCGCCTCCTTCCAGCTGGTCTGAGCTGGAGGAGAGAGAATCGCCTGCGCGCCAGCGGTTCCGGGACAAGCTCCGCGCCGGCCAGCTCGACGAGATGGAGATCGAGATCGAAGTCCAAGCGCCAGCGATGGGGGTGGAGATCATGGCTCCGCCCGGCATGGAAGAGATGACCAGTCAGCTCCAGAACCTGTTTCAAAGCCTCACTGCCGGCCGTACTCGGCGGCGCAAGCTAAAGATCAAAGACGCCTTAGAGGTGCTGCGCGAGGAAGAAGCTGCCAAGCTGGTCAACGAGGAGGAAATCAAGCTGCGGGCGCTAGAGCAGGTGGAGCAGAACGGCATCGTGTTCCTCGACGAGATCGACAAGATCTGCCGCCGTTCCGAGATGGGCTCTGGGGCCGATGTCTCGCGCGAAGGCGTACAGCGCGACCTTCTGCCCTTGGTGGAGGGCAGTACTGTGAGCACCAAATACGGCATGGTGCGTACCGATCATATCCTATTCATCGCCTCGGGGGCTTTTCATCTAGCCAAGCCTTCCGATTTGATCCCGGAGCTTCAGGGCCGTTTCCCCATCCGGGTAGAGCTGGATCCCTTGACGGTGGAGGATTTTATCCGCATCCTCACCGAACCCGACGCTTCCCTCACCGAGCAGTACAAAGCGCTGCTCGCCACCGAAGGGGTGAACCTGGAATTTACCGCGGACGGTATTGCGCGGATTGCCGAGATCGCCTGGCAGGTGAACGAACGGGTTGAAAACATCGGCGCCCGCCGCTTGCATACGGTGTTAGAGAAACTCTTAGAAGAGGTTTCTTTCCGCGCGCCTGACCTAGCCGGGCAGACCGTGATCATCGATGCGAGCTATGTCGATGCCCATCTTAAGGATCTCGCCCAGGACGAGGATTTAAGCCGGTATATTTTGTAGCTGGTGTCAAGCAAGCTTAACCAGGATGGCAGCAAGCATCCCAAGTTGGGCGAGCGCCAGTCCTACCATCCACTTAATCAGATGGGCTTGCGCTTGGGCAAGTTCCTGGCGCAAAATCGCGATGCGTCCGTCCAAATCGCTCATCCGCTTTGCTGTCTCTTGGCGTAAGCTTTCCATGTCCGCTTTCAAGCCGTGGTGAACGCTATCGATTTCCGCTTTCAGCTCTTGGCGGGCGGTGCTGATTTCCTGTTTCAATTCCTGGCCCAGATGTTCGATGTCGGCGCGCTCAAGATCGATTTTGGTAACCAGGCTTTCAGCCTGAGCATCTGGGAAACCCGCTGTTTTGAGCCGGCGGACGAATTGCAGCGTGTCAAATGCTGGTGTCCCCATCGGATTTAGGCGTTGAATTAAACTGCCTTAATATGACAGACTAAGCTTTGGGAGACAAGCTAGGTGGTAAGATGGATGAAGATCAGTTAGAGACTACCCACTTCGGGTTTCGCCAAGTGCCAGCGTGGAAGAAGGCGGAACTGGTGCGGGGGGTATTCGATTCGGTGGCCGACAGTTACGACCTGATGAACGACCTCATGTCGTTCGGCATCCACCGGCTGTGGAAACATCTCACCGTCTATTTAAGCCACGTGCGCTATGGCGAGCGGGTGCTGGACTTGGCTGGGGGGACTGGCGATCTGACGTATTTGTTCCATCCTCGGGTGGGAGATAAAGGCGAGGTGGTCCTAGCCGACATCAATGCCGCGATGCTGAAAAAAGGCCGCGATCGCCTCATCGATGCTGGGTTAGTCACCGGGATCGGCTATGCCCAAGTGGATGCTCAGGCGCTGCCGTTTGCAGATGAAACCTTCGACTGTGTTGTCATCGGGTTTGGGCTGCGCAACGTGACCGACAAGAATCAAGCCTTAAGGTCCATGTATCGGGTGCTTAAACCGGGCGGGCGGCTGTTGATCCTGGAGTTTTCCAAACCCCGTGGGGAGTGGTTCAGCAAGCTCTATGATCTTTATTCTTTTAAAATATTGCCGCTGATGGGGGAGCTGGTGGCAGGAGATGCCGACAGCTATCGGTATCTGGCCGAATCCATCCGCATGCACCCTGATCAAGAGACTCTTAAAGAAATGATGGCGCGCGCGGGATTCGAGCGCATCGAATACTTTAACCTTACTTTTGGCGTGGTTGCCATCCACCGCGGCTATAAGCTGTAGATGCTAGTCCAGGCGGCGTTTTCGGAAGCCCTCACGTTAGCGTTGACGAGGTTGCTGGCGCTAGATCCTAAGCACGCTCGCCTGCTCAAACCTTTGGCGGGCAAGCTCATCGCGCTGGAACTTTTGCCTTTCGGCCCCCGGCTTATCTTCAGTCCTACCTTAGAGACGGTGCTCGTGTGGTCCGATTTTCCAAGGCCAGCCGATGTCACCTTGCGTGGGTCGCCGTTTGCCTTAATTCGCCTAGCGCTTAGCCCTCGTCCTGAGCGTGAATTGTTTCAGGGCGAGATCGAAGTCAGCGGCGATGTGCACTTGGTTCGTCGCCTACAGATTTTGCTTCAGCAGCTGGATCTGGATTGGCAAGCGCATCTTGCCGATCTGATCGGCGACCGGTTCGCGCGCAAGGTGGCCGAGTCATTGCGGGCAACATTGGCCTGGCATCGTCAGGCTTGGCGGACTTTCCAGTGGAACTTAAGCGAATTTTTGCAAGAGGAAACCCGCGCCCTGCCTGCGCCGCTTGAAGCGGAAGATCTGTATCGGCAGATTTCCCGCCTGCGCGATGATACCGCGCGCCTGGAAGCGCGGGTGCAAAGGCTTAAGGCGCAGCTAAAGTGAAGCTGTTCAGGCTGTGGCTGCGCTTGGCCCAAATCCAAGCGATCTTGCTGCGTTATGGCTTAGACGAGCTGCTTCCGAACCGATTCGGTTGGCAGACGATATGGCGAGGATTTCGCTGGATAACGCGGGCGCGTCTTCAGGCGCCGCGCGGAGAGCGCATCCGCCGCGCGTTGGAAGAATTGGGGCCGATCTATGTCAAGTTCGGGCAAGCGCTCTCTACGCGTCCAGACCTGCTGCCCGAGGACATCGCCGAAGAGCTCGCCAAGCTCCAGGATCAGGTCCCCCCTTTTCCAGGAAAACAAGCCTGCCGAATCCTCGAGGAGGAATTAGGGTGCAAGCTGGGCGAGGTGTTTGCCCAGTTCGACCAAGTCCCCTTGGCTTCGGCGTCTATCGCCCAGGTTCATGCGGCGCGCTTGCAAAGCGGCGAGGAGGTGGTGGTCAAAGTCCTACGCCCTGGCATTGAAGCGCAAGTCCGCCAAGACCTTGAGCTTTTAGCTGCGCTTGCTCGGCTGGCGGTGCGCTTGGTGCCGGAAGCCAGGCGCCTTAGGCCAGGCGAAGTGGTGGCCGAATTCGAAAAAACAATCCTGGACGAGCTCGACCTAATGCGTGAGGCGGCCAATGCGACTGAACTCAGGCGCCATTTTGAAGGCTCGGAATGGCTCTACGTGCCTAAGGTGTATTGGGACTTAACCCGCCCTAAGGTACTGGTCATGGAGCGCATCTTCGGCATTCCGGTGGCGGACCGAAGCGCCTTGATCGACGCTGGAGTCAACTTAAAACTGCTCGCCGAGCGCGGGGTGGAAATCTTTTTTACCCAGGTCTTTCGCGACAATTTCTTCCACGCCGACATGCATCCGGGCAATATCTTTGTCGATCCTTTAAGCGAGGCGCGTTATCTGGCGGTGGATTTCGGCATCGTCGCCAGCCTCTCGCCGCAGGATCAATATTATCTGGCGGCTAACTTCCTGGCGTTCTTCCGCCGTGACTGGCATCAGGTCGCGCTGATGCATGTGGAATCCGGCTGGGTGCCGCCCACCACCCGAGTCGAGGAGTTCGAAGCGGCAATCCGCGCGGTGTGCGAGCCGATCTTTGCCAAGCCCCTAGGGGAGATCTCCTATGGCCGGCTGCTCGTGCGCTTGTTTCAGACGGCGCGCCGATTCCATATGGAAGTCCAGCCGCAGTTAATCCTGCTGCAAAAGACGTTGCTTCAGATCGAAGGCTTGGGGCGCCAGCTTTATCCTGAGCTCGACTTGTGGCAGACTGCCAAACCGTTTCTAGAAGACTGGTTCAAGCGGCGCGTCCATCCTAAAACCCTGGTCGACAAAACCTTAGCGCAGCTTCCGCTGTGGGCCGAACGCTTTCCCGAGGCGCCAAGCCTTGCCCTGCGGCTACTGAAGGAAGCCAGCCAGGGCGAGTTGAAAGTTCGGGTCAAAACGCAGGAATGGATCGAGCTCAAAGCGCAGCTTAGGCGCCAGCACCGCCAGACGGTAGCCGCCATCTTAAGCGGTGCCCTGCTGATTGCGGCGAGCATTCTGCTGGAGCAAGGGAGTTTGGCGCCGCTTGCTTGGGGGTTGGTAGGGTTTGGCGCGCTCTTGATGCTCTGGGATTGGTGGCGAGCTTAAGCAGGCCGATTGTCCCCTCGCAAAGGCGCTAGCCACTGCTTGGCAAATTCTTCCGCTGGCAGCGGCGGGTCGTAAAAATAGCCTTGGTAGAAATCGCAGCCTTGCTCGGCCAAGAACTGAAATTGCGCCTGAGTCTCCACCCCTTCTGCTACCACCTGGATCTTGAGCGTATGGCTCATGGCGATGATGGCGGAGGCGATCTCGCAGTCTTCTTTTAATCCTGGAAGGTCGTTGACGAAGCTTTTGTCGATTTTGATCCGGCTGAAGGGAAACCGTTTGAGTTGGGCCAGCGACGAATACCCGGTGCCGAAATCATCCAACGCCAGGTAAATCCCAAGCGTACGCAACCGCTTGAGCATGTCAGCTGCTTCTTGGGTGTGTTCCATAAAGGCCGATTCGGTCAGCTCTAATTCCAAAAGATCGGCCGGAAAACCCGTCTCGCGCAAGATCTTTGCCACGACTTGGTCGAGCTGGCAGCGGTAGAATTCGCGCGGTGACACATTGGCCGCTAAAACAGGGATGGAAAACCCTTTATCTAGCCAAGCGCGTCCTTGGCGACAGAGGGTGCTTAAGACCCACGTGTCCAAGCTGGCGATCAGCCCGGTCTGCTCGGCGACGGGGATAAACTCAGCGGGGGGAATCAGCTTGCCCTGATGCTGCCAGCGCACCAGCGCCTCGGCCCCAACGAGCTTGCCGTTTCGGTCGCACTGGGGCTGAAAGTAAAGCGTAAGCTGATTGTCTTGCAGCGCCTCGCGCAAGCGGTTAGTCAGGTGGAGGCGGTAGCGGGTGCGTTCGGTCAGTTCCGGACTATAATAATAAAACTGGCCGCGTCCCTGGGCTTTCGCCTGGTATAAAGCGGCGTCGGCGTGCTGGATCAGGGTGTTGGGGTCTTCGCTGTGGTCGGGGTAAATAGCAATGCCTACGCTGACTCCGATCTGGATCTCGATCTCCTTGCTCAATCGCCAAGGTTGGTTAAAGTTGGCGATGAGTTGAGCTGCTACCTGCCCGGCATCTTCCAGCGTGTGAAGGTTGTCTAGTACCAAGGCGAACTCGTCGCCGCCTAAACGGGCCAGGAAGTCGCTGGCGCGTAGCCGCTGCGAGAGCAAGGTGCTTACCTGGATTAGCAGGCGGTCGCCTAGGCGATGGCCGAAGCTGTCGTTGACGTCCTTGAACCGATCCAGGTCCAACAGCATCAAGGCGAACCCTGTACCTTGACGGCGCGCGTGGGCGATGGTCAAAGACAAGTGTTCGAGCAACCGGCGGCGGTTAGGGAGCGAGGTCAAAGGGTCGTGGTAGGCGAGAAGCTCAAGCTCCTTCTCTTGCAGCTTGCGTTCTACGCTGATCGCCTCGAACTCCAGAGAGAACCCGATGTCGGCGGAAAGCTCCTCGAGCAGCTTCAGAGACTCAGGTTCGAAAAATCCCTCCTCTTGTGCACAGACCTTGAGCACGCCGGCTACCCGCCCACGTACCCGAATGGGAAGTAGCGCTAGCGCCTTTATCTGGCAGCGGCTGATCTCGGCGCGCAGCGCAGCGTCTTCGATGGCCGAAAGCGTATTGGCGACCAAGGGCAGATTCTGGCTTAGCGTTTGTTCGGCTAAGCGGGCCAAAGCCTTGCCCAAGCAGGCCGTGTCGGCGCGAGGTTCGGGCGTAAGGAGTACCTGATGCTGGAGGTGGCCGCGCGCATCGCTTAGGCCGATGAAGACTGAGGCAAAACCGCCTTCCTGGAGGATGATTTTGGCGATGTGCTCAAGCAAGACTTTACGCCCTGGGCGGCGCAGGATGAGATGGTTGATCTGCGACAGCATCCGATACAGCCGGCTGAGTTTGGCAAGCTCCTGACAGGCGAGGCGGTATTCGGTGATGTCGCGAGTGATGATCAACGCTCCGTCGATCCGGCCTGACCGATCGCGCAGCGGCACCCCGCGCGATTCCACGTGACGCCTGCTTCCGTCTAAGCCTTCTAAGCACAGCTTGATTTGGCCAGGCTTTCCAGACAAAAGTTGCTTGAACCAGCCTTTGGCGCGCGGGCGATCTTGGGCGGCAACGAATTCCCACGCTGGGCGGTGCGCGATAGCCGCTGCGCTGTTGGCTCCGAGCATCCGCAAGCCTGCCTGGTTGATGAAGCGGCGCGTGCCGTCGGGATTGAGCACTTGGATACAATCCGGGGCCATTTCGACGAGCGCGGCCAACCAGCTATCCTCGCAGGAGGCGGAGCAAAGCGCGCGGATGCGGTCCAATAAGCGTCTCATCAGGCGGTTTCGACGCAGTTGCGCCCTTTTTCCTTAGCCCGATAGAGCGCTCGATCAGCCGCATGGAACAACGCGGCTAAGTCGCACGCCGGTGGACAAGAACCCACCCCAATCGACACCGTCACCGGGCGCTTGAGGTTTAACCCCTTAGGCGGCTGGGCAATAAGCGCCTGGCGCAAGCGCTCGGCTAGTTTACGCGCGGCTTCTAGATCGGCATTGGGGACGATCGCCATAAATTCCTCTCCCCCCCAACGGCACAGCACATCGGAAGTGCGCAGCGCGTTTTGCATAATCGAAGCTGTGTATTTTAACACCTCATCGCCGGCGATATGGCCTAACGTGTCGTTGATGCTTTTGAAATAGTCCAAATCGAGGATCATCACGCTTAAAGGGCGGCAGTAGCGCTGGGCTTGAGCCAGTTCTTGCTGCAGGCGCCGTTGCGCATAGCGGCGATTCGGCAGCCCGGTGAGTAAATCGGTGTTGGCAAGTTGTTCCAGTTTGCGGCTTAACAGCACAAGTTCTTTGGTTTTGCTTTTTAATTCGGCGCGCTCTTTGGCCAGCTCCTGCTGCAACTGGACGATGCGGCAGCCGGCGCGTAGGCGGGCTTGAAGCACTTTTAGGCTGACTGGTTTGACCAAGTAATCGTCTACGCCGGCCTCGAATGCTTTGACCAGCTCGCCTTCGCTTTCGTTAGCGGTGAGCATGAGGATATAGATGTATTTGCCTGCCTTCGAGGCGCGCACCGTCTGGCATAAAGAGATACCATCTATGGGCTGCATCGACCAGTCGGTGATAATGATCTGGGGCGGCCGGCGGGCGATTTCAGCCAGTGCCTGTTGGCCACTAGTGCAGGTGCGCATGCGATGGCCCAGCTCGGCGATCGGTTTTTTAAGCCGCGCCAGGGTCAAAGGATCGTCGTCCACCAGCAGGATATCCAAGCCGGGAAGCCCTTCTTACGCGGTTTGGGTGGTTTGCGGAAACTCCCCTTCTAGCAGCTTCCCCCAGGCAGCGCTTAGCGCCGGATCGGTTTGGATGAGTTGGGCGATGTCTTCTAGAGGGGTATCTTCTTGGCCTAACAGTTCTAACACTTTGATCGCCACCCCTTGCTGCGAGGGCAGGCGCTCGGCTGCTTTCAGTTCGGCAAACAACAGCTTTTCATCGCTCATCAGTACAACTCCTTTAGCTGTTCGAGCAGGGAGTTTAACGCTTGCCGGAGCTGGCCAGGGAGTTCGCCGTCTGGATACCCCCCGCTTTTTAGGGCTTGTTCCAGCGCGGCTGCCTGGTCTCTCAGGACAAAAGCGCCGATCTGGGCGGCCATTCCTTTTAAGGCGTGGGCAGCCTCGCGCATCCCAGCCAGATCGCCATGCGCATACGCTTCTTCTAGCGCTTGGAGGCGCTTGGGCGCTTCGGTCTGAAATAAGGCGACCAGCTCGGCCAACAGCGCTTCATCGCCGTCTAAGCTTTGCAGCGCTGCGGTGTGGTCAAACAGCGGTCGGGCATGGCACTGCCCGTTTCCCGCTGAAGGGGCGCTTGAGCTTTTAGCAAGATAGCGGGTCAGGCACGCTTCCAGTGCGGTGCGGGTGATCGGTTTGGGAAGATAATCATCCATGCCGCAGGCTAAGCACTTTTCCCGCTCGCCTTCGCCGGCGTGAGCGGTGAGCGCCACTACCGGCATAGGGGAGAGATGGTGCGCGCGCTCGCGCGCCCTAAGCTGGTGGGTGGCTTGGTAGCCGTCTAGGACCGGCATCTGGCAGTCCATGAAGACCAGGTCAAAGCGCTCGCGCTCAAGTTCATCCAAGGCAGCTTGGCCGTTTTCGACCACGCGCACGCTGAGCTGGTATTTTTCCAACAGGCGCACGATGACTTTCTGGTTGACCGGATTGTCTTCGGCGACCAGGACTTTTTTGCCCGGCCAAGTTAAAGAGGCATTAGGCGCTTTGGCCTCAACCTGGGGCAAAGCCTTCCTTTGCCCAAGCTGCTCGGCCAAAACGCGCGCCAGCGGTTGGCGGCGAATCGGTTTGAGCAGGCAGGCGGCAATGCCTAAGCTTTGGCGTAGCTCACCGCTTAAAGTCGTGCTCGAGGATAAAAGGATCTTGGGCACTGTAGCAAGCTGCGGCCAAGCCTTGAGGAGTTCAGCTAAGTGCAAACCGTCCAGCTCGGGCATGTGGTGATCGAGGAGAAGGGCATCGAAGCGGTGTTGGGCTAACAGCTCGATGGCTTTCCAGCCGGTTTCCGCTTCGCTGACCACTACGCCTAGCTGGTTCAGGTAAGCATGCAGGATGCGGCGGTTGGTGGCGTTGTCATCGACGATGAGCACGTGCTTGCCCGCAAGCTCAGCTGGTTCAGCTAGTAAAGAGGCCGGCAAGACCGGTGGGTCGGCAGCAGGTAACGGCAGCTCAAACCAAAACGTGCTCCCTTGACCAGGGGTGCTCTCTACCCCGATCACCCCGCCCATTTTCTCTACCAGTTTCCGGCTGATGGCTAGCCCTAACCCGGTGCCACCGAAACGGCGGGTGGTTGAGGCATCGGCTTGGGTAAAGGGCTCAAACAGACGATCTTGGAACTCAGGGGCAATGCCGATACCGGTGTCTTGGACCTGAAACCGAACCCGATCTTGATGCGCGGTCACCTCGACCGTCACCTCGCCTTGTTCGGTAAACTTGATCGCGTTGCCGATTAGGTTGGTGAGCACTTGGCGGATCCGGGTGGGGTCGCCCATCCGGCTGGGAGGATCGCCAGCGACGGCTAGGTTGAGCTCGATGCCTTTGGCGTGGGCGCGAGGGGCTAACACCGCGCAGGTCTCCTCCACCAGCTCGACCAGGTTGAAGCAGATGCTTTCCAGCGCTAATTTGTCAGCTTCCAGTTTGGAGAGGTCTAAGATGTCGTTTAAGATCTCGAGCAAGGCAGAGGCGGAGTTGGCGGCGATCTCGACCAGCTCGCGCTGCTCGGCGGAAAGTTCGCTGTCTCGTAACAGCTCCAGCATCCCCAACACCCCGTTCATGGGGGTTCGGATCTCGTGGCTCATATTAGCCAAAAACGCCGCTTTGGCTTGCGCAGCTTGCAGCGCTTGATCGCGCGCTGCCTTGAGCGCTTGTTGGGTTTGTTCCTGCAGGAAGGCCAGGGCGAGCATCTCTCCCACTTGAGTCAAAAACGCCAGGTGGCTGGGGTCTCGGTTAGGGTAAGGGGAGGTGTAGAGAAACAGCACGCCTGATGTGGCGCCTTGAGCGCGCAGCGGGACGATGTAATGGCCGTGCGGTGCCATATTGGAGAAAACCCGCTCGTGGCGCGGGTCGCAGAAGCAGTCGTCAGAGACTAAGACTTCCCCACACAGCGCAGCGCGCCCGCACAGGCATTCACCCAAGGGGACAAATTGCTCTTTGGCGCGGAATTCTTCGGTAAACTCGCCATGCAGCAAAAACAAATGCAGCCCGTCTTCGCGATATTGAAATACCCCACCTTTGCGCTGAAGTTGCATGTCTGGCAGGTCGAATAAGATTTCTAGCACCTTGTGCAAGCGTTCAGCCAGCGGTAAAGGAGAGGCTAGGGTTTGGGCGATGGCAAGGCGCGCTTGGGTATCGGCGTGTTCGCGCGCTTTGCGCTGCGCCTCAGCGATCTCTTGGCTGACGTCGCGCTGGATTTGGACGTAGCCTAAGAGCGTGCCGTCTTGGGCTAGAATCTTGGAGATCGTTATCTCCGCCCAGTATTTGAAGGCATCAGGTGGGCTAGCCTGGCCTTCAATGGGAATGGGAAACGGCGGCTTGCCTTTACGCCGCTGCAGAAGCTTGCCGTGCCACGTATGGCCTGCTTGTAAAGCTTGCGCTAACGCGCGGCGGGTTCGGCGGCAGGCGTTTGGGCTGTCTAGCCAATGCGTTGGTTGGCCGATCAGTTCTTCTAAAGCAAAGCCAGTCGTCTGACACAAGGCAGGGTTGGCGTAGACGATCCTGCCTCGGGCGTCGGCGAGCAGGATCATCTCCGCGCACGCATCTAAGATTTGGCGAAATTCAGTAGCAAGGGATTCCATCCGAGGTAAAAAGGTTGATGCTTACCCCGGTAAGTATAGTTGAAATTTTTAACCGAAGCGGCCGGTGAGATAGTCCTCGGTCAAGGGGTGGCGCGGGTTGGTGAAGATGCGCCCGGTTGGGCCGATCTCGATCAGCCGGCCTAAGTGAAAATAGGCGGTGCGCTGGGAGACGCGCGCGGCCTGCTGCATGTTGTGGGTGACGATGACGATGGAATAGCGCTCGCGCAGCTCGTCGATCAACTGCTCGATGGTGGCGGTGGCGATGGGATCCAAAGCTGAGCAAGGCTCGTCCATGAGTAACACTTCCGGGTTGACGGCGATGGCGCGGGCGATGCACAAGCGCTGCTGTTGGCCTCCCGACAGGATGGTGCCGGGCTGGTCGAGGCGGTCTTGGACCTCTTGCCAAAGCCCTGCTTTGCGCAGCGACTCTTCCACGATCTCATCCAGCTCAGTGCGGTTTTTCGCCAGGCCGTGGATGCGCGGGCCGTAGGCGACATTGTCGTAAATCGATTTAGGGAAAGGATTAGGCTTTTGGAATACCATGCCCACGCGCCGGCGCAGAATCACCGGGTCTAGCCCGTCGCGGTAGATGTCGATGCCTTCCAGTTTGATTTCCCCTGCTATGCGGCAGCCCTCGATGGTGTCGTTCATGCGGTTTAGACACCTTAAAAAAGTGGATTTGCCGCAGCCGGAGGGACCGATCAAGGCCAGCACTTCTTGGCGGCCGATATCTAAGTTGACGCCGAAGATCGCCTGTTTTTCGCCGTAGAACACGTCTACGTTTCGGCAGGTCATCCGCGGGTTGGGAACGGTATAGTCGCCAACAACAGAATGCGGCAATTCCTCGGCTGCCATGCTTGCAAAAGGTTTAACCGGCGTCAGAGTCAAAGAAGTATCGCTTAGGTTTGGCATGGCTTGTTTTAAGTAGTTTACCAGCGGCGTTCAAAGCGTTTGCGCAGAAAAATTGCCAAAGCGTTCATGAGCAGCATGAGAATCAACAGCACCAGGATGGCAGCGGCGGTGCGTTCTACAAACCCCCGTTCGGCGCTATCGGCCCATAGATAAATCTGCACCGGCAGCACCGTGGCAGGATCTAAAGGCCCTTTAGGAAGGTCGACGATGAAGGCTACCATCCCGATCATGAGCAAGGGAGCCGTCTCGCCTAAAGCGCGCGCAGTGCCGATGATAGCACCGGTGAGCATGCCTGGAAGCGCCAAAGGTAGGACGTGATGGAAGACCATTTGGACTTTGGAAGCCCCGATCCCAAGCGCGGCGTCGCGGATCCAAGGCGGAACCGCTTGCAGCGCCACCCTTGAGGAGATGATGATGGTGGGCAAGGTCAACAGCGCCAACACCAGCGCCCCCACCAACGGGGTCGATCGCGGCAGACCGAAAAAGTTCAAAAATACCGCCAGTCCTAACAGACCGAAGACGATCGAAGGCACGGCTGCCAGGTTATTGATGTTGACCTCGATGAGATCTACCCAAAAGTTTTTTTGCGGCGCAAATTCTTCTAAGTACACGGCAGCGGCCACCCCTAACGGGAAGGACAGAAGCAAGGTCAAGCCGATGGTGTAAACCGACCCTAAGAGCGCGCCTAAGATGCCAGCCAGTTCAGGCTGGCGCGAGTCGCCGGCGGTGAAGAAGATCGTATTGAAGCGCAGCTTAAGCCGACCTTCGGCGACTAGGCGCTCGATCCAGGCGCGCTGAGATGAATCGGTGGACTGGAAATAGCCTTTCAGGACCATGTCTACACCGCTGCTTGCCGGCAGCCAAACTCGCTGCCTCGTGCCGATCAGGCGCGGATCGGCCAGCACCATTTGGCATAGTTGATCGACTGCGCCCGCCGATGCCAGCTGGTACAGCGCGCGCGCTTGCCGGCTTTCCGCGTCCGGGACGGCCTCCTTTAAGGCGCGTTTGATCAGCGCTTCATAGTCGGCTTGGCGCAGCGAGTCTTCGTCCAAGCGCCCTTCGGGGGCGACGATGGCGGGATCGAAGTCAATATCTAGGGCTAGATAAGCTTGCTGAAAAGCGCGCCAGCCGAGAAAGACGATGCTGACCAGTAAGATCGCCAGCAAAAACAGGCCAATGGTGACTGCCAAGATCCCATATAGCTTCAACCGGGTCTCCCGAGCGCGCCGGCGCGCTAGGCCAGGTTCAAAAGGATGGGGAGCCGTTGGGTTACTCATAGCGTTCCCGATACTTGCGCACGATGTACAAAGCCAGGATATTAAGTCCCAAGGTGGTGAGGAACAACGCCAATCCCAGCGCGAAGGCGGCTAAAGTCTTAGGGGAATCGAATTCCTGATCGCCGACCAGCAAAGAGACGATCTGCACCGTGATGGTAGTGACCGATTCCAAAGGATTGAAGGTCAAACGGGCGGTGAGGCCGGCGGCCATGACCACGATCATGGTCTCGCCGATGGCGCGCGAGATCGCCAGCAGAATCCCGCCGACGATCCCCGGCAAAGCGGCGGGGATGACTACCTGGGTGATGGCCTCGGCGTGCGTAGCGCCAAGCGCCAAAGCCCCGTCGCGTAGGGCTTGGGGAACGGCATGGATGACGTCTTCCGAGATCGAGGAGATAAAAGGGATGATCATGATCCCCATCACCAAGCCTGCCCCTAAGGCGCTTTCAGAAGAGATGTCAAGGCCTAAAGCGTTGCCCAGATCGCGCAGGTAAGGAGAGATGACCAAGGCAGCGAAGAACCCGTAGACGACGGTGGGCACCCCAGCCAGGATTTCCAGCATCGGTTTAGCCACTGCCCGCAGCCTGGGAGAGGCGAATTCGGCCAAGTAAATGGCCGCCAGCAGCCCTAATGGGACAGCCACTGCCATCGCGATCGCCGAGATCAGCAAGGTGCCGGTGAGCAAGGGGACAAAGCCAAATGCGCCGGAGGCTCCAACCTGGTCGGCGCGGATGGCAAGCTGCGGGCTCCAGCGCAGACCGAATAGGAATTCGGTCACCGGGACCCATTGGAAAAAGCGCAACGCCTCGAACAAGACCGATAGCACGATCCCGACGGTCGTCAGGATAGCCAGGGCCGAGCTGGCGAGGAGAAAGCTCTCAAGCGCTTTTTCCACCCGGTTGCGAGCCGGAAACTCCAGCCGGATCTTGCTTCGCGCCCAGGCTGTACCGGCTGCGGCAGCAGCTAGCGCCAACGCGGTCAGGCAGCGATCGCTGATCGCTTTGAGGCTTAAGTAGTGATCAGCGGCAGCTTGGATCACTGGGTCGCCGGCAGGAATCTTCCCCGAGGCGACATTTTGCACTTGGTTGAGTATTAAGCCCAGCTGTTGCGTAGGCAAATTCCGAACTTCCTCTGGCAGCGCATGGATTACCAGTTGAGAGAGGATGCGATCATCTAGCGTAAGCCATAGGATTAAGATGAAACAAGCCGGCAGGCTGCACCACAGGGCCACATAGTAGCCGTAATAATGGGGCAGGGAGTGCAACCTACGGGGATCGCCGCTGATTGCAGCAGCCTGACGCAAGCCTAGGTAATAGGCCAAGCAGCTCAGACCTAAGAGAATCAGGATCAAGGTACCTGCCTGCATATTGTTTGCAAAAAATGGCGCGCGGATTTTCCGCGCGCCATTTTACTTGATTTTAGCTGCAATCTGCTTATAGGGATTGCAGCGGAATTAATTGCCGGGCAATGGTGCGGTATTTTTCCCGCTCTTCTTTAGGCATCGGGATGAGGCCTTTGTCGGCGAGGTAGCCTTCCTCTCCGAAAGCTTTCTCGCTGGTGTACTCCTCTAGAAATTGCGCTAAGCCAGGGATCATCCCGACGTGGGCTTTTTTAGCGTAAACGTAAAGCGGTCGTGAGATTGGATAGACACCAGCGGCGATATTCTCGAAGCTAGGTTCTACCCCTTCGATGGTGGCTCCTTGAATCAGATCGAGGTTTTGATCCAGGTAGCTGTAGCCGAAGACCCCTAAGGCGCTGGGGTCAGCCTCCAGCTTACGCACGATCAGGGTGTCGTTCTCGCCTGCTTCGATGTAAGCGCCGTCCTCGCGGACGGTATGACAGATTTGCTTAAAGCGCGTTTCATCTTGCGCTTTGATCGCTTTAATCCAAGGAAAACTGCTGCAGCCGCCTTCCAGCGCCAGCTCTACAAAGGCATCGCGGGTGCCGGAAGTAGGCGGTGGGCCGTAAACTTTGATGGCCAGGTCAGGCAACGCAGGATCAATCTCGCGCCAGGTTCGATAGGGATTGGGGATCAGTTTTTCGCCACCTTTGGGATCCGGGACTTGTTTGGCTAGGGCCAGCCACACTTGGCGCAGGGTCAGCTTCCAAGGTGGGGATTGGCGCGAGTGGGCCAGGACGATCCCGTCGTAGCCGATTTGGATCTCAATGATTTCCTTAACGCCGTTGGTTTGGCAAGCGTCAAATTCAGACTGCTTGATCCGGCGCGAAGCGTTCTCGATGTCCGGATACGCAACGCCGATCCCCTCGCAGAACAGCTTCATCCCGCCGCCGGTGCCGATGGACTCGACCCTAGCGGGAAATTTAGTGCTTTTGGCGAAGCGCTCGGCCACCGTGGTGGTAAATGGATAGACAGTAGAGGAGCCAACCGCGTAAATATAATCCCGTCCTATTGCCTGGGTGCTTAACGCCAAGGCGGCAATGAACAACAGCGAGCTTGGTTTCATCTCAAACTCCTTAGAAAATAGAATATTTTTAGAATTTGTTTTTAAATTTTGCCACAGGCTTGTTACAGTTTGGTGACCGCCAAAGCTTTGCTGGCGATCTCGAATAAATCTTTGGATAAAGTAGGGGTTTGTATCAAGCGCTCGAGCTCAGCGCGCATGTGCTGTTGCCGGGTGGAATCGTAGCGTTGCCAAGCAGCCAAAGGCTGAGCTAAGCGCGCAGCCAGCTGCGGATTTAGCCGGTCCAGCTCGAGTAAATAGTCGGTAAGCAATCGATAGCCTTCCCCGTTTGGCGCGTGAAAGTGGACTGGGTTTTGGCGCGCAAAGACCCCTAGCACGGCGCGGACGCGGTTAGGATTAGGAAGATCGAAGTCGGGGTGGGCCAAAAGCGCTTTGACCCGGTCAAGCGCGCCGGGCAAAGGTGAAGCAGCTTGAAGCGCAAACCACTTGTCGATGACTAACGGCTCTTTCCGCCACCGGCGGTAGAATTTTTCTAGACAGCTCAGTTGCTCAGGGTGCAGGGTATGCACGATCACCTTCAAGGCGGCCAGTTGATCGGTCATGTTTTGCGCCTGCTCGAATTGGGAAAGGACCTGAGCATGGACAGCGTCTGTACCGAGGCAGCCTAGGTATTCCAGACAAGTGTTCTTAAGCCGTCTGCGGCCGATCGCGGCGCTTGAGGTAGCATAGGCTTCCTCGGGGCGGTGGTGGCACAGGTAACAAGACCAAAACTCATCGCTTAAAGCTTGGGCAAGCGCTTGTTTTGCCGCCTCGCGGACGCGGTGGATGCCGTCTACATCGATCACCTCAAGCTGTTCGGCTAAGTAATCCTCCTCCGGCAAGGTCAGCAGCAGGGCAGTGTAAGCTAAGTCCTCTAGGGGATGTTGCAGTAAAGCGCAAAACCCTTCGGCTAGTCTAGGGTCGAGCTGAAAGCTAGGCGCGCCCAGCTGGGCTAACAGCAGGGAAGCCGCAAAAGCCTGGCCGGCATCCCAGCGGTTGAACGCATCGCTATCGTGCCGCCATAGAAAATACCAGTCTTCCAGCGCACGCGTTAGAGTGAGTTTGACCGGCGCAGAAAACTCCCTCAGGAGAGAGAGGATGGGAGGCTGGGGTAGGTCCTCGAAAACAAAGCGTTGTTCGGCCTCGGTTAGAACCAGCACGCGCGAAGTGCCGAGCGCCTCGGCCTCCCCTGCCAGGCGCAGGGGCAATTCTTTCCCATTGCGGTCAAGCAGCCCGAGCTTGATCGGGATCACAAACGGCTGTTTGACCGGCTGGCCTGGCGTAGGCGGGCAGGATTGGCGGAGCGTTAAGGTCAAGCGTCGGTGGACCGGATCGTAGGCGGTTTGCACCTCGACCTTAGGCGTGCCGGCTTGGGTGTACCAGCGCAGAAACTGGGACAAATCTACTCCGTTAGCCTCTGCCATGGCCTGCACGAAATCCTCGCAGGTCACCGCTTGGCCATCGTGGCGGGTGAAATACAGGTCCATCCCGCGGCGAAAGCCGGCTTCTCCGAGCAGGGTGTGGAACATGCGGACCACCTCGGCACCCTTCTCGTACACCGTCATGGTGTAGAAGTTGTTGATCTCGAGATAGGATTCCGGGCGTACCGGATGGGCCAAGGGGCCTTCGTCTTCAAGAAATTGACGGGTACGTAGCAGATTGACGTCCTCGATCCGGCGCACCGCTGCCGATCTCTGATCGGCAGTAAACTGCTGCTCGCAAAATACCGTCAGACCTTCTTTTAAGGAGAGCTGAAACCAGTCGCGCAAGGTAATGCGGTTGCCGGTCCAATTGTGGAAATACTCGTGGCCGATGACCGCGAGAATGTGCTCATAGTCAGCATCGGTGGCGGTCTCAGGCTTGGCCAGAACGTATTGGGCGTTGAATAAGTTTAACCCTTTATTTTCCATCGCCCCCATGTTGAAGTGGCTGACCGCCACGATCATGTAGCGATCTAGGTCGTATTCGCGGCCGTATTTTTGCTCATCCCAGGCCATGGCCTGTTTTAAAGAGGCTAAAGCGTGCGCGCACTTGTCTAGGTCATGGGGTTCGACGTAAATTTCTAGCAGCACCTTGCGCCCGGATAGGGTAGTGTAAGTATCGCTGGCTTTGGCCAGGCTGCCTGCGACCAGGGCAAATAGATAACAAGGCTTGGGGAATGGGTCTTCCCAGACCGCAAAGTGGCGACCGTTTTCTAGATCTCCCTGGGCGATCAGATTACCGTTGCTAAGGAGCACCGGATAACGGCGCTTGTCGGCTCGCAGGGTGACGCGAAAGCGCGCCATGACGTCTGGGCGGTCAGGAAAATAGGTAATCCTTCTAAAGCCTTCTGCCTCGCATTGGGTACACAGCAGGTCTTTGGAGACGTACAAGCCTTCTAGGCGAGTGTTGGCACTTGGGTGGATCCGGACCCGGGTCGTTAAGGTAAAGGCTTCAGGTGCGTTGGCGATGGTCAGCTGATCGTCGGTAAACTGGTAACGCTCAGGCGCCAAAGGAAGATCGTCTAACGCCAGCGCGACCAGCTCTAAGTCTTCGCCGTTTAACACCAAAGGCGCTGGCGCAGGATACGCGGGATTGCGGCGCATCTCAAGGCGAGCTTGGACTTCGGTGGTTTGCGGGTCGAGGTCAAATTCCAATGCAATCCAGTCAACCAGATAGGCCGGAGGCCGATAATCCTGCAAGCGGATGGGCTGCGGGGTACCTTCACGCATGGGGAAATCTCCAAAGATGATAGGCCAGCACAATCCAGGCAGCGATGAGCGCTAAGCCGCCTGTCGGGGTAATCATCCCGAATGCCCGGTTTCCGGTCAATACCAGAAGATACAAGCTACTGCTGAACAGCCCGATGCCGGCTAGCATCGCCCATGCGCTCAAGCGTACCAGGGGCGCGATCGGCAGGCTAGCTAGGCCAAACAGACCTAAGGCGTGCCACATCTGATAGCTGGCTGCCGTCTGCCAAATTGCTGCCATCTCTGCTGTAACCTTAGTTTTTAAAACGTGGGCACCGAACGCTCCCAACGCAACTCCTAGGGCGGCTAGCAGGGCCGCAGCGAGTTGAAAAAAACGCTTGTCAGCCAAGCGGTGCTACTCCAAACAGCTTGGCGTGGGCATGCAACAGCCCGCCGTAGAGCGCCAAGGCGAGCGCGATTCGCCACCACCCCAGTTCGTGCCAGTTGAGGTGCTGCCTGCCTTGCAGGATGGCCTGAAAGGGCAGGTTAGAGGTGATCTGAAGGTAACGCTGCCAGCGCTCACCGTGATCCCGCAAGCGTTTGCGATCGAGGTCAAAAGTCCCTTTGACCGCCAGGACCAAAAAGGTGCCGAAAAAGATGACTGCAGCCAAATCGCCATTGGCCAGGAGGTGCAGCCCAGCCCACCAAGCGATGCCCCACATCAGAGGATGGCGGGTAATGCGCAGGACGCCAACGGGCGCTAACTCGGAGGCTTGGCTTAGCAACGGGTTGGGGGTGGTGAAGGCAGCCACGCCAAAATAGAACGCGAGCGGCATCAAAATGACTGCCAGGTAGCGAAACCCTGCAGGTTGCCCCCAGAGGGGCAAATAGGGGGCGCTGCGCCACGCGAACACGAGCCAAATTAGGCCGGCTAAGGCGGCAAGAGAGAAGCCAATGCGGTAGGGCTTCTCTCCCCAGGTTTGGATCAGGCGGTATCTAAGATCGGTACCGGAGATCCCCAAGTGGATCCCTAAGAAAAACCCAACCGCTAGAATCAATTGCCACATATTAGCTCGCCTCGGTCAAACGCGGGATCAACTCGACTAAGTTACAGGGGCGAGTGCGAAAGTCCAGTTGCGCTTGGATCAGTTTGTCCCAGGCGGTGGCACAGGCGTGTTGAGATCCCGGCAGGCAAAAGAGATAAGTCCCGTTGGCTACCCCTGCCAGCGCTCGCGACTGGATAGTAGAGGCGCCGATTTCCTGGTACGAGAGCATCCGAAATACCTCGCCAAACCCTTCTAGCACCTTGTCCAACAGCGGCGCGACTGCCTCGGGGGTGCCGTCGCGGCCGGTGACGCCAGTACCGCCGGTGGTGAGGACCACGTGGACGGCAGGATCGGCAATCCAAGCTGAGACCACTGCCCGGATTTGGTAGACGTCGTCGGGGATCAGGCGTTTTGCGATCAGTTTGTGGCCGGCGCTTTGCAAGCGATCAACAAGCAGCTTGCCAGAATGATCGGTCGCTTCGGTGCGGGTGTCAGAGACGGTGAGGACCGCGATATTGAGGGGGATGAATTGGCGTGAATTGGTCATGGCGTTATTATATTATTATGTCTCGAACGTTTTTAATTCGCGTCAAACAACGCCCCGAAATCCTGGTCAACAAGGCGCAGGAAATCGCTTTGGCAAACGCAATCCACTTTACCGCTGATAAAGCGGAGGGCTATTTTACCGGCAGAGGTCTGGAAGGCAGCTATCGGTTTGAGCAAGATACCCTCATCGTGACGGTGATCAAAAAGCCTCCTTTTGTGACCTGGCAGATGGTGGAGCAGATGTTGTATCGGTTTTTCACCTGAAGGTCCCTACAGGTAGATTTCCCCACCGGATTCTAAGAACTGGCGCGCTTTCTCCTGCATCCCTGCTTCGATCTCTTGGGATTTTGCGCGCACTTCTTGGCTGATCTGCATCGAGCAGAAGTGCGGGCCACACATGGAGCAGAAATGGGCGACCTTGGCTGCCTCTTGCGGCAGGGTTTGGTCGTGGAATTCGCGCGCTTTTTCCGGATCCAGGCTTAAGTTGAACTGATCTTCCCAGCGAAATTCAAAGCGCGCTTTCGATAAAGCGTTATCTCGGTACTGGGCGGCAGGATGCCCTTTGGCAAGATCGGCCGCATGGGCAGCGATTTTATAGGCAACGATTCCAGCGCGCACGTCTTCCTTGTCTGGCAATCCCAGGTGCTCCTTGGGGGTGACGTAGCAGAGCATGGCAGTCCCGTACCAGCCGATGTTGGCGGCGCCGATCGCAGAGGTGATATGGTCGTAGCCGGGAGCGATGTCGGTGACCAAAGGTCCTAAGGTATAAAAAGGCGCTTCAAAACATTCGGCCAGTTCTTTGTCTACGTTTTCTTTGATCAGCTGGAGTGGGATATGCCCCGGTCCTTCGATCATCACCTGCACGTCGTGGCGCCAGGCGATTTGGGTCAGTTCGCCTAGCGTCTTGAGCTCGGCGAACTGGGCTTCGTCGTTAGCATCAGCGATCGATCCCGGGCGCAGGCCGTCGCCGAGCGAGAAGGCCACGTCGTAAGCCTTCATGATTTCGCAGATCTCCTCGAAGTGCGTGTAGAGGAAGTTTTCCTGGTGATGCGCCAGGCACCACTTGGCGATGATCGAGCCGCCACGGGAGACGATGCCGGTGACGCGCTTGGCAGTCAGGGGAATATAGGCCAGGCGTACCCCAGCGTGGATGGTGAAATAATCGACTCCCTGTTCGGCCTGTTCGATCAGGGTGTCGCGGAAGGTCTCCCAAGTCAGCTCCTCGGCCCTGCCGCCGACTTTTTCTAGCGCCTGATAGATCGGCACAGTCCCCACAGGAACCGGAGAGTTGCGGATGATCCATTCGCGGGTCTCGTGGATGTATTTCCCGGTCGATAGATCCATCACCGTATCTGCTCCCCAGCGGATCGCCCACAGCATTTTTTCTACCTCTTCCTCGATGGAGGAGGTCACAGGCGAGTTACCTAAGTTAGCGTTGACCTTGACGAGAAAATTGCGGCCGATGATCATCGGCTCAGATTCAGGATGATTGATATTGGCGGGGATGATTGCTCGGCCGGCTGCGACCTCCTGCCGCACGAACTCGGGGGTGATCTCCTTAGGCAGTTTGGCGCTAAAGGGCTGGCCTGGGTGGAGGCGCTGGCCGTAAGCCTCTTGCATGGCCTGAAGGTTTTGATTTTCGCGGATCGCGATGAACTCCATCTCTGGGGTGATGATGCCGCGCCGGGCATAGTGCATCTGGGTCACATTGGCGCCGGATTTGGCCCGTCTAGGCAAGCGCGGATTAGGAAAGCGAAAGGCGGCGGTTTTGGGATCTTCCAGGCGCTTGCGGCGATACTCGGAAGAGTACGCAGGCAAAACTTCAGTATCGCCGCGCTCTTCGATCCAGTGTTGGCGTAGCGGGGGAAGCCCGCAAGTGAGATCGATTTCAACGTTGGGATCGGTATAAGGACCGGTGGTGTCGTAAAGGTAAACAGGTGGATTTTCTATCAAACCAAAAGCGGTTCGAGTTGGGCTCTGGTCGACCCGGCGCATGGGAACACGCAGATCCTCGCGGCTACCTTGAAGGTAAATTTTAGTAGAGGCCGGAAACAGCTTAAGCGCTGCTTGTTTCGCGCGGACGCTTTGCCGGAACTGGTCTGGAACAGCGTTCATTAGGTCTCTCCAACGGTTGCGTTGACGCAGGGAAAGACCCGAGCTTCCCTACGCCGGTACTAACCGGAATCAGGTTCAGAGGGTATTTCTCAGCGCCGCTTCGGGCCTTAAGCGGCGCACCCCTAGCCCGCAATGTTTAAAACTAAAGCATTAGCCAAGCATTTGCAAGCACTAATTCTATAGAAGATTAATAAGAAATAATTCGTTTGCAGAGACATTTACCGAACCGCAATAGGGATGCTACAATTACAACTCAATCAGTTGCCCACCGATTCAGAACCTTTGGGCCTTATGCATTCCGACGCTGTTAAATTGCTGCCGGCAGTGGAGATCAAGGGAGGGTCAGTTGCCTTGCCTATCGTTCGGCTGCTGAGCAGCGATACCGCAGCGGTGATAGCGCAATTGGCGCAACAGATCGCAAGAGCCCCAGAGTTTTTCCGCAGCGCGCCGGTGGTGATCGATGTTTCTTCCCTGAAAGACCAATCCGAGCTCGATCTGGTAGCGCTGTTAAAGCAGCTTAAGCAGCTCGATTTGATTGCCGTCGGACTCCGCGGTGGAGATGCCAGCCTACGCCAGGTTGCCGCTGCTCTTAAGCTAGCGCTGTTAGCGGATACCTCAGCGCTGGGGACGCGCGCTATCTCGTTTGAGGCAGAAGAACCTAAACCTGCCGCTATTCCCGAATCCCGGCTATCTACCCGGTCGCTGCTCGTCACTCAGCCGGTGCGGTCCGGGCAGCGCGTCTATGCCAAAGGCAGCGATTTGATCGTGCTGGCCTCAGTAGGGCACGGGGCCGAGATCATGGCGGACGGCCATATCCACGTCTATGGGACATTACGCGGGCGAGCGTTGGCAGGGGTGCGAGGCGATACTCAGTGCCGGATTTTTTGTCGGGATCTGCAAGCGGAGCTGGTCTCTATTGCTGGTCATTACCGGGTCAATGAAGATCTGGAGGAATCGGTTAAAGGGCGCTCAGTCCAGATTTATATGCAGGATACTGCATTGATCATCGAAAGTTTGTGACATTGGGGAGAATAGGAGGTAATTCATCGGTGGCAAGAATTATCGTGGTCACCTCGGGCAAAGGCGGAGTTGGTAAGACGACTACCTCTGCTTCTGTGGCGATGGGACTGGCGCTGCGCGGCTACCGCACGGCTGTGATCGATTTCGACGTGGGGCTGCGGAATCTGGATTTGATCTTAGGTTGCGAGCGTCGCGTGGTATATGACTTTGTTAACGTCATCAACCAAGAGGCTACGCTGCGGCAGGCGCTGATCCGCGACAAACGTTGCGAAAACCTGTATATCCTCCCAGCATCTCAGACTCGGGACAAGGACGCTTTGACCAAGGAAGGAGTCGGCCGGGTGCTAGAACAGCTGGCACAGGAGTTTGAATATATCGTCTGCGATTCCCCCGCTGGAATCGAAAAAGGTGCGTTTTTGGCCATGTATTATGCTGACGATGCAATCGTAGTCAGCAACCCTGAGGTGTCTTCAGTTCGGGATGCTGACCGGATGATCGGGATTTTATCGAGTAAATCGCGCCGAGCTGAAATGGGTGAGGAGCCGATCCGAGAGTATTTGCTTTTGACCCGCTATATGCCAGAACGGGTTAAGAAGGGCGAGATGCTGAGCGTGGACGATGTGTTGGAGATCCTGGCGCTACCTCTGCTTGGCGTCATTCCAGAGTCGAAGACGGTCTTAAGCGCCTCCAACGAGGGGATACCGGTGATCCTAGAGGAGAAAAGCGATGCCGGTCAGGCTTATCGGGATGCAGTGGCGCGCTACCTGGGAGAGGAGATCCCTCATCGTTTCGTGTATCCTGAGCGCAAGGGTTTGCTCAGCCGGTTGTTAGGAGGTTGAACATGGGCCTTCTGGATTACTTCCGTTTTTCTCGTCCCAAGAGCGCCCAAATAGCCAAGGAGCGTTTGCAGATTTTGGTCGCCCACGAGCGCGGTATGCGCAATGCTCCAAGTTACCTGCCGCAGATGCAGCAAGAGCTATTGGCAGTGATCCGCAAATACGTCAACGTCGACATGGATGCAATTTCTATCCAGATGGAGCAGGACGAGAACCGTGAAATTTTAGAGGTCAATATCGTGTTGCCAGAAGATGGCGCAGCCCGAAATTGAGGTTAGAGATACCACACACAGGGGATGTAAGATGAGCGATGCAAAGCCAAGTTCAGCCAAACTAAAAAGCTCAGCCAACAAGCCGAGCCTGGAGACTACCAAGGGAGAGGAAATCGGCTTGGCGGCAGGCAAGGTGTGGCATTGCCTGAATCAGCTTGGGGAGGCCTCACCCTCCAAATTGGAGGCGGAAACTGGCCTAAATAGCAAAGAGGTCCAGCGCGCGATCGGCTGGTTAGCGCGGGAAGGAAAGCTTATCATTGAGCGGAACGGGCGGACCGAGATATTCCGGCTCGCCTGAGTTGGATAACTCTAGTGAGGAGGAGATTATGCGTACACCAATGGGGTTAACTATTGTTTTGGGGGCGGTGGTGATGAGCGCGACGGTGTGGGCAGGTGAGGGCACAGGGACTAAGATCAAGATTCAGCCCATGCAGGAACAAGGTAGCATGAGTATGCAAGGTCAGCAAGGAATGGGCATGCCAGGGATGTCTATGCAAGGCCAACAAGGGATGGGCATGCCAGGGATGATGCCTATGATGCAGCAGTGTATGCAAATGCATCAGAAAGTAATGGAACGTTTAGATCACCTGGATCAGAAACTGGATCATTTGTTCCAGGAGCAGGAAAAGGAATCTCACGAGCGTCTGGGCGCGATCGAGTCCAAGCTGGAGCATGTGCTTAAGGAGCAAGAAGAGGAAACGCACCGGCGGCTGGGAGCCTTAGAGACCAAGCTCGAGCATGTGCTCAAGGAACAGGAGCAAGAGACCCATTGACTGGGAAAGCCCCACTGAGACATGCGTGTTTTTTGGCGCCAGTTGGGGCTGAGTTTTCTGGATCTTGCTCCTGTACTGGGAGTGGTACTGGTCTTTCAGGTGGTGGTGATCCAGAAGCCGCTGCCGGATAGTTTTAGGTTGGTGACCGGGACACTCTTAACCGTACTGGGACTGACCTTATTTGTGCGTGGGCTGGAGCTGGCCTTGTTTCCGTTGGGCGAATCTATGGCTTATGCTTTCGCCCGCAAGGGTAACCTGCTTTGGTTACTGTTGTTTGCTTTTGCGCTTGGGTTTGCCACCACAGTCGCTGAACCGGCGCTGATTGCGGTCGCTGCCAAAGCGGCTGAAGCAGCGTCTTTAGGGGGCTTGATCGCCGCTACTGACGAGCAGCGGTACGCTTTAGGTTTGCGTTTGAGCGTCGGGGTCGCCGTCGGGGTGGCGTTGGTGATCGGCGTCATCCGCATCATTAAAGGCTGGCCGCTCCATTGGGTGATGATTGGCGGCTATCTTGTGATCATTGTGGTCACGTTGGTGGCGCCGCCGGAAATCGTCGGGGTGGCTTACGATTCCGGGGGGGTGACTACGTCGACCATCACGGTGCCTTTGGTGACTGCCTTGGGCGTGGGGTTAGCGGATTCCATTGAGGGTCGCAACCCGCTGGTGGATGGTTTTGGGCTGATCGCATTTGCCTCCCTGACCCCTATGATCTTCGTCATGCTTTATGGAGTGCTATGGGTGGCATGAGTTTGTTGGAGAATTTCCTGACGGCGATCCGAGATTGTGCTCCTATCGTAGCGACGATCTTAGTGTTCCAGCTTGGGGTGATCCGCCGTCCCCTGCCGCACCTTCGCCAGTTGAGCGCGGGATTTGGATGCGTCATCGTGGGGATGGCGTTGTTTCTGAAAGGGCTAGACATGGCATTGTTTCCGTTGGGGGAGGCGATGGCGGTGCAGTTGACTGGGCCTGAATTTGTCACCGGAAGCGAAAGGGATTACCTGTGGATATACCTATTTGCCGCTAGCTTAGGGCTGACCACGACGCTCGCCGAACCCTCCCTGATTGCGATCGCCCTCAAAGCGCGGGAAATCTCCGCCGGTGCGATTCGTCCTTGGGGCTTGCGTTTCGCCGTAGCGGTAGGAGTCGCTTTTGGCATCGCCCTGGGGACTTACCGCATCGTCAGCGGAGGCTCGTTGCCTTTGTACATCTTGATTGGATATCTGGTCGTTTTGCTGCAGACCATTTTTGCTCCCCGCATGATCATCGGGCTTGCCTATGACTCCGGTGGAGTGACTACTTCTACTGTGACCGTACCTTTGGTGACTGCCTTGGGGCTGGGTCTGGCCAAAACCGTACCAGGGCGCAGCGTGGTATTAGACGGTTTCGGTCTGATCGCGTTTGCCAGCGTGTTTCCGATCATGACTGTGCTAGGCTATGCCCAGTTAGCGGCCTGGTGGGCGCGGATCAGGAGGTAAAGTATGCGTTTTAAGCTGATCGTCGCTTTCGTGGGAGATGATAAAACCGACTTAGTTCTCAAGACTGCGCGCGATTTCGGCGCAACCGGGGCAACAGTGATTACCAGCGCCCGCGGCGAAGGGATAAAGCGTCCCAAGACGTTTTTGGGCTTGGCCCTGGAAGCTCAACGCGACGTAGTCTTGATGTTGGTCGAGGAGCATCTAAGCCGTACCATTTTGGAAGCGGTGGCTGAAGCTGCCGAATTCGATGCTACCCCAGGTACCGGCATCGCCTTTCAGATCGACGTCGAGGACGCCGTAGGGGTACGCCATCAGATGGAGAAGCTGGTCTCTTTGGTGGAAGAGGAGATCTGATGTGGAAAGAAAAAAGCCCCTGATTCGAGTGCGCGATATCATGCGCACCGATTTCGGCACCATCGACGGTCTCGCCACGGTGGGCGAGGCGCTGCGCAAGATGAAAGCTTTAAAGACTTCGGTATTGGTAGTCAATAAACGCCACGAGGACGACGAATACGGTCTGATTACTTCTGGCGACATCGCCCGCCATGTCCTAGCCCGAGATCGCTCACCTGAACGCGTCAACGTGTATGAGGTGATGGAGAAACCGGTGATTCCGATCCATCCTGAGATGGACATTCGGTACTGCTCTAGGCTGTTTGCCAGATATAATTTGGTACGGGCATTGGTAATCGACGGCCGCCAGGTAATCGGGATCATCAGCCCCAATACCTTGGTGCTAGACGGGCTATATCGCCTGTTAGAATAGTTTTATTCTACCGGGCGCACCGCTAATACATCGCACTTGGCATGAAGGGTTACGCTGGAAGCGGTCGAGCCCAATAAGATCCCTAGGCCTTTGCGGCTGTGGGAGCCAACCACGATCAGATCTACCTTTTCCAATTCTGCTACCCGTACGATCTCTACCTTAGGACTGCCTACTTCGACCCAGCGCCGATTGTCTGGAATACCTAGCTTTTCTCCGATCTGAGCTAGCCGCTGCCGAGCGACAGCGAGCAGCTGTTCGGTGATGTCTACATCGAAGGGGATGATGGGGCCATAGATGGAATCGGTGATCGGTATGTTATCGACTACGTGCAGCACGCTTAAGATGGCCTGGTAGCGGTCGGCCAGGTCTTTGGCACGTTCGGCGACGAAACTTGCGTGTTCGGAAAAGTCGGTGGTCAACAAGATATGCTGGTAAGGGCGCATAGGAACTCTCCCAAATCGAATAGGTGGATGATACCAAATACTTGCAGGTTAAGGATTTAGGTAACGGTTTTTGAGCTCGATATAATGTTCGGCAGAATACTGTAGAAATTTTCGCTCCTCCTCGTTTAGCGGACGGATCTGACGGGCGGGGATGCCGACGTATAGATACCCTCCTTCCAAGTATTTGCCTGGCGGCACTAAAGCCCCCGCGCCTAGGATGATCTCGTCTTCTAATATCGCCCCGTCCATGACGATGGCACCGATCCCGATCAGGCAGCGATTGCCGATTTGACAGCCATGGGCTACGACTCGGTGACCTAAAGTGACGAATTGACCGATGGTCAAGGCAAAACCTTCGGCAGTATGCGGGCCAGGGTGGGTGACGTGCAGCACACAGCCGTCTTGGACATTGGTGCCGGCGCCGACGTGGATGTGGTTGACGTCGCCGCGCACTACTGCACCGGGCCAGATGGAGACATCGTCATCTAGATAAACATCCCCCACAATCAAGGCACTATCAGCCACATATACGCGCTGTCCGAACTTAGGCACATAACCTGCAAAAGCTTGGCGAGCCAAGGGTTACCTCCTGTGACTATACTTTGGAATGGAACTTTGGACTTAAACTGGAAAGGCAAAATATGCTCGTCCTGAGTGTGCTCGTCGTTGTTTTCATTGTCCTGCTGGTCTATGGGGTAATCATCTACAATCGCTTGGTTGCGCTCAAACATGCTGTCTCGCAGAGCTGGTCTAACATCGAGGTGTTGCTCAAACAGCGCCATGATGAGCTCCCGAAGCTGGTAGAGGTGTGCAAGCGCTATCTGAAGTTTGAACAGGATACCCTAGAACAAGTCATGCGCGCTAGAAGCTGGGTGTTTGCCGCCCAGCAGCAGGGTGATCTGGCCCGGCTAGGGCAGGCAGAGAGCCAGCTCAAGCAAGGACTGTTGAACTTATTTGCAGTCGCGGAGAATTACCCGGCATTGACTGCCAACCAAACTTTCCGCCACTTACAAACCCGCATTACCGAGCTCGAGGAGGAAATCGCCGACCGGCGTGAGCTTTACAACGCCGCAGTCAATCAAAACAATGTCCGCATCGAGCAGTTTCCAGACATTTTGCTTGTTCGCTGGTTCGGTTTTAAGCCTTGCAAACTGCTGGAATTTTCTGCTGAGGAAAAGCGCGGCGGCAACCTTGCAAGTCTTTTTGACTGATGTTAGCTGAACTGAGCGACGTTGTTCTGACGGCCTCGCCGGGGCGATTTTGGGGAATGCTCGGACTGTTAGGAGGGGTAGGCCTGTGGATGTTTTACTTGGGGTTTAGGCAGTTATACTATGCGCGCTTGATCGAAGATACTCCCACAGCTCGTATCCGCTCGGCGGCGCAAGGGTATGTAGAGCTAGAAGGGAAAGCAGCAGCTCTGCCTGGAGAGCCGATTTATGCTCCTTTGAGCGGAAGGCTTTGCGTGTGGTACGAATATCGTATCGATCGCCGCCAACCTGGATTGCGAAGCCGGCAGCGTTGGGTGAACCTGGCGCAGGGCAAAAGCGACGCTATCTTCGCTTTGGAGGATGGCACTGGCCGGTGCATTGTAGACCCGGAAGGGGCTAATGTTCATCCAGCGCGCGAACTGATCTGGTATGGCCACGAGCGTGACCCAATCCCTCCTCCTGGCCATAGCGATTTACTGGGATCTTACCGGTATACAGAGAGGCTGATCGAACCAGGCCATCCGCTTTATGCCTTAGGTTGGTTTGAGACTCTCAAACAGGACGCAGAGCAGGGATGGGAGGAACAAACCCGTGCGCTGCTTAGGCGTTGGAAAACAAATCCGCAGGCCTTGCGCGAGCGTTTCGACCTCAATCGCGATGGCCAGATCGATGCCAAAGAATGGGAGATAATCCGCAAGCAAGCCGCCCGCGAAGCACTACGGGTACATATGCATCGGCCACCTGCTGAAGTGATTTATTGGTTGCATAAGCCTCCCAGGCAAGGTTATCCGTTTATCCTAGCTGCAGTTCGACAAACGAATCTGGTGATGCGCTATCGATGGCAAGCCGCCGGCGCGTTCATCGGGTTTTTACTCGGCTGTGTCACCCTTACCTGGGCTGTTGGGATGCGCCTTAGTTGATGGGTTCTAACTTAAACAGATCGTAGGCGGATGTCGAATCGATGAGTTGTCTTAGGCAGTAGCTTTGCTTCTCCGTCGGGCTCTGATAGATTTCTACCCATTGGCCACGCTGCCAAGCACAGCTTGGGGCGAGCAAGCAAGCAGGGCGGCTGAGAAAGGGTTGAACAGGCAAAAGCAGCCCAAAGTCCCGCTTATGGGCTGCCGCATTTGAGGATGACCATAGGCTGACTACAACTAGGCTGGCGGCAAAGCTGAAAAGCTCTATTCCAACTGCCACTTTAGAGGCAGATTCCTGGCGCAGCCAGCGAATGACGCCGACTTCGATTTCTCCTTGGGTGTGGTTGATTCCCAAGATCTCGCCTGCTTTCAGCTTGGTACAAGTAGAATCTAGCCAAATCAAGCGATACCCGCCTGCGCCCACATCAGCAAACTGGCCTAAAAACTGGGTTCTCCCATTGCCTTGGGTAGATTGCGATGATCGCATCCAGATTTGATTAGCATCGGTTTTGGTCTGTCCGTCGGTAAGTTGGTGGAAAATGCTTACCTCAGAGCGCAAGTTATCGTGCTGAACTAGTCCATCTCCTTGCGGCAGCAGCTCAAAATCGGCTTGGCCTACCTCTGTTGCAGTAAACGTTGAATCTAGCAGCAATCGGCGTAATCCCCGAATCTGCCCCTGCTCAGACAAGGCAGCAATGAGCTCCGAAAGGCCAACGATTAAAAGGCACTCCTTTTGTTCGGGAAACCTGCGCCATCTGCGTTGCCTAGGAGCACCCAGCAGGTGAGCCAGACGCAACGCGAGCTTTTTATCCTGTCGTCTAGGTAAAAACTCTGAGGTTCCAGATACATGTTCTAAAAGCCTGTGGGTAACCTGATGCGGGTAGAGAAACCGAAGGTTGCGCAGCTGGCCAACTTCTTTGAGGAGTTTGATTGGGCGTGGCGGCTTGGGGGTAGTTGCATCGAAAAAGAATCTCGCCTGCCAATTTCCCAGGGTATTTTGGGAGTGAATTTTGGCCTGGCTGGCAAAGCGGTTTATGAGTTGATCGATTTGCATCAATTCCCACGGCCTAAAACGGCATGGTCCGCACGCTCCGAAGAGCAATACCCTGACCAGATTGGTGTAGAGGGTGGAAATCGTCCCAACCTCAAACGAGTGCGGCAACCATCCTTGGGCTTCCAGAAAGAAATAGATTCGATAAACCGTACGCCAAAACTCTTCCCCGGGATCTGAGTAAATTAAAGCGCTGTGGCGTGCCAAGCGGGCGAGCCACTCTAGCATGCGTGTTAGACTGACCTGGCGTTCAGAGGGGGAGAGTTGGTTCGGATCTAGAAACTCAGGCGTAATCAGGATTTGCTTATAGTTGGCGATCATCTGGCGGCCTAGTTCAAGCAGCCGCCGGGTAGTTTCCTGATCCCGATCAGAGAGAGGCAGGGCGCAATCGAGCAGGTGGCCCTCCAGCTCTATCGTCAGTTGGATCAAATAGGGTTGATAGAGGTTAAGCAGCCGGTTGCGTTGCTGAGGAGGCAGTCGGGTCTGACCTAACGCCTGCAGCTGGTTGAGGAGCTTTGGAATGGTCTGATCGAGGTTAAGCCAAGGAAGCTCCATTAGCCACCTTTGGAGATGATCAGAGTCGACTAGGCAGCAGTTTTGCGCAAACATACTGAACAGTTTAGCTGATTCAGTCGAGGGAAAAGAGAGTCGGCCTATAAGCCGGGTTCTGTCGAGGGCAATCATTCCTCTAAGCGATCTGCCCGGGAGCACCGTGCGGGCCACACGCGGGAAGATTCCCAGCTCCCTGTTTGATCTTGCTCCAGGTGGGGTTTGCCGTGCCGCAGACTGTTACCAGCTGCGCGGTGCGCTCTTACCGCACCGTTTCACCCTTGCCTGTGCCTGCTAAAGGCCATCGGCGGTCTGTTCTCTGTGGCACTTTCCGTCGCCTCGCGGCGCCCAAGTGTTACCTGGCACCTTGCCCTGTGGAGCCCGGACTTTCCTCCCCCGCATCGCGGGAGCGATTGCCCAGCCGACTCTCTCAAATATTGAACCAGAAATCTAAGCTAAAGTTTCAGATTTTTGCGCTTGTTCCTGTCTGGCTAAAGCGGCGCGATAGAGAGTTTTGCGGGATGCGTCGGTGATTTTTTCGGCGATCGAGACGGCGGTGCTTAAGGAGCATTCTTGAAGCAACAGATCGAGAATGTGAAGCTGATCTGATGTCAGTTCTTGGCGGGCAGGTGAAGGCGCGCCTTCGAGCACAAGCACGAATTCACCTTGTTTCCAGTCCGGATGGTACTGGAAGAGAACCGGCGCTTCTCCCACTGAGGTGGAGATCAGACGTTCATGGAGCTTAGTCAGCTCCTTGGCGATCACCAGACGGCGCGTTGCAGGAAACACTGCGCTTAGATCGATGAGGCACTCTTCTAGGCGGTGGCTAGATTCATAGAATACCAGCGTACGGGGTTCTGCGCGTAACCGCTCCAGGTGAGCACGGCGGACATGGCGGGTGCGGGGTAAAAAACCCTCAAACGCAAAACGGTCAGTAGGAAGCCCCGCCGCTGACAAGGCAGCAATTACAGCGCAAGGTCCAGGAATAGGGATCACCTGGATACCTGCCTGCTGGGCAGCCACTACCAGCGGAAACCCTGGATCGTTGATGAGCGGTGTACCCGCATCGGAAACAAGAGCGATGGTCTGGCCACCCAGAAGTCGATCGATCAACATGCTGGTTTTGTTGCGCTCATTATGCGCATGCAGCGACAAGGTAGCGGTGGTAATGCCGTAATGGTTAAGCAATCGCCGCACATGACGGGTATCCTCAGCAGCGATCAGATCTACCTGGCGCAAGATTTCCAGCGCCCGCAGCGTGATATCGCTTAAGTTACCGATCGGTGTGGCGACAACATATAACTTGCCTGGAGTTTGCGTCATTTACAAAGTGGTTGCAGTTCTGCGGCCACCGAGGCGGTTAGCCAGCCTGCGATAAGCCAGATAACACCATTGGCGCATCACCAGCCAGTAGATTCCTAGAAGGAGTTTGCCGATCGTCAAATAACCTGAAATATATTTCATTGATGGGCCTAATGGATGATGCCTATTTTTAAACTAGCAAGTTTTGCGCCAGTATGGACTTTGATTGAACTTCAAGTACATAGATTTAGAAACCCAGATTGCTGTCAAAAATTTTGACGAAATTAGTAAAAATTGTCACTGATCGATCTAAACGGTGTCAATTTAACCATCCTGCATGACTGTAGGATGAAAAAACCAGCTTTCATTTTTCTTAAGACGGCATTGCTTTACTATAGTGGCAAGTATATCTAAAAGGGGGTTCAACTCGATGACAACGCTGACTATTCTACCTGCGTGGCGGGCTCTGGCTGAACATCGTCGGGAAATCGGCGGCGAGCATATGCGCGATTGGTTTACCCGCGATCCAGACCGCTTCCAGCGTTTTTCCCTGAGTTTGGGAGACATTCTGTTTGACTTCTCCAAAAACCGAATTACTGACAAGACTTTAGGGCTGCTTGTCCAGCTGGCTGAACAAAGCGGTTTAGCGGCATCCATCGAAGCGATGTTCAACGGTGACAAGATTAACCTGACGGAAGATCGGGCAGTGTTACACGTATCCTTGCGCAACCGCTCCGGACGGCCGGTGCAGGTAGATGGTCAGGACGTGATGCCAAAGGTCAACCGGGTGTTGGCAAAAATGCGCCGGTTTACCGAACAGGTGCATAGTGGCCAGTGGCGCGGCTTCAGCGGCAAGCCGATTACGGACGTGGTAAATTTAGGCATTGGCGGCTCCGATCTAGGTCCGCGGATGGTTACTTATGCTTTGACTCCTTATCACAAAAAGGAGCTTAAAGTCCACTTCGTCGCCAACGTGGATGAGTCCGACTTGTTGGAGACCCTAAAAGGGTTGAATCAGGAAACTACTCTGTTTTTGGTAGCCTCTAAAACTTTCACCACCCAGGAAACCATGGCCAATGCCCACTCGGCTCGGGATTGGCTGCTCACTGGGGCAGGAGGAGATCCAGCTGCTATCGCGCGGCATTTCGTGGCCATCTCCACCAACCACGACGCGGTCCAAAGATTCGGCATCGACCCCGACAATATGTTTGAGTTTTGGGATTGGGTCGGTGGGCGTTACTCCCTGTGGTCGGCAGTAGGGCTATCTATCGCGCTGGCGGTCGGGATGGACTGCTTTGAGGAGCTATTACAGGGCGCTTTCGAGGTCGACGAACACTTTCGGACTACTTCCTTCTCCCGCAATATCCCCGTGATCATGGGGTTGTTGGGTATTTGGTATGGGAATTTTTGGGGGGCTACCTCCCACGCCATCTTGCCTTATGATTACTATTTACGCTATTTTCCCGACCACCTCCAGCAGCTCGACATGGAGAGCAATGGCAAATGCGTAGACCTTGCTGGAAAGATAGTCAACTACGCCACCGGACCCATCATCTGGGGGCAACCTGGTACCAACGGCCAGCATTCCTTTTTCCAGTTGCTCCATCAGGGTACTCATCTGGTTCCTTGCGATTTTCTAGTGGCGGCCGAAAGCCATCACGAATTAGGCGACCATCACCTGATCTTGCTCGCGAACTGCCTGGCGCAAGCGGAAGCTTTGATGAAAGGCAAGACGCAAGACGAGGCCCGGGCAGAGCTGGCTGCCTTGAGCGTGCCGAAAGAGAAGCTTGCGCTTCTGGCAGCAGCTAAGACTTTTCCCGGCAACCGCCCTTCGAATGTATTTTTGTTCAAAAAGCTGACCCCAAAAACGTTGGGGAGTTTGATCGCTCTGTACGAACACAAGGTGTTTGTGCAAGGGGTAATCTGGAACATCAATTCTTTTGATCAGATGGGCGTGGAATTAGGCAAGCAGCTAGCCAATGCGATCCTGCCGGAGCTTAGCGGCGGAGAGATCGGCGCGCATGATGCTTCGACTTGTGCTTTGATCCAAACCTGCCGGCGCTGGCGAAGCAAGTGAGGAAGATTTTTATCTGGCGCAAAGTTGAAAGTGGTAAGACTTGCTTTCGTCGGTGCGGACTGCTAGAGTGCATTAGCATATGCTAATTATGGATCGGTTCGGTATCGGCAAGGTTGAAGAGGAGAAGCATTATGACCGATAAGATTGATCTGGAGCGGCGGCGGTTTTTGCAGGCAGTTGGGATCGGCGCAGCTGCTTTGGCGGCCTCACCGGCTTTTCCCATCGTGCTCAAGAAAGAAGCCTTTGAAGGGAAGCCAGGTTCTACGCCGGGATTTTCCCCCGATGTCGAGATTGATTTGATCGCTAAGATCGATCAGGTCTCCATTTTGCCTGGAGGACCGACCCGCGTTTGGCGGTACGAGGCTAAAATCATCAAAGGCGACTCCAGCGCAGTGATTCCATTGCCAGGTACTTATCTTGGTCCTATTCTCAGGTTTCGAACTGGGCAGAAGGTCCGCATCCGCTTCCACAACCGCCTGCCCCAGGAACATATCATCCACTGGCACGGGGTCCATACTCCCTCCGAAATGGATGCCCACCCGATCTATCAGGTCGGTCCGGGGCAGAGTTATCTTTACGAGTTCGAAGTCAAAAACCGTGCTAGTACCAACTGGTACCATCCGCATTCCCACCACACCACCGCTGCCCAGGCCTATGCAGGTTTGGCTGGACTGTTCATCGTCGAGGACGAGGAAGAGCAAAAACTCCCTTTGCCGCGCGGGGAATACGATCTTCCCCTAGTGATCCAGGATCGGACCTTCACCTCCGATAATCAGCTCTGGTATGACAACCGCGGGCCGATCGCGCTGATCGGCTTTTTGGGCGAGCGCATTTTGGTCAACGGCAAGCCTGGTTTTGCCATGGAGGTGGAAAACCGCGCCTATCGCTTCCGTGTCCTCAACGGCTCCAATTCCAGGATTTACAAGCTGGCTTGGAGCGATGGGGAGCCTATCACCGTGATCGGCACCGACGGCGGGCTGCTGGAGCAGCCTGTGACTCGGCCGTATCTGATGATCTCGCCTGGGGAGCGCTATGAGCTGTGGCGGGATTTTCAAAGCGCTAAAGGCCGCGAGGTGATCCTAGAGAGCCTGGAATATAGCGGGGTGATGCCTGCCATGTACGAGCAGCATCTTAGGATGATGGCCGGACATGGTCAGATGCGTGAGATGGGGATGATGGAGATGATGGAAGAAATGGGCGGCGGTATGGGGGCGATGGCGATGTTTATGCGTCACCTTCCGGCTGGTAGCCGGTTCTCCATCGCCCGCTTTGCCGTCACGAAAACGGCGCAAAGTAACTTAGAGCTTCCCGACCGGCTGCGCAGCTTGCCGCACTATCGGATTGAAGACACTGCCAATCCTGACCGGCCAAGGCCGGTGGCGATCGGCATCCGTGGCCGTAGGTTCACTTTAAACGGCAGAAATTTCGAACTGACTGAGGCTCTGCCTGAAGAAACTATTCCCCTCAATACCTTCCAGTTGATTGAGATCTTCCACCGCCATGGCGAGGAAGGAGAGCACACAGGCATGGGGGGGATGGAGCATAATATGCGTGGCATGGGCCGCGGCGGGATGATGGGCATGGGCGGGGAAATGGCGCAGATGATCGACATGGCTCATCCCATGCATTTTCACGGTGAGTATTTCCAGATCATCGAACGGATTCCTCCAAGCGGCAGCGGCATCCACCGCGGTGAAGGTTACGAGACGGTCAAAGACGGCTTTGTCGACCAAGGCTTTCAAGATACGGTCACGGTCATGCCTGGCGAGCGCATCCGCCTGATCATGCCGTTTCGGGACTATAAAGGGCTGTTCGTGTTCCACTGTCATAACCTGGAACACGAGGATGGCGACATGATGCGCAATTTCAAGGTAGTCTAAGTTAGCGCGGCGCGTCATAGCGCACGGCGCGCCCGCGGGGGCTTAAGACGAACTGCCACAGCTGCAGATGGCGGGCGCGGAAAGCGCCGGCAAAGCTCAACAGATAGAACCGCCACATACGGAAAAAGCGCTCGCCGTATTTTTCTCGTAACCTGGGCCAGCCGCGCTCGAAGTTAGCATACCAGGCAAGCAGAGTACGCTCGTAGTCAGGGCCGAAGTTCTGCACGTCTTCTACGATGCATCTCCCTTCCATGGCTTGACCCAATTGCGCCAGGGAAGGCAGCATAGAATTGGGAAAAATATAGCGCGTTACCCAGGGATTGCCGTGATTAGAAGAGACATTGGCGCCGATGGTGTGGAGCACGAACAACCCGTCTTTAGGCAGGCACCTGGTGATCACATCGAAGTAAGTGGCATAGTTTTTCACCCCGACGTGCTCGAACATCCCGATGGAAAAACCGCAGTCAAAGCGTCCCTGGATGGCGCGGTAGTCTTTTAGCTCAATGGTCACCGGTAAGCCTTGGCAGAGCTTTTGGGCGTATGCTGCCTGCCGCTGCGAGACGGTCACCCCGTAGACCTCCACGCCGTAGCGCTCGGCAGCGAATTTAGCTGCCCCGCCCCAGCCACAACCGATGTCCAGGACGCGCATGCCGGGCTTAAGCCCTAGTTTGCGGCAAATTAGGTCGAGCTTAGCTTCTTGAGCAGCATCTAAGTCGCTGGCTTGTTTCCAGTAAGCGCAGCTATAAATCAGGCGCTTATCCAACATCGCCTGATAGAGGTCGTCGCCGAGGTCGTAATGGTGCTCGCCGATCTGAAAAGCACGGCGAGGATGTTGCAGGTTAAAGAGCTTAGCTTTAAACGCTGTCCACACATCCTGCCAGGAACGCAGCTTTCCCGCTAGACCGCCGCGCAGGATGCGACAGACCAGCTCGTCCAGCTGGGGGCAATCCCACCAGCCGTCCATATAGGCTTCGCCAAAGCCCAGCGAAGCATCAGCCAAAACCCGCTTGAAAAAGCGCTCGTCTTTGACCTGAATGTCCCAGGGACGATTGCCGTCGATCCAAACATCTACCTCCGCCAGCAGGGATTCGACCTGCCGCCGGTATCCATTGCGTGGCTTAGGCCGCAGTGGCAATACCTCGATCGACATACTAGCCTCTTTATTTTCTTAATACACCGAAAGGAGGCAGAAAGTCAATGTTTAGCTGAGCCAACGCCTTGCGTTGCGGAACAACCTCAGCCAAGGACCATCTTCGCCCCAATCGGGGTGCCAGGAATACTGTACAGTGCGGAAGCAGCGCTCAGGATGGGGCATCATAATGGTGAAGCGGCCGCAAGGGGTAGTCAGGCCGGTAATCCCAAGGGGAGAGCCGTTGGGATTGAACGGGAAGGCTTCGGTGCGGCGGTGATAATGATCGACATAGCAAAGCGTCACCAAGCCTGCCTCGAGCACAGCTTGCGCGTCGCGGTCGAATTGCGCTCTACCTTCGCCGTGGGCTACAGCCACCGGCAAGATAGAACCTTCCATGCCGGCAAGCAATATCGAAGGAGAGGGCAGGACTTCGACTAATACCAGGCGCGCTTCGAACTGCTCCGATAAGTTGCGGGTAAACTTTGGCCAATGATCAGCACCGGGAATCAACTCCTTCAGCTGGGCTAACATTTGACAGCCGTTGCACACCCCTAAGGCAAACGTGTCAGAGCGCTGAAAAAACGCCTGGAATTGCTCGCGGGCACGGGGGTTGAACAGGATCGCAGCCGCCCAACCTGCGCCAGCCCCTAGCACATCCCCGTAGGAAAAGCCGCCGCAGGCGGCAAGGCCTTGAAATCCCTCTAGCGTCAGGTGCCCCTCTAGGATGTCGTTTAAATGCACGTCTATGGCCTCAAAACCAGCCCGGTCGAAGGCTGCCGCCATCTCCACGTGGCCGTTGACGCCCTGTTCGCGCAAGATCGCCACTTTCGGCTTGGCGGTGGAGATAAACGGTGCGCTGATATCCTCTTTAAGGTCAAAGCACACCAAAGCGCTCAGGCCAGGGTCAAGATCATCGGCAATGGCTTCAAACTCTTGGCGGGCGCAGTCGGGATGGTCGCGCAGCGCCTGCATTCTAAAGCTTACCTCGGACCAGGCTTGCTGCAAATGAGCGCGAGGAAAATCGATCAGCGTCTTGCCCTGATGGTGGATTTGCACCTGCTGCGCAGTAGAGGGTTGCCCAATCACGTGCGCACAGTGCCCTAATCCGGCTTGGGCTAAGATCGCTTGAACCTGCGGCAAAAGCGCTTGGCGGACTTGGATCACTGCGCCGAGCTCCTCGCAGAAGAGGCAGGTGAGGGGATCGTCCCCTAGGGGGCTTAGGTCGATATTTAGGCCGCAACGGCCAGCGAAGGACATCTCGCACAAGCAGGCCCAAAGCCCCCCGTCGGAGCGGTCGTGGTAGGCTAGCACTAGACCCTTGCGGTTGAGCGCCTGGATGGTCTCAAAGAAAGCCCTAAAGAGCTGAGGATCATCCAAGTCAGGGACGGCTTTGGAACTGGGAAGCGTAAGCCCGCTGTAGACTTGCGCCAGCACCGAGCCGCCCATGCGGTTTTGGCCTTGCCCTAAGTCGATGAGGATTAAGGCTGTCTCAGGGTCGCGCACAAGCTGGGGAGTCAGCGTATGGCGTATGTCGGGAACGGGTGCAAATGCTGAGATAACCAGCGAGACGGGGGCGGTCATCGTTTTTTCACCCTGCGCGTCGCGCCAGACGGTCTTCATGGACAAGGAATCCTTTCCCACCGGGATGGCTAGACCCAAGGCTTGACAAAGGGTCGACACCGCGCGCACGGTGTCAAACAGGGCGGCATCTTCGCCGGGGTGACCGCAAGCGGCCATCCAGTTAGCCGACAGTTTCACTGCGCTTAGGCTTTCCAGGCAAACAGCTGCCAGATTGGTAAGCGCCTCTCCTACTGCCAGGCGACCTGAGGCTGGCGCGTCGATCACCGCCACCGGCGTGCGCTCGCCGAGCGCCATCGCCTCGCCGGTCAGCCCCGCAAAACTAGATGCCGTGACCGCGCAGTCAGCGACCGGTACCTGCCAGGGACCGACCATTTGGTCAGCCGCGACCAGGCCAGTAACTGACCGGTCGCCGATGGTAATCAGGAAGGCCTTAGAAGCCACGGCAGGAAAACGTAACACCCGCATCGCTGCCTCTTTGAGTGCCACTTGAGCGGGATCGAAGTCAGGTGCTTTGGTCGGCACATGGGTGGCAATCCGGTGCATCGCCGGCGGATTGCCGAACAACAGCGCCATCGGTACATCCACTGGATAATTGTCGAACCACTGATCGTGAACGCGCAGGAGCTCTTGGGAGGTAGCGCAGCCGATGACCGCAAAAGGGCAGCGCTCGCGCCGGCAGATGCGCTCAAATTGAGCAAGGTGCTTGGGATGGATAGCGAGGACGTAGCGTTCCTGAGCTTCGTTACACCAAATTTGCATCGGCGACAAGCTATAGTCGGCGCTTGGGATTTGGCGTAGCTCGAACTTGCCGCCGCGCGCGGAGATCCGGAGGATTTCTGGGACCGCGTTAGCCAGTCCCCCGGCGCCCACGTCGTGGATAGCCAAGATTGGATTAGCTTTGCCGAGCGCTCGGCAGCGCTCGATCACTTCCTGGCAGCGGCGTTGCATTTCCGGGTTGGCGCGCTGGACCGAGGCGAAATCCAGTTCCTCGCTCGCCTCTCCAGAGGCTAGCGAAGAGGCTGCCCCTCCGCCTAGGCCGATCAGCATTGCAGGCCCGCCTAGGACGACGATCAAAGCCCCTGGAGGAATGTCTTGTTTGGCAATGTGGCAGGTGCGAATCGTGCCGAGCCCGCCGGCAAGCATGATGGGTTTGTGGTAGCCACGCCACTCTCTGCCCTGACTTCCGGGGACTGCCTGCTCGAAGGTACGGAAGAAGCCTGCCAGACAGGGACGACCGAATTCATTATTGAAAGCGGAAGCGCCTATCGGCCCTTCGAGCATGATCTCGAAGGCGGAAGCCTGCCGGCTGGGTTTGCCGGGATCTTGGGTTTCCCAAGGCTGGATAAAACCGGGAATGCGCAGGTGGGACACAGCAAAGCCTGTGAGACCGGCTTTGGGGGTCGCGCCGCAACCGGTGGCACCCTCGTCGCGGATTTCTCCACCTGCACCGGTAGCTGCGCCCGGATTAGGGGAGATGGCGGTGGGGTGATTGTGGGTTTCCACCTTCATCAGGATATGGGCAGGTTCGTGCACGTAGCGGTAGCGAGACTGCTCGTCGCGCAGCAACATCCAAGCCATCGGGCCTTCGATAACTGCAGCGTTATCCCGGTAAGCCGATAGGATACCGGCTGGGCTGGTGTTCGCAGTTGCGCGGATCATCTCGAATAGAGACCGCTGCTGCACTTGGCCGTCGATGGTCCAGCGGGCATTGAAAATCTTGTGACGGCAATGCTCCGAGTTGGCTTGGGCAAACATCATCAGTTCGGCGTCGGAAGGATCGCGGCCAAGTTCGGTGAAACTTTTAAGCAGGTAATCGATTTCTTCCTCTGCAAGGGCCAGTGAAAGCTCCCGATTGGCCCGTTCCAGGGCAGCGCGGCCCTCAGCGAGCAAGGGGATGGTCACCAGAGGGGCAGGAGGGTGGTTGCTGAATAGGTCTATTTCTTCGCCTTCGGCCAACAGCACCTCGGTCATCCGATCATACAGGGGCGTAAGCCGATGGCGCTTTTCCTTGAGCGAGGCCTTGGCTGCCAGGCAATATTCAATCCCCCGCTCGATCCGCGTTACCACCGAAAGACCTGCGTGGTGAAGGATATCGGTTGCCTTGCTCGACCACGGCGAGATCGTGCCGGGACGGGGTAGCGCCCAAAAATGCTCGCCTACAAGGCCCGCTTGAGGTTTAGGGCCGTAGTCTAGCAACCGGTCCAAAATGTTGCGTTCTTCTTCCGTGAGTGCGCGTTCGCTCGCTAAAAAATGGACAAAGCGCGCTGCGATGGCTGAGATCTCAGGGAGATCAGCCTGCAGCCGGGCTTTGAGTTTGTTTAGGCGGAATGCGGAAAAGGCGCTGGGACCGGGAAGTTGCAACAGAATAGTCATGGTTTAGGATGGCGTTAAGGTTGCCAGAGTTTGTTTGAGTCGCTCGAGCAGGTCCAAAGCAGTCTTTGAAGTGCCAGGTTTACCTTCGGTGTCTAGAAGATAAATACGGGTGGTATTACCTACTGGCTCAAGCTGCAAGCGGTATTTCTCCTCATGCAGCTTACCCGCTCCGGTAAAGAAGTAGAGCAAATCCTCCAATGTTTCACGATCTTCTGAAAGCTCGGTTTCCTTTGAGGTATAGACGATGTCTAGGCTGCCTTGCTGCAGGTTGCGCCTGGTGAGTTCCAGCCTGAGCAGGTTGAGCGCTTTGAGGGTACTGACCCAAGCTTGGGCAATAGGTTGATTGAGCTCGATATAAGGGGCATCGAGGGTGGAAGCTTGGGGCGCGGACGGCGAAGGCTGGACAGGTAAGGCGATAGGTGGCTGGATGGCAGCGCTTGGGGCAGCAGGGATCTCGGCTGGCAACTTCAAGGGCGGCAGGGGACGGACTTTGAGATATTCCTGTTCTCGATCTGGAACCAGCCAGGTACAGCCTGTCAGCCCAACGAGTACGATGAGAATCGTTCTCATCGACTGGAATCACAGAAGGCCGGCAGCTTTTAATGCTGCGTGGACTTCTGGTTGATAGCGCGCTGCCAGCCAGGTCAGCGGCAAGCGGATGCCTGCTGGAATCAAGCCCATGGCATGCAGTGCCCATTTGACCGGGATCGGGTTGGATTCTAAAAACAAGGCCCGATGGAGGCTGGCCAGCTGCGCGTCCAAGGCCGCTGCTTGCGCGCTATCTCCGGCCAGAGCGGCAGCGATCATCTGCTGCATCAGGCGTGGAGCGACGTTGGCGGTGACCGAGATCACCCCTGCTCCTCCTGCTAGGCACACCTGCCGGGCACAGGCATCATCGCCAGAATAGACCGGAAAACCAGGACATAACCTCTGAATCTCGCGCAGCCTAGCGACAGGATCGGCGCTGGCTTCCTTGATCCCGACGATATGGTCTAGAGGTACCAGGCGCGCTACTGTCTCTGGGAGCAGGTCGCAGCCGCAACGGCTAGGGACATTGTAGAGGATCTGGGGGATAGCCACTGCTTCAGCGATCGCTTTAAAGTGCAGATAAAGCCCTTCTTGGGTCGGTTTATTGTAGTAGGGGGTGACCAATAAACAGGCATCTACGCCTAACTCTTTCGCTCTTTGGGTCAGCTCGATCGCCTCGCGCGTGCAATTGGAGCCAGTGCCGGCGATGACCGGCAGGCGTCCTCTGGCTTGCTCCACCACCCAGCGGATGACCTGGCAGTGTTCCTCGTAGTCCAAGGTCGCAGATTCTCCCGTGGTGCCTACGGCGACGATAGCGTCGGTGCCTTGGGCAATGTGGAACTCTACCAACTCCCTAAGCGCAGCCTCATCGAGGCGGCCGTCAGGGTGCATGGGAGTAACCAACGCGACGATGCTGCCTTTGATCATGTTTACTTAGTCAGGGTGAAAGATGCAGCTATATTACTGAGGCAGCCTGAAAAAGACAAGGCAGGGTTTGCCTCTGTTTTGGCTAACCGCATCGGGTAAATTCAGCATGACCAGCGTTATTATTCGTCCGGCATTTCCGGAAGCGTCGGCGGGATGTATTCGACTGCCTTGATCTCCGCTCTAGGGTGGTGTTTTAAGATTAACTGGGTGATCTCTTTAGCGCGGGATTTAGGAACGTCCACCAGCATCAAGAGCTCGCCGCGTTCGATGGCTTCTTCGTACTTGCGCACTTCCTGGCTGGGGATGGAGATCCCGATCAGGCTGGAAGCTAACGCGCCTACCGCCGCCCCGGCCAGAGTGGCGGCCAGGATCACCGCCCCGCCGGCGGCGATGATCCCGCCTGGCAGAAGCACGGCTACCAATCCGGCCAACAGCCCTGCAGCAGATCCTGCCGCAAGTCCGCGCTTAAGCGCTGGCATGAGATCGGTTTTCTCCTTTAGGCCAGCTTCTGGCAAGTCCTCAAGCGGGATACCTTCTTTAGCGATGATATGGATGTCTTCTTCCTTGACCCGGGCGAGCAATAGGTCATCGACGATGTTGCGGGTCGTAGGGGCATCCGGGACGAGCACTACCAGTCTTTGCATATTGACCTTCTGGAGCAAGCCTGTCTCAACTAAAACCAGAGTATGCGCTTTCGCCGGGACTTTTTCAAGGTTTTCCCGTCAAGCCTATTGGGTTTTGCTTTGCGAGCCATTTGAGCAATTGATCAGCCGGCAGTGGGCGGGTGAGGTAGTCCCCTAGGCTAAGTGGCAGCCGTTTGCCTTCAGGAAAACTCCCAGTCTTGTTCGTCCTCTATGCCTTGCCAGTGGATAGGCTAGGGGCGCCTACGATGAGAGCAGGCAGCTGCCTGGGGAAAGCCTAGAGTATCCTTGCTTTGATCCAAATCCTTCACTAATTGGTATGGTCTATTTGAGTTTTTGATGGTATTTTTACCCTCTTTTTAGAACTTTCGGAAAGCGGCGATGAGAGCGCGGATCAAATGGGTAGAAAATGTCTTATTTGTGGGGGAATCCGGCAGCGGCCACGGGGTGGTCATCGATGGGCCGCCGGAATACGGCGGGCGCAACCTGGGAGTACGGCCGATGGAGTTATTGCTGCTCGGAGTTGGCAGTTGTTCGGCGTTCGATGTGGTAAGCATCCTTAAAAAAGGCCGCCATCCGGTCGCTGATTGCCAAGTAGAGGTAAACGCCGAGCGGGCAGAAACCGATCCTAAGGTGTTTACTCGAATTCACCTGCATTTCATCGTCAAGGGGAAGGGATTGAGCGAGAGTGCTGTGGAGCGGGCAGTCAAACTCTCAGCCGAGAAGTACTGCTCGGCCTCGATCATGCTCAGCAAGGCAGCTGAAGTCAGCCACAGCTTTGAGGTGGTCGATCCCGGCGATTCCTAGGCCATTGGTTAAGCGAGGTGAAAGACACAGATGGAAAAATTGAAACTGCACGGTTTCAACAATCTGACCAAAAGCTTGAGCTTTAACATCTATGATATTTGCTACACCAGTCCAGCTAACCAGCAGCGCTATATCGAATACATCGACGAAGCCTACAATGCTGAGCGGCTGACGCAGATTCTTACCGATGTGGCCGACATCATCGGTGCCCACATTCTCAACATCGCCCGCCAAGACTATGATCCCCAGGGGGCAAGCGTGACCATGCTGATCTCTGAAGGTCCGGTCTGCCATGGGGCGTCGTCTAACGCTAAGACTTTAGGCCAAATGCCGGAGACGGTCTTGGCTCATTTGGACAAAAGCCACATCACTGTCCACACTTATCCGGAAAGCCATCCGCATTGCGGCATCAGTACCTTCCGGGCTGATATCGATGTTTCTACCTGTGGCTGGATTTCGCCGCTTAAGGCGCTTAATTATCTAATCTACAGCTTTGAGTCCGATATCGTTATCATCGATTACCGGGTCCGCGGTTTTACCCGCGACATCAGCGGCGCTAAGCTATTCATCGACCACGACATCACCTCGATCCAGAACTTTATCTCCCAGGATACCAAGGAACGCTATCAGATGATCGACGTCAACGTCTATCAGGAAAACATCTTCCATACCAAGATGATGCTTAAGGAATTTAACCTGGACAATTATTTGTTTGCCCCTGACGATGTCCTGCTCACGGACGAAGAGCGTGAAGAGGTGCAGGAAAAAGTGTATCGGGAAATGGCGGAAATCTTTTACGGCCGCAATTACTCGGTTTAAAACCGCGTCATGGCGGTTACCTGCGGCCGGCAGATGGAGGTGACGGTGGAAAGCAAAGGGCAAAAGATAGTTCTGAGGGAGCAGGTTAGGATCGCGCTGGAGCAATATTTCACTGAGCTCGATGGCCAGCAGGTAACAGGATTGTATACCATGGTGATGGCTGAAGTAGAAAAGCCTTTGCTCAAAGCGGTCTTAAACTACGCTGCAGGAAACCAGAGCAAAGCGGCTAAAATTTTAGGAATGAGCCGCAGCACCCTGCGCAAGAAGATCAAACAGTATGGAATTGAGTAACATGCATAAAGTGCAGCGCGCGTTGGTCAGTACTTCTGACAAAACCGGGATAGTGCAATTCTGCCAAGGCTTGCAAGCACTTGGGATAGAGATCCTTTCTACCGGCGGCACTGCTAAGCTGCTCGGCGAGTTTGGCGTTACCGTGACCGAGGTGGCCCAGTATACTGGTTTTCCAGAGATCATGGCCGGTCGGGTCAAGACCCTGCACCCTAAGATCCACGGAGGGATTTTAGGCCGGCGCGGGGTAGACGAAGAGGTAATGACCGCGCACGGCATCCTGCCGATCGATCTGGTCGTGGTCAATCTTTACCCATTTGCCCAGGTCATCTCTGATCCAACGTGCGCTTTTGCTACTGCGATCGAAAACATCGATATCGGCGGTCTCGCCATGATCCGAGCAGCGGCTAAAAACCATGAGGCGGTTGGGGTGGTCGTAGATCCGGCTGACTATGCGAGGGTATTAGAAGCGCTGCACCTGACCGGAGGGCTTCCCGAAGCGCTGCGGCTAGAATTGGCTGCGAAAGCATTTTATCACACCGCTTGTTACGACAGCGCCGTCGCTGCTTATCTGGAGCGCAAGTTGCATCCGCAGGCCTTGCCTGCTGCCCTTGTGGTGAGCGCGCGCAAGGTTAAGGATCTGCGGTACGGGGAAAATCCCCACCAACAGGCCGCGCTGTATCAGCTAGACCAACCTTTTGCCGGGAGCTTGAGCAGTGCCTGCCAGCTTCAGGGCAGCCCTTTGTCTTACAATAATTTGACCGATGCCGATGCTGCTTGGGGATGCGTACGTTCCTTCGCTGAGGGAGCAGCGTGCGTGATCGTCAAACACGGTAACCCTTGTGGGGTAGCACAAGCTGAAACCTTGCTTGAAGCCTACGAGCGGGCCTATGCTACCGATCCTACTTCAGCCTTCGGTGGGGTTATTGCCTTCAATCAGGCGCTGGACGAAGCCACTGCCACAGCTATCGTCGAGCGTCAGTTCGTAGAGGTGATCCTAGCGCCTGAGGTGTTAGAGGTAGCTCAGGCCGCGTTGGCGCGCAAGCCCAAAGTGCGCGTGTTGGCGTGTGGCTATGGGGAGCAGCAGCCTGAGCTCGAGTTCAAGCGCATCTGCGGTGGCCTGCTGGTGCAAACCCAAGACCTTGCCACGTTCGATGCGGCTGTGCTCAAGCCCGTTACCCGTCGCCAGCCGACGCCGCAGGAGCTAGAAGATCTGTTATTTGCCTGGCGGGTGGTCAAATACGTTAAATCCAACGCCATCGTGTATGCGCGCGGCCTGCGCACGATCGGCATCGGTGCCGGTCAAATGAGCCGGGTGTGGTCGGCTAGGATCGGTATCGAGAAAGCCAAAGAGGCAGGGCTGACGATAGCTGGTTCAGTGATGGCCTCAGATGCCTTTTTCCCATTCCGCGATAGCGTAGACTTTGCCGCTTCCGCTGGCGTGACCGCGATCATCCAACCGGGCGGTTCGATCCGCGACGAGGAAGTGATCGCAGCGGCTGATGAAGCCGGGATCGCCATGGTGTTTACCGGAATCCGCCACTTCCGTCATTGATCATGATCGTACTACCATCGGCCCTAGGGGACGGCCGCCGATCAGGTGCAGGTGAAGGTGAAAGACCTCCTGGCCGCCGTGGCGGTTGCAGTTGATGATCAATCGGTAGCCGTCGTTGGCAATGCCTTCTTGTTCGGCCAGGCGTTTGGCGACATAGATCATATGGCCGAGCAAGGGTTCATCTTCGGGCTGGACATCGTTGACGGTGGGGATCGGCCGGTTAGGAACGATTAAAATATGAGTCGGGGCAGCTGGGCGGATGTCGCGAAAGGCGATTACTTGTTCGTCGCGGTAGACGATGTCGGCAGGGAGCTCGCCGCGAATGATCTTTTCGAACACGGTCGTCATCTCGCCTCCTCTTTGGGTGAATACTCGAATAGATGAAGATACTGGCCGTAGCCTTCTTTTTCTAGATCTTCCTTGGGAATGAAGCGTAGCGCCGCCGAGTTGATGCAGTAACGCAGTCTCGTAGGTGGCGGGCCATCGTGGAACAGGTGCCCTAAGTGGGAGTCAGCCTGGCGGCTGCGTACCTCGATGCGGCGCATAAAGAAACTTCTGTCTTCCCGTTCGACGAGGTTATCTGGCTCAAGCGGCCGGGTGAAGCTCGGCCAGCCGGTGCCGGAATCGAACTTATCAAGCGAGCTAAACAAAGGTTCGCCGGAGACAATATCGACGTAGATTCCATCGCGCTTGTTGTCCCAATATTCGTTTTGGAACGGCGGTTCAGTGGCGTTTTCCTGGGTCACCCGATATTGGAGGGGGGTCAGCTGGCGGCGCAGGGTTTCTGGATCGGGTTTGGTATAGGTTCGGTCGCGCTTGCCCTGCCAGACTTTGTGTAAGAACTGGTCGCGCCCTGAACCTAGCCGGTAGAAGCGGTAGCGCAAGGGGTGTTTTTTATAATAATCTTGGTGGTATTCCTCGGCTGGGTAGAATTTTTTAAGCGGCAGGATCTCAGTGACGATAGGGCGATCGAACCTGCCCGATTGTTCTAAAGCCAGTTTGGAGCTCTCCGCGAGGCGCCGTTGTTCCTCGTTGTGGTAAAAAATGGCTGTGCGATATTGAGGGCCGCGGTCGACGAACTGGCCGCCGGCATCGGTCGGATCGATGTGACGCCAGAAGATCTCAAGCAGTGCCTGATAGCTGATTCGGTCCGGGTCGAAGCTGACCTGAACCGCTTCTAGATGACCAGTAGTACCGCTGGCAACCTGTTCGTAGGTGGGATGTTCGACCTCACCGCCAGTGTAGCCTGAGATTACCTCGACTACGCCTTCGGCTTTTTCGAAATCGGCCTCCATACACCAAAAGCAGCCGCCAGCGAAGGTGGCTTGCTCAAGTCGGGTCGTATGCATGTTGGCGCTCCCGAATAGGGGTGACAGATATAGGATCAAACCGATCGTCAGGAAAGAAAAACTCCGCATTATTTTATAAGTCTCGATGGCGCACGACTACTGAATAAAGACCTGAAAAGGACTGGCTGAGTTTCTCTACCAAATACACCGAGCGATGGCGACCGCCCGTGCAGCCAATGGCGATGGTGAGGTAACTGCGGCTCTGGAAACGCGGCAGCCAAGCGATGAGAAAGGTTTCGATCTGGGTAAGGAACTGAGTCGTTTCAGGTAGATTCTCTAGGTAGTTGGCCACTTCAGGATCGCGTCCGGTCAGGGGGCGAAGCTCCGGTTCCCAATGGGGATTAGGAAGACATCTGGCGTCAAAGACGAAGTCAGCATCTAGTGGGATGCTGCGCTTGAAGCCAAACGAGGTCAAGCACACCACCAGTTGGCGATTGTCTTCTCCTAGGCGGGTCAAGACCAACTCGCGCAGTTGGTGAATGTTGGTGTGGGTGGTGTCGATGACCAGGTCGGCATGGGTAGCGATGGGCTCCAATAGCTTACGCTCGCGCTCGATTGCATCTGCAAGCGACAGGCCGGCGCGGTGGCTTAGAGGATGTTTGCGCCGGGTCTCGCGGTAGCGGTTGAGCAAAGTCTGGGTGGATGCAAGCAGAAACAGGATCCGGTAGGGGATGGTGAATTGTTTTAAGATGCGCAAAGCTTCATCGAAGCGATTGACGTCGCCGCTTAAATTGCGGCAGTCGATACTGATGGCGGTTTTGTCAAGGTTAAGCCTTGATTCGCGCACAAACGGCTCGATCAAGTGCACCGGCAGATTATCGATGCAATAGTACCCGCAGTCTTCCAGAGTACTTAAGGCGATACTCTTGCCAGAACCGGACAGACCGCTGACGATGATCAGTTGCATTATAAAAGGCGCCTGCGTTCGCTCGAGGCTGGAATATGCATGGCCTCGCGGTATTTGGCAATAGTTCGGCGGGCGACGTTGATGCCTTTCGCTTGGAGAAGTTCGGCAATTTTCAGATCGCTTAAAGGCTTGGCGGGATTTTCGTGCGCGATCAATTCCTTAATGAAGGCCTTGATCGCCGTGGCCGAGCATTCACCTCCGGATTGGGTGGAAACATGGCTGGAGAAGAAATATTTGAATTCATAGATCCCAGAGGGGGTGTGCATATATTTGTTAGTCGTTACCCGAGAGATGGTGGATTCATGCATGCTCAGTTCTTCCGCCACATCCTTGAGGGTCATCGGCTTCATCGCGATCTCGCCGTGCTCGAAGAAAGCCTGTTGCTTATCGACGATGCAGCGAGCCACTTTGAGCAGCGTTTCATTGCGGCTTTGCAGGCTACGCAGGAACCAGCGTGCCTCTTGCAAATGCGTTTTCAAGCTAAGGTTATCTTCGCTGCGATCGGCGCGTTTAATCATGCTGGAGTAAAACGGGTTGATGCGCAGCTTGGGGGCAATTTCCGGGTTGAGGGAGACTTCAAAGCGGCCGTTTTTTTTGCTAACGAAGACATCCGGAATGACGTACTGAGCCTCCTCGCGATCAAAGGCAAGACCAGGGCGGGGGTTGAGGCTGCGAAGCAGTTCTAGTGCTTGCGCAAACCCACGATCGTCCAGGGCTAGGGCGTTTTTAATCGCAGCGATGTTTTGCTTGCGCAGATCATCGAGATGCTGCGTGACTATCTGCAGAGCCTCTTCCCGCCACGGCGTATCTTCAGGCAGCTGACGCAGCTGGATCGCGAGGCACTCTCCCAGATGGGTAGCGGCCACGCCGGGGGGATCGAAGTTTTGGACCTGATGCAATACTGCCTGGACTTCCTCAAGTTCTAGGTCGCTCAATTGTTGGGCCAGATCTTGATACAGCTCCGCTACTGGGACCTCGAGATAGCCATCCCGGTTGATGGCATCGATGATCGCAGTGGCGATAATCGTATCCCGTTCGCTGAAATGGGACAGTTCCATTTGCCATTTCAAATGTTCGTGCAGGCTCTCTGGGACACTGCTAGAAAACAGGAAATCGTTGTCGTTCTCGTCTGATCCTGGGGTAGAGTAGAGGCTGTCGTAGACGTCTTCCCAATTCACGTCTAGAGGTAGTTCCTGAGGAATCGCTTCGGAATCGGTAACGATCCAGTGATCTTCCACAGAAGGTGGCGTCAGCGGCTCCTCCATGGTTGGCGCTGATCGGCTTTCATCCGCCAGCTCGAGCATGATATTGGACTCTAACGTCTCTTGAATTTCCTGGTTGAGCTCGATGGAGGATAACTGCAGCAAACGGATCGCCTGCTGCAGCTGCGGCGTCATCATTAGCTGTTGGCCTAGGCGTAACTGTAGGCTTTGCTTCATAGTTCGAAAATGGTCCGGCGCTTACACAGTCTCAACGGGTTTAGTTAATAACCCTATCATATTTTAGGCAAATTAAGAACGCCCTAAAGAATCAGTCCACGCCTTAAGCAGTTCAAGCAACTAAAGTTCAACCAGCATATCTCCCAATTGCAGGATCGCTGCCCGATGCTGTGGGACTGGCGTAAAAAGAGTGAGTAAACGCTTCTTAGGAGTAAAACTGCTGATCAAGGCGAGTCCTAATACCGCTTGCCGCTCGTTGGCAAGGGCACACAACCGGTTGGGGTAGAAAGTTGCTTCAGTCACTGGTCTGTCGATAGGCAGTCGCTGGAGCGCAAGTTGATCAAGCAGCAGGGAATACTCCTGGGCATGACAGAAATGGCGACGGAACGCTTCCAGGCGGTGTTGGCGGCGAGTTTCCTGCAGTTTAATCTGCGCTTGCGGAGAAGGTGGCAGTGCTAAAATGCGAAAGTGACGATGGGCGGCCAGGATTGGCGCCAACTCCCAGCGGTTCCCTAAAGCGACGATGATGTCTGGGCGTAGGCTGTCGATCTTATAGGCTTTTAATACGCTTCCTACGCCAGTGATCAAACCGCTAGTATTGATGACTACGAACGGGGCATCGGTTTGGTCAAGAAGCTGCCGGGTACCTACGACCATGGGCAGCAAGTGAGCAACTGGTGACACCGCTCCCACGAAATACATGGCAGCTGGCGTCAAGTCCTGGAGAGCCCGATCTAGCTGAGGATACCCCAAAGTGATGGTAGCTGGCGGGCCGAGATCCTTCTGGCCTACGTCGGCATCGATGAACGCGGGGGTCAGCCCCGCTTGTAATAGCCGCCAGAGTAGATAGTGGCAGAACGTGCTTTTACCCCGATCTGAGGCGCCCAAGACCAAAATCTTGCGCAGCTTGTGGTCTAAGATGAGAGAAGCTGCCTGGCGCCAGTCAGAGGGAATGTCGATAGAGGTTGCCATTGCGCTAAAAGAGGGTTCGGATGAGAATGATGGCTGGGTTTAGAACTTTGGTTGGGCTTGATGCTTAAGGCCATTGTACGGACGGTTTTACGACTTTTGTACCGCGTCGAGGTAAAAGGCTTAAACAATTATTCTGGTTTCGAGAGAGTGCTGATCGTTGCCAATCACCAGTCCTTCCTCAACACCCATATCGCCAGGCGCGCCTGGGTGCGTCCGTTTCTTCGCTTTGCCAGGGTATTTCCCTTAGATCCTCGCCAATCTGGTGCGTTGAAGGAGATCGTCCGCCATCTGCGCGCAGGTCACCCGACGGTAATCTTTCCTGAGGGTAGGATCACCGTGACTGGAACCTTGATGAAGATCTACGACGGGACTGGCATGGTGGCCGACCGCGCGGGCGCCAAAGTGCTGCCGGTGCGGATCGATGGGGCCCAGTTTACGCCGTTTTCGCGCCTTAAAGGCAAAGTCCGCAGGCGGCTGTTCCCTAAGATTACCCTCTACGTGTTGCCCCTTAGAGACATCTGTCCACAAGGGGATGGTAGGAGCGTGCACGAGTGGCCAGATCCGGACGCTGATTACCTCGCGCAGGTTTGTGGCAGCGGCAGGATTGCAAGCTGCTGTGAACACGCTCATCGAGCATGGCATTCAAGTCCATTACTTGGAAGACTGGCAGGAAACCAGCTGGGGGTTAAAGCTTAAGGCCTGGCTTGGGGCGGTGACTGCTCCCTGGTGGTACCGGCCAGATAGCCGGATGAGTCAGGAAGCGGCAGTGATGCTGTTTACTTCCGGCTCAGAAGGGCTACCCAAAGCAGTGCTTTTGTCGCACCGCAATCTCTTGAGCAACTGCGCCCAACTTGGCGCAGTGATCGATTTCAGCGCGCGCGATGTGATCTTGAATGTCCTCCCTCTGTTTCACGTATTTGGCCTTAGCGCTGGGCTAATTTTGCCTTTGACTTCCGGCATGTACACTTTTCTTTATCCCAATCCGCTGCACTATAAAGTGGTGCCGGAGTTGGTTTATGAGCTCAATGCGACGGTGCTGTTTGGGACCAATACTTTCTTGGCCGGATACGCTAGAACTGCCCATCCGTATGATTTCTACAGCGTGCGCTACGTGTTCGCCGGCGCCGAAAAACTGCAAGAAGATGTTCGCCAGCTGTGGTTGGATAAACTTGGGATCCGAATCCTAGAAGGCTATGGCGCCACCGAGACCAGCCCGGTGATCGCGGTCAACACCCCAATGCACTATCGAGCAGGCACTGTAGGCCGCTTCCTGCCGGGAGTAGAATGGCGTTTGGAGCCAGTCGAAGGGGTAACAGGCGGTCGCCTGCACGTTAAAGGGCCGAATGTTATGCTCGGTTACTATTTGCCTGAACGGCCAGGCGAACTGGTTGCGCCTGCGTCTTGTTACGGGGAAGGTTGGTATGACACTGGCGATGTGGTCGAGGTCGATGCGGAGGGGTTTGTGACTGTTTTGGGCCGGATGAAACGCTTTGCCAAAGTGGCCGGCGAAATGGTGCCGCTCGATGGGATAGAAAAGCTAGCCGCCAAAGTCTGGCCAGGCTACCGGCATGCGGCCGTCGCTTTGCCAGACGGGCGAAAAGGGGAAAAAGTGGTGCTGGTTTCTGAATGCCCAAGCGCTGAACTGTCTGCCTTACACGAGGCAGCTCGTGCTGATGGCCTGCCGGAATTGTGGCTGCCGCACCAGGTGCTGTTCGCCGAGGCGCTTCCCCTCCTAGGCAGCGGTAAGCTCGATTATAGTAAACTCTTAACCCAGCTTAGGTCTTAAGCGTTCCTGGAGCCCTCAGGTAGGTCCTGAGGTTGCAGCAGGCAGTGCAGCTTTAGGGGCTTTGGGTTCAAGGATCTCGTAGATTTCCCTCAGTCTCTGCTTGTACTCATCGGTAATCTTATAAGCATCGCGCCGGTTTTCGACTACCTTGGGCGTGATTAGGACGACCAGTTCGGTGCGAGTGAGAGCTTTTTGCGCGCTGCTGGTGAACAGCGCCCCTAAAATTGGAATTTTAGCAAGTAACGGTAAGCCAGACCGAGAGCGATCTCGGTTGTCCTTAATCAGTCCGCCTAGCACTAACGTATCTCCGTCTTTGACGGCTACCGTGCTTTTGATCTGCCGCTGGCGGATTACAGGATTCTGGTTGATGACCGTGGTCTGATCGACGTCATCTACGCGCTGCTCTAACTCCATGATCACCAAACCGCCGCGATTGACCCTAGGTTTTAACATCAACTGCACGCCGGTATCACGCTGCTGAAAAGTTTCTTGGACGCTAGATTGAGTGGCCGTGTTGACAAATGAACCAGTCCGGAGAGAAATCTGATCGCCTACTAAGATAGTGGCTTCGTGGTTGTTCAGCACCATCAGCGAAGGCGAAGATAGGACGTTGATTTTTTTATCCGTCGCTAGCGCCTTGAGAAGGATTTGAACGTTTTGATTATTGCTTAGAAAAGAATAAGTAAACCCAGCAGGCAATGGGCCTATGAGTAAATTTTTAGCTAGACCTGCCAGGTCAATGCCTTGGGATTTTAATCCTAGCTGGTTCCCTTCTTGAGGTAGCTTATTGCGGATGAACCATTCCAGACCATATTCTAGCTTATCTTCCAAGCTGACTTCGATGATGGAAGCCTCGATCAAGACCTGCAAAGGCAAAATGTCCAGCTGCTTGATTACCCGCTCGATGGCGCGGTAGTTTTCCTGATCGGCGTAGATGATCAAGGCGTTATTGGTATCGTCAGCGATGATGCGGATCTCGCTGCCATTGCCGGAAGTGCGGCGCGCTTGGGTAGAGGCTGCAGAAGAAGCAACGCTGGGATTGCCGGGATTGGTGGAAGGGCTGCCAAGCTGAGCCTGCATGGTTTGGCTGCTTGGCCGGCTACTGCCCAAAGTCACCGGGCGCAGCCCAGGGGCAAGGCTCGGGCGGGGGGTCGGCGCTGTACCGATAAAAATCTGGTTTAAGGTATCGGCGAGCTTGACTGCATCTATGTTTTGTGCCCGGTAGACGTGAATGTTGCCGGCGCCGGTTTCAGGCGCGGAGCGATCTAGGCGAGCGATCCAGGTTTTGGCCAAGTCCAGGTAATCCGGCTGTGCGGTGATTACCATCAGGGCATTTAGGCGCTTGATCGGCAGGACTTTAAGCAGGGCAGTGGACTTACCTAACGCTTTCTCGCCCAGGATATTTTCTAGGTCTTGGGCGAGGGTATCTACATCTACGTTTTGGAGCGGAAACAATCCGACCGACATCCCCTCGAGGAAATTGACATCGAAGGCGCGCACGGCGTCTTCAATGGGAGCCAATTCTTGGTCTGTGCCGGCTACTACTAAAAGATTTCGAGTCGGGTCGGTATGGAGGATAGCCTTGGGGGGCAGAAGCGGCTCTAAGACCTTCTGCATCGACTCTACCCCCACGTAACGCAACGGGAAGATACGGATTTGAAATCCGGCGGGCAAGGTTTGCGCAGCAAGTCCCAACGGTGCCCCCGCCGCTGCTTCTTCCGACGGTCCTACCCAGTAAAAGCTACCTTTGCGCGTCAGCGCCAGGCCATTCATCCTCAGGACCATCTCCAGCGTGGGGAGGACTTCATCTTTGCGCAAAGGGCGTGTGGTCTTTAGGGTGATCTTGCCGGCAGCTTTCGGGCTTAAGGTATAGTTGACTTTGAGAATATCGCCCAGGATGACTTTGGTTACCTCGCCCAGGTCAGCGTCATCGAAGTTTAAGGTATATTGTCCTGCTTGCTCGGATGGCTGCCGCCCCGGGACAGAACGAACCAAGAGGTTGGTACCCCGATAGATCTCAGGTTGTTTAAGAGCCGGTTTGGGTTTGTCCTCCAAGGAAAGCTGGCTGGATTCCTCAGGTGGCGGTTTGGTGGGTGCCACGACTGTCTCCAGCGGGAGCTTTTCCCGTAGGTTTGGTCCCAAGTATTCACAGGCGGTCAGTCCTATCGTCGCCGATAGCGCCAAAGTCCATTGCTTTGCAAGGTGCCATCGCATCGATTGCTCCTTAGTTGGTAGTTGTTTTTTGTACAGCGCGCGCGAAGGGATTATCTTGAGCCGGTTGGGGAGGGGCAGCAGGAGGAGAAGGTTGCGCTGGCCTGGGTTTAATCAGTTCCAGGACATAGGTTTCACCGTTTCGTTCTAAAATCACATAAGTCTCAGCGAGCTTTGCCACGCGCCAACCGTCGATGACCTCCCCCGGTTTGAAACGCAAGGTTTGGTTGTGTAGGTCTCGCACTAGGATGATTTGACCAGCTTCGGGGGTGTCAATGATGCCGGTCAGGGAGACTTGCGGTTTTTGCGCTGCTCCAGGGGTAGAAGCGGTGTCGGGTTCTTCCGGTAACGGCCGGCGACCCTCGATGAACAAGGGTCGTTCAACAAAGGCCGAAAACGCTTCGATGGGGGGGAGTTCCGCGAGGGTTGCTGGCGGCGATTCCGGTATTTGAGCTGCCTCGACGGAGGCGGTTGGCGGCTGAAAAAGGCCGGTGAACTTGCGCTGCAACAGGCGGTACTCAAGGCCGAGCCCAACGGCGGCCAAAAGGCAGGCAAGCCCCAAGGCTAAGGTTCGAGGATAGCGTTTAAGCAGGTTCATGAGGGCGGTGTAGGCAGATATCCGCTGACTTCAATGTCTACATTCAAGCGGTCCGCCGGCAAAAGTTTCCGGGTCTTCGGATCCAGGCGGCCAGGCAGGGCGCGGATGGTCAAGCTATCGACGATCAGCAGCGGGCGATTGGATTCAATCCTGTGCAAGACCTCACGCAGGCTCAAGGTACTGGCGGTAAAGCGCACCAGCACTGCAATCCTAGTGAAGCGCTCTTCCTGGCGATGCGGGAGGACTTGGGCGCTGGTCAGCTCGCCGCCGGCAGCGCGGATGATCTCGGAAAGATGGTTTTGTAACTCGGCTGAGGCAAGCGCTGGGGTTTCTCCGCTCAAGTAGTGCTGTTGCGAGCTCTGGTAAGACTGCATCGCCTCGAGCCGAGCGCGCCAGCGGGGTTCTTCGGCCGCGATGCGCGCAGCGCGCTCCAGTTGAAACTTAAGATCAGCGATGCGCTCTTGGTTAGCGCGCAGCCAGCTGAGGTAAGGTGCAACCAGGGCGAAATATCCAAGTAAAGCGGGCAAGATCAGCAAAGCCAGCGCCAACAGGCGTTGTTGGGCATCACTTAGGGGCAGCATCGCGCTCGTAACCAATGGACATGCTGATTTGAAACCGCTCAAGTCCCGTGGTGCGATCTTGAGTGACCGGGGAGACGAAATGGGTGTTGTGCAAAAAGGGGGAAGCCTCCAGCAGCTCAATCAATTTCGATGCCGCAGGGGAAGTGCCATCGATGCGCAATTCTCCATCGCGGTAGCTGAAGCCGGTCAGCCAGGTATCTTGGGGCAGCCTGTTGGCAAGCTCGTCCATCACCTGGATCATAGGTGGTCTGGCTCGTTTGCGGGTCAGACCGAAGCTGGCCTCTTGCTCTAAGGCAGTGACTTGCTGTTTTAACGCCGTGGTGGTCTGAGCTGCCCGTCTAGCTTGGGCAAGCTGGCTCTCGAGCAGGTTCAGCATCCGTTCCTGGATCAGAAGCGGCAAAACTAACCCTAAACTGATGAGCACCGCCAGCGTGCTGGCTAATATCCAGTGCAACCTCCGCTGCCAACGGCTTTCGGAAGGACGCCAACGGGGTGGGAGCAGATCGAATCCCAAAGGGACTGGCGTTTGGCCATCTAAGATGGCAGCATCTACGCGGTGAGGTCTTAAATTCGCTTGGTGGAGGCGGGTGAGCTGGGAGTCGAGAAACTCGCGCGGGGTCAACACCAGCTCGACTTTAAGCCGTCTAGCCTTGGGAAGGCGCTCTACGACTCGGCTGGTAAAATACACCTGATCAGCGCTGAACGGGGTTTGGCGATCCAGTTCAAAGCTGATGACTTGGCGTAGGTTTTCTTCCGCCGCCAGGGGCAAAGCGATCGTCTTGCGTAGATATTGGCTAGGCAACAGCAGCCAGGTCAAGGAAACCTCTCGACCCGGCTGCCGATGGCGCCAAGTGAAGTCAGCCAGAGGAGTGACAATATCCCCTGTCCGTCCATGGGGATCCCAATGCCAGCACTGAATACTCCCTCCTGCAGGGAGAGTCACCAGGATATGGGTGCGATGGCTGAACCAGTTTCTCAACCCGGGTGGGATGGATCGCTTTAACTGGTCCTGCCACCAATGCCAGAACTGCCGCCACGCTGGAGGCAATGTCAAGCGGTCTAGGTGAATGGCCATCAGAAAAGTCAGAAGTGAGAGTGGCGTAATAGTTGGCCAGCAGCACAAAATTATCATTATACCAATATTGAGTCAGGGTACTTGATGCTGAAAATTAACCGTTTGACCTTGGGCATAGGGGCAGCGATCGCCGGCGCCATCGCGTTGGGGTTAGGATTTCCAGCGCTGGCCCAGCAGCTGGAGATCGGTGGAGAGGTCTTCCTGCGGCTTTTGAAACTGCTGGTGGTTCCTTTAGTGATGGCTAGCGTCATGAGTGGGGTCATCGGCTTGGGGGACGTGCGCAAGCTGCGTCGTCCTGGTGGGGTAGCACTTTTGTATTACATTTCTACTACCTGGCTGGCAGTCAGCATGGGGCTCTTGCTGGTCAATTGGATCGCCCCAGGTTTTCATGGAGTGGCACAGGAATCTCTCACCCGCTTGGCTGAAGAGCAGCTTGCGGTACCGGCGGATGCTGGTCTAGGCACGATTTTCAAACAATTAGCACAGATGCTGTTCGCAGATAATCTATTTGCCGCTATGGCCAGCGCTGAATTACTCCCTCTAATTATGTTTTCCATCCTGTTTGGAGGTACCTTGACCATTCTTGGAGAGCGAGTCAAAGCGCTTCAGGAATGGATCGTGCAAGTCAACGAGGCGTTGCTGGCTGTTACCTTGATGCTCATGAAGATAGCGCCTTTGGGTGTGTTTTGCCTGGTGGCGGCGCGTTTCGGCAAGGCGCAGGCCGAAGGCGCTCTGGTGCAAGTCCTCCAGCAGACCGGATGGTATGTGCTGACCGTCTTATTGGGCTTAGGGATACACGCCTTTGGGGTGTTGGCGGCAATTCTATGGGGGGTTACCCGCCGCCACCCATATCGGTTGATGGGTCAGATGGCACCTGCCCTGTTGACTGCATTCTCTACTGCCAGTTCTTCTGCGACCTTGCCGGTGACGATGGAGGCGGCGGTAGATCGGGCCAAAGTAGCGCGGGAGTCGGTGGAATTTGTCATCCCGTTAGGGGCGACCGTCAACATGGACGGGACGGCGCTGTATGAGGCAGTGGCAGCGCTTTTTATCGCTCAGGTGCTAGGTATCTAACTAAGCCTAATGCAGCAGGCAACCGTGGCGCTCACTGCGACGATGGCTTCTATCGGTGCGGCGGGGATTCCCGAGGCCGGGTTGGTGACGATGGTGATCGTCCTCAACGCGGTCGGATTGCCGGTGGAATCCATCGGTCTTTTGCTCTCGGTAGACTGGTTACTGGACCGTTTCCGTACCGCCGTCAACGTGTGGGGAGATTGCGTTGGGGCAGCGCTGGTGGAAAGAGCTTTCCCCGCTCAGCAAGACAGCAGCCACCATTCGTAGCCGATCAAGGCCGCGTATCCGCTAGCCAGCGCTGGGAGCATGCGGCGTACCGGGATCCCCCATAGGTTAAAGTTAACATGGATGAGAAGGAAAACGACCGCAGCTACAGTGAGCAAATATTTCCCAGCGAAGAAAGCCGGCACGCTGCTCTGAAGCAGAAAGGCCATAATCGGATTAAGCTCGATGCCGCCGCGGTCCAGGATCTGGAGGGTCAGCCAAGCATCCAGCGCGCAACTGCCGAGGATCCCTACCGACCATGTCAGCAGCCATGGGTCTTGGTAGATGTCCAGATAATAAGGTGCCTGTTGTTCTGCTGTACGGCGGGGGCCGCGGCGCCGACCCCAGCTAAGCGCTACAGCCAGGTCCGCCAACTTAAGCGGCGCCGATCCGGCCGGCGGCGCAGGTCAATCGCGATCACTTTCTCTCCGGCTGACTAAGATGACTAAGCTGCGCTCGATCAGGCGCACTCGGTTCCCCCCGGCAAATGGGTTCTCAGCACCGACTTCATAAATATCGTTGGGTGAGGCAGCGGCGGTATCGATTGCTAGGTGCCAGCGGTGTCCAGGCGGGGGAGGCGGCAGATCGAATTCAACCGGCTCGGGGGCAGCGTTGAACAACAGGCATAACTCGCACCCATCTTGGGTATCCGCATGAATGCGGGCGCCCAAAGAGCGGCCTTCGTGCCAGTCTGGAGGCGCATGCTGAGGGCCGAACCATTCGATCTCATGCGGTTGATAGAAAGCCTCTCGGCTGAGTACCGGATGGGCGCGGCGGAAACGGATCAGCTCGCGGACAAAGCGCACCAGGTGGGTATTTTTCTCTGCAAGCCGCCAGTCGTACCAGGAAATCTCGTTGTCCTGGCAGTAGGCGTTGTTGTTGCCGCGTTGGGTGCGGCGGAATTCGTCCCCCCCTAACAGCATCGGGATACCACGGGAGACAAACAAGGTAGTCAAAAAATTTTTGATCTGGCGCAGCCGTATCGCTTCGATCTTGGGATCCTCGGTCGGTCCTTCGACGCCGTAATTGCAGCTGTAGTTGTCATTGCTGCCGTCGCGGTTGTTCTCCCCGTTGGCCTCGTTGTGTTTGTAGTTATAGCTGACCAGGTCGTTGAGGGTGAAACCGTCATGGCAGGTGATGAAGTTGATGCTGTTGACCGGGGTTTTACCGCTGGGCTGGTAGAGGTCAGCACTGCCGCACAAGCTGGTGGCGAACAACCCCAACATGCCGCAGTCGCCGCGCCAAAATCTGCGCACCTCGTCGCGGTAACGGCCGTTCCATTCCGACCAGCGCTCGCTCGGAAACAGGCCGACCTGATACGCCCCCCCCGCGTCCCAGGCCTCGGCGATCAGCTTAACCCCGCGCAGGATAGGGTCTTCGGCGATGGCTTCCAACAAGGGGGGATTAGGGATGAGCTTGCCTGAGCGGTCGCGACCTAAGATCGAAGCCAGGTCGAAGCGGAAGCCATCGACATGCATTTCAGTGACCCAATAGCGTAGGCACTCTAAGATGTAATTGCGGACCACCGGATGGTTGCAGTTTAGGGTGTTGCCGCAGCCGGAGTAATTGACGTAGCGGCTTGGATCTTGGGGATCTAAAAGATAGTAGATGCAATTGTCCAATCCTTTAAAGTGCAGTACCGGACCGGATTCGTTGCCTTCGGCAGTGTGGTTGAATACCACATCCAGCAATACCTCGATCCCAGCTTCGTGCAGCGCCTTGACCATCGCCTTGAATTCAGTCAGTTGGCTGCCTAGCCGGTGGCCGGTGCTGTACTGGACGTGGGGGGCAAAGAATGCCGCCGTGCTATACCCCCAGTAGTTGACCAACGGTTCACCGGTCAGAGGGTTTTTGCGGTCCAATTCGTACGGATTGAATTGGTGGACTGGCATCAACTCCAAGGCGGTGATGCCAAGTTGCTTAAAATAAGGAATCTTCTCGATCACTCCTAAGAAAGTACCTGGACGCAACACGCCTGAGGAGGGGTGGATAGTCAGCCCGCGCACGTGGGTTTCGTAGATCACGGTTTCCGACCAAGGGATTTTAAGGGGGCGGTCCTCGCCCCAGTCGAAATCGTCCTCCTGAGGAATCAACCCTTTGACCCGATATTGAGTTTTAGGAGGCAGCTGGCCTGGATGCTCTTTCAACCAGTCATCGCAGAGGATAGAAAAATCCCAGCCTTCTACCCCGGTCAGCGCGACTGCATAAGGATCGAGCAAAGCGCGGTGGGGATTGAAGCGGTGGCCTTGTTCTGGGACAAACGGTCCATCCGCCTGAAAGACATAGGTTAGCCCTGGATACGCCCCCTCTACGCGCACGTGCCAGATATCTCCCGTTCGGTGGTGGATAGGATCGAGCTCGATGCACCACTTGGGCTCAAGCGCTTGGCTGTCATCGAACAACAGCAACCAGACCCGAGTCGCATGGCGGCTGAATACGGCAAAGTTGATGCCGCCGTCATAGTTACCCACCCCCAAGGGCAAAGGATGGCCGCGGCTGATGGTCAAAGCGTTATCCATCTCGTTCTACTAGCCAGTAGGATACTTTATGCTCAAAGTCGAATAAAATAATCCAATTCTGTTCATTATTCGTTAGGATGAGTGCCGATGCCAGCGCCGAACCGCAAAGTGCTTGTGACCAGCGCCTTGCCGTATGCCAATGGGCCGATTCACCTTGGCCATCTGGTAGAGTACATCCAGACCGATATCTGGGTACGTTTCCAGCGGCTTAAGGGGGTCACCTGCTGGTATGTGTGCGCCGATGACACTCACGGCACCCCGATCATGCTGCGCGCCCAGCAAGAAAGGATTACCCCGGAGGAGTTGATCGAGCGGGTAGGGCGGGAGCATCGGGCCGATTTTGCTGCGTTTGAGATCAGCTTTGACTGCTACTATAGCACTCACTCGCCGGAGAACCGCCAGTTAGCTGAGCTTATCTATCACCGCCTCAAGCAGGCTGGCTATATTGAAGCTAGGATGATCAAACAGCTCTATGATCCGGTCAAGCAGATGTTTTTGCCTGACCGTTTCATCAAGGGCGAATGTCCGCGCTGTGGGGCGAAGGATCAATATGGGGATGGCTGCGAGGTATGCGGCGCCACCTACGCGCCCACCGAACTTAAACATCCACAATCGGTCGTCTCTGGCGCCCAGCCGGTAGAGAAGGAGACCTTGCATTATTTTTTCAAGCTGACAGATTTTGCAGAGTTCCTGAAAGAATGGGTGCATCAGGAAGGTCACTTGCAGCCGGAGGTAGCTCACAAGGTGGATGAATGGCTCCAAGGGGGGCTGAAAGATTGGGACATCACCCGCGATGCGCCGTATTTTGGATTTGAGATCCCAGATGCTAGGGGTAAGTATTTCTACGTTTGGCTCGATGCTCCCATCGGCTACATGGCCAGTTTCAAGCACTTATGCCAGAAAACGGGACAAGATTTTAAAGCCTACTGGGGGCCGGGTGCGGAGGCTGAACTGTACCACTTCATCGGCAAAGACATCGTCTATTTTCACGCTTTGTTTTGGCCTGCGATGCTAAAGGCTTCTGGTTTTCGCACTCCCAGTGCAATTTTCGCCCACGGCTTTCTTACCATCAATGGCGAGAAGATGTCCAAGTCGCGCGGCACGTTTATCAAGGCGCGTACTTATTTGGATCACCTCGATCCTCAATACCTGCGCTACTACTTTGCCGCCAAGCTAGGGCCGGGGGTAGACGATATCGACTTGAACTTCGATGATTTTATCCAGCGGGTCAATGCCGATTTAGTCGGTAAAGTGGTCAATATCGCCAGCCGTTGCGCTGGGTTTATCCAAAAACGCTTTGCCAATACCTTGGCTGAGGTTTTACCCGATCCAGACCTGTTTGCGCGTTTTCTCGCTGCTGGCGAGGAGATCGCTAAGCTGTACGAAGGGCGCGAATTTGGGAAAGCGATGCGCGCGATCATGGCCTTGGCGGATTTGGCCAATCACTACATCGATACCCAAAAACCCTGGTTGATCGCCAAGGATCCGGCCCGCGACGATGAACTGCAGGCGGTTTGCACCATGGGCTTGAACCTGTACCGGATCATCATCGCGTATCTCAAGCCGGTACTGCCGCGCTTGGCCCAAGACTCAGAGCGATTTTTAAACCTCCCTGATCAAGCCTGGCCAGAGCTTTCCACCAAGCCTCTGCTGGCGCATCGGATCTGTGACTTTCAACCGCTGCTTAAACGGGTAGAGCCAGACAAGGTCGCTGCTGTCCTTGAGGCTTCCAAAGAAAGCCTGGCGCCTAAGCCTGAAATTTCACCTACTTCTGCCATGATCGACTATGCCGATTTCGCCAAGCTCGATCTGCGCGTGGCGCGCGTCGTCGGGGCAGAGGAAGTGGCCGGGTCGGACAAGCTGCTCAAGTTAACCTTAGATTTGGGGGCAGAGCAGCGTACCGTGTTGGCGGGTATCAAGCCCGCCTATACGCCAGAAGCGCTCAAAGGCCGGCTGGTAATAGCAGTCGCCAATCTCAAGCCGCGCAAGATGCGCTTTGGCATCTCCGAGGGGATGGTGCTGGCAGCCGGCCTAGGCGGCAAAGAGATTTATCTATTGGCGCCAGATGAGGGCGCCCAACCTGGCATGCCGGTGAGATAAGCGAGCTCATTCGGCATAGGTGTCGTAGACCCTAAGCAGGAGTTCCACTTCAGCCGGGTGAGGAGATTCAAACGCCGGGATTTCCATGTCGGCGAGGATACGACTGCCTTTTTCCTCGGTATGCATCTGCGTCAGGACAGTTTTTAAGGTGTGTTGGAGCTTTTCTCCTAGGAACGGGGCAATGCAAAACAGATAGCTAGCCAATTCGGTCCGGCTTTGATCTAAGATACGGGTCTGGCTGCGGCTTAGGGAAGACAATCCGAGATAAGTTTTATGGGACAACCAGGCCCAGTCTACCTGGCGGCGGAGGAGGAATTGGATGGCCTTGATGTCGTTACCGCTTTCGTAGAACTTAAATTGCTTAGACTCAAGGCCTTGTTCGTCGCATAGAAACCGTCCTAAAAGATAAGCAAAGCTCTGTTTGCTAGCAACGGCCACTTTGGGTGTAGGACAGTCGCGTAAAGCTCGACGGTCTTCCAAGTGCGCTAGAAGGACTACCTCTTCGGTTTCTCCTTGCGGTCTGACCAGAGGTACAAACCCCTGGCCGCGGATCAGGCGGCAAGCCTCAAACGGGCGGGCGAACACGAGGTCAGCCGGGGTGCCGGTGTCGGAGCGCTGTTCCGCTAAGGTCTGGGCTTGAAACTGGATCGGCCGTTGTAGCTGGCGTTGCAGATAGGTATTGAACAGGAACCAACCGTTGAGCTGTTGGCTGGTCTGGAGGCTAGCAAACAACGTCAAACGCTCGCGGGCTTGGGTTTCTTCTTGAGGTTCGCTAGACTTGGAGGCTAGCGGTTTAGGGGCCGGGACAGCATTTTCAGCCTCGCCCAGAAATCGGCCTAAGCCAGAGATCTTAAATAGGATGGATGTCATGCGGTTGAGGTTGACGACCTGGATATGCTTGCCTTGTTTTTCCCACGCAGTCAGCAGCTTGAGCAAGAGCGCAAGCCCCATGGAGTTGATCCGCTCGACCTGAGCAAAATCTAAGATCACTTTGGAAGCAGAAAGCGGGTGCTGGGTCAAAGACTCGATGACTGGTCGGCTATGCACGTCTAGAATGCCGAAAAGTCGATACTGGGTGTACTGGTCGCTGGCTTCCTCAATAAAGCGGAAATTTGTATCGGTCATAGCTTCCTCCTTTAGGAGTAGAAATATTGAAAGCCGGTATTGCCCGACACCGGCAACGAGGACTCCGCGTCCCACAGTGCGACCAGGCGGGTGAAGCGGTAAGGGACGACGCGTGCCTGGAGGTAGTGGCTCAATTCCCACATCATGAACAGGCCTGCTCCTCCTAGGCCAGGCGTGACCCCGGTTTGAGCGGCCTGACTTAGGTGGTGCAAGAAGGTTTCAGCGCGCAAGGTTCCCCAACTATCAGTGGTGATGATCCCAAAGACTTGGTCGCGCTGAGCGATTTCAATCACGACACGCTCATTCTCTAAAGCGCGCGGTTGTCCTTTGGCGTACAAGGGGCAGGAGCGGCCGTCGCGGGGAGCAGCATAGAGCGCATTTTCCAACATCTCGTCAGCGACTAAAGCGAGCTGTTGCGCCACCTCTTGCGAACAGCCGCGATCGATCGCTAGCATTTGGATTTCGTCCAAGATGAACGCTTTGTCATCGGTATGCGTGAGCTCATAGCGCTGGCGCCAGTGGGAGCGACCTAGAAGGCGGAACAAGTCATCGGCCGAAGCATCGATATGCTGGCCCAGTAACGAAGAGAACGGAATGGCCTGATAAAGCGCATGCTCGGTAGGCAATACCCGCAGGATGCGATCGCGCTCTATGTCTGGCAAGCAGTCGAGAATAGGTTCGTCGGCGTGCAGAATAAGCCAGCGCCGATCGAGCGTAGGTTGAGGCCGCTCTCCGCGGCGATAGCGACTTAGCGGTAACAAGTGCAGATGCTCTGGAATAGCCTGGGTGGCTGCGGCAAGTACCGGCTCGCGGTATTCTAGGACGACCACGCTGGTGTCATCTTCCAAGTGCTCGCGATGAGTATGTTGGCGCTGAGCGTTGAGGAGAGCTTGACACAAGTCTGCGGGACTCAAGTTGCCGGCCTGCTGAAGCAGCGCCTCTAAGCGTTGATAACCGAATGCTTCCCCGAGCGGGGAGGTGGCCTCTACCAAGCCGTCGGTAATGATCACCACGCGCCCACCTAACTCCCACGGCATATGGAGTTCGCTGCGGCGGTAATTGGTGTCCTTGGCATGTCCCAAGGGAGGCGCGTAAGATGCTAACTGAGTCCATTCTCCTTGCAGGTTACGGTAGTAAGGCAGAACGTGACCGGCATTGCTAAACCAAAGCTGGCCTTCTTGAGGATCTAGGGTCAGGCAAGCTAAGGTCATCAACCAGGATTCGCGACCTACTTCAGTGACTATGTCATTGAGGGCTGCAAGCACTTCCGCCGGCCGAAAGACACCGCGAGCGCTCAATTGGTGCACTGCAGCTTTGACCGCACTGACCAACGTGCCTGCACCGACGCCGTGGCCGCTCGCGTCTCCTACCAGCACCACGCTATAGCGTCCATTGACGGCATAATAATCGTAGTAATCTCCCCCGACTTCGCTGGCAGTCATCAGGCTCACATAACCTTCTAAACCTGGCAAGCGGATGGCTGGCGGCGGCAACATCGCGCGCTGGAGGTTGGCTGCAAGCTGGATTTCCTCGCTCTGTCTGCGGTTGAGCTGTTCTAGTTCCTGCAAGGCATGATGCAACTGGCGTTCGGCCTGTTTGCGCTCGGTAATGTCGATGCCAGTGAGAAGGAAGCAATCTTCTCCGGTAAGGGTGCTGTTATGCCACATCACGGCAAGCGATTCGCCGCTGCGGATTAAAAACGGCGTCTCCAGCACGCTTTCCAGAATTTCCCCGCGGCGCAGCTGATCGAGCTGCTGGGTTAAAATAGGTCGATCTGGCTCAGGCAACAAGCGCGCGCAGAAATCCTGGTCTACTAATTCTTCCGCCGTCCAACCACTGGCCACTTGGGTGTATTCGTTGGTCAGGCGGATTTTGCCCCGGGCGTCGACGACTGCGATGAACGCTTGGGCAGTATTCAGCACAGTGGCAGTAAAATCGCGCTCGCGCTGGAGTTGACCGATGGTCTCCTGCAAGCGCAAGACCAGCGGTTTGAGGACCAATTGCCCAATCGCCACTAAGCCTGCCACCATGATTACATATAAGAGGTTAAAGGTGGACAGGGATTGCTCGAAGGCGTTGGAGGTTTGCTGCTCTACGAGCTCAAGGACACGCCTCATTTCGGGAAGAAGCGCGTCGGCTTGGGTCAGTACTGCTTGCACTTGCAGGTCGCCCGAAGCGATCGCAGGGCGGGTAGCAAGCTGGCGCGCTTGGCTGATGAGATCCTGTACTTTGCGGTTCAAATCTGCAGGCCCGAAGTACAGCTGTTTTAGGTCCTCGCTCAAGCTGCCTGGCGCAGTGACGTACCAGATGTCTTTGGTAGGCAGGACGCGTTGTCCGGAAATCAAAACGCTGTGGGCATCTTGTAAGCGGATCAAGAGGTCAAGCAGGCGGCTACGTTTGGCGGTGGTGGGCGAGTGGATGAGGTTTAAAATTTCCCCCTTGATCCCCTCGGTCAGAGCGATGGCCTCAGCGGCCAGTTTGATGCGACCTAGGTTGCCGCGTTGATTGTCCAGCCCAGTGCCGACCAGTAGAAACACTAAGGTCACCATGATGCCAGCCAGATACAAGCTGCTGGCGTAATGGGAGAACACAAGCTGCCGGTGGTGGTGCCAGAAGGCGGTTAAGAAATCGAACATGGGCTTCTCCTAGTGGATTTGCAGACTTCTTTCAAAGTATAGTAAAGCCCTCGGAATTAGGAGGACCAAGTGAGCAGATTCGCGATTGCTTTTATTGAGGAGGCTAAGTGCGTGGGATGTGCGCGCTGCCTGGCAGTCTGCCCGGTAGATGCGATCGTAGGGGCGCGCAATTTTACCCACACCGTGATCGCAAGCGAGTGTATTGGTTGTAAGCGCTGCTTGGATCCCTGCCCGGTAGATTGCATCCAGCTTGTGCCTGCGCCGCAGGCGCTTGTGCCTATGACTCATTTTGCCAGGCGCGAGCGCGCGCAGCGCATCCGCCGAAGCATGCTTGCCCGGCAGGCTAGACTTGCCCGGGAGGCAGCCGCACAGCGGCTTAAATTGGCTGCTAAAAAACAGGTCTTGCATGAATCCACAACAGCGCCGCCTGATTTTTGAGCGTTTGGCCAAGGCCATTCCTCAGCCTAAAACCGAACTCAACTATCGCACGCCGTTTGAGCTGTTGGTGGCCGTGGTGCTGTCAGCTCAGGCGACCGACAAAAGCGTCAACCAAGCTACCGCCGAATTGTTCCAGGTCGCCGATAGCCCTGAGAAACTGTTGGCTTTAGGGGAAGAGGGGGTCAAGCGCTACATTCGCCGTATCGGTTTGTACAACACCAAAGCCAAACATCTCATCGCACTGGCCGCGCAACTTGTGCAGCGCCACGGCGGGCAGGTCCCTAAAACCCGCCAGGAACTGGAAGCTCTGCCTGGGGTGGGGCGCAAAACCGCCAACGTGATTCTCAACACTGCCTTTGGTGAGCCTACCATCGCGGTCGATACCCACATCTTCCGCGTCTGCAACCGCACCGGGCTAGCGCCGGGGAAAACCGTGCGCGAGGTGGAGGCGAAGTTAAATCGCTTCACTCCTCCTGAGTTCAAGCGAGTTGCCCACCATCTTTTGCTCCTGCTCGGCCGCTATATCTGTACCGCCCGGCGGCCTAAATGTCCCCAATGCCCGATCTTGGAACTGTGCGACTATCCGGACAAATGCCTGGCGGATTCAGCTGGCGCAGGGGTTATCTCAATCCTTGGCGGGGAGGAAACGCATGCGGCTGACCGGACGGCCGGGCGCCAAAGGTAGCGGCTTGCCTGCTACCCAGTAAGGGTGCTGGTCGGCATAATGAAGCGAGAGCGGGTGACCGGATTGGCCGCCTGGCATCTGCAGCAGGCCAGCGCCTGGAGACCCTGCGATCGCCACGAGCCGCATACTGGCGCCGTGATTGGGACGGGCGACGCGCACGCATTCGCCACAGCCGGCTAGGGGATCGGCGGGAAGGTTGAGCCAACGGCTAAGCCAGGGATGTCCTAGCGCTAAGGGATGAACGATTGCGGCCCGGTTGACCTCGCCCCAAGCGAGTTGGGCGATCGATTTGCGGTAGGCCTGTTCCAGTGCCTGCGCGGTTTCGAGTAGGCTGGCGTGTAGGAAGGCGTTCCAGTCGGGAAAGCGGTGGTCGGGAAGGATGTCAGGGTGGCGCAAGGTCAAAAGCTGGCGCAGGGGAACCTCGCTTTTTAGCCAGCGGTAGCGAAAGTTAGGATCTAGCTTAAGGCAGGGAGCAACCAGCGGGCCTAACACTTGTTGGCTTAAGCGGGTGCGCCAACGGTCGAGCAGGGCGATCCCTAAGCTGGCCGGTTCAGCGCGCCCATCCCATTGGGTAAGGGCGGCGCGGATGCGGTTTGCCAAGGGCGAGCTATCGGCTTTCAACGCTGCCAAGGCTAGATCTTGGTAAAAGCGGTAAAAGCTAGCATCGGTATCCAACTGCAAGGCCAAGCTCAAGGCAGGATCTAGGCTGGGATTTTGCCTGAGCTGCTCGTAGATGCGAGCGATCCGAAAACTTAAGGCAAAGTTGTGGCCTAAAGGGAGCTGGTCGCAGCCTAGCGTGCGGTGGTTGGCGGTGGCGAGTATCCCGTGCGGCGGATCGATGAGGCGCGGCATGGCTTCAGGCGGGTAGTACGCTTGCCAGCCTTTGCCGTCGGCCCAGCTTAGGCTTAAAGTGCCGTCAAAGCCATGCCGGCGCGGCAAGCGGCCGCTTAAAGTCCAGCCGAGGTGGCCTTGTGAATCTACGACCAACGCGTTCTGTACCGGCATCCCAGCGCGATTGAAGATCGCCAACGCTTCCAGCACGGTGCGGGCGCGGTCAAGGTCTAGCAGGCTGAGATCGACTGCGCTTGGATCGAGCGCAGTCCAACGGACGGCCAGCGGTCGCTGGTGCCAGTCGTCGCCGACGACTGGGCCATAGCGGCTGAGGAGCACGCGGATCGAGACATCGGCCTGGCCTTTGACGGCGATCGTCTCCAGGCGAGTCTGGAACGGCTCAAAGCCTTCCGGCGTTCGGTATTGGCCGGGATGAGTAGGATCGGTCTCCAAGACTACCAAGTCGCGCACATCGGCCATGGCATTGGTAAACCCCCAGGCGATATAGCCGTTGCTGCCGGCGATGATACCCGGTACGCCTGGCAGAGTAATTCCGTCCAAGGTAATACCGGCATACTGGAGTCTAGCCCGGTACCAGAGATTGGGAACGCGCAGCGGAAGGTGCATGTCGTTAGCCAACAGTGCCCCTTTGGAGGAGGCGATCGCCCATTGATTGGACCCCCATGGGAAGGGAACCTCGACTGCTTGGGTAGTAGCAGGTTTGGCCTGCGCTAGGATCCTGGCGATGGCCGCCACCGGCACAGGTTGGATGGGACGACGGCCACAGGGTTTACCTAGAAGTTGAATATCGAGCGGATCTTCGTCGGGAGTGAGGAACGCCGTTACCTCCTTCGGCAGTGCCTTCGCCATCACCGTCAGCATCTGCTCCTGGTCGCCTGCCTCGTCCAACTCCTGGAACATGGATAAAACGACCAAAATCGTGTCCCGGCAACGCCAGGGTTTGACCCTAAGCGTTAGCGTCTTAAGCAGTTTTGGGACAATAGGGTTGGTTTGTAAATAGGCGTTGACGCCTTCAGCATAAGCTTGGCAGAGTATGCGTTGTTCTGGGGGTAGGCGCGCGACGATCTGCTCGGCGGTCTGGTGAAATCCTAGCCTGCGCTGGTGAATGTCTAGCTCTAAGAGGCGCTTGCCGAATGCTTCCGCCAGTTCGCCTGCCATCTTGCGCCGGGTAAGTTCCATCGTTAACAAGCGCTCCTGCGCATGGAGAAAACCTAGCACCTGCAAAGCATCTTGGCGGTTTTGCGCGGCGATCGTAGGAATTGCAAAGCGATCAAAAGCGACGTTTACCGGAGCGCTTAAAGAGGGTAACTGAATGCTCCCTTGGTACTTCGGCAGCAAAAGCCACCCTAACCCCAGGCCAACTAAGCCAACTACGATCAAGGCGCAAGCCAAAAGCGCAAAGATTCGCCAAGCGGTTTGGCAGCCAAGACAGGTACGTTTGCGATTTGGTATGATTGCCATGCTTGAAGTGTAATCGCTTGGCCAGATCGGAATAACGCTTAAAAAACTAAAGAGGAGGATCATCGATGGCGGCAACCGAAACCCCTGTCTGTGAATTCGGCAAGCCTTGCCCTGATTTTGCTTTACCGGGTGTGGACGGCAAGACATGGACCCGGGACCGGTGTCGGGGACCGAATGGTCTGTTAGTCATGTTTATCTGCAATCATTGCCCTTACGTCAAAGCGATATTAGACCGGATTATCCGTGACTGTAAGGAGCTTGAAAAATACGGTATCGGATGTGTGGCGATCAACGCTAACGATCCTGAGCAATATCCGGAGGATTCGTTTGAGAACATGCAAAAGCTTGCTCAGGAAAAGCAGTTTCCGTTTCCGTACTTGTTCGATGCTACCCAGGAAGTTGCCAAGGCGTTCGGTGCGGTGTGTACGCCTGACTTTTTCGGCTACAACGCCCACCTTGAACTGCAGTATCGAGGGCGACTGGACGAGAGCAAAAAAGAGCCGGTGCCCGATGCGCGCCGGGAGCTGTTCGAGGCGATGAAGAGAATCGCTGTCACTGGCAATGGACCCAAGGATCAAATTCCAAGCATGGGCTGTTCGATCAAGTGGAAGCCGACACCGGAGGAGGTGCCTCAGGAGGAGCCAGCTCAAGCTCAGGCAAGTAACACTTAACGTTGAAGGAGAAGAAATGGCCATCAAATCGATGACTGATCTGGATTTGCGCGGCAAACGGGTATTGATCCGGGCAGATTTGAACGTCCCGATTCAGGCCGGGGAGGTGGTTTCCGATGCTCGCATCCGCGCGAGTATTCCTACCATTCGGCAGGCGCTGGCCCAGGGGGCCGCTAAGGTGATGGTCATGTCTCACCTGGGCCGTCCCAAAGAAGGCGTCTTCGATGAACAGTATTCTCTCGCCCCGGTGGCCAAACGTCTGGGAGAATTATTGGGGCAGCCGGTACGCCTGGTGCGCGATTGGATCGATGGCAACTTCGAGCAAGCGCCGGGAGAAGTGGTGCTGTTTGAAAATGTCCGCTTCTTACCCGGCGAGAAGGCCGACGATGAAGCGCTTGGAAGAAAGATGGCGGCGTTGTGCGATGTGTTTGTGATGGATGCATTCGCCACCGCTCACCGCGCCGAGGCTTCGACGCACGCAGTGGCCAAGTTTGCGCCTGAGGTGTGCGGTGGGCTGCTTTTAATCCAGGAACTCAACGCTTTAAGCCGGGCGCTAGAGCATCCGAAGCGCCCACTCCTGGCCATTGTCGGCGGGGCTAAAGTTTCCACTAAGCTGACGGTGTTAGAAGCGCTGATGCAAAAGGTAGATCAGTTGATCGTAGGTGGGGGAATCGCTAATACCTTTCTCGCTGCGCAGGGCTTGAGAATCGGCAGATCCCTCTATGAGCCGGACTTAGTCCCGCATGCCAAGCGCCTGTTGGAGCAGGCCAAAGCGCGCGGGGCGGAGATTCCTTTGCCCTGCGACGTCGTGGTTGCGAAAGAGCTCTCGGCAACTGCTCAGGCTGAAGTCAAACCAGTCGACGGTATCGCTGACGATGAGTTGGTCGTAGACATTGGCCCGCAAACAGCGCAGCGCTATGCAGAGTTGATCCAAAACGCAGGGACAGTGGTATGGAACGGGCCGGTAGGGGTATTCGAGATTGACCAATTCGGCGAGGGTACCCGTAAGATCGCCGAAGCGATTGCCGAAAGCGCTGCTTTTTCGATCGCCGGTGGTGGAGATACCTTGGCGGCGATTGAAAAGTATAAAGTGGGCGATCGGATCGATTACCAATCTACCGCTGGGGGCGCTTTCCTGGAATTTCTCGAAGGTAAAAAATTGCCAGCCGTGGCAATTTTAGAATCGCGCGATGGTTGAGAAGGTACGATAGATTTTATGGGTTTCATAAGGAAGGGGAATCTCGATGGCACGTATTACCGTTGAAGATTGTCTAAAGCATGTCGATAACCGCTTTGAATTGGTACTGTTAGCGGCCAAGCGTGCGCGCCAACTGTTGGCTGGTGCAGAACCTGTGGTGGACTGGGGCAATGATAAAGCCACGGTGGTAGCGTTGCGCGAGATTGCATCGGGTAAGCTCGATCTCAGCAAGCTATGGGGGGTAGATATGGATGGTGGAGTCACCAAGGTCAGAGAGGTCAAGTGGGAGGAACCAACGATCTAGGTAAGGGTGATGATAGCGCCGGCTTTGAAAACTGAGCGGCCGCAAGATGCTTTGGCGCAGGCTTTGATTGAAGCAGTCGCTAGCTATTTCGAGCCAGAGCAGGTAGAAACTGTCAGGCAAGCCTATCAATTTGCTGACGCTGCGCATGCGGATCAGTTCCGATTAAGCGGCGAGCCTTTCATCTGCCATCCGCTCTCGGTGGCGTTGATCCTGGCTCAAGAAATGCGTATGGACGTGGCTGGGATCGTGGCCGCTATCTTGCACGACGTGATCGAGGATACCCAGATTACTAAGGCGCAATTGAGCCAAGCCTTCGGTCCGGAAGTGGCAGAGCTGGTAGACGGGGTTACCAAGTTGACCCAGTTGGACTGTAAGTCCAAGCAAGAACTCCAGGCAGAATCTTTGCGCAAGATGATCTTGGCGATGGCTAAGGATCTTAGGGTGGTCCTAGTTAAATTGGCCGACCGCCTGCACAACATGCGCACCTTGGGGTCGATGACGCCGGAGCGCCGTCGCCGCTTTGCGCGCGAGACCTTGGAAATCTACGTCCCGCTGGCTAAGCGGCTGGGGATCCACAGGATGCGCCTTGAGCTTGAGGAACTCTCGATGCAGGCCATGTATCCACTTAGATATCGGGTTCTGAAAAAGGCGATCAGACGGGCGCGAGGCAACCGCAAAGAAGTCGTCGTCATGGTCGAGAGGGCAATTGCCCAGAGATTACAAGAAGCTGGCCTGCGCTGTGCAATCTCTAGCCGCGAGAAGCACATTTTCAGCGTTTATCAGAAAATGCGCACCAAAGGGTTGTCTTTCCGTCAGGTCTTCGACGTCCACGCGGTGCGCATCCTCACCCATACGGTAGATGAATGCTACCGGGTACTCGGTTTGGTACACGGCTTGTATAAGCCGGTTCCTGGGCGGTTTAAGGACTACATTGCACTCCCTAAGGAGAACGGTTATCAATCTCTCCACACCGTGGTCGTGGGACCCTATGGGGTGCCGGTGGAGGTCCAGATCCGCACTCACGATATGCACCGCATCGCTGAGAATGGAATCGCTGCCCATTGGCTGTATAAGAAAGAGATTCAGGGCGATGCGGCTAGGGCGAGGGCCTATGCTTGGATCAACGAGTTCCTCGAGCATCAGCGCAACGAAGGCGGTTCGCTCGAATTTCTCGATAACCTCAAAGTCGATCTTTTCCCATCTGAGATCTACGTATTTACCCCACAGAGCGACATCATTAAGCTCCCACAAGGCGCGACCGCACTAGATTTCGCTTATGCGGTCCATACTGAGATTGGCGATCGCTGCGTTGGCGCGCGCATCAATGGCCAATTGGTGCCGCTGCATACGGTGCTTGCCAATGGCCAGACCGTAGAGGCGATTGCCAAAAGCTGGGCCAGACCGGATCCTTCCTGGCTCAATTACGTGGTCACCGTCAAAGCGCGCAGCGCTATCCGTGGTTTTCTGCGCAACCTTAGGACCCAGGAAGCGATCGATTTGGGCGCTCGGATGCTGGAGGCAGAACTCAATAAACTGGGGTCGAGCTTGGAATCGTTGCCTGAAGAGCGCGTTGCAAGCCGCCTCCAAACAATGGGCTTGGCGCATCTTCAGGACCTGTTTGAAGCTATCGGTTTTGGTAATCGGATGGCCTGGTTGGTCGCCAGGCAACTGGTCTCCCCAGAGGACAACATGGATGTGGCGCTGGATGAGCGTTCAGGCAGCAGTGCGCCGCTGCTCATCAAGGGGACCGAAGGCATGGTGGTGAACCTGGCCCGATGTTGCCGGCCGATTCCTGGGGATGCCATTATCGGCTTCTTCAATCCCGGTAAGGGATTTGTTGTCCATCGCCGCGAATGCAAAAACGCGTTGGAATTTCAGAAGAAGCAAGTCACCTGGGTGCTAGCAGAGTGGGACAAACCCAGCGGCGAGTTTCCTGTGGAGCTGCGGGTGGTTCTGTGGGACCGGCCAGGGACGTTGGCCAAAGTCGCCTCAGCGATTGCTGAGGAAGGCGCCAATATCGAAAATTTTCAGATCACCCAGCAAGACAGCTACACCAGTACCGACATCATTACCCTCACGGTTAAGGATCGCACCCATTTAGCCAGGATTATCCGTAGGCTGCGCAAGCTTGCGGTAGTATTGCGAATTCAGCGAACCAAAGCTTAAATGGCAGCAGAGGCTGCCCGTATTCCTCAGGTTTTATCCCTGCCAGGTGTAGGGCCTGCGCTCGTGGTCAAGCTGCAGCGACTGGGTATCTTAGATGTGCGCGACTTGCTTTTGCACGCGCCGGTGCGCTACGAAGACCGCAGTTGCATTACGCCGATCGCTGCCGCTTCCAGCGGCAAAGTGCTGATCGAAGGCGAAGTCGTGCTTGCCGATGTCACGGGTCGGCGTCGGCCAATGCTGGTGTGTCGGTTGCGAGATGGAAGCGGAGCGTTGGATCTTCGGTTTTTTCACCCTCATCCGACGCTTCGCCAGCGGCTTGTACCTGGCAGCCGCTGGTGTTGTTTCGGCGAGGTGCGCCAATCGATCTACGGCAAGGAAATGATTCATCCTGAATTAGAGCCTGCCGAGCAGGCGATGCTTGGGATCGTGCCGATTTATCCCACTACCTTTGGGATCAGTCAGAGAACCTTGCGCCGCCTAATCGGGCAGGGGCTGAAGTTGCTTCAACCGGCACCTAGCTGGCTGCCGCAGTTGCCTTCAGAGTGCTTGCCAAAGTGGGCGCCGCTGTCGTTGGATGAGGCGCTGATAGGATTGCACCGACCGTCTCCAACAGGACCTTGGGATGGCGGAGAACGACTCCGGCGCCGGTTGGCCTGGGAGGAGCTGTTGGCTCATCAACTGGTGTTTCGCAGCCAAGCTCTGCGCCAAGGGCGGGCGCCGTCATTGGTTCCAGATTCCGGTTTAGTGTATGAATTTCGGCGCCGGTTACCGTTTTGTTTGACGGCCGCGCAAGAGCGGGTAGTCGCGGAAATTTACGCAGATCTGGCCAAGGAGAAGCCCATGGGGCGGTTGCTCCAAGGCGATGTGGGTGCCGGTAAAACCGTGGTGGCTGCTATGGCTGCACTGGCAGCTTGCAGTAGCGGCTGGCAGACTGCGCTGATGGCACCGACGGAGCTGTTGGCTGAACAACATTATCGGCTCTGGGAACGCTGGCTGGCGCCTTTAGGCATCACGGTCGCGCTGCTGACCTCGCGCCAGAGCAGTAGCGAGCGCAAGGGAATCCTGGAAGCTGCAGCAGCAGGAGAGGTAGATATTGTGATCGGTACCCATGCGCTGTTTCAGAAGGACGTTCGATTTTCCCGCCTGGGGCTGGTGATCATCGATGAGCAGCACCGCTTTGGTGTAGATCAGCGCCTTGCGCTTAAGGCCAAAGCGCAAGACCAAATCCCTCATTATCTAGTCATGACAGCTACCCCAATTCCGCGCACGCTAGCGATGCTTCGTTATGGCGATTTGGAAGTGTCGGTACTCGACCAACTGCCGCCTGGCCGCAAACCAGTAGAGACCCGGGTGATGAGCGCAAGTAAGCGAGCTGAATTGATCGCCCGTCTCCAGGAATGGATCCGCAGCGGTCGCCAAGCCTACTGGGTTTGTACCTTAATCGAGGAGTCTGAAGCACGGGCAGGGGAAGCGGCGGAAAAGACAGCCGAAATCCTGCGCCAGCAGCTCCCCGGGGTTCGCATTGGCTTGATCCACAGACGCTTGAAAAGCGAGGTCAAGGAGCAAGTGATGGCTGCTTTTCAAGCGGGGGAAATCGATCTTTTGGTGGCCACGACCGTGGTCGAGGTAGGAGTAGATGTACCAGGCGCTGGCTTGATGGTGATCGAGAATGCCGAGCGCTTGGGGTTAGCCCAACTGCACCAGTTGCGTGGACGAGTTGGAAGAGGGGAAGGGCAGAGTTATTGCATCTTGCTGTATCAGCCCCCTTTGACCGAAACTGCCCGTCAACGCCTGGCTTATCTGCGAAGCTGCCACGACGGTTTTGCCCTGGCGGAAAAAGATCTGGAGCTGCGCGGTCCTGGAGAGATCTTGGGCACTCGCCAAAGCGGCATGCTCCAGTTTAAAATAGCCGATCTTGGGCGCGATCGCGATTTGCTTCCTGAAGTCCGCTGCGCTGCCGAATGGCTGGAACGACACGCACCTCAGTCGGTGCCTGCTTTGCTTGCTTTTTGGCTCGAGCAAGGCGGTCGTTACGCTGACGTCTGATTACGCCATCCTTAACACTGTGCATTTAACCAGGACTTCCCGCAGTCTATTGTTAGCTACCGAACCTGCCTGGTTTCCGGTTCACTCACCCTGCGCCCGCCAGATCCCCTCGGCAGTGCAAGAGTGGTTGGCTGCGCCTGGATCTCTTACCGCTCGCTTACAGGCGTTTGCAGGTCCGATCCAAGTTCGGGTGCTTTATCAAGGCTGGGGTAGGCCGTTTTTGAGCGAAGCCTTAAGGCTTAAGGTGTCTTCGAAGCGGCGGGTTTGGATTCGAGAGGTGGCGTTGGAAGCTGCTGGCAGCAGGTTGCTGCTTGCCCGCACGCTCGCACCCCCTAAGACTCTAGCCGGCCCGGGAAAGAAATTTACCCGGCTAGGTGCTCGTCCGTTAGGAGAGCTGCTGTTCAGCGGCTTGCGCTGCAAGCGCGTGCGCGTGGATTGGGCTTGTCTAGATTCTGCCTGCTGGCTTGGTCTTCTTGCCGAATACCCGCGTTGGGGGCGGCGGACGCTGTATCTGATCGGTCGAGGTTTGCCTTTGCTCGTGAATGAGTTCTTTTTGCCGGAGGTGTTTGCGTTGGAGGCACGCGATGGATTGGCGTGAACGCTTGACCCAATATTGGTATTTGATGCGCTTTCATCGTCCGATCGGGATCTTTCTTTTGTTATGGCCGGCTCTGTGGGCGCTGTGGATCGCAGGGCAAGGTAGACCAGATGGCACGGTCCTGATCGTGTTCGTGCTAGGCGTGGTCCTGATGCGAGCGGCTGGATGTGTCATCAACGATTACGCCGATCGGCATTTTGACCCCTATGTGACGCGTACTCGGGACCGACCTATTGCTGCCGGGCGAGTGACGCCCAAAGAGGCGCTGGGGTTGTTTGGGGTACTGTGTTTGCTTGCGTTTTGGCTTGTGCTTCAGCTTAACCGTTTGACGATTGCGCTAGCGTTCGTCGCCTTGTTCTTGGCGGTCTCTTACCCTTTTATGAAGCGCGTCACTTATCTCCCGCAAGCTTATCTAGGGCTGGCTTTCGGTTGGGCGGTGCCGATGGCGTTTGCAGCTCAGACCGGATCGATCCCAGCGGTGGCGTGGTGGTTGTTGCTGGCGACGGTGCTGTGGGCGCTGGCTTATGACACGATGTATGCAATGGCAGATCTAGAAGATGATTTGAAGATCGGGGTCAAGTCGAGCGCGATTTTGTTCGGGCGCTATTGCCCCTGGATTGTCGCTGCCATTCAGGTGGCGCTTTTAGCCATCCTGGTTTGGGTGGGGCGGTTGACTGGCCTAGGAGGCTGGTATTGGCTGGCCCTGTTGGGGGTCGTGGGGCTTTTAATCTACCAGCAGATCCTCATCCGCACCTGGGACAAAGCCGCATGCCTGCAAGCGTTCCTGAATAACAATTGGGTGGGAGCGGTGGTTTTCCTAGGAATCGCGCTTGATTACTTGGGCTGAGGCGCGCTCGCGCTGGAAATGTAACCAGCAATAACTGATGCTGGCCAATACCGTTCCTAGGAAAGAGCCGATGAGGAAGATTTCTATTATGGACATTGTGACCTCCTGCTTCTTGCTGACGTACGTAAGCAAAGTTTGAATCATCGGCAGGCGGTCGGTTGTGACTGACCGCACAGATCTTAGGTTCAAGCGCGTGCTAAGACCCACAGTTCAACCTGTGCAGCCCCCGCTTGTTTTAAGGCATCGGCGACTGCTTGGGCAGTCGCGCCGGTGGTCAACACGTCGTCGAGGATGGCGATATGGCGGCCGCTGAGGTCAGCGGTGGCCTGGAAGGCTCCGCGTAAGTTCTTGCGCCGCGCTTCGGCAGGCAGGGTATGTTGGGGCGGGGTGAGGCGGACTCGGCGGCATAGCTTAGGGCATAAGGGAATTTTAAGCTGGCTCGCCACCGGGCGCGCGATCTCTAGCGCTTGGTTGAATCCCCGCGCGCGGTAGCGGGCTGGATGGAGTGGAACCGGCACCAGGCAATCGGGCAGGGGGGAAGATTGCAGGCGCTCGGCCATCCTTTTTCCAAGCGGGCGGGCGAGGTCTTGCCGCCCTTGGAATTTTAGGGCGTAGATTAACCCGATCACGGGCGGTCGATAGTGCCAGAGGGCGAAGGTCTGATCGAAACTGGGCGGCTTAGTCAGACAGGTGCCGCAAACTAAGTCGGGGCTGCTTAAGGGGCGTGCGCACTGACGGCAAGCGTGTTCTAGCCAAGGCAGCTCGCGCAAACAAGCCTGGCACACGTCTTGGCCGGTTGGAGTTGAGTCCTCACACAATAGGCAGCGCGCAAGCGATAGCCTCTGGATGAATCCTAGCCAGCGGTTAACTGTTTTTCTCATTTTAGGTTGACAGCCATGGGTTTTGCTCTATGATCGGCTTGATTTGAGTGTAATCCGAATTTTCTAAGGAGCATGAGATGGGGGATGTTCAAGCTGAAATTTTCCAGGGCAGGCTACGTCATGATTGGACGGTAGAAGAAATATTAACCTTATACCAGCTGCCTTTTGCTGACCTAATCTATCAGGCGCAGACGATGCATCGGCGCTACTTCGATCCTAACCGGATCCAGGTCAGCACGCTGCTGTCGATTAAAACCGGCGGCTGTCCTGAGGACTGCGCCTACTGTCCCCAGAGCGGGCGTTACGATACTGGCCTAGAGCGTGAACAATTGCTGTCGCTTGATGAGGTCGTCGCCGCTGCGCAAGCAGCGAAAGCTAAAGGAGCGACGCGGTTTTGCATGGGCGCAGCTTGGCGCGCGCCTAAGGATCGTGAGCTCGAACAGTTAGCAAAGATGGTGGCGGCGGTCAAAGCCTTGGGGTTGGAGACCTGTATGACGCTCGGTATGCTTACCGAATCTCAAGCCAGACGCCTCAAACAAGCTGGACTCGATTACTACAATCACAACCTCGACACTTCGCCGCAGTTTTATCCTAGGATCATCAGCACTAGGACCTATCAGGACCGCTTGGCGACTTTGCAGTATGTGCGGGAGGCCGGAATTCACGTTTGCTGCGGCGGGATCATCGGGATGGGGGAAAGCCGCACTGACCGGGCCGCGCTGCTGCAACAATTAGCTAATTTGCCGCGCCATCCCGAGAGTGTCCCGATCAACTTGTTGGTCCAGGTAGAAGGTACTCCGCTCTATGGCACCGAGCCCATCGACCCATTTGAGTTCGTGCGCACGGTAGCGGTAGCGCGGATCTTGATGCCTGCTTCGCGGGTGCGTCTGTCTGCCGGGCGTACGGCCATGAGCGACGAGCTTCAGGCGTTGTGTTTCCTCGCCGGTGCTAATTCCGTGTTTTTCGGCGAAAAGCTGTTGACTACTGCCAATCCCAGCTGTGACGCTGACCGGCGTTTGTTCGAGCGCCTTGGGTTGAGCTTAGAGAGCCATGCTTGCTGAGTTAGAAAAGGCGCTTGCTGAGCGCCTGAAGCAACGTAAAACCGCTGCCCTGTACCGCCATCGGTTGCAGGTGGATAGCCCGCAAGGGGCGGAAGTTATTGTGGCTGGGCGCAAGCTGGTGAATTTCTGCAGCAACGACTATTTAGGCCTGGCCAATCATCCGCAGGTGATCCAGGCCTGGCAACGAGGCGCTGAGCGCTATGGCGTAGGCAGCGGTGCTTCGCATTTAATCTGCGGTCACCTGTCCCCCCATCATGCGTTGGAAGAAGAGTTGGCCGAGTTTACCGGCAGACCGCGGGCGCTACTCTTTTCCACCGGTTATCAAGCCAACCTCAGCGTGGTGACTGTGCTGGCCAGGCGCGGCGACTGGATCCTAGAAGATCGCCTCAACCACGCTTCACTATTGGATGGGGCGCGTCTGGCTGGTGCGCGGCTTAAGCGCTATCCGCACCGGGATGCCCAGATGTTAGAGACGCTACTTCAGGGCAAGTCCTGCGCCATGATCGTCACCGATGGGGTCTTTAGTATGGACGGCGATCTGGCGCCTCTGCCAGAGCTTGCCGAGCTTGTCCAGCGCCATCAATGCTGGCTGTATGTGGATGACGCTCACGGTTTTGGGGTCTTGGGGAAATACGGGAGAGGAACCCTGGAGTACTTTGGGCTTGGACTAGAAGATGTGCCTATCCTGATGGCGACTTTGGGCAAGGCGCTTGGGGTATTTGGGGCATTCGTGGCAGCTGGGGAAGACTTGATTGAAACTTTGATCCAGGAGGCTCGCCCGTATATTTACACCACTGCGCTGCCGCCTGCGCTCGCCGAAGCTGTACGGGCTAGCTTGCATCTACTCCGCCAGGAAAGCTGGCGGCGCGAGCATCTTAAACACCTGATCGAACGGTTTCGGACCGGTGCCAAGGCGCTTGGCTTGCCGCTGATGCCCTCGGAGACGCCGATCCAGCCGCTACTTTTAGGCGCTAACCAAAAGGCGGTAGAAGTGAGCCGGAAGTTGTGGGAAAAAGGGGTTTGGGTCGCCGCGATCCGACCGCCGACTGTGCCCGCTGGAACTGCCCGCCTGCGTATTACCTTGACCGCCAGCCATAGCGAGGCTCAGATCGACCGCTTGTTGGAAGCGTTGGCCGATAGTGTATGAATTGCCTGGCAAGCAGAACCTTAGGTCGAGGACCTAGGGTAGTATTGATCCCCGGTTGGGCGATGCATTCAGGCGTGTGGGGAGAGTTTGCCGACTGTCTGGCAGCGGATTGCTGTGTCACCTGCGTGGACCTTCCCGGTCACGGCTTAAGCTCTGCCTGGACAGAGTGGACCCTGGCTGCAACTGCTAAAGCGCTTGCTGGGTTAGTCCAAGAGCAGGCGCTGTGGTTGGGTTGGTCGTTAGGAGGGCAGGTAGCGTTGGAATTGGCCCTACGCTATCCAACTCAGGTAAAAGGCTTGATATTGATCGCAACCAATCCTCGATTCCTGGCCCAGGAGAATTGGCCCGGCATGGCGCCTGAAGTGTTCGAGTCTTTCGCGCACGGAGTAGAGGCTGATGCTCAGGCCACGCTGGCTCGGTTTTTGGCGTTGAGCTGCCTTGGAGTAGCCGATGCCAAAAGACTACTGCGTCAGCTCCAAACTCGCTGGGGGAGATATCCGCCCCCAACTTCTGGGGTGCTTCGCCAGGGATTGGAAATCTTGCGCCAAACCGACTTACGCCCTGCGCTGACGGGCATTGCCTGCCCGGTGACGGTCGTGGCAGGAAGCGAGGATCGATTGGTGCCGGTAGAAGCAGCCAGGCGGCTGGTCGCAGGGTTACCGCGGGCACGGTTAATCCTCTTGGACAAGGCAGGCCATGCGTTGTGTCTGTCTCACCCACAAACGCTGGCAGCGCTAGTGCGAGAAGCGGCATGAGCTGGGATAAGACTTGGATGCGGCGTGCCTTCGATCGCGCTGCGGAAAGATACGACCGCTTAGCTTATTTGCAGCGGCGGGTGGGCGAGCGTTTGCTGGCGGCGTTGCCGCAGCTGCCACCGCCTGGCTGGTTGGTGGATATCGGTGCCGGGACGGGGTGGTGCGCCCAAGCGTTGGTGCGCCGCTATCCTAAGCGATCCCTCCTGCTGGTGGACATCGCCGAGGGTATGCTGCGCCAGGCACGTTGCCGGCTGGCAGGGGAGGCGAGCTTTCTGGTCGGAGATGCGGAGGCTTTGCCTTTGGCTGAGGCTTGCGCTGGACTGATTGTGACCAATCTTGCCTTGCAGTGGTGTCCTGACCCCGTTCAAGCTTTAGCCGAGATGCGGCGGATTCTCTGCCCTGGTGGTATGTTACTGGTGAGCACGTTTGCCAGCGGGACTTTGGAGGAGTTGCGCCAAGCCTGGATGAAAGTCGATAGCTACACGCATGTGAATCGCTTTGTGACCTCAGAATTCTTAGCCGCTTCCTTAAATCGGGTAGGGTTTTCCCGCTGGCATCTTGCCCAGGAGACGATCGTACAGCGTTATCCTTCGCTGCTAGACTTGCTCAAAGAAATCAAGGGAATCGGTGCCCACAATGTCACCTTTGGTAGACCGCGGCATTTGTTAGGCAAGCAGAGTTTTAAGGCATTGTTGGCAGCTTATCCGGCCCGGTCGTCAGGGGATATCGAAGCCACTTTTGTTTCCTTGTTCGGCTGGGCAGTCAAATGATTTAGAAAGGGATTGGACGGGCGGTTGTTAGCGGGACGCTCTTCCCGAATCCAGAGCAGAAAAATCACCGCCATGCCGAGGATCCCCATCATGGTATCGTTCCACATCAGGATGCCTCCTAATTGTTGGTCCAGCAGGCGGTCGATGTGCCAGCGCCCGGCTAAGACATCATAGACCTGGTAGAGAGAGAATTTGGACAAGGTGATGACCGCGCCGACTAAGGCATTCGGTAGTGTCACTGCCCATAGCACGATGAGCCGCAGGGGATAGGATAATCTGGTGCGGGAGCCACGGGGGTCGGCGATCAGCCACCAGAAGAAAAATCCGGTGAGAATGAAACTCAGGTGCATGAGATGGTGAAGCAGTGCGTTCTGTACCGAGGCGTCGTGGATAGGCGGGATCTGCCAAAAGATCAGCACGGTGACAAATAATACTGGGGCCACTACTGGATGGCTGAGAAAGCGGTACAAGGCTTTGGTCCAAGCGTGGTGGATCAAAGGAGTCAAAACCCGGTGGCGAAACCAAGGTGGCAAGCCTTGTAGCAGAGGCGCCAGAGGCATGGCGAAAATGGTCAATAGTGGCCCGAAAACGCGTAACAGCATGTGCTCGATTTGATGGATGAAAAAAAAGTGGTCGGAGAGCGGTTCGATGGGGGATTGAAGCGCCACCAGAAAACAACCCATTCCCGCTAAGAAGGCGGTGGTTCGCACCAAAGAGATAGGCTTTTGTCGCTGCCGGCGCTTGTACCATCCTCTAAAGTAAATGCAAACGATCAGAATGAGCGGCAAAGCGATGCCGGGCGTGAAATACCAGGCAAACCAGAAATTGTCTTTTTCCTGGAATTGACCATGGGCAAGCGCGGGCGCAGCGATTGAGCTTGCGAAAGCGACACCAGTGACCGTCAAGCACAAAAAGCCAGGTTTGTGATTAGTCATTAAAAAAGCGGTTTTCCAGATTTGAATCAGGGTTTTTACTTGCTGCATATTGATATCATAAGGTACATTAAGTGTGCAGTTTTGGCTGGGCTCTTTCCACGTGTAAAGCATGATCCGGCAGCGAAGCGAGAAACCTGACGAATATCAGTGGGTATTGCAGCCCAATGCCTCGTTGAGCCGGCATCAGGCAAAGATACTGATCGGCATGGTGGGAGTCATGATGGCTGTGATTAGTACAGGGTTTGCCTTGGTCGGTGCCTGGCCTGTTCTACCTTTCTCTGGGGCTGAGTTAGGGTTGCTTGCTTACGGGTTGAGTTGGAGTATGCGCCAAAGCGCTATCTGCGAGATTATTACTCTTGACTCGGTTAAAATCCGGATCGAGCGTGCAGTAAGCGGAGTTAAGTGCTGCCATGAATTTTATCGCCCTTGGGTGCGCGTAGACTGGACTAGCCCTAAGGGCTTGAATGAACCAGGCAGGCTGCATCTAGGTTCTCACGGGAAACGCGTCGAAATCGGCGCGTTTTTGCTGGAAGAAGAAAAACTGGCGTTAGCGCAATCGTTACGTCAAGCCTTGCATGCTAGCCGACAAATTTAATTAGTTGTTGAAGAGGTAGTATTCCGTGATCCTACTTAATTTTAAACGGCTGTTTCTCGCGTTCGCTTTAAGCTTGGGGGCCGCAACTGCCTCAGCGGATTACCAGCTTAACATCCCCGTCGGTCCCACTGAAACCAGTCGCATGATTTACGATTTCCACATGTATGCCATTTGGGTATGCGTGGGCATCGGGGTGGTGGTGTTTGGAGTGATGTTTTATTCGATCATTAACTACCGTAAATCCAAGCATCCGGTACCGTCCACGTTCCATGAAAACACCAAACTGGAAATCGTGTGGACCGTCATCCCCGTGCTGATCTTGATCGGTTTAGCGGTTCCGGCGACGAAGGCGTTGATCAGGATCGAGGATACCGGCGGCGCTGAGATGACCATTAAGGTGACTGGCTATCAGTGGAAGTGGCACTACGAATATCCTGAAGAGGGAATCAAGTTCTTTAGCAGCCTGGACGAGGCGAGCAACCGGGCACGCCAACTAGGTGCGGATTTGGCGCCTGAGAAGGTGGGCAACTACCTATTGAATGTCGATCATCCGTTGGTAGTCCCGATCAATAAGAAAATCCGCTTTCTGATTACGTCAGCGGATGTCATCCATGCTTGGTGGGTACCAGCCTTTGGCTGGAAGAAAGACGCCATCCCAGGCTATATCAATGCCGCTTGGGTCAAGATCGAAAAACCTGGTATTTACCGCGGTCAGTGTACTGAGCTATGTGGCCGCGATCATGGGTTTATGCCCATTGTAGTCAAGGCAGTCACGGAAGACGAATATAAAGCTTGGGTCGCCCAGTGGAAACAAAGCCAAGGGGTTACCGCTGCAGGTGAGTGGAGCCTTGACCGGGCGATGACCTTAGGGCAAGCCGTATATAACACCCACTGCACTAGCTGTCATCAGAGCAACGGCGCAGGTGTTCCGAATGCATTTCCGGCATTGGCAGGGAGTGCGGTGGTCACTGGCGATCGCAGCCAGGTGCTCGGGATCATTTTAAATGGCAAGGGAGTGATGCCTGCGTTTGGCAAAGATGCCAACATCAGCGCCGAAGATCTAGCGGCGGTCATCACCTATGTCCGCAATGCTTTTGGCAATCAAACTGGTGATTTGGTAAAACCTGAGGAAATCGCTAGCCTTCGCTGAATCGATTTGAACCGCCAATATCAAGAGAGGTAACTGAACATGGCAACAATAGTAGAACCCGGCGTACATCATGAACATGCTCCCCCTAAAGGGTGGCTTAGGTGGTTGACAACTACTAACCATAAAGACATCGGAACCCTGTACCTGACGTTTGCACTGATCATGTTCTTCGTCGGGGGGGCGATGGCATTGATTATTCGGGCGGAGCTGTATCAACCTGGTCTGCAGTTGGTCGATCCCCACTTTTTCAATCAGATGACCACGCTGCATGCCCTGATTATGGTGTTTGGGGCAGTGATGCCAGCATTTGCTGGATTTGCCAACTGGATGATCCCGCCGATGATCGGTGCTCCGGATATGGCGCTGCCGCGATTGAACAACTGGAGTTTTTGGCTATTGCCATTTGCTGCGGCGCTGCTTGCCTCTACTTTGTTTATGGAAGGCGGGGCAGTCGCTGCGGGCTGGACGCTGTATCCGCCACTGGTCTTGCAGACTGGAAATGCACTGCCGTTTACCATCTTTAGCGTGCATCTTTTAGGTATGTCCTCGATTCTGGCATCGATTAACATCATCGTCACCATCTTCAACCTGCGTGCGCCAGGTATGACTATGATGAAGATGCCGATGTTTTGCTGGACTTGGCTGATCACCGCTTTTCTCTTAATCCTAGTGATGCCGGTGTTGGCAGGCGCGGTGACCATGCTGCTGACCGATAAGTATTTCAATACCAGTTTCTTCAATCCAGCTGGCGGCGGTGACCCGGTCCTGTTCCAGCACCTGTTCTGGTTCTTTGGGCATCCAGAAGTGTATATCATTATCCTGCCAGCGTTCGGGATCATCTCTCATGTGATTCCGACGTTTTCCCGCAAACCGCTATTTGGCAAGAACTCAATGGTGTACGCTACCGCGGTAATCGGCTTTTTATCGTTTATCGTCTGGTCCCATCACCAGTTCACAGTCGGAATGCCAGTGCCGGCGGAGCTGTATTTCATGTACGCTACGATGCTGATCGCAGTTCCCACCGGAGTAAAGGTGTTTAACTGGTTGGCCACGATGTGGAAAGGGTCTTTGACCTTCGAGACCCCGATGCTCAATGCTTTGGGGTTTCTGGTTCTGTTCGTCATAGGTGGCTTCACTGGGATCATGATGTCTCAGGCGCCGGCGGATCTGTATTATCATGACAACTACTTCATCGTCGCCCATTTCCACTATACCTTGGTAGGCGGCGGGGTATTTGCGATCTTTGCTGGGATTTACTATTGGCTGCCCAAATGGACTGGGGTCAGGTATGACGAGCGGTTGGGTAAGTTACACTTCTGGCTCTCGTTCTTGGGCTTTAACGTGCTGTTCTTCCCGCAGCATTTCTTAGGGCTGGCCGGGATGCCGCGGCGGATCCCAGACTATGCGATCCAGTTCACCGAGTTCAATCAGATGTCTACGGTAGGGGCGTTCATCTTTGGCTTTGCTCAGCTAATCTTGGTCTACGTCGTTTACCAGGCGATTAGAGGCGTGGGCGAAAAGGCAACCGATGAGGTGTGGGAAGGGGCTAAATCCCATGGGCTGGAATGGAATCTCCCCTCGCCGATGCCCTATCATCATTCCTTCGAGGACGTCGATATCCAAAAAGCTATCGAATGTGAATGAAGGGGAATGATGGATATCCGCAAAAAGGACCTGATCTTTGCTTTTGCTTTAGGGATTTTGACGCTGTTACTGTACGTCTTGACAGTCTTGAAAGTCTTCGATCGCTTATAGGTAATAATGGGCAAGCAGCGGTTTGAATTAACAAGAATCTAAGGGGAAAGTTATGGTGTCTACAAGCGGTAGCTACTATTTGCCGCACCAGGCAAGATGGCCGATTTTTGGCTCATTGGGATTGTTTATCTTCATGGTCGGCTTTTCTATCAAGCTGTTGGGTTCCAGCATCGGTGGGTGGTTCATGGCGGTGGGGCTTCTCATCGTGCTTGGAATGATGGTCGGCTGGTTCGGTGAGGTCATCCATGAAAGCGTTGCTAGGCTTTACAATGAGCAAGTAGACCGCTCCTTCCGTTGGGGCATGGTTTGGTTCATCGCCTCAGAGGTGATGTTTTTTGCAGGCTTTTTTGGAGCGTTGTTTTATCTCCGAATGTATGCGGTGCCCTGGCTAGGGGGCGAAGGTACAACGGGGGTGGGGGAGTTTACCCATCTTCTGTGGCCAGATTATAAGCCAACATGGCCTACAAATGGCCCCGGGAAAGTAGGCGGCGAATTTGAACCGATGGAGGCATGGGGGATTCCAGCCTTGAATACTTTGATCCTGCTGTCCAGCGGTGCGACAGTGACCTGGGCCCATTGGGGATTGCTCAAAAATCACCGCGAACAGTTGGTCAAGGGGTTGATCGCTACCATCGCCTTAGGAGTGAGCTTTGTTCTCTTGCAAGCCTATGAGTACTATCATGCTTATACCGAAATGGGCCTAACGCTAAGGGCGGGTGTCTATGGCTCTACCTTTTTCATGTTGACTGGGTTTCACGGCTTGCATGTGACCATTGGGGCGATTTTTTTGACCATCGTGCTGTTTCGAGCATTGCGCGGCCACTTTGATCCGGACCATCATTTCGCCTTCGAAGCGGCTGCCTGGTATTGGCACTTTGTAGATGTCGTGTGGCTTGGGCTATTTATTTTCGTCTATTGGCTCTAAGTCAAGCTTGGATCCGATCAAAGGCGCTACTTGATAGCGCCTTTTTTTTGGCTCGCAAGAAAACCAGCCTCAATCCCATGAGGCTTGATCCAGCCTCGATTAGCAGCGAACAATAGAAAGAAAAATAGGACTAAGGATAGGGAAATACGCGTAGTCAACGCTTTAACCGTCCGCGGAGAGCGGTTTCTGTCGTTGAATAAATAATAAAGCGCCGATCCTAAGCTCAAGAGAATGCCTAAAAAAGCTAAAAGAATAAGCAGTTTAATCCGCATGCTCGGTAGACAGATAGAGTAGAAACCATGATAGTAAAGAGTCAGGGCGTCTTTTTCAAACCGAAATGGACCTTAACCGCTTTGACCATAGTAGCGGTTTGGTTATTCCTCCTGTTGGCTAGATGGCAGGTGAATCGGGCGGAGGAAAAGCAGGCGCTGCTTGATCTCAATATCCGCCAGCGTCAGGCGCCGGTGCTGACTATACACGGCGATGAACGGTTGATGGAGGATCGGTTGCGTTATCGGTCGGTGACCGTCGCGGGGGCGTGGGACAGCGATCATCAGCTATTGCTGGATAACCGTATCTGGCAGGGTCGCGTCGGCTATGAGGTGTTCACCCCATTCGAAATCGAAGGTAGCCGCAAGCTGGTGCTAGTTAACCGCGGATGGGTGGCAGCCAACCCGAACCGTACTTCCTTGCCGGAGGTTTCCCTGCTGCGCAGGCGCGTAACGATCAGCGGGATGGTAGATCGTTTTCCTGTGCCTGGTTGGCATCTAAGCGGAATGGAGGCGCCAACCCCTGGCTGGCCTGCAGTCGTGCAGCAGATTGAGCCGAATGTCATCGAGGAGCGGTTGGGGCAGCCGCTTATGGACTTTCAGATCAAATTAGCGCCACATGAGGCAGATGGGTATGTGCGCGAATGGCAGCTTGACTTTATCGATCCGCATAGGAATCTAGGCTATGCCCTCCAGTGGAGCTTCTTTGCTTTGATTGCTTTAGGGCTTTGGATTCGGCATGGTTTCAAGCGGGCGCGGGAAATACGGAGGCAGCAGGTGGAGCATGGCTGACAGCGCAAAAAAGTTTAAGGCGTGGTGGATAGGCGGTTTAATCGTTTCGATTGGCGTGTTGCCGATGATAATGGCCTGGTATCTGGTCAATCATCCTGGGCTGATGGGAAAACCCGGCAACCACGGCACCTTGATCGATCCACCTAGGCAGGTTAGCTACCTTCTGTTCCAGCCGTTGTCGGAATTGCCTTCGCGTCCGCTGCAGGAAATCCAGGGGCGCTGGGTGCTCATCCACATCATCCCGCAGACTTGTGCGCAGGCTTGTAAGGAGGCGCTTGCCAACACCTACAAACTCCATCTGCTCCTCAATAAAGATATTCCTAGGGTACGGCGTTTGGCTATTTGGTCGGATGCTGCTCTGCCGGCGATGGAAACCTTGAGCTTGGTAGACAAAGACAAGGATTTATATTTCGCTACCGTTTCTTCATCCTTTTTAGAACAATTAAGACAGGAAATCGCCAAAGTTCCGTGGCGAGGCGATCAGGTCATCTTGATGGACCCTTTGGGTAATTTGATGATGTGGTATGATTCAAACTTTAATCCTTACGGTCTCTACCATGACCTGCAGCGCCTCCTGCGCGCTTCTCGCATCGGTTGAGCTTCCTAAGTTGCACGAAAAATTCTATGTATAGAAAGCTGGTTCTTGCGACGTTGTGGTTAATTTTGGTGACTCTGGCTTTGGGCTTTTACGTTCGGGCGATAGGAGCGGGGTTAGCGTGCCCGGAGGTACCTCTTTGCTATGGCTACCTATGGCCGCCGGCTGAACGCGCTGGACATGAGCCGCTCCAGGCCTGGATACAGATGGAACACCGGATCGCTGCAGCGGTCTTGGGAATGGTGCTGCTCGCATTAGCAGGATTAGCTTGGCGCCAACTGAACCGGCAGGTGGCCTTACTAGGTAGTTTGGGGCTGTTAGGTTTGTATGGGCTGCAAGCAGGGTTAGGTACCTTGGTCGTGATCACGCACCTTTGGCCAGCTGCGGTGACTGCTCATTTACTGTTGGCAGCATTGATGGCAGCGGTTGCCTTGTTTTGGTATTTGTCTCTCAAGGCGGTAGATTGGAAGATTTTGGACACTACTGTTTGGTTGCGCCGTTATGCGAGGTTTGCATGGTGGATAACGCTAGGGCAGGTGGTGTTAGGAGGATGGGTCAGCGCCAATTTTGCGGGTTTGGCTTGCCCTGATTTTCCGACTTGCCAGGGGGCTTGGTGGCCGCCTCTGGATTGGCGGGCATTTGCCTTCTGGAAACACTGGGGAAGTGGGCCAGCGGCATGGGCTTTGCTGGGCGCTCAAGCTCAGATCACAATTCACTGGTTGCACCGGGTGGGAGCTGCGATTAGCTTTGCTGTGCTGTTTGGATTGGGCATCAGTATCAGCTCTAATCCTAAGGTCCCGCATCTGAGCAAGCTCGGCGTGCTGCTCAATTTCCTCTTATTGGTGGAGATCGCCCTAGGGATGGGTACATTGAGGTATTCGTTGCCAGTCCTGGCGATGGCGCATGGGCTAGGTGGAATCATCCTGTTGCTGACTGCCAGTGTCATCGAGTTTTCTCTCCAGCGCGCACCTTCTAGGTCAGCGGTGAGCATTCAACTGCCAGATGAGGTAGCCCTACCGCTTCCTTCAAAGCCGGTAGCTTGGTTTGAACGCCTTGAAACTCAACTGGAAAAAACCCGCCGAGGGTTGACTGGGTTTCTAACCAATCTAGCGGTGAGTGGAAGGGAGCTGGATGCAGCGCTAGTGGAGGAGATTGAAACTCATCTCCTGATGGCAGATGTGGGCGTGACAGCGACGCGGCAAATCATCGACGACCTGACAAAGAAGCTTGGGCGCCACCAGCTGCGCGGTTCTTCTGAAGTCGTGCAGGTACTACGCGATGCTCTGCTTGAGACCCTGATGCCGTGCAGCGAACCGCTGCGCATTGACGCAGAGCATAAGCCTTTTGTCATTTTAGTGGTGGGCGTCAACGGCGTTGGCAAGACCACTACCATCGGTAAGCTGGCCCAGCGTTTCAAGCATCAGGGTCACAACGTGATGCTAGCAGCCGGAGACACCTTCCGTGCGGCTGCTGTAGACCAGCTCAAAGTATGGGGAGAACGCAATGGGGTACCGGTTGTTGCCCAACATCCAGGTGCCGATTCCGCGTCGGTCATCTACGACGCACTCCAATCGGCCAAAGCGCGCGGGATCGACGTACTCATTGCAGACACTGCGGGGCGCTTGCATACCAAGTCCAATTTAATGGAGGAATTGGCCAAAATTAAACGGATTATGGCCAAACTTGATCCTACTGCGCCCCATGAGGTACTGTTGGTGCTAGATGCGACCACTGGCCAAAATGCCTTGGCTCAAGCTGAGCAATTCAATCAGGCAGTCGGGGTTTCCGGATTAGTGCTGACCAAATTGGATGGTACTGCGAAAGGGGGAGTCATTTTCGCTTTGGCCAAAAAGTTTGGGATTCCGATCCGCTTCATCGGTATCGGCGAGGGAATCGACGATCTCCAAGTCTTCGATGCGAAAGCGTTCGTCGACGCATTGTTTGCTGAACTGGTTTTAGGGCAGCGCCACGTAGTTGTACCAGGATGGAACTGAGACCGAAGAGCAATGCTCCAATAGGCGCTAAAATTTAATGTAAAAAGGGGAAGGATATGAGCAACACTTTGGCGATTGCAAGCATTGGTAAATCGATCAGCTCAGTCAATGATTACATCGTTGCTGTCAATCAGATTCCACCCTTGAATCCGGAAGAAGAACGAGAATTGGCGACTCGTTACCGGCAACAGAACGATATTGAGGCCGCCAGGCGATTGGTTTTGGCCAATTTGCGCTATGTCGTTCCAATTGCCAAAGGATATTTGGGCTATGGCCTGCCTTTAGCGGATTTGATTCAGGAAGGCAATGTCGGTCTGATGAAGGCGGTCAAGCGCTATGATCCTTCTTTTTTAGGAGTAAGATTGATCTCCTTTGCTGTGCACTGGATTCGGGCCGAGATTCATGAGTTTATTCTGCGCAATTGGCGAATCGTCAAAATTGCCACAACTAAGGCTCAACGTAAGCTGTTCTTCAATCTGCGCAAGGCTAAAAAGCAGCTGAATTGGCTGAACCAGGAAGAAGCTGAGACGATTGCTAAAGACTTGGGTGTGAAAGTCGAAGCTGTGCGTGAGATGGAGCAGCGCTTAAATGGCTTCGACCTGGCTTTCGACGGTAGCGCTGAGGAAGAGGAGGAGCGTTCCTTGGCGCCGATGCATTATCTGGCCGATGATGGCGAGGAAGATCCTGCCCGGCAATTGGAGGAGAAGCAGTGGAGTGATTTCCAATCCAAGCAGCTACAGCAGGCGCTAGCGCGGTTGGACGAGCGCAGCCGGGAGATCCTCAAGTCGCGCTGGTTAGGAGAGAAAAAAGCTACTTTGCAAGAGCTGGCGTCAACGTATGGGGTGTCTGCTGAGCGCATTCGCCAGTTAGAAAGCAATGCGCTTCGGAAATTGAAAACGATGATGGGGGAAATGGCAGCCTAACCTGCTGTAGTCAGATAGTGGTCTAGCAGGAGAGCGGTGAAGATACCTGCTAAGTAAAAGATGGAATAGGCAAAGGTGCGCATGGCTAAGCGGGTATCTTCCGGTTGACAGCGCAATCTCCAGGCAAGATACAAAAATCCTCCGCCGAGCAGGGAAGCTATCCCCAGATAGAGCAGGCCGCTCATGTGGGTAAGGTAGGGGATCAAGCTGACGACAAACAAAAGAATAGTATAAAGGAATACCTGTAGGCCGGTAAATTCTACCCCGTGGGTGACCGGGAGCATGGGAATATCTGCTTTGGTATATTCGTTCCGTTTGGCGATGGCGAGCGCCCAGAAATGGGGCGGCGTCCAGAGGAAGATGATCAGAAAAAGCAGCACTGCATAAGGATGGATTGTCCCTAATACGGCGCACGAGCCAAGAATAGGAGGGGCCGCGCCGGCAGCGCCTCCGATGACGATGTTCTGAGGCGTGGCCCGTTTCAAATAGACAGTGTAGATCACCGCATAGCCGATCAGGGATAGGAAAGTCAATCCTGCGGTCAGCCAGTTTGTCCACCGTATTAGGATGATCATGGAAGCGATGCCGAGCAGGGAAGCGAAGATCAGTACCCTAGGGGGATCGATTTCCCCTTGCGGGAGAGGTCGCTTGCAAGTGCGGCCCATTTCAGCATCCACGTGGCGATCCAAGTAGTGGTTGAAAGCCGCCGCAGAGGCTGCTGCCAAAGCGATGCCTAAAGTCCCAAACAGAAGCGGTTGCCATGGTACTATGCCGGGTACTGAGAGAAACATTCCCACCACCGCGGTGAACGCGATCATGGCGACTACTTTAGGTTTGCATAAAGTGAAATAAGCCCGCCAGCGCGGTGCAAGCTGGGTAAGCGAAGTGTTCATTTCATCGGCTGAGGTAAATTTAGGTTTATTTTATCATGGAAGATGCCCCAGCCAGGCATCGATTCTGGCGGTAAAATAAGAGCTGGATCAAAGCGGCTGGAAAGGAGTGGTGATGAAGAAGGTAAGGTGGAAGTGGCTGATGTTGCTGGCGATGTTTTTTTTACTAAAACTTGCCCCGGCGGTTAGCAAGGTTCACGAGTTTAGGTTAGACAACGGGCTAAAGCTGATCGTAAAGGAGGATCATCGGGCGCCAGTGGTGGTCTCCCAGGTTTGGTATAAAGTCGGTTCCAGCTATGAATACGAGGGTCTTACGGGCATTTCCCATATGCTCGAACACATGATGTTCAAAGGCACCGACCGGTATGGACCGGGAGAGTTTTCGCGCATCATTGCGGAAAATGGCGGGCGTGAGAACGCTTTTACAGGCGCCGATTACACTGCCTATTTTGAAAGTCTTGAGCGCTCACGCCTTGCGGTCGCCTTTGAGCTAGAAGCGGATCGGATGCAGAACTTGCGCCTGGGTGAGCAAGAGTTCAGCAAAGAGAAACAGGTAGTGCTGGAAGAGCGTCGCCTGCGTACTGAAGACCAGCCCCGTGCCAAGACGATCGAGCATTTTATGGCGACAGCTTATACCAATGGTCCCTATCGTAATCCTGTCATCGGCTGGCCAGCGGATATAGAGCATTTGACACTTGAGGATCTGAAAAGCTGGTATCGGCTTTGGTATGCCCCTAACAACGCCACTTTGGTGGTGGTAGGGGATGTGGATCCGAAGGAAACGCTGAAACTAGCTGAACGTTGGTTTGGCAAGCTCAAACCCAGTGCCATTCCGCCTCTCAAGCCCCGTACGGAAGTGGAACAGGTGGGAGAACGACGGCTGACGCTGCGCCTGCCAGCTGAACTCCCTTACCTCGTCATGGGCTACAAGGTACCAGTGCTTGCCAGCTTGCCGAAGGAACAGCAGTGGGAGGCGTATGCGCTGACAGTGCTGGCGGAAATCCTAGACGGCGGGGAGAGCGCACGCTTGTCTTCGCGTCTAGTCCGAGGCCGCCAAATCGCTGCCTCGGTCAGCGCCAGTTATGACCTCTACGATCGTCTGCCAACCTTACTCTTGCTTGACGGTACGCCTGCCCAGGGTCATACCCTGGCTGAATTGGAACAGTCTTTGCACGAGGAGGTTCGAAAACTTCAAACCGAGCTTGTCACGCCTGAGGAATTAGCGCGCGTCAAAACCCAGGTCACTGCGGAAACGATTTACGAGCGCGACTCGATGTTTTATCAAGCGATGCAGATCGGCCTCCTGGAAACTATCGGACTCGGTTGGCAACGGATGGACGAGTATGTAGACAAAATCCACCAGGTAACGGCTGAACAGGTCCAGGAGGTGGCACGCAAATACTTGCTGCCAGAGCGATTGACGGTTGCCTACCTTGAACCTCTGCCGGTTAAGGAAAAGCGAAAACCTAAAGCTGAGCCTGAATCTAGCCTAGGAGGCAAATATGTTCGCTAAGCGCCTGTCCTTTTGCATGCTGATCTTCTGGTGGGGAGCGATGGCTGCTTGGGCCGGTCCTAAGATCGAGCTGTGGCAGACTGCCAAAGGCGCTAAAGTCTACTATGTCCAGAATCCTGAGCTGCCATTAGTTGATATCCGCATCGTATTTGCCGCAGGTAGCGCCTTTGATGGCGAAAAATACGGTTTGGCGATGCTAGCCTCTATGCTGTTGAACAAAGGGGCGGGGAACTTAAACGCCGATGCGATCGCGCAGCGGCTAGAGAATGTCGGCGCCCGGTTAGACAGCGGGGTCTCGCGCGATTCGGCCTGGCTGCATCTGCGCAGCCTGACCGAACCCGACAAGCTTAAAGCTGCGATTGCGACCGTGCGCCAAATCTTATCTTCTCCCCGCTTTGCCGAAGAGGATTTTGAACGGGAAAAACAGCGCCTTTTGCTCGCCTTGAAGCAGCGGGAGGAATCTCCTGATCAGCTAGCGACGATGATGATCTTCAAGGCAATCTATGGCGATCATCCGTATGCCCATCCGACCGAAGGCGAAATCGAGACGGTCAAGACGATCGAGCGCGAGGACCTTGAGGCATTCCATCGCCGGTTCTATACGGCTAAAAATAGCGTCATCGTCATCGTAGGCGCACTTGACCGCAGGCAGGCGCAAGCCGTTGCGGAAGCGTTGATGAAAGATTTGCCTCCAGGAGACCCCTCTTCCTCGATCCCAAAGGTAAAAGAGGTCAGTTCTACCGAGCAGGTGCAGCATCAGCCGTTTCCCTCAGCTCAGACTCACATTGTGACTGGGATGCCCGTTATTGTGCGCGGTGATCCGGATTATTTTCCGCTGGTTGTGGGGAACCACGTGTTGGGAGGCGGTGGATTTACGTCCCGCCTGGTGAAAGAAGTACGGGAAAAGCGCGGCCTTTCTTATAGCGTGGCCAGCTATTTCCTCCCGCTGAAAGAGAAAGGTCCTTATCTTGCCAGTCTCCAAACCCGCAATGATCAAGCGCAAGCGGCCCTTGAAGTATTGCATCGTACTATTCGCGCTTATCTTGAACAGGGACCGACCGAGGAGGAACTGATCGCAGCCAAGAAAAATATCACCGGCGGTTTTGTATTGAACTATGACAGCAATGCTAAATTAGCCGATTACGTCGCGATGATTGCATTTTATGACTTGCCGCTGGATTACCTGGACACGTTTCCTAAAAAGGTAGAGGCAGTGACGCGTAAGGAGGTGGTCGATGCCTTTCAGCGCCGGCTTGATCCAAGCCAATTTAAGACGGTGTTGGTGGGCGGTGGCCGCATAGGCGATGCGAAGAAACCATGAAATCCGCCTCATCGCTGGCCAATTCCGGGGGCGGAAGCTGGTCTTCCCGAAAGTGGCAGAGCTGCGCCCAACCCCTGCGTTGATGCGCGAGACCTTGTTTAACTGGTTGCGGGAGGAAGTGGCCGAGGCAAGCTGTCTGGATCTGTTTGCAGGAAGCGGGGCGTTGGGGTTTGAGGCGGCATCGCGCGGCGCAAAAAGGGTAGTCCAAGTGGAATCTCATCCGCGGGTGGTCAGGCAACTTTTGGAGAACCGCAACCGCTTAGGCGCGGAGGCAGTGGAGGTAGTCAACTGCGACGTGTTGCGCTTTCTCAAGCGTACTGAAGCGGTGCCGTTTGAACTGGTGTTTTTGGACCCACCCTATGGGCAGCAACTGGTAGGGATATGCTGCGAGCTTCTGGAAACGCGCGGGTGGCTTGCGCCCGGTGCCAAAATCTATGTAGAGGCGGAAAACCGGCTCATTCCACCGGTGCCTTCTACGTGGAAGGCGCTTCGTTCGAAGCGCGTGGGGGAAGTAGGATGTCATTTGTATGTGAGAACATAAATGGTGACTGCGATTTACCCAGGTACCTTTGATCCTATCACCAATGGCCATAGCGATTTGGTGGCGCGGGCGGCTAGAATTTTCGATGAAGTGTTGGTAGCGGTGGCTGAAAACCGCGACAAACACCCGCTGTTGCCGTTTGCTGAGCGGGTTGAGCTTACCCGCCAGGTGCTGGCAGGATTTGCCAATGTCAAAGTCACCGGGTTTACGAATCTGTTGGTGGACTGTGCGCGCCAGCACGGTGCGCAGGTGATTTTACGGGGTCTTAGAGCGGTGTCAGATTTTGAATATGAGTTCCAGCTGGCGGCCATGAACCGCCGCTTGGCGGGAGAGAAGATCGAGACCGTTTTTCTGACTCCGGCTGAGCAATATGCTTTTGTGTCCTCAAGTATGATCAAAGAGATTGCCCGCTTAGGGGGAGACATCTCAGCCTTTGTACCGCCGCTGGTAGAGCGGCGGCTGCGGGAAATTTTCCGGCGGGGTGGGTGATGGCGCTGAAGATCACTGAAGCTTGCATTTGCTGCGACGTATGCGTTCTGGAGTGTCCTAACCAGGCCATTGCCTTGGGTGAGGAAATCTATGTCATCGATCCTGAGCGCTGTACCGAGTGTGTGGGCCACTATGCGACTTCCCAATGCGTGGAAGTCTGTCCGGTCGATTGCATCATTCCAGATCCAGATCGGCGTGAAGATCACGCAACCCTATATCAAAGATACCTGCGCCTGAAGCAGGAAGGATAAAGAGCGTGCGCCTGATTGCCGCCTGCATATTGCTAGGATGGTCGCTGGCGGCTGTTGCCGACGCGCTGCCTCCAAAGGCGGCGATCGCCTCTGCCCATCCTCTCGCCACTGAAGCTGGGTTTACTATCCTCCGTCAGGGCGGCAACGCTTTCGATGCTGCAGTGGCGGTAGCAGCGGCTTTAGCGGTGGTGGAAACGACTGGTTCTGGGTTAGGCGGCGGTGGGTTTTTTCTCCTCCATCGCGCCAAGGATGGATTCCAGATCGTCATAGATGCCCGTGAGCGTGCTCCCTTGGTAGCCTCTCGGGAGATGTACCTGGACGAACGCGGCCAGGTAGTTCCCGGTTTATCTGTCGATGGCCCCTTGGCGGCCGGCATTCCCGGGTTGCCAGCTGCCTTGGCACACCTGGCTAAAGCGTATGGTCGCCTGCCGTTGGCGGTGAGCTTAGCGCCAGCGATCCAGTTAGCGCGGGAAGGTTTTTGGGTCAGTGAGCGCTATCTACATCAGGTGCGCCAACGCTTGGCGGTGCTTAAACGATATCCAGCAAGCGCTGAGATTTTCTTACAGCAGGGGGAGCTGCCTGAGCCGGGTTTTCGCTTAGTCCAGAGGGATCTTGCCCGAGTGCTGGAGGCGCTTGCCCAGAAAGGGCGAGAGGGGTTTTATGCTGGGTGGGTGGCAGAACAGCTGGTGACCGAGGTGCGCCGTGCCGGTGGGATTTGGCGCCTTGAGGATTTGGCTCGCTATCAGGTCATCGAACGCCAGCCTTTAGTCGGTCGCTACCGCCAGGTCAAAATTTCGACTGCTCCTCCTCCTGCCAGTGGGGCAGTCCTTCTGGAAACCCTTAATATTCTTTCTCCTTGGCCTTTGTTTCGGCTCGATTCAGCTATCGCTAAGCATTTGATCGTGGAAGCCTGGCGCCGTGCCTATCGCGATCGGTCTTTATATCTGGGCGATCCCGACTTCACTGAGGTGCCGTTAAATCTGCTGTTAAGCCCCGCCTATGCAGCCGGGCTGCGTGTTGCCATTCGCCTTGACCGCGCTCTGCCTAGCGGTTGGCTAGCCGAAGCTCCAGAGCCTGTAGCTTCCACTGCTACTACCCACTTCTCCATCCTCGATCGAGAAGGCAATCGGGTGGCGGCGACCTTGAGCATCAATTACTTGTTCGGCTCCGGTTTCACCGTGCCGGGAACCGGCGTGCTCCTCAACGACGAGATGGACGACTTCGCCATTGCACCTGGGGTAGCGAATTTATACGGTTTGGTCGGCGGCGAAGCCAATGTGATTGCCCCAGGCAAGCGCATGCTGTCGAGCATGACACCGGCTTTCCTAGAGGCGCCGGATCGAGTAGCTATCGTAGGCACGCCAGGAGGCAGCCGGATCATTTCTATGGTCACGCTGGCGGTGCTGGATTTCGCTGCCGGTTTTCGCCCAGCTACTTGGGTGAGCTGGCCTCGCTTTCACCATCAATATCTGCCCGATGAGATTCAGTACGAACCTGGTGCCTTGACTGCGCGCGAGCAGCGGGTGCTAGCATCCTTGGGGCATCGTTTGCGAGCCCTAGAAGAACCTTACGGCAACATGCAGGCGATTGTCTGGGACCTTGGATTGAACCGAGTTGAAGCGGCTTCTGATCCCCGCGGCGAGGGGATGGCAAAGGTGGAGTGAGGGGGAAGCGAGGTTTGTTCCGGGCAGACGAGGTGATCGTCTGGCAATTGTCCCTGGCGCTTTCGCCTGAGGGTTTTGCGCAGTGTCAAGCGGTGCTCTCTGCCGAGGAGCGACAGCGAGCACGGCAGCTATTGCCAAAGGTAAGGCGGCGCTACATCGCCTGCTGGGGGCAAGTGCGCTGGCTGTTAGGGAGGTGCTTGGAGGTGTCCCCTGCGTCGCTCGATTTTATCCGCGGACCGTGGGGTAAACCTTACCTGTTAGAACCTGACGGGTTGGCCTTCAATCTCTCCCATTCCCAAGATCTGATGCTCCTGGCTGTGGGTTGGAATAGAGCGCTGGGAATAGACATAGAAGTGGTTCGACCGCTTGCCAATTTGGAGCGCCTGGCAAAGCGGTGTCTAGCTCCTTTGGAATGGAATGCGTGGCAGGAGCTTCCAGAAAGAGAACGACTGCGCGCCTTTTTTCGTTTCTGGACCCTTAAGGAAGCCTTGACTAAGGCCTACGGACGTGGGCTTGCTTTGGGAATTCAGCGGTTAGCCTTTGCGTTGGAAGCCAGTGGGGCTAGCCTGATCGCAGTGCCGAAAGCATGTGACCCAGCGACAGGCTGGGCGGTTCATGAATTGGTGCTGGGAGAAGGTATCTGTGCCGCGCTGTGCGCACGGCCAGGTAACTTTCAGGTCATTGCGCAGAAATTGCCTGCGGACTGGACCAGCGCGCCTTTGATCCCCTTAAGGGTTGAATCGTATTGGGCGCTCTGATGGCTCGCAAGCCGGTTTATGCTCAGGAAGCCACAGCTTCAGCGATTAACGTGTCTTCTGCGTAGGGTGAGATAAACCCACAGCCTTTTTGCGGACAGACCTTTTCGGTTCCCCGGCGCCGGGTAGTCTTCAAGGTCAGGATCGACCAGCCGCAATTAGGGCAGGGTTCAGCCAACGGGGGATTCCACACTGCGTAGTTGCAGCTGGGGTAAGTGGAGCAGGAATAGAAAATTTTGCCGCTTTTGGATTTACGCTTGAGCAGGGTACCGGTCCTGCATTGGGGACAAAAGACACCGGTGTCTTCCGGTTGCTCCAGTTGCTCCAGCGGTTCGATATGGCGGCAGTTGGGGTAGTTGCTACAGCCTAGAAAGCGGCCGTAGCGCCCTGTTTTAACTTGCAACTGACCGCCACACGCGGGGCACTCCCTTTGGGATTCAGGTTCGGCGGTAGCTTGGTCGTCAGAGAGGTTTCGAGTGTACTTGCATGTAGGGAAATTCCCGCAACCGATGAAACGGCCGTTACGCCCTAAGCGAATAGCCAGTTGACCGCCGCATTCTGGACAACGCTCATCGAGCGGCGTTTGGGTGACGTCGGAGCGCTTGATACTGGTTTCTTTATCGTGGACTAGCTGCTGGAACGGGCGCCAAAATTCCTGCAAGACAGCGATCCAAGGTTTTTCTCCGCGGGAAATAGCGTCGAGCTGATCTTCCAGATCAGCGGTGAAATGATAGTCGACGTAGCGGGTAAAATGGTCAGTGAGAAACTGGTTGACGATGCGCCCGATATCGGTGGGTTTGAAACGTTTATTTTCCAGCACGGCGTATTCCCGATTGAGCAGGGTAGAAATGATGCTGGCATAAGTGGATGGTCGGCCAATTCCGTACTCTTCCAGCGCTTTGACCAAAGTGGCCTCGGTGTAGCGCGGCGGAGGTTCGGTAAAGTGCTGCGTGGCTAAGAGATCTTGTAACCGGATCTTTTGCCCTTCCTGCATCGGGGGAAGCAACCTATTTTCGTCTTCCTGGCCTGGATCGTCTTTGCCTTCTTCGTAGACGGCCAGAAAGCCAGGATGGGCAATGGTCGAGCCGGTAGCGCGCAGCAGGTTAGCAGGGATACCGCAAGCCAGATCCACCACGCAGGTCGAGAAGGTGGCGTGAATCATCTGGCAGGCGACAGTACGTTGCCAGATCAGCTCATAAAGCCGGAATTGATCTGCCGTCAGATAAGGTTTGACCTGGGATGGCAAGCGGTAAACGGAAGTCGGGCGGATCGCCTCGTGGGCTTCTTGGGCATTTTTAGACTTAGTTTTAAATACCCTAGGTTGAGGCGGCAGGTTGTCTTGACCATACATCGATGCGATCAGATGGCGGATTTCCTCTACCGCCTCATGCGCCAATTGGGTCGAGTCAGTGCGCATGTAAGTGATCAAGCCTACGGTTTCGCCGCCGATCTCTATGCCCTCATAAAGCTGCTGGGCAACTGCCATGGTGCGATGGGCAGAGAACCCAAGCTTGCGCGCGGCTTCCTGCTGGAGGGTTGAGGTGATAAAAGGAGGCGCTGGATTGCGCTTGCGCTGTTTCTTCTCTAGCCGGACGACGGTTAGGTATCCTTGGGCGAGGTCCAGTAAAGTCTGGCGCCAGGCTGCAGCGTGTTCGGCATCGGTGATGCTGAACTGCTTGACTTTTTCGCCCTGATATTGAATCAGTTTCGCCGTAAAAGGTTGCTCACCGGTTTGGCAGATAGCCTCGATGGTCCAATATTCCTGCGGCTTAAAATTCTCAATTTCAATCTCACGCTCGACGATCATGCGCAACGCCGGACTTTGCACGCGGCCGGCTGAAAGCCCCCGGCGGATCTTTTTCCACAATAAAGGCGATAGGTTAAACCCTACCAGATAATCTAGCGCGCGCCTGGCTTTGTAAGCATCGACTAAGTCGGTAGACAGTTGACCAGGCTGTTTGAGTGCTTCCTGGATCGCCCTGGGGGTGATTTCGTGAAAGACGATCCTAAGTACGGGTTTTTCGCTCGGGATCTCCCCCTTGAGAATCTCTAGAATATGCCAGGCGATCGCCTCGCCCTCGCGGTCTGGGTCGGTGGCTAAATACAAAGCTTCTGATTGCCTGGCCGCCTGAATGATGGATTGGACGTGTTTTTTGTTCTTCTCGATCAGCTCATAGGTCATGGCGAAGTCGTGCTCAGGATCGACTGCGCCTTCCTTAGGAATCAGGTCACGCACATGTCCGTAGGAGGCGACCACCTTAAAATTAGGTCCTAGGTATTTGGCGATGGTTTTAGCTTTCGCGGGCGATTCGACAATGAGAAGATGTTGGGTCATGAGTTTTAAGCGTATATTTTGATCTCAATCATAAGGTTGCGTTTAAGCCCTTAGGTTCAATGGAGGGCGATCGGAGCATGATCGTAGATTAGCTCTTCCATGCGGGCAAAAGCCATCTCTTGATCTGGCTGGCTAAACAGCACCATGAGCACGATCCACTTTAGGTTTTCCAGATTCAGCTCTTCAGCGCTCAGCGCCATGGCCCGGTCGATGACCAGTTCTCTATTGGAGGGATTGAGGATACCGCTTTGTTCTAAAAATAAGAGCAATCCTCGGCATTCCCGATCTAACTTTGCCATTTCTTCCGGGGCATAAATGCGGAAAGTCGGTATGGTGGTCTGAATCGGTTGGCCTTGGGTTAAAGATTCCAACCACTGAAACGCTTTGTCGATATCCCGAGGTGGGAATCCAGCCGTAATCAGCTCAGTACGGATGGAATCTGGATCAGGTATGAGCTCTCGGTCTCCATCTAAATAATGCTCAAATAGGTACAACAGCACATCAAATACGTTTTCTTTCATGGCGCTTTTCTTAAGGCCGTCAAATTATTAACGAGTCCGTTGGTAACAACCGCCGGGAGCAGCAGCAATATACCCTTTCAGTTCCAACACCAGCAGCATAGAAGCTAAATCTGCAGGGGTCAGCCCAGTCATCTCTATCAACCGGTCCACTGGGGTAGGAACATAATCGATTTTACTTAATAAGTCCTGATAATCTTCACTAAGTTCATCACTTGGCGTGCCGGAGGACTTTGGGGTGTCTAGTATAGAGGAAGCCGGTGGAATAAAATTCAAGGTTTCTAAAATATCTTCAATGGTTTCCACCAGGGTAGCCCCTTCCCGGATCAAGGCATTGCATCCTTTCGCTTGGGGATTGTGGATAGCGCCGGGGATTGCCATCACCTCTCGCCCTTGTTCCAGCGCAAACTGTGCCGTGATCAAAGAGCCGCTCCTGCGCGCGGCCTCCACGACTAAGGTACCCATAGATAAACCCGCAATGATTCGGTTGCGGCGTGGGAAGTGTTTAGCGTGCACTGGCGTTCCTGGAAGAAATTCTGACACGATTGCGCCGCAGGTGGCAATCTCTGCGGCTAGGTTTTTGTGTTGCGGCGGGTAGACTTGATCCGGGCCAGTGACGACGACGGCGATCGTGGTCCCGCTGGCCAGCGCCCCTTGATGGGCTGCTCCGTCGATGCCGAGCGCCAAGCCACTGGTGATCACTAAACCTAACTCCGCCAAGGAGCGAGCGAATTCGAACGCAAGTTTTCGGCCCATGCTGGAAGGGTTGCGGCTGCCGACGATCGCCAGTTGCGCGCGGTGCAGGATGCCTGGCTGGCCGTGGACGAACAGCACAGGAGGTGGAGAGGCAATTTCTTTGAGTTGGGGCGGATAGGCAGGGTCGGTGAGGATCAGGATATGGCAGCCTGGTTGAGCTGCCCAGGCTAAGCTGCGATCGACCGCCTCCCAGTCAGGGCGGCGCAGCGCTTCGATGGCGCGCTCGCTTAAGCCCAATTCACGCAAGCCTGAGGCCGGCAGCTGAAACAGGTCGGGCAGCTCGATGCCGACCTTGAGCAGGGCCTGAAACGTCCGTGACCCAATGCCTGGCGCTTGGGCCAGAGCGAGTAAATAACGCAGCTCGAGGGTTTCAGGAGTCAAGGCTTAAGGTCGTTTGACTTTATCTCCTAGATGGATAGGGAGAGTAGCTTGCATGATGATGCCATAGCTGACCCGTTCGAACGGGCGGAAAATCAATACCAGTCCAGATCTTTCCGCGGGCAAGGTAACCCATTCTGAAGTCGATTTGGCCACTGGATCGAGTACTTTGGCCCCCTGCTGCCAAATCGCGAGCACATGGCCTCGCTCGATCCCATCCCGCGTGCCTCGGTCGATGACCACTAGATGGTGGAGGCCGATTTGGGAGACGCCGTCTAAGACATCGATGATGTGTCCCTGGATATCTTTAGCAGGTGGGTGCGGATGATAATCTATCGCGAAGGATTCTTCAGCCGGGGGCAAGAGGCGATCGCCGACCAGCACTTCGCGCACACTGCGGGTGATGACTAAGGTGGCCGGATCGCCTGGGCGCGTCAGCTGGGCATCGGCGATGTAGAGGGCGTTATAGCCCAAGATCTCGTGGGTTTCGGGATCTTCCAAGGCCTTGCTTTGGCGAAACAGGGTGTATGCTTGCGTCTTGTTGTCTTTGATGCCGCGGACGTAGATCGCATCGCCGCTACCTCCTATCAGACGGTTGTTAACCAAGCTGACGACATAAGGCGCAGCTTCAAGTTCTGCTTTGGTCACCACCCTAGGCGTCGTCAGAAACTGCCGCACGGCTTCATAGGAAATCGTAGGAATGGGCTGTTTAACAGGAGCCTCTCGAATCTGAGGCTTGAGCTTTTCCAGTTTTAGGACAAGGTGCGGTTTTCCATCTAGGTATTCCAATATCAGCACATCGCCGGGGTAAATTAGGTCAGGATTGTGGATGTGGGGATTAGCCTTCCAGATTTGCGGCCACTGCCAGGGGTTTTTTAAAAATCTGGCAGCGATGTCCCACAGCGTGTCGTTTTTGACTACCGTGTAACGCTGCGGGTGGTCTGGTGCCAAAGCGATTTCCTCGCCATGGGCTTTTGCGCTATCTAAACCCAAACTTAACGCGATGATGAAACCCCAGAAAGCGTGCATGAACGTTCCTCCAGCCATTGAGCGCCAATTCGGCAAGAATGCAACTTTTATCAAGGAGATCAGTCTTTGTGATAGCGAGAATCCAAAAGACTCTTGGCATGCTTCGTTCAAAGTCTAGTTCAATTCGGCTAAAATACCAGTTCTACGTGCTGCAATAGGAGGCGATCGTGGCCTTATTGGAGATCCTAAAATTCCCCGACGAACGGCTGCGTAAGAAGGCCAAACCAGTAGAGGCAGTAAACGCCTCGATTCAAAAGTTGGTAGACGATATGTTTGAGACCATGTACGCTGCTCCAGGTATCGGCTTGGCGGCGGCGCAGGTGAATGTGCAGAAACGGGTCATCGTCATCGATGTCTCGGAAACCAAAGATCAACCCTTATGTCTGATCAACCCAGAAATCCTGGCTCGCAGTGGTACTGAGGAGCGTGAAGAAGGATGCCTGTCGGTACCTGGGGTGTTTGAAAAGGTCTGCCGCGCTGAAAAAGTCAAAGTCAAGGCTCTGGACCTGAGCGGGAAGCCGTTTGAACTGGAAGCTGAAGGCTTGCTGGCGGTGTGTATCCAGCACGAGATCGACCATTTAGATGGCAAGCTGTTTGTAGATTACCTCTCTCCCCTCAAGCGCCAGAGAATACGCAAGAGATTGCTCAAAGCAAGCCGTCAAGCGAAAGAAAAGGAAACCGCCGTTGCGGCGATTTAAGATTCATGCGGATCGTATTTGCAGGCACGCCTGATTTTGCCGTGCCCAGTCTTAAGGCGCTGTTGGCGTCCGAGCATCGGGTGATCGCTGTTTACACCCAGCCCGACCGCCCGGCTGGGCGTGGCCAGAAATTGACTTCCTGCCCGGTCAAGGAAGTGGCTTTAAGCCATAGGTTGCCCGTGTTCCAGCCGGCTACTTTGCGCAGCGAGCAAGCCATCGAAGCGTTTGCGCGCCTAAAGCCTGACCTTCTGGTGGTGGCTGCCTACGGTTTGATTCTACCTCAGGCGCTGCTGGCAATTCCCCCTTTAAGGGCGATCAACGTTCACGCCTCTCTGCTTCCCCGTTGGCGCGGCGCAGCGCCTATCCAGCGCGCGATCTTGGCAGGTGACCGAAAGACCGGCATTACGATCATGCAGGTGGTAGAGCAGCTAGATGCAGGCCCTATGCTGCTGCAACAAGCCATTCCTATCCTGCCCGGCGAGACGGCAGGCGAGCTTAGCTATCGCCTGGCTGAATTAGGAGCTGAGTGTTTACTGAGAGCGCTGTCTGCCATTGCTTCGGGGACCTTGGAACCGATCCCTCAGGACGACTCCCAGGCCACTTACGCGGCTAAAATCTGCAAGGAGGAAGCCCACCTTAACTGGTCGCAACCTGCCTGGAAGTTAGCCCTGGCCATCCGAGCGTTCAATCCCTGGCCGGTGGCATTTACCCGCTTCGGGGAAACTTGGCTTAGAATCTGGCGTGCGGAAGCGATTGACCGGCCAGTGTCGGATCCCCCGGGCACGATTGTGAGCGCTAGAGGGACGTTAGAGGTGGCGACCGGAGAGGGCTGTCTGCGTCTGTTGGAAGTACAATTGCCAGGCGGTCGGCCGATGTCGGCGCAGGCGTTCCTCAATGCCCACCCATGCCAAGGCATGTTGCTTGCCTGATCTATCTGTGAGCAATGTCCGTGCGATCGCTGCCCAAGTAGTGCGGCAGGTTTTGACCGGCCAATCGCTGGCGGAAGTATTACCTCGCGCTCTGACCCAGGTACCTGCAGCTCAGCAGGCGTTCCTTAAGGCTTTGTGTTTTGGTACGCTGCGTTGGTATCATCGCCTCGAGTTTATCCTCAAGCTGCTTTTACACCGCCCTTTAAAAGACCCAGAGGTGCATGTGCTAGCCCTAATCGGGTTGCACCAGTTGGCGTTTATGGCAGTCAAACCTTATGCCGCCGTGGCTGAGACGGTCGCTGCCGCACGCCAGCGCTGGGCCAAGCCCCTGCTCAATGCGCTGCTGCGCGGCTACCAGCGCCAGCGAGATCGGTTGGAGGCTGCTGCAGACGCCGATGCTGAGGCTTTTGCCAGCCATCCTGCTTGGCTTAGGCGGCGCATCGAGCAAGCTTGGCCGCAGCAAGCAGAAGCGATTTTAGCCGCGAATAATCGCCAACCTCCTTTAGTCTTGCGTGTGAATTTGGCCCGTATCTCTCGCGTAGCTTACCAGCAGCGCTTGCGCGAACAGGGATTGGTAGCCCAACCGGTGGCTGAGGTCGATTCAGCATTGGTACTAGATCAACCGGTCCCAGTGGAAGTCCTACCCGGCTTTGCGGAAGGTTTGGTCTCGGTCCAGGATGCCGCAGCTCAGTTAGCTGCTCCCTTGCTGGCGGTCCGACCTGGACAACGGGTGCTGGACGTATGCGCTGCCCCAGGTGGCAAGACCTTACATATCCTGGAAAGCTGTCTTGAACTTGAGGAATTGGTGGCGGTGGAGATCTCGGCGGCGCCGGCGGCGAAGATGCCCATGGTGACGGGGATCGTCACGCCGGCGGCGGTCTGGCCCGAAATAGCTGGATGCGTCCACG